>JAAENC010000350.1 GCA_024224815.1 Chloroflexota bacterium
AGGTGGCATTACAATCAGGTCAGACCACACAGTGCATTGGGCTACAAACCCCCAACCCCAGCAACTTTTCTCCCACTTACTTCACAATTGCAGCCTGCTGGTGTAACATAATAACTGGTACAACTATTGGGGGCAGGTCAGTGTCTCTCTGCTGAATGATAGCAAATATGGGCATGAGGCCAATGGCAAAACGATCCGGCTAAGTTTGCTCAAAGGCTCTGTCTACCCGGATGAATTTGCGGACATTGGACAGCATCATTTTACCTACGCTCTTTATCCACACTTAGGCTCCTGGGAAGAAGCTGGCACAATCCAGGCGGCAATGGATCTTAATCATTCACAATATGTCCAAATAAATGCCGCAAAAAAAACAAATGAGAAATATTCTTTTCTCTCCTGCTCAGCAGAAAATATTGTCTTAGAAGCAATGAAAGATGCTGAAGATGGAAAAGGTGTGATTCTGAGATTGGTTGAGCAGCATAATAAGGGCGGTTCTGTGAAATTGCATTTTGATCGCCCGGTTAGAAAGGCGTGGACTTGTGATTTGATGGAAAGTGATGAAGCGGAAATCCAGGCCGATGGGTGTGAGTTGGAGCTACAGATTAGTCCTTGTGAGATTGTTACGCTTAGAGTGTGTTTTTAAGTATCTAGACTGTGTATAAAAGATAGAAATCGCTCGACATCATAGATATGATTGATTGTCTATATGATCGAGATTTTTGGAAAGATACCATAAAAGATTGAAATTCATTATTCAGGGGGATACTCTTTGGAGATGCTCTCTTTCTGTTGCCCCTCAAGGGTGAGATTCATTGTGAAAGGATACAGAATTAGATAGATGGTGCCAAGAGAGTGGCGGGGGCGTCATAGGTGATGTCGTTGGTCTCAGGTCAAATTAGAGGGTAAGGAAAGGCTCTGCGATCTTTTGGGAGAAAGGGAAATTCTTTGCGGGCTATCAGCGCTTTTGCTCTGTCGTTCAAGGCTGCAATTTCTTCTCGAGAAAGAAAATCTTCTAACTTTTTGAGAAGGTCAGATGATGCTTTGAGTTTGGAAAAGAGCTTTTTCAAGTCTTCGTGAAGCCCAACAGGGATTGTTTCTCCTGCAAAATCCCAGATAACGGTCCTTAGTTTATCTTCTACATTAAAGCATACGCCATGATCTATCAGCCACATATGTTTCTTTTCATCAAAAATGATATGTCCACCCTTGCGGTCGGCGTTATTAATCAGCAAATCAAAGAGTACCACGGGACGCAGTTGTTGAATTTCAGCATCACCAAAATTGAAATAATGGAGATTGGGGTCGTGCTCAACAAAAAGCTGAACAGAACCTGGCCCAAAGGGGGCTTCATCTCTGAAAACTGTGGGAGGAAGTAAATGCCATCCAAGAGCTTCAGAGACTAAAAAAGCGGCAACTTCACGGTGAGCCAAGGTGTTTTCGGGGAAATCCCACAAGCTGCGTTCGCCTTTTACAGGTTTATAGACCGCTAAAAAAGGTGTGTCTTCTTTGGGGTAAGCCTTGACAAGAAAAGTGTGATTAGAGCCATGGATGAACTCACCTTCGACTTTTATTTCACCAGATTTAAGGTGCTCAAGAGTTTTGTCAAATTGAAGGATACTCATGGGGATTAGAAGCTAAGCGTTTTTTTGAAAATGCTCTTAGTTATGTTTATGCCCGCCATTTTTCTTTACGCAAAAATGACCTTCTGGCTCTTCAGGTTGGCCGCATTGTGTACAGATTGGCCTGCCGCGTTCTGCAACTTCTTTCCCCCAAAGCCCCAGTGCTTCTAATTGAGCACGCGTACATGAAAAACGGACGGTTCCGGGTTCTTCGGCAGGGTCATCATCAAGCGTTTCTAAATTTTCAGGTAATAACTCATGAATGATTAATACCGCTCTGTCATTTTCAATATCGTAGCCTATTCCGATGTCGGCTAGCCTACAAAGTGGATCGACCGGAGGAATAATTTGCATAATATCTTTTTGATATTCACCGGATAATTCAGATAGCTCCGGGAATCGAGTGGCGATCTCACCCAAAAATTGCTCAATGGCAATAGAGAGAGCTTGAATTTGAAATTTCTCTGCAATTAAAGTGACGATCTGATGCTCTTGTGTCCCCTGAATATAAAAAACGCGCTTCCCTTTAGGGCCAATTGCATCAGCGGTAATGTGATCTACGGGGGAAAGTTCGATGTCGAAACGAGGCATGTCTTGGGCTCCTGAAATAATAAAAACTACTAAATAGAATTTTTTGTAAGAGAGACGTTCTTTTATTTGTGTGCTGGAAAATTGAAGGAAATACTTTGGTTAATATTGAAAATTTGCACGCCCATTTCTCCAAGGCGGATAGTTGATATAGAAGCTGGCGAAACCATGATGCGCTGAAATAGATCAAGTGGGGTGCCAATATAATGAGCAAGGATCAACCGAATAATATCACTATGCGCGAAGCAAGCAATCATCTCTTTTTGAGTGTGTAGCTTGCTCAGTGCTTCTATCTCTTGTGTCGCTCGTGTTTGGGCATTGACAAAAGTTTCGCCCTCGGGAAATTCCATTCGAGATGGGTACTTCTGAACGATTTCCCACAACTTTCGGCGGCGTAGAGATTTTAAGGTTTTGTCTTGCCAATGACCAAAGTCAATTTCAAGAAGACCCTCGCGGGGGATAATATCAAGCTTTAGAGCATCAGCCAAAGGTTGAGCTGTTTCCAGGCAGCGTTCCAGTGGACTGGAATAAATTGCCTTGATAGGTGCTTTCGCTAAGATTTTAGCAAGATTTTGAGCTTGTTTTTTGCCATTCTCGTTAAGATGAACAGCAGGCAGACGGCCGGCTAAGCGCCCTTTGGCAACGTATTCATTTTCTCCATGTCTGATAAGTAAAAAAGTGGTCATAGTTTATACCTACTAATAAAAAGGAAGATTGCTTCGCATATGATACCCCATAGTTGCAAACTATTACGAAAATAATTTTCTAACGAGCCCATATTTCTGAAATAGATTTATTCTTGTTTCGCGCACTAACAAAAAACGTCGACTTTTGTCGACGTTTTCTGTCTTTCTGAGTAAGTTATCAATTACTTGCTTTCTAATTCAAAATATATTTCATATGAAAACCACTCAACTTCTATATCTTCGCCAGCTTTTAGTTTCACAACTCTGTTGATCCCATTTGTCGACATAAAGCCCTCACAAGAAAAAGATATGTCGGGGTAGATACAATATTGCCCAGGGGCTACGTCCACAAATTTATAATATCCATCTTCGTCAGACTTTATGGACCGGCTAAATGTGCCTGTGCAATTATCCTGATATAAGCGAATATCTATATTGTCGACACCACATTCGCAATCACATTCTTTGTTAGAATTTTCATCAAAAAAGAGTCTGCCGGAAAGACTCCCAAGCTCCTTTTTAGCATATTCGGCCTTAGGATCACCCACGCAAGAAGAGAGCAATAGAATTGCCAAAATAAGAGTAATGAGTAGTGTGATTTTTCTTATGTTTTTCATAATACCTCTCTGATAGTGGTTTGATTTCAGCTTTTCGTGCAATAAATATGACGTTGCGACACTTATTATTGTACTACTCTTCTGCTATTTGACAACCCACTTCTGTAGAAGTAATCGTTTTCAGATGCTAAGAAAATAACAGCAATCCTAGTTGTATTTTTTTACAACCAAAACTGCGTTATGTCCGCCAAAGCCAAAAGCATTGCTAATTGCGACCTCTACCTTTTGCTCACGTGCCTGATTTGGGACATAATCCAAATCACATTCAGGGTCGGGCGTTTGGTAGTGAATCGTCGGCGGAACGACATGCTCCTGAATTGCTTTTACGCAAAAAATCGTCTCCAGCGCGCCGGTGGCGCCCATCATATGCCCCGTCATGGATTTTGTGGAAGAAATAGGAACTTGATAAGCCTGCTCGCCAAAAGCGCGTTTGATGGCTCTGGTTTCGGTAACATCATTTAATGGCGTAGCTGTACCGTGTGCGCTAATATAATCTACATCATCTGGATTAACTGCCGCGGAAACGAGCGCGTTTGAAATTGCTGAGGCGCCCCCAGCACCATCCGACGATGGGGCGGTGACGTGGTACGCGTCCGCTGTAGCAGCGTATCCCGCTAATTCTGCCAAAATATTAGCCCCGCGCGCTTTTGCGTGGCTTTCGGTCTCTAGCATCAAAATGCCCGCACCTTCTCCCATTACTAAACCGTCTCTGTTTTTGTCAAAAGGCGCCGGAGTCATGTCGTAGTTATCGTTCCTACGTGATAGGGCACGGATTCTGTCAAATGCGCCGATTCCAGTTTCGGTCAGGGTCGATTCGGATGCTCCTGTTAGAGCAGCATCGATCATTCCGGTACGCAACATCATCCACGCGAGACCGATTCCATCAATCCCAGAGGCGCAGGCCGAAGCAACAGACATGGCCGGGCCTTTAATGCCATTGTCTATGCCGATCAATCCCGCTGCACCATTTGGCATTAACATGGGGATTAGAAAGGGGCTAACGCGGCGTGCGCCATGATCTTTGAGAGTATAAATCGCTTCTTGTAAGGATTCTAGCCCGCCCATTGCTGAGGAAACAAGAACACCGATTCTACCTGCGTTTTCGGGCGTAACTTCCAAACCAGAATTTTTGAGAGCTTCTTGGGCGGCTACTACGCCAAAATGCTCAAATCGGTCACGGCGGCGGGCTTCTTTTGTGGGCATGTATTTTGTTGGGTCAAAATTCTTTACTTCACATGCGATTTGTGCTTGCCACTCAGATGTGTTGAAGCGGGTGATTGGGGCAACGCCCGAAACGCCGTTGATGATATTTTGCCATGTGTCTGTCACATTTAACCCTAGCGGATTTACGGTTCCCATACCGGTAATAACGATTTTTTCCATGCTGCCTCTTTTATGTTTTTTGATTTTTTAAATTTTTCTTCTTAGAAAAAACAACCCCCGCGAAGAAGCTTCGTCACGGGAGTTATTAAATTCTTTTAGTTGTTCTTTTCTTGATTTTTTATGATTCGTTTATTCCCCTTCTTTTGGGATATATTCTCCCTCAACCCATTCTTCACCATCGGGCATGATCTCTTTTTTCCAAACAGGGACGATCTCTTTTAGGCGGTCAATACCGTAGCGTGCAGCGTCAAAAACGCCGGTATCACGATGAGATGCGGTGCAGGCAATTAATACCGTTGGTGTGCGTGGATAAAGTTTTCCGATTCGTTGAACGATGGCGATTCCTTCTACTACTCCCCATTTTTCTCTGATTTCTTTGGCAACTTGCAACATTTTCTCTTCTGCCATTGGTTTATAGGCTTCGTATTCGAGATAGGTGGTTTCGTGAGGGGCGTAATTTATACCCTGTGCCTGTCCGGTACGAGATGTTTCTCCGCGCACCATGCCCGTAAATATCGCCGCCGCACCAGTGGATGTGAGTGTGATTTTATCGAGAAGGATGTTTAGGTCAATCTCGTCTTCGGTGATGGAAACGATGGTTGGGAAAAGGGAGGGGTTCATGCGGATATGTTTTGTTTAAACTCATTTAGTTGTGCTAGGGAAATAGTAGTGTTTAAAATGTCTCGCCAAGCAACGTCATTGTTGATGTCGAAAGAAGTTTGCGAAAGTTTTATGTCTACAGTATCGCACCCACAGCTTTTTGCATAAACTTCAATACTAGGAACTCCTACCGCTTGTTTTAATAATTGTCCCGCTTCGTTGAATTTCTTTTGCTGGATAAAGTCTTGCAAGTCTTGAAATTTACTTTCTTCGTCAATGCCACCAAGGTGTTCTTTGAGAGTGATCCAATCCTGGCAGGTTTCGCAAAAAAGTTCAGAATTAGTGTCTTTCGTTGTTGATGCCAAAACGATACCGGTAATTAAAAGGAATTCGATTAGCCAATATATCCAAGTAAAAAATGATCCTAGATTAAGTTTGCTGCTTCTGAACACCTTGCCAATTGAAACTCCGACTTTTGCTTTGAAAAGTATATATCCTAAAAAACCGCTTTCTCCGGTTTCTTGTATTAGAGAAAAGTCAACAATTTCTTTGGAAAGGTCAAATATCTCTTGGTTTGTAAGCGTGCCTTCTTCTTCAGCTCGGGCTACAAAGCTGCTTTTTGCTTGCGTACGGAAGTTTGTATAACTAACAACATGATAAGTTCCATAGATGATCAACCCCATCAATATACTCAGGAAGATAATTAAAGGTTTCGAGCGTATTTTACGTGTTTTGATAACATCTCCAAGAATCCATGCTGCAGTAGCTCCTATGAGAATAGGAAATAAAAACGCAAAATAAAAGAAATCAGAAATAAATGCTACAGCTGCTCCTAAAATGAAGCCTATAAAAAGAGCAAAGAAGACATATAAAATGCTTACAGGGAGAGAAAGAGTCTTGTTATTTTTCATTGAGTGTTTTCCTTATGGTTTTTTAAAAAATTATCCCCCACTTACCGGTGGAAATAAAGCAATTTCTGCGTTCTCAGGGATTATATCTTCATCAAAGGCAAATTCTCTGTCAATGGAGACGAGGGTATGGTGCAGAGAGGCTTCGAGGGCGGGGATTTCGGCAACGAGTATTTCTTTTAGCTCTGCAACTGTGCTATCTTTTTTGATTTCCAGCTCAAGAGATGAGCGTTTTGCGCGAGTGCGCATTGTGGCAAAGAGAAGGATTTTGATTTTGTGCATATTTCTACCTGTAATTGGTCATTGCGAGCGGAGCGAAGCAATCTCCTTGGGAATGAGGGAGATCGCTTCGTCGAAAAGCATCGACTCGCGATGACATGTTTTTATTGATTGATAATATCTCCGCTTTTCCCACCACGCTTTTCTACAAGACGGATATTTTGAATGACCATCGTTTTTTCAGCGGCTTTTGCCATATCGTAGATGGTGAGTGCGGCAACAGAAACGGCAGTTAGGGCTTCCATTTCTACGCCGGTTTTGCCGCGTAGGCGTGCGGATGCGGTAATTTGTACACCGGGCAGCGATTCGTCGAGGTCGAGTTGCACGGAGATGTGGGTGAGTAGTAGAGGGTGACATAGCGGAATCAAGTCGGATGTACGTTTGGCTCCGTTAATTCCTGCTATTTGCGCTACGGTTAAAACATCCCCTTTTTTCATATTTCCGGCGGCGATCAAGTCAAAGGTTTCTTTTTTCATTTTGATTTCGCCACGGGCTATAGCTGCGCGTTCTGTGTCATTTTTTGCGCCGACATCTACCATGTGGGCTTTGCCGGAATCGTCTATATGGGTCAATTTTGTCATGTCGGAGATTATACCGTAGTCTGTTATAATTTCGCCTTATGAGCATCAGTATTGTTGAGAACCAAGCCAAAAAATATACCGTTAGCACCCCTGTTTTTGAGGGGCCGCTTGATCTTTTGCTTAATCTGATCGAAAGCGCAGAACTCGATATTACGAGTGTTTCTTTGGCTTTGGTGACAGACCAGTATCTTGAGCGAATTCGTGCTTTGAAAGATATGGATGCAGAAGAAATTTCGGCCTTTTTGGTGATCGCGGCGAAGCTGATCCAGATAAAATCGGAGGCTTTATTGCCGCGCCCGCCCGTGCGAGAAGTGGGTGAGGAAGACCCGGGCGAGGCTTTGGCGCGCCAATTGCGATTCTATAAAAAGTTTAAAGAGATTGCAGGGTGGCTTAAGGAGCGCGATGGGCAAAACTTGCGCACTTACCTGCGGATGGCTGCGCCGCCCAAGGTTGAGAGTCGCTTTGAAATGGGGGATGTTACGCTGGACGATCTGATTAAGTCGGCCCAATATATCTTTGCGCGTGAAGCTGAAAAAGCCGAGCTTGGAACAGTAATTCGCGCGCCAAAAGTGACAATTCGCGAAAAAGTGCTTCATATTACTAAATTCCTTAGCGCTGAAGAACGCACCACTTTTCAGGAGATTGTTGCAAGCGCAAAGAGCCGCATTGAAATAGCTGTTACTTTTCTTGCTTTGCTAGAGTTGGTTAAACGCTACCGTGTAGATGTGCAACAAGACGGGCTTTTTTCTGAGATTAGAGTCGAAAGAATGGGGGAGTTTGCAGAGGGTGAAGATTTCGATTTAGAGTTTGAGTAAGAAAGACTTTAGACCTTAGATTTCAGACATAAAGAGGCTCTGTAGAGTGCGTCGCACCTAAGTTGACGAGAAAAATGCCTAGAGATGGACTTTTTGCTATTTGATCAGCAGAGTGCCTATTGTTTAGGTGCGACGCACTCCCTTGCTGAATGTCAGTTGCCTATTTTTGCTTTTTCTGAAAGCTTAAGTCTAATGTCTAAAATCTTTAAAGCAATTGCCGCACCTGTGCTATCTATAATTACATCTATTAAGCTGCCTTGCCTTCCTGGGACGAAGGTTTGGTGGAGCTCATCAGAAATTGCATAGAGCAAAGCCAAAATCCAAGCGACTTTTAACTTTGTGGGGGATAACTTGAGCGCGTAGAGATAAGCGAGTGCAAGTAAGCCATATCCCAGCGCATGCCCGCCTTTTTTGACAATGAAATCTGCCCAATCAAAAGAAGGCATGCTATCTGATGAGATAGACGAAAAGGCGAAAATGACAATCATCAAAATGATTGCGGGTAGCCATACAGGGAGTTTGTTTAGAACGTTCATGTTTTTAGCCGCTAAAAATAAATTTTCTGCTTCTGAAAGGACTTCTATTTTCGTCAAAAAGTTTAGTTAAATAATAATGCGTATTGCGCAAATATTACGCAATACGCATTAAGAAAGCAAGAAATAGCTTAGTCTATAGCTTCCAGACGGATGCTGACGTTATTACCCGCGTCGCCCATTGGGAAGCCCTGAATGACAATAGCCATTCCGCTTTCGTGCCCGTCAAAGACAAGGTTTAAAGAAGCATCTGTCACAACAGTCAGGATTTCGCGTTCTGTATAATCAGGGAAAGCAAAACGGTAAAAAGTGACCACATCGGGGATGCTCAACTCAGTCTGGAAGTTGATCGCGCCATTGCCCAGATCCATTACTGTGCTTGAATCAACATCATCAGGGAGCGGGAACTCAGTTTCTGTCTCGGCCGGTGCTGCGGGCGCTTCTTCCTGAGCAGGAGCTTCCACCTCTTCTTCTGCAGGTGGGGGAGCTTCTTCAACAACCGGTGCTTCTTCAACGGGAGCAGGCGCAGGTGCGCCGCCGCCACAGGCTGTGGTCAACGCGAAAACAAAAACCAAAACCAAAAATGACCAACGTTTTTTGTACATCAAAACCTCCAATAAAAGTGAATAGACCTCGCTATTTTACTCCAAACTACTGTACAATTCTCTATATGATAGAAAAAGAAACCATCACCAGTTCCAGTAACCCTACTGTAAAAAGAATTCGTTCTTTAAACCAGCGCAAAAATCGCACAGAAAAAGGACTCTTTCTTGTGGAGGGAATTCATCATGTTGGCGCAGCAATAGAAGCAGATTGGGATGTCGATACGCTCCTCTACGCCCCCGATTTGCTAACCAGCGAATACGCCCGTGACCTTATATCTGCTTCCGCTAAAAAGGGGATTGCCTGTCAACCTACATCTACCGCTATATTCCGCTCTCTGGCAGGGAAAGAAAACCCCCAAGGGATTCTCGCCTCCATACATCAGCGCGACCTTGCTCTTGATGATCTGAAAGACATGAAGCATGGCGTAGCAATCATTTCTTCGCAAGACCCCGGCAACCTTGGTACGATTCTTCGCACCCTCGATGCCGTTGGCGCTGACGGGCTAATTCTCCTTGATGGCGGTGTTGATCTTTACCATCCCAAAGTAGTGCGTGCCAGTATGGGCTCACTTTTCTGGAAACCAGTCGTTCGTACTTCCTTTGAAGACTTTCTCGAATGGGTGCAAAAAAATATGCTCAAGCTGATCGGCACCTCGGCACGCGGCACATCCGATTTAGCATCTCTCAGTTTAAAAAATGAATCTTGGCTTTTACTTCTCGGTAACGAACAAAAAGGACTCTCCCCCGAACAAATCTCCGCTTGCGATGCGCTGATTTCCCTCCCCATGCGTGGACGGGGCACATCGCTCAATCTCGCTGTTGCGGCTGGAATTTTACTTTACGGATTGCTAGAGTAGCGATCTAACGCACATTCAACGCCTCGCGCATGATCGGCATAATTTCATATCTATTTGGTAAAAGGAGCATCGCTCCGGTATATGGCTCTGTCCAATCATAAACGGGGCCGTAACCAATTGCATAGCGATTAATATCCTTTGTATTAACCAATATTTTTGCAGCGGGGAGGAGGGAGCTTATGTCGCCAAGCTCAATATTCGTGGTAACACTATCTTTATAAATCCTGTATAGCTCTGGTGCGCGCTTCAGTACATCAAAACTGAGCAATCTATATCCTATTGCCTGAATGACCTCCTGCGCACGACGGAGACGGTCTATGTCGCTACTTGTATAGCGTGAGCGGATATACCATAATGCTGTCTCCCCATCCATTTGAACAGTCCCTTTTTCAACCTGATACCAATCAAATCCCGTACGTTGATCGGAGAAATCTTCGGCTACTTCCACATCTATCCCGCCCAGGCTATTGATAATCTCTACAAAATTGGAGAAATTGACCATCACGAAATACTCAGGATAAACGCCGAAATTATAGGCCATCGTCATTCCTAATGAGTCATATCCGCCATGTGCCATCGCAGTGTTGACGCGTTGCATCGTCCAGCCGGGAATATAAACATAGAGATCACGTGGGAAAGATGTTAGATTTGCTTTGCCGGAATTCTTATCAATGGTCAGTAGAATAATTGTGTCCGTACGAAAATCAGTTGTATCCGGGCGAATATCTGAACCGAGTAAAAGAATGTTGATCTGATCTTCTGGTTGGGGGAGCATCCCTACAGGAAATGGGATTGTTGTTGAAAGAGGATAAATAGATGGTGCGGGGTAATCTTCCCATTCATCGCCGTAGAAATTGGGCGTTGCCGTGATATATACGCCCGGCGTATTTGTCGAAGGCTGCGCCTGCGTATTTGTTGCCCATGGAGTAAGTGTTGCTGTAGCTGTTACTTTTTCATCTAGGGTAGCAGTTGGAGGCGGTGATGCGGCTGTTCTCGTAGGGAGTATATTGTAATTTGGCTGAAAAGGTGTTGGTGTTGCTGTCCCCGAGAGATCAGGTGTAACGAGAAGATAGGGAAGAGATTTAACAGGGTGATTTTCAGGTTGCTTTGTAGCGCTTTGGCATCCAGCCAAAAGAATAGAAAGAAGAATTCCCCAGAAAAAGTAGCGAAAACGAAAAAACATGCCTTAGGATTCGGGCGTATTAGTTGGTGTAAGAGTAGGGTTTTCTGTATTCGTGGCCGTGGGTGTTAGCGTTGGTTCAGCTAGGGTCGCTGTGGCGGTGGCGGTTTCTGTAGGCGTTTCTGTGAAGATGGATGTTGCTGTAGCAGTATAGGTTTCCGAAGCTATAGGTGTTGTAGTCTGGGTAGGCGTTAGGGTATTTGTGATTGCCGGGGTGCTGGTTGGTACGTTAGGGACACGTAATTTTTGCCCAACCGTGATCTGTGTTGAGTAACCCAAACAATTTGCGTTTTGCAATTGCGACACACTTACACGATAAGCAAGACCAATTCTGTATAAATTATCCCCTGTTTTTACGGTGTAGGAAATCCATCCCGAGGGTGCGCCACAGGGGATTGGCGTTAGGGTTGGCACAGTGGGAACATAAATTTGTGTATCTGGTAATAAATCTGTCCCGACAAGGCAATTTGCGGCTTGCAACATATTTGTTGTTGCCCCGTAGCGCGTAGCCAAAGAAGCCAGAGTTTCGCCAACTTGCACGATATAAGGCTGCCATCCCTTGGGAGCCGGGCAGATGATGGGGGCGGGAATTGTAGCGGTAGGAGATGGGGATGAGATGCTGGTTGCAGTTGGAAGCAAGCCAAGGGGCGGGAGCATCGCGGTTTTTATATCCACCGAAACGTTCGTGGGGATGCTTGTCTCCGTTAAAGTAGAGGGCGATTCATCTATGCTTTTTTCCGCCAAAGTTGTCGAGAGACCGCCCAAAATTAGCAAAAAGGATATTGCTCCTGCTAAAATGCTGCCACCGAGTTGCCGCCAGGCTTGCATATTTCCCCTTTAGTCTTCGTTTGCGTTAGAACGCGAAACAGGCAATAAGACGCTAAATGTAGCGCCGATATTTTCTTCGGAGTCGACCCAAATTCGTCCGTTTTGGGCTTCTGTAAGCGTTTTGGCAATAGAGAGGCCTACGCCGGTATCACCAACGCCCTGAATAAGCACGTTTTCGGCACGGTAAAGGCGTGTAAAGACGCGTTGCAGGTCTTCAGCGGGGATTCCGCCGCCTGTATCAGCTACTTGGAGCAAGATGAATTCTTGCCCTTTTTCTTTGTGATTTTTGACGCGCAATGTGACTGTGCCATCTACTGGTGATGCAGCACCTGCATTTTGCAATAAGTGGATTGAAATTTGCTGGAGCGCATCGTTATCTGCATGGATGGGGGGGAGCTTTTTGGGCAACTCAAGATGAATAGAGATGTTTTTCTCTCGTGCCTGACTGCTTGTATAAGACATTGCATTGTCAACGATCGCGTTCAAATCGACAGCTTCGGTTTTTAGCTCAGTTAGCCCAACTTCGAGCGTAGAAACTTGAATAATGTCGTCAACAAGATTTCCAACGCGTTCAATAGAGGCTTTTATGCGTTCTACAAATTTTCGTTGTAACGCACCCAAAATGCCGACAGATTCACCCAAAAGAAGATCTGTATAACCAACAATAGATGACATCGGTTGTCGTAGTTCTTGTGAAATAGAGGCGATAACAGCTGCTTGTTCACCGGGGTCTTCTTTGGATGGGCCACTCTCTAGTTCCAGGATTTTCAAATTTGCTTGAGCGTGTTGATTTTGCAAACGAGCGAGTTCTGTGAGTGCGGTTCTTAGTTCACCTTCTGCGTGAGCGGAGCCAATATTTTCTGTCGTGATGACATTTGTTGCCGCAGATATTGGAGGGCGAGCATTCAAAATATCGATTTCGCTTTGAAGCTTCGTGATTTCTCTCTGTGCATCTTCTTGAAGAGCGAGTAAGGCTTCTACATTTTCGCTTTGGTCTTCTGTTTCGGCAACATCTTTTTCGATCTTTTCCAGTTCACCAGCTAATCTATTTTTGTCGTCACGGAGCGTTTCGATTTGCAAGCGATACTCATCTGAAACTTCTTCCACTCTTTCTTTGCTGCGTTTGATTTCTTCTAATTTTTTACCGCGTTGGATAATAGAGAGCAACGAAGCAGAGATGCTTGCCAGGAAGGTTTGGTCATCAGGATTCCACAATCGATTGGAGTAAGGGGAGAGAAGCAAAATTCCGCCAATAGATGTCTTTTTATCATCTAGAATCGGTGCGCTTAGTAGATGTCCGGGATTGGCAAGATGGAGTAATTCTCCCAATCCTTGTAGGTCAGGAGATGTGCTGCTTTGGGGCAAGCGCAGAGATTTGCCTCGCTGAAGTGCATTTGCCAGCATGGGGATAACTTCTTTGTTCAGGCTGGAGCCTTCAAGATTTTCCTCACGGATCAGATCATATCCGCTAGCAATAACCATTTGCTTCGAATCTTCTATAAGATAAATTAAAAAACATAGATCAGCGAGCATGGTCTGTGCAATAGCCCGTGTAATGGCGTGATTTGTTTTGTCTGCGTCAACTTCAGATGCCAGCGAAAGCAAAGCATGGAATGTTTTTGGGTCTGTGCTATAGCGTCGCCTTTCGCGGATAGGGCCGTCTTTCTTCTGTACAATAGTTGGTGTATGGCGACCTGCAGAAAGAGGTGTTGACGCGGGGAAACGTTGTGAAAGTGTAAAAAGTATGGGGTAGGCTGCAATATAAAATAAGCGTACAGTCCCGGGGAAATTTCCCTGACCATGTCCAAAAATAATATGCAGGATATGCCCTAAAAAGGCTAAGGCGAAAAAGCTCAAGCCTTGACTCCAGCCATTAGGTCTGCGGATAGAGAGAGTCAAAGCAGCGATAAGAATTAAGCCTAAGGAGAAGGATTGCCAGAGTGTATCTTGGAGTACGATATTATATCTTTGCGCAGCAGAAACCTCTGCCCAATCCGCATAGCTTAACAATAAACCGGTAAGAACAAGAATGCTTAGAAGGGCGTTACCGGCATCTGCAGGGCGATTTGGTTCAGGGAAAAGCCAAAGCCACGCAATCCAGATCAGGCTGAACAAGCTGATAGCACGATCAAGTGGCGGGAGAAACATCACAGGGTCAATTACCGCTCGCCAAGACAATGCACTAACAGCAAAAAGAATCACTTGCCCCAACAAGAGAACGCTAAGTCCTACAATAGTACGTCGAACTTGTGGAAAACGGCTGAATTTCCAATGACTGAAGGCAGCCTGCAAAGAGCCCCCAATCGAAAATGCCAGCACCAGATGGTAAATTAAGCTTCCGGGTGCTTCAGTGAGTATAGATGTGAGTTCTAAGAAAAGTTCATTCATAAGGCTGTAGAGAGATTATACTGTAAATCGGGATGAAGAAAGGAATTTGCAATATAATAATACGATAGCAAGGGCAAAAAAAGCAACAATTAGCAAAAGAGCAAAGGCATTGCATGCTTAAACGAATTTCAATAGTAATTATACTACTTACACTCATCATTGCGCCGCGTATTCTTTTGGGTTTTCAGAATGAAAGAAATGCGCAAAATGCAATGAGTGCTGGAAATTATAAAGGTGCCGCAGAAGAATACGAACTCGCCGCAGATCGTCTCTTTTGGCGCGATGATCTGTGGGAGAGTGTCGGCTTAATGAGAACCAGGCTGGAGGAAAAAGAAGCAGCGATCATAGCCTTGGAAATTGCAAAGCGTGAGAACGCTCTCTCTGCCTCTGGGTGGGATTTGCTGGGCGTACAACTCTGGGACACAAATCATCACGAAGATGCTTTTGCTATTTGGAAAGAGGGTCTCCAGCATTACCCCAACTATGCCATTTTTTACAATCGTTTAGCGATTTATTACCGCGAAACAGGGGATAAAATTGCCGAAAAAGATGCTATTGAACATTGGTTTACTGATCGGCAAGTCTGGGACGATTCGCCTTACCTCCATTACCGTTTGGGATTATTGTTGATGTTCGATTCTCCAGAAGAAGCATTGGATGAATTGCTCCTCGCCTCGCGCCTGGACGAGGAATTTGCCCCCGTTGTGGAGACATTGCGCACATCTCTGAATTTGGCATCGTTAGAGAGCGACCCCGCCGAAAAGCAGATTCTGCTTGGGCGCGGACTTGCCTTAGTCGGTGAGTGGCAATTTGCTGCCGAGATTTTCACCAACGCTACGCAAGCCCACCCAAAGAGCGCATCTGCGTGGGCATTCTTGGGCGAGGCAAAACAGCATATCGGCGAGAATCCACTCCCGGATTTAAACAAAGCCCTCGATCTCGATCCAAATTCGATTTTAGCTCGTTCTTTACGCAGCCTTTATTGGCGACGACAAGGCGATTTTGAAAAAGCACTAGAAGATATGCAAGTGGTTGCTAAATTAGAGCCGGAGATGGCGCATTGGCAGTCTGCCTTAGGTGAAATTTACGCGCTTTCTGGTGATTTACCGCCAGCTTTGGCCGCTTACGAAAAAGCCGCTTCTTTAGAGCCGAATAACCCACACTATTGGTATTTGCTTTCTCTTTTCTCTGTGCAGTACACTGTCCAGATAGACAATATTGGCCTGCCCGCTGCTCAAAAAGCAAGTCAACTTAGCCCCGAAAACGCAGTTTATGCAGACATGCTAGGGTGGGCTTATTTTGAATTGGGGCAGGATGAAGATGCAGAAAAGGTGCTTTTGCATGCTCTCGAATTAGACCCGGAGTCGGCATCGGCGCATCTCCATTTGGGGAGTTATTATTTGAAACATAGTCACCAGGTTTTAGCATATCAGGCTCTTGTGCGTGCTCGTGATTTATCTCAGGAAGGTTCTGTGAAAGAGCAAGCTCTGCGGCTGTTAGAAATATATTTTCAGGAGTAATTATTAATGAAATTTAAACTTTCTCTTTTGATCTTTTTTCTTTCTTTTGCTCTTTTTGCCTGTCAACCAGAGCCTGTGCCGGTATCCGGTGACATCCTTTTGGATGATGATTTTTCAACAGGGGCAAATAGGTGGACGACGCTCGTGAACGATAAAGGAGCAATGGGATATGATGCTGAGGGCTTCCGTTTTTATATTCGGGACCCTGGATTAAATTATTGGGCAACATCAGATAATCATTTTAAAGACGTTCACATTGAAGTGGATAGTTTACGCTTTTCTGGCCCTGAATCTAATCGAATTGGCATAATCTGCCGTCATAGAGATGATCTGAATTATTATTTCTTTGTCATCAGCAGCGATGGCTATTACGCAGTAGGAAAAGTAAAAGAAGGCGAGCAAATTTTACTCGAACAAGAGGCTATGCAATATTCGGAGAGCATTAAAACCGGGATTGCGATCAATCACTTGCGTGCAGATTGTCAGGGAACTTCCTTGCGTTTTTATGTGAACGATGTTCCGATTGCTTTGGTTGAAGATTTTGATTTTGCAGAGGGAGATGTGGGATTGTTGGTGGGAACCTTTGAAGAAGGTGAGTTGAATGTGATCTTTGATGATTTTGTGGTCTATCAACCCTGATTTTTAGTTTGAAGAAGCCCCGAACACATTTGTCTTTTAAAGGAGCGATATGGTAAAGAAAAAAACAATCGATAAAGAAGCATTAATGGCAGAGTTAGATTTGCACAAAACGGAATTTTCTGCTTTACGTAGTGAAATTTTGCAACTTATGGATTCTGAGAGACAATATCTAAATTTGAGCATCGTTGCTTTTGGTGCTGGCTTGGGCTTGGCTCCTTATATTTCGGCGCAGGAAAGTTATGTTGTTTTGTTACTTTTTCCGCTTGTTTTTCATGTCTTGCTGTGGGAAATGCTCAAATCTATTCAGGCTATTGAATATATAGCGGATTATTTGATGCAGATATTAGTTCCAAGAGTAAACGAAATACTTAAAGAGCTAGGCAGTGATGAAAAAGATGTCGTTGCTTTAGGGTGGGAAAAGCATAGTACGAGTAAGCGTCTGGTTAAAGGTCCCGCTTTTTTGACGGCCTCGTTAACCCCAACGCGACATTGGGTGCCGGTTTTAGCTGTTGGCGCCTTTTTGATCGCTTACGCGTTGACCATCCGCAACGCAGGCTATTTTCCCTCACGCGGAGAATTAGTCCTGATGTTTCTAAATTTAGCTTTGCTGGTTTGGGCAGCGCTTCAAAACTTTTTCACATCTCGTGCTGCGGCAAAAAACGCGAATTAATTGATTTTCTCTTGAAAAAACAAAAAAAGAGATGAGCTTCTTTTGAAAGCTCATCTCTTTTTGATTAGAAAAGTCAGATACTATGGTTTGCTAACGAGAAAATTGTCGAAGTGTATTTCTGTGCTGGAGACCTCGAAGGTGCCTGCAAGAAGACCTACATCGCCACTAGTGAAGGATGAATCTGTGGCTGTTTCAACCTGTTGCCCGTTTACGAATAATGTTAGATTGCTGCCAATGCAATCTAATCGTATGCGGTTTGTTGCGGCACCTTGTTTAATAGCATCAGATGGCACCATATTTTCATTAGAGATATATTCTGTGCTTCCTGCAGCTACTTTTCCAACAACAGCATAGCCATCGCTGCTGATAATCCCGAAATAGTAATTAGGACTCTCTGGAGAGCCAGAGTATCGACAAATTACACCGTAATCATTATCGTCTTCTCCACCAACTTTGGTCGCATCCGCTTCTACACGTACATCGCCATCAAAGCTTTTTCCGGGATTTGCCCAAATATCAAAAGAAGACGTTTTTACGTACATTTTGTATACGCCATCACCGTAGTCGGTTAAGCCCTCATCCCAGTCCGCGCGATCCCAGCCGCTGTTGGGGTTAGAGAAATCATCCTGAAATAAAGTATTATTATTTGCCGCAGGTGCATTTTCTGCAGGGCTATCATTTGAAGCGACGGGGCCAGTGAAGAGGCTGCATGCTAAACTTGTAAGAAGCAGTACGAGCAAAAGAGGGAGTGTTGTTTTTTTCATTTCAAATCCTTTATTATGTTTAACAAGACGGTTTATAGACAAACCAAAGAAAAGCTACACAAAGACATGACTCTGCGAGGAGCATGTATTTGCGGCGAAGCAGTCTCATAATTGAGAAGGAGATTGCTTCACCCCGAAGAACATCGGGGTTCGCAAAGACATTCTAATGTCTAT
This sequence comes from Chloroflexota bacterium, assembly GCA_024224815.1. GTDB lineage: Bacteria > Chloroflexota > Anaerolineae > Anaerolineales > Villigracilaceae > Desulfolinea. The sequence continues at coordinate 18,235 of JAAENC010000350.1, forward strand.
ATGATTTATCCGTTAGTATAAATACATATCTTTTATATGGCAATCACCATTTTGTCGGGTCTTTTGTCTCAGGGTGTATAATCAAACTATGACACAAAAAACATTAGCGCAGCCAATTTACGTAGACACGCCAAGTACGCTGAACATCCTTCTGAAAGATCTATCCAGCGAAGCCATTATAGCCATAGATACAGAATCAAATAGCTTGCACGCTTATAAAGAGCAAGTTTGTTTGATCCAGTTTTCGACCCCCTCACAAGATTATCTTCTTGACCCACTTGCCTTACCCAATATAGATGCTCTTTCACCTCTTTTTGAAAACCCCGAAATCGAAAAAATATTCCACGCGGCAGAATATGATCTTATCTGCCTAAAACGTGATTTCGGCTTTCGTTTCGTCAATATCTTCGACACAATGATCGCTGCGCGTATCCTTGGGTATAAAAAAGTCGGCCTGGGTAATTTGCTCGAGCAAAAATTTAACGTAAAAGTAAATAAGAAATTTCAAAAAGCAGATTGGGGGAAACGCCCTCTGACCAATGATATGCTGAGCTACGCCCGACTTGACACACATTATTTGATCGAGTTGCGGGGAATATTCAAAGGAGAACTTGAAAAAACTAAAAAATGGGATTTAGCAAAAGAAGATTTTGGAATTGCCTCGACTATGGCAGGGACTAATAACCGTAAGCCACTTCCAATTTGGGAAAGAGTCGGTGGACGAGCCAAACTTGACCCTCGGCAGGCTACCGTTCTAAATGAAGTTTGCCTGGCAAGAGAAAAGCTCGCCGCTAAACTAAACCGCCCTCCTTTCAAAATTATTGGCAACAAATCCCTCATCCAATTGGCAGAAGTTCAGCCGCGCACCCAGCGTGATATGGAAATAGAGGGCTTTTCTCCACGCCAAATTGGTCGTTTCGGGAAAGCCTTTCTCGCGGCAGTAGAGCGTGGTCGTCACGCAGATGTTGTTAAACGTACGCCATCCTCTCGTCCGAGCGATGCCTTTATGTTCCGCTTTGATAAGCTTCGAAATTGGCGAAAAGAAAAAGCAAAGAAAATGAACGTTGAATCCGATGTCATCTTGCCACGCTTTCTGATGGAAGCTGTTGCTAAACAAAATCCAAATAATTTAGAAGAACTGTCCATAATTCTAGAAAAATCCCCATGGCGATTAGAAAAATACGGGGAAGAAATTCTAAGCGCAGCAGGATAAATACTTATGAAACTTGAAAGTCTTCGTAAAACTTTACTTGATAGAAAAAGAACAACAGAAGAGACGCCTTTTGGTCCTGAGGTATTAGTCTACAAGGTTATGGGAAAGATGTTCGCCTTGATCGCTTGGGAAAAAGACCCTCTTGACCTGACGCTAAAATGTGACCCCGATCTTGCGCTTGCTTTACGCGCCAAATATCCTGCTGTTAAAGCGGGCTATCATATGAGCAAAAAACACTGGAATACGGTCACGCTGGACAGCAGCATTCCCGAAAATGAGATATTGGATATGATAGAAGATTCTTATGATTTGGTCGTCAAAGGCTTGAAAAAATCAGATAGAGAGAAACTCGCGAAAGACTCTAAATAACCCTCGATGTCAAAAAGAAGATTTAGGAGGTTAGGATGAAAATTAAATTTTATGGCGCAGCCCGCACAGTAACCGGCTCGATGCATTTGCTTGAAATTAATGGCTCACGTATTCTGCTCGAATGCGGTCTTTTTCAGGGAAAACGTAACGAAACTTACGAACGTAATCGACATTTCCCTTTTGATCCTTCTAAGATTGACGCAGTGCTTCTCTCTCACGCTCATATTGACCATAGCGGAAATTTACCCAACCTTGTAAAACAAGGTTACGAAGGGGAAATTACTGCTACGCGTGCTACTACACATCTTGTTAAATTAATGTTACGAGATTCGGGGCATATTCAGGAATCTGATATTGCCTACGTCAACAAAAAGCGTGCCAAAAAGGGATTGCCCCCTATGGAACCGCTTTACACGCTAGAAGATGCCGAAAAGGTTGCCGGGCACTTTAACTCTGTTGAATATGATGCCCCTGTAGAAATAGCTGAAGGCGTGCGAGCTACTTTTATGGATGCCGGCCACATCCTTGGATCAGCAAGCATTGCGCTGGACATTAAAGAAGACGAGCGTTCTTTCCGCATTTGGTTTTCCGGTGATATTGGCCGACGTGATTTACCTATTCTCCGCGACCCTGTTCTGCCGATCAATGCAGATTATCTTCTTATGGAATCAACTTATGGGGATAAAGGGCATCGCCCTCCATACCTTGCCTACGAAGAATTGCGTGCTGTTGTGCAAAAAACAATTGAGCGTGGCGGAAAAGTGATTATTCCTTCTTTTGCCGTTGGGCGCACTCAGGAACTAGCCGTTTTTCTGCACCAAATGATTAAAAAAGGCGAAATCCCCTCTGTTCCTGTTTACGTAGATAGCCCCTTGGCAATTAATGCCTCTCAAATTTTTAATGAACATCCTGAATGTATGGACGTAGAAACCCTCGCCGATATTCGCGCTCGCGGACACGCTGCTCTCGATTTCAAAGAAATTTCATATACGCGTTCTGTAGCAGAATCAAAAGCAATTAATGAATACCAAGGCTCTGCAATTATCATCTCTGCTTCGGGGATGGCCGAAGCAGGCCGCATTTTGCATCATCTGCGTAATAATGTCGGCAATCCTCGTAATACAATTCTTATTGTCGGCTGGCAAGCCCCTCACACGCTTGGTCGCCGTCTTGCAGATCGAGAAAGAGAAATTAAGATATTTGGCGAGAAATTTTACAGGCAAGCAGAAGTAGCAACTATTGGTGGGCTTTCCGCTCATGCCGGAAGAGATATGCTGATCGAATACGCTTCAGCGGTCAAAAAACAGGTGAAAAAAGTTTTTCTGGTGCACGGTGAAGAACGCGGAGCTTTGCCTTTGAAAAAAGAATTGGAAATGCAAGGTTTCAAAGAAGTAATATATCCAGAAAAAGCATCAGTTTTCGAAATTTAAGATATAATACGCCCGCTCACTGGAGAGGTGCCGGAGTGGTTGAACGGGGCGGTCTCGAAAACCGTTGTAGTCTTCTGGGCTACCGAGGGTTCGAATCCCTCTCTCTCCGCTCTAAGCATCCAAAAACATTTCTGGATGCGACCGCCGCCGCAGCCAACGCTCGGCGGCTCTTTTTTTAGAGAATAATTATTATGACAAAAATGAAATTAGCTCTCGCACAGATTAATACCAAATTAGGGGATGTGGATGCGAATCTCGAAAAGCATCTTAACCTGATAGGAAAAGCCACCGCTCGTGGTTCAGACTTGATACTCTTCCCCGAGCTTTCTCTAACCGGATACACCCTCCAGGATATCACCCCTACAGTCGCTCATCGCCCTACATCAGATGACCCCATCTTTCGACCCCTCCTCGAAGCCAGCAACGAAATAGATATGGTCGTCGGCTTTGTAAATGAAGACGAGCGTCATCGTTTTTATATTGCCGATGCTTATCTCTCGGAGGGCAAAGTTCTCCACGTTCACCATAAAGTTTATTTACCAACTTACGGTCTTTTCGACGAAGGTCGATTTTTTGCGTGGGGAGATTCTATTCGTGCCTTTGATACCCGCTTTGGGCGTGTTGGGATGCTCATTTGCGAAGACTTTTGGCATATTTCTCCCCCTTATTTGCTCTGGCTTGATGGTGCAGATATTTTATTGCTCACATCTGCGTCTCCTGGTCGTGGTCTAAACGATGATAACAGGCTTGAATCTGCTCGCTGGGTAGAACATACTAATCAGGCTTATGCTAATCTTTTTACCAGTTTTGTTGCGCACTCAAACCGCGTTGGCTATGAAGATGGCCTACATTTTTGGGGCGGTTCAACAGTCTATGATCCCAATGGAGAGTTATTAGCAAAAGCGCCTTACCAAGAAGAAGCCCTGACCTTTGTCGATCTGGATTTAAATCAACTTCATCGTACGCGGGCGCGCTTACCCCTTTTGCGAGATGAACGCACTGCTCTGGTAGAACGCGAGCTAGGGCGTATTCTTGGGAGTAATGACCGTAAAGCGCATACGGGAAGATAATTATGGCAATATCTAACCTCGACATAAACACTACTCTGGCAACGAAAATTCTTTCGGGTTTTATCAAATCGGAACTAAGCCGTGTTGGCTTCACACGTGCGGTGATCGGGCTTTCGGGGGGAATTGATTCAGCGCTCTCGCTTGCTTTGGCAACGGAAGCAATTGGAAAGGAGAACGTTCTCGCTATTCGGATGCCGTATAAAGCCTCCAGCCAGGATTCTCTCGATCATGCGCAGCTCTGCATCGACAAATTTGGTGTCCAATCACTAACGATTCCTATCACAGAAATGGCCGATCCGCTCATCGCCTTTGATCCCAAAATGTCAAAAACGCGTAAGGGAAATATTATGGCGCGTTGTCGTATGATCGTTTTATATGATCAATCTGAAGCATTTGGTGGTTTGGTGATAGGGACGAGCAACAAAACTGAGGTTTTGCTGGGCTATTCGACAATTTTTGGTGATTCTGCCTCTGCCTTAAACCCGATCGGTGATCTGTATAAGACGCAGGTGCGTCAGCTTTCGAGAGCTTTGGGCGTGCCAAGTGAAATCATTGATAAAGCGCCTTCTGCTGACCTTTGGGCAGATCAGACTGACGAAAGTGAACTTGGCTTTACCTATGCAGAAGTGGACAAGCTCTTTTATTTATTGGTAGACCAGCGTTATCGGGTAGAAGAGTGTGTGGATGCCGGCTTTGATGAGGCTTTTGTACAGGCGGTTATTAAACGTGTGCGACAAAATCAGTTTAAGCGGATGATGCCACCGATTGCAAAGGTGAGTAATCGTACAATAGGTTATGATTTCCTTTATTTGCGTGATTGGGGCACATAATTGTCATTTCATAACGATGACGAAACACCCGTTGACGTGAGCCTGATTTCGCTATATACTCTTAGTATGCGAGTAGAAACGACATACTCCCTTTTAGTTGATTGAACGCACGCGATGCCCGCGTGCGTTTTTGTATTAATTTACCAAGGAGAATAAAATGGACTCTGGAATGATTGGGAAAATTCAAAAAGCAAAGCGTTATGCTGAGCAAGAACGTGAACGCTTTCATATAGAATCACTTGTTGTCTCTGTAGATGGGACCAACAATAAACATACAGTTACCTTTGCAGATGGAAAACTAACTTGTACTTGCGATTTTTATCAAACGCGCGAATATTGTAGTCATACTATGGCTATCGAAGAGATCATGAAAGGGGTAGAGCCACTTTAGTAAACTCTATTCAAATTATCAATAAAAAAAGAGCCTTCACTACAGTTTCAGTGAAGGCTCTTTTTTGTAAGGTTTTTGAAAAGAAGCTCGTCTTATAGAAGATACTCTCTGGTAGATTTTCAGTATTCTAAGTTTATTATTAAGTAGATTTTGCTCCAATAAGGTAGAATGAAAATACTATGACACGAATTTCAAGACGAGACTTTCTTAAACTCAGCGCATTGGGCGTTGGAACGATGGCTTTTTCTCCAATCAAAGAGCGGCTTAATCTTTTTGATGATCGCAGCTTAGTGCGTGTAGCTACAGATGCGATTAGTGTACATAGCCAGCCTAATGACGAGAGCCGAATTGTTGGGCAGTGGTATAGAGATGATTTGCTCACTGTTTACGAAGAGGTAAGAGCTGAAACCCCTGCTTATAATCCTGTTTGGTATCGCGTTTGGGGCGGGTTTGTACACCGTGCCCGCTTGCAGCGTGTTGAGCTCCTTTATAACCCTACTCAAAGCTATTTTGAAGAAGGTAAGCGTTATCTGGCAGATATTACTGTTCCCTATACGCGAGCTATGCGCCACACAAAATTTTATGGATGGGAGCCGCTTTACCGCCTTTATTACGGGTCTGTTCATTGGGTGGACGGTATGGATAAAGGCCCTGATGGCGAACTCTGGTATCGGGTTTTTGATGAGCTTGTTTCAGTGCCGTATTTTGTTAGACCCTCTGATTTGCGAATGATTCCGCCCGAATCGCTTGCGCCCATCTCGCCAGAAGTAGATTTTCTTGACAAGCATGTGGATGTAGATTTGACCACGCAGAAAGTTTATGCTTATGAATACGACAAGGTTGTTTTTGAAACCGTAATTTCATCCGGCTTGATCTATGGGGGCAACCCAAATGGAATTGGTACCAAAACCCCAACAGGGCAATTTCATATTCGCGAGAAAATGCCGTCCAAGCATATGGGTGAGGGTAGTCTTGTCTCTGATATCGATGCCTATGTGCTCCCGGGCGTTCCCTGGACATGCTTCTTTACAGAAGCCGGGCATGCTTTTCATGGTACATATTGGCATGAAAATTATGGCGTACCAATGAGTCATGGCTGTATTAATATGCGTACAAACGAAGCAAAATGGCTTTTTCGCTGGCTACGTCCGGTTCACGATGGCCCACAGCTATATCGGCGCGGTTACGGATCAACGATAAATATTTTTTATAGCTAATCGCTTGTAAAAAAAAATAAAAATAGCCTTGTGAAAAATCACAAGGCTATTTTTATCTATTGAAAAGAAATTATTCTGTAATACTGATCTTCAATTCTTGTTGGTTTTCATCATCATTCAGCGCAGCAACACTAACCGCTTGCGCTACAGTTTCCGCGATTTCTTGCAAGGCGATTGCGGAATCAGAATCTGGCTGAGCAATAACAGCGGGTTTCCCTTGATCTCCAGCAAGTCGGACAAATCCGTTCATGGGGACAGAGCCCAAGAATGGGATTTCAGCAGATTTGGCGAGGGATTCACCGCCGCCATGACCAAAAACGTCACCGACCATATTTTCGACGACACCCAAAAGTGGGACTTCAAGCGTGCGGAACATACCTAACCCTCGGCTTGCGTCTTCCAAAGAAACAGCTTGCGGTAGAGTAACAAGAATCGCGCCACTCAGCGGAAGGGACTGGGCGAGTGTTAAAGGAGCATCGCCTGTTCCCGGGGGGAGGTCGATGATCAAATAATCTAATTCGCCCCATTCAACATCGGTTAAAAACTGACGGATTGCTGAATGAAGCATCGCGCCGCGCCAAATAAGCGGTTGTCCCGGTTTGACCAAGAAACCCATCGACATTACTTTTACGCCGTGTGCTTCAGCGGGCATTAGTTTTTCTTTCGTTGCAGGCGGGAGTTTTTCGATTCCCATCATGGTGGGGATGTTTGGGCCGTAAATGTCGGCATCGAGCAAACCAACGCGCGCGCCGCTTTTTGCGAGAGCAACAGCGATGTTGACAGAAACCGTGGATTTTCCAACGCCGCCTTTGCCTGATCCAACGGCAATTGCATTACGAATAGGTGCCTCAACAAGGCCGCGTAAGCGTCCATCATTGGGGACATCGGCATCCATATTGATATTGATGGTTTTCACACCTTCAACTTTTTCTACAGCTTGGCGAGCATCGGCTTCGATCTTGCCTTTTAGCGGGCAGGCGGGTGTAGTCAGGAAAATGCTGAAACTAACAGTATCCTCTTCGATGACCAGTTCTCGGATCATATTCAAAGAGACCAAGTCTTGATGTAGATCGGGATCCATTACGTTGCTGAGAGCGGCTAGTACAGCGTCTTTTGTGATTTGGGTCATTAATTACCTTCTTTTAGGATAAGAGTGTTTTTATGTATACTCTCTTTTGATTTATATAAGCAAAGACTATTTTATCAATTAAGTCTTAACAAGAAGTTAGAAAAAAAGAGACTGATGAGTTTTTCAACCCTTCAGTCTCTTTTTGTTATTATTCAACAAAGAGTTTAGCTTTTTGCCTTTGTTTTAGCTGCTCTTGCAGCAGCTTTTGCAGCTTTGGCTTCTGCTGCTGCTTTGCGAGCTGCTGCTTCTTTCGCACTGTTGATCGGGCGAATTTCATCGTAATAAGAAGCGGGTTTCATCAGATCGTCCAAGTGATGGATTGTGCGCCCATAAGACGCGATTTCGTAATCGTGATCCATCTTGATCGAGTCGAAGGGGCAGAACTCAGCACAGAGGCCGCAGTTCATACAAATATCTACGTCGATGATGAACTGTGTTGGCTCTTGTTTGGGGCGACCGGTTTTGGGGTCGGTGGCGCGCTCAATCCAGATGCACTGTGGCGGACAAACTTTGGAGCAGATACCACAAGCGGTACAACGGTTCAAAATTTCGCCCTTTTCGCCCTCATCGTAAACGAGGAAGGGCACATAGCGGAATTCTTCAGGGACGGGCAATTTCTCTTCCGGGTATTGAACTGTGAAGACGCCTTTTGCGTCTTTACTGGAACGGTGAGCGAGACCTTCTGCGGTGTAATAACGTTTGCCCATCCATTTAATATCGTCCAGATAGGTATCAACAAAGCGTTTTAAGGTAACGCCGAGACCTTTGATTAATCCTTTTCCGTACATTTTATTCTCCTATCGGTCTGTTTCGCCGAGTACGATATCAATGGAACCAAGCACTGCCACTACATCGGCAATTTTTAGCCCTTTGCACATCGGTCCGAAGGCTGTCAGGTTTATAAAGGAAGGGGCGCGAACGTGGTAACGATAGGGGTTGCCTTTACCGTCAGAAACAAGGTAGAAACCAAGCTCACCTTTGGGGCCTTCTACGCGGCCGTAGGATTCGCCAGCAGGAACTTTCATCTGGTAGCGTGGTTTGCCCGTTTGGATTTCGCCTTCAGGGATTTGCTCTACAGCTTGTTGGAGGATTTTGATCGATTCGCGGATTTCGTCCAAGCGGATGATGTAGCGGTCGTAGATATCGCCGTTGTAGCGGAGGGCTACGTTGAAATCGAAGCGGTCGTAGATGCTATAAGGTGCGGCGCGGCGAATATCGTAGGGGACGCCGGATGCGCGGAGTACAGGGCCTGCTGCGGAGTATTTAATGGCATCTTCTGCAGAAAGGAGGCCTTGGCCAACACAGCGTGAGCGGAGAATTTCGTTTTCGCTCAGGAATCTGTCCATTTCGTCGGTTTTTCGCGGTAATCTGTCGAAGACGAGGTCTTTGATTTTTTGCAATGAGCCAGCCGGAAGGTCACGGGCGAGTCCGCCAAATCTGAAGTAGTTACACATCATACGTGAGCCGGAGACCATCTCGAAGATATCCAGCACTAATTCTCGTTCTTCAATTGCATAAAGTGAAGGGGTGAAGAATGCGCCGATGTCGTTGAGGAACATGCCGATGGCGAAAAGGTGATTTTGGATACGGGTAAGCTCTGCCATGATGACGCGGATATATTCTGCGCGTTCGGGGACTTCGATGCCGATCAGTTTTTCGACTGCGAGGGCGTAACCGAAGTTGTTGCTCATGGATGAGAGGTAATCGAGGCGGTCGGTGAAGGGCATATTTTGGAGATAGGTGTTGCGTTCGCCGATCTTTTCGTGGTTGCGGTGCAGGTAGCCCATGACGGGTTTGAGATTTAAGATGGTCTCGCCGTCTAATTTGGCTGCGATACGGAATACGCCGTGTGTGGAGGGGTGTTGAGGGCCAAGATTTACGGTGAGATGGTCGGTTTTAAGGCCATCGTCATCAGTGGTTTCGTATTTGGCGAGTGAGCCGTAGAGGGCGTCTTCGCCTTCAGGAACCCATTTCTCGGGGTCAAATTTTTCAGGATATTTGACATTTGCGCCGTAAGGATTGCGGGCTTCTGCGCGGGCATATTCCGGTTTGGGCCAACGAGATTTGAAGGGTTTAATATCCGCTTCGTAGTAGGCTTCTTGCCAATCTTTGCGAAGAGGGTGTCCGTTAAAACCTTCCCAGAGTAAGATGCGGCGCAAGTCGGGGTGACCGGTAAATTTGATACCGAGAAGATCCCAGGCCTCACGTTCTTGGAAATCTGCGCCGGGGTATACATCTGTAAGTGAAGGAACTTCAGCTTTATCGCGGGCAACCTGCACTTTGAAAACCAACTCGGCACCGCCGATGGTTTTATAAGCGTGGTAGACCACTTCGAAGGTCTCTTCGGCGATATAGTCTACGCCGGTGACGGAGGAAAGATAGTCGTAGCCATATTCGTCACGCAAAGTGGTGGCAAATTCAACGAGTTTGTCAGCGGCAATTATATAGCCTTCGTAGCCTTCACGTTCGTCAGCAACAACGCCTTCTGGAAAGCGGGTGGAGAAATCTAATGTTGTCATCTTATGCCTCCTTGCTCGCTTCTTTGATAGCAGGAATTTGTTCTTGATAGATCAAATCGGGGCCAAGAATGGGCATGGGGATTGCGGCCAAATCGCCTTTTTGATACCAACGAACGGATTTAATGGATTGTCCATCAATCTTTTCTTGTAATTTGATCAGGCCATTGATCAATGCTTGCGGGGTGGGCGGGCAGCCGGGGATATAAACATCTACAGGGATGAGTTTATCCACACCGGAAACCACGTTATAGCCTTCTTTGAAAGGGCCGCCGCCAGAAGCGCAGGCACCCATTGCTACAACATATTTTGGTTCGGGCATTTGGTTATAAAGACGCACAATAGTGGGCGCCATTTTTTTTGTGACAGTGCCCGAAACGAGCATTAAGTCAGCTTGGCGGGGGCTGGGGCGCATAACTTCCATCCCAAAGCGGGAGAAGTCGTAGCGTCCGGCAGCGGTGGCGATCATTTCGATCGCGCAACATGCCAAACCAAACATCATCGGCCACACAGACGAGCGGCGTCCCCAGTTATAAATGCGGTCAATGGATGTGATCGCAACTGAGCCCTGTACTTCTTCAGGGATCTCATAACCCGGGGAGTTTAGTCCTTGATTTTCCATTAAGTACTCTCCTTTTATACCTTATCCCCTTAAAGGGATAGGCCTTATTTACACGAAAGCGATTATAGTAGTGCCTTTCTCACAAGTCAACATAGTTATGTGAATATATATTTGCAAAACATAAAAAGTGAGTATAATCATATGGTGTGTGTGACAAGAGAAATGTAGATGTACATTGCATCCGCTTTTAGATGCGTTGCACATCGAGTCTGCTTCTTAAAGTCGAACTGCAACGCACTCTGTCGAGTGCAATGCAGTTCTAATCGTGAGAAAAAATATGCCTACTGCCCGCCAAAATATTTTCAACTATATCAAAAAACACCGCGCTGTTTCTGCAATGGAAATCGCGCGGGATCTAAGGATGACGCAAGCTAATGCACGTCATCATCTTTCTCTTTTAAACAAAAATGGACAAATAGAAGTTGTCGGGAAACGCTCTGCGGGGAGGAAGGGAGGGCGTCCGATCAAAATTTATGGCATTAGTCGGAACATCCTTGGGGATGGCTTGCCCACCTTATCTCATCATTTGCTTGAAGAGATGCTTGGTTCCGTTAACACGCGCCAAAAGGCCGGATTGCTGAAAAAGCTTGGTCAACGCCTCGCAAGTTCGGGCACAGGCGCGTCTTCCCCCATGATCCGATTAACCAAAACAGTTAAGCATCTTAATAAACTCGGCTACGAATCTCGCTGGGAAGCGCACGCCAGCGGACCGCAAATCATTTTTGGGCATTGTCCTTATGCGGCAATCATCCGCGAACACCCGGAGCTTTGCGAAATGGATGCTGCGTTGTTAGGAGTGTGTCTTGGTGAGAGTGTGGAACAAATTAGCAAGTTGGAAGGGGAGGAAGGAAGGCCTTATTGTGCTTTTTCTTTTCGATAGAAAATATTCGTTTAATAAAAAAACGCATTCCTAAAAGACAGAATGCGTTTTTTTTTGAGATTTTGAAAAGAATTATGAGGAGAGCACAGGTTTTTTTTGTGTCCTCATCATGCTTTTTGATGGATTAAGTTGAGCTGTATTGCGGCGAGTAAGATTCTTAATGTGGGCCACGAGAATGCTGCTTGGAACGGGCTTGATCAGATAATCATCAGCCCCTGCGTCTAGCGCACTAGCAACCATTCCCGGATTATTCAGTGCAGAAAGCACCACAATGGGGGTCTTGCAAAACTTGCGAATTTTCTTGCAGGTTTCCCATCCATCCATTTTTGGCATCATTAAGTCTAAGAGGATGACATCCGGCTTTATCTGCTGGATAAGCTCAAATCCTTTCTCTCCGCTGTTTGTGGTAGTGACTTCAAATCCATGCGATTTGAGCAAGAGCGTGAGAAGCTCTGTCATGGCTGAATCATCATCAATTGCGAGTATTTTTGTTGGCATAGTTTTATTTTATCTCCGCACCCATTATCACCTAAAAATACAACTTTTGACTTTTCATTTAGTTAACAATTTTTTGAAAAGAACTTCTTTTTGTTCGGATTACTTTTTTAAGAAGATGTACTAATAAAAACAGTGCAAAAGGCTAAAAAAAAGGAGCTAAAAAACTTGTGCTTGTGGTAAACTGTTCGGTGGCAAAAAAATGCTATTAAATTCTTTTTACCCCTTATTAAGGAGATATTACTAATGACTAAATGGGTATATACCTTCGGCGATGTTGCTGAAGCAGAAAAACATGCAGGTAGCTGGGACGGTGTCCGCAGCTTGCTTGGTGGTAAAGGTGCGAATTTGGGTGAAATGACCCGTATTGACGTTCCTGTGCCTCCTGGCTTTACCGTAAGCACAGAAGCTTGTAACGCTTATTTGGCAGAAGGCAATTCTTTCCCCGCTGGTTTGTGGGATCAAGAGCTTGAAGCCATGAAAGTTACTGAAGAGCTAACAGGCAAAAAATTTGGCGATGCTGCTAATCCGCTTTTGGTTTCCTGCCGTTCCGGCGCAGTTTTCTCCATGCCTGGCATGATGGATACTGTTCTTAATATTGGTTTGAACGACGAAGTAGCAGAAAGCATGGTCGCAATGACCAACGATGCTCGTTTTGTTTATGATGCTTATCGCCGTTTGGTGCATATGTTCGGTTCTGTAGTTTTGAATATTGATGACGAAAAATTCGAACAACCTCTTGATAGCTACAAAGAAGAAAAAGCTTATAAGCTTGACACCGAGATGACTGCCGATGATTGGAAAGCTCTTGTAGAAACCTACAAGGCTGTTATCCAAAAGGAAATGGGATTTCCTTTCCCTGAAGATCCATATAAGCAATTGAAATTGGCAACTGAAGCTGTTTTCAAATCATGGAATGGAAAACGCGCTATTGATTATCGTAATGCTGCTGATATTGCCCACGATCTTGGCACAGCTGTAAATATCCAGACGATGGTTTTCGGCAATATGGACAACTCCGGTACCGGTGTTGCTTTCACTCGAAACCCATCCACTGGTGAAAACGCCGTTTGGGGCGAATATTTGATGAATGCCCAAGGCGAAGATGTTGTTGCCGGTACTCGCAACGCTGATGATGTTGCTGAGATGGTAAACGATCTTCCTGAAGCCTATGCTGATTTCATGGATGTTTGTGCCAAGCTTGAAAAACACTATCGTGAAATGCAAGATGTTGAGTTCACCATTGAAAATGGCAAACTCTGGATGCTCCAAACTCGTGACGGTAAACGCACAGCAAAAGCAGCAGTAACTGTTGCTGTTGATATGGCAAATGAAGGCCTTATCACTAAAGAAGAAGCTGTTTTACGCGTAAAACCTGATCAGGTTGATACTCTCCTCCACCCTCAATTTGTAGATGCTGCAAAACAGGCTGCAAATGAAGCTGGCAAGATGTTCGCTACAGGCGTAAACGCCTCCCCTGGTGCATCTGTTGGGCGTGTTTATTTTGATGCTGATACAGCCGAAGCAAAAGCCAAAGAAGAAGGCCAAGATGTAATCATGGTGCGTCCTTTCACCAAACCGGATGATGTTCACGGTATGCTTGCTGCAAAAGGTATTCTCACCAGCGAAGGTGGGGCTACCTCCCACGCTGCTGTTGTTGCTCGCCAATTTGGTATTCCTTGTGTTGTCGGCGCATCTACCGTTCGTATTGATAGTGAAAAACTTCAATTCACTTCTAATGGTGTGACCGTTTCTGAAGGTGACTGGATCTCAGTAGATGGCACCACCGGTGAAGTTTTCTTAGGCGAAATTGAATCTGTAGCACCTTCTTTAGAAGAACAGACCGATTTGCTTACGTTGCTTAGCTGGGCAGACGAAATTGCTGCAACCGAAGGTGTTCGTTCCGCAAAAGCAGAAGGTTACCCAACCAAAGGTTTGCAAGTTTGGGCAAATGCCGATTATCCCGAAGATGCTCGTCGCGCTCGCTCTTACGGCGCACAAGGTATTGGTCTCTGCCGCACCGAGCACATGTTCTTTGAACCAGAACGTTTGCCGATCGTTCAGCAAATGATCCTTGCCGGCGATGATGTTAAAGTTCGCCAAGAATCTCTTGATAAATTACTTCCTTATCAGCGTGCTGATTTTGACGGTCTTTTTGAAGCAATGAGCGGATACCCCGTTATCATTCGTTTGATCGACCCCCCCTTGCATGAGTTTATGCCCGACGAGCGCGAATTGCTCGAAGATGTGATCGGCGCACGCATTAAAGGCGAAGAAGTAACAGAAAAAGAAGCACTTCTTGCAGATATTGAATCTTTGCACGAATCAAACCCGATGATGGGACTCCGTGGCGTTCGTTTGAGCGTGATGATGCCCGAAATTGTATCTATGCAAGTCCGTGCAATTTTCGAAGCAGCCGCTGACGTCAAATTGCGTGGCTTCGAACCACACCCCGAGGTCATGATCCCGCTTACTGGCCACGTCAACGAATTACATTTCATCCAGCCCAAACTGGAAGAGATCGCAGCTGACGTAATGAAAACCAAAGGCGTTGAATTCACCTATAAATTCGGCACCATGATCGAAATCCCCCGCGCTGGTCTAACCGCAGACGAAGTTGCTGGAACCGCTGAATTCTTCTCCTTCGGCACTAACGATCTGACCCAATTCACCTTCGGCTACAGCCGTGATGATGCAGAACGCAACTTCCTCGTCAAATACGTCGAAGATGGCATTTTGCCGGTAAACCCCTTCCAGACCATTGACCGCCCTGGTGTTGGTCAATTAATGGATATTGCTGTCAGCAAAGGCCGCGCCGCTCGCCCAACACTTGAATGTGGTATCTGTGGCGAACACGGTGGCGATCCCAGCTCAATCGACTGGTGTCACCAAATTGGCTTGAACTATGTTTCTTGCTCACCTTTCCGTGTCCCGATCGCTCGCTTGGCCGCTGGCCACGCAGCTTTGGAACACCGCGCGTAGTTTTTTATTTGAAAACAAAAATCCCAGATGCAAATCGCATCTGGGATTTTTTTCTTTAAGGTGTAGGTTTGTAGTAAACCTCTTGCATAAGTGTTCTTGCCGCCGTCCTCGGCGGCGTTTTCCAAGTGAGTCTGCGCCGAGGGCGGCGCAAAGAGCATTGTAAAAAACAGACTTTTGCAGGAAGTCTAGTTAATTTTCTATCGCTTCGAGCAGCTTGACCATCGCCACCGTCGCTTTTTCTTGCAGAAAAATATCCGTGATTTGATTTGTATAATTCGATGGCGCTATATTGATCTCGATGATCTTTGCGCCATTTCTTTTTGCAATAACAGGTAGTTGCGCGGCTGGCATTACTTCGCCGGTAGAGCCGATCAGGAGAAAAACGTCGGCATTTTCAGTTTCTTGAAAAGAGAGTGACATGGCGGGTTCGGGAATTGCCTCGCCGAAGAAGATGAAATCGGGCTTAAGCACCTCGCCGCATCCCGTGCATTTAGGCGGTAGCACGCTCAAATCAAAGCGCGTAGCGGGGAATTTCTCTCCACAAGAAAGACAAATTAAATTGCGCGAATTCCCGTGGTATTCATACACTTCTTTGCTTCCCGCATTTTGGTGCATATTGTCGATATTTTGGGTTATGGTCGCTTTTATCAGCCCATCTTTTTCCAACTCAGCTAATCCCACATGCGCGGTGTTAGGCTCGGCCAGTCCGAAGAAATCGTAAAATATCTCTTTGATTTTCTTCCATGATTCGAGGGGATAGGAATGAAAATAGCGAATATCGATAAAAATGGGGTCATGGTGATTCCAGAGGCCATTCTCGCCGCGAAAGGGCGGAATACCGCTCTCAACAGAAATCCCCGCGCCCGTAAAGGCGGTCACGTGCGATGCGTTTTTGATAATTTGGGCAGCTTTTTGATAATTAGTCATAGTTTTAGAGAGAGAATAATTAGAACTTGAAAAATCATGTCATTGCGAGGAGGGCGATAGCCCGACGCGGCAATCTCCTGCGATGAATGGAGATTGCTTCGCTTCGCTCGCAATGACGTAAGTGGTTTTGATAATGTTTATGTTAACAATGTGCCTCAAAACAGGTCACGCCCTGCGAGCCGACAGCCGCGCTATGCACCGTATTAGCGGGCAACTCGAGTCTGTCGCCACTGTGCAGGGTGAGTTCTTGCTTTTCCTCGGGCAAAATAAAAGTGATCGAGCCGCGAAGCACATAAATGATTTTGTGATAAGTGTGCAAATGCGGCGCATAAAGGTCATTAGGGTTATTTGACCACGCATAATAGCTTAAACCCTCGTTATGCAAAATCTCTTCAAGCGTTTTTTGTGTGGGCGCTTTCTCTTTTCCCCAGCGAAGAACTTTTATTTGCTCAAGCGTAGCCATTTTTTGCACCTATTCCTTTTTTGCAAACTCTCCAATCTCTACTTCTTTTAGCACTTTTTGAAAATCGTGATTTTTCATCATGATAGCAGCGCCTCTTTGTCCGGAGCCAAAAGAAATTTCTTCGGGGATAAATACGTTTTGGTCCGCAAGCAAGCGTAGTGGATTCGCTAATCCGATGGGTGGGACAGTTCCGATTTCGTAGCCGGTAACACTCTTGACCTCATCTTTGGTCGCCATTGTCATACGTGATCGCCCAAGATGGGCGCGTAGCGCAGACCAAGAGAGTTGGCTGGGGCCAGCAATCATAACGAGAATAAAATCATCTTTGCCCACCCGAAAAAGGATGCTGCGAATAATCTGATTGATGTTTTGGTCGCGTTCTGCGGCGGCTTCTGCTATAGATCTTATTGCCCGCTTATGCCAGAAAACCTGATGTGGGGCATTGAGCGCGGCTAAAGCAAGTGAGACAGGGGGCGTTATTTTCATGGCTCTATTATACATCTAGCAATAGCCCAGAGAAAATCATTGACATCGTTATGGCTTCGTTTTATAGTTACTAAACTATTTTGTTCTATATTCAACTTACGGAGGACTAATGTTCGCACTTAATCTATTATCTGAATCCACAAATGAACCTAACCTAAGCTGGCTTTTGTGGCTGGTTTTAGCCATCTTTTTTGTCATCGTTATCGTTGGCTGGCTTGTGAGCAAGAAAAAAGATGATGCGCCAGTTGCTGCACCCAGTATGCCCGAGACACCTGCCGAGCCTGCTACACCAGATGTTTTGAAGAAATTAGAAGGGATTGGCCCAAAGGTTGAAGGCGTTTTGAACGCAGCCGGTATCACATCCTTTGCTCAATTAGCAGAAGCAGATGTAGAAAAACTCCGCGAAGTGCTAGCCGCAGCCAAACTTCAAATGATGGACCCCTCCGGCTGGATAGAGCAAGCCGAACTCGCCGCAAAAGGTGATTGGGATGCGCTTGAAAAATTACAGGATGAGCTAAAGGGCGGTCGCCGATCCTAAATAAGATTTGCTAAAAAATTAACCCCGATAAAGAAATTTATCGGGGTTTTTCTTTGTTCTGATAAGAAGATGGATTAGGGTGCTTCGATCGCAGCAATTGCCTGGCGCGCTAATTTGGCAATCTCTTTCTCGTCACGCTTTAGCGTTAACGCTCTTAATTTGGGCAGGGTGCGTGGATCCTTGAGTTTTGTCAGCGCCCGAATTGCCTCTGTGCGCACCTCGATCGTTTCATCACTAAGTATTTCCAGTAAGTAGACTATTGCCCGCTCGCCCCCAATTTCTCCCAGTCCCCAAACGGCCTTTTCGCGTATCCATCGACTGGGGTTATTAAGGGCTTTGTCGAGAATCGGCAAAATACTTTCTCCAAACTCTAGCAGGGCCTCTAGTGCGCTCTCTGCTACATCATAATTCGTATCATAAAATGCCATCTCTAAGGCATCTATAATTTGCCTTTCTTTTAATGGGCGTAAAAGAGCAATTGCATAGCGGCGTACTGTAGGGTCTTCGGTGTGCATAGCTTCAATGAGCGGGTCAAGAGCGACTTTCCCAAAAGATGCGATCACATTCATTAGAGTCTTGATTGCATCGCTTCGCCCATACCACCAAAAAGAATCGTGTAGCGCATCTACTAAATAGGGGATTGTTTCCGGTGCCCCAATTTCGCCGAGTGTTTGCGCGGCTGCCATGCGAACGTTAATTTCTGCATCATCCAATAGGTCGGCGATATTAAGATAGGTCTTTGGCTCACGAAATTTTCCTAGCGCAATAAGGGTGGCGATACGTACATCGGGGTCAGAATCACTGAGCGCAACCAGCAAATGGGGGATAGTCTCGGTATTTTTGATATTACCCAAGCTATTTGCTGCGCGGATTTGTAGCTTGTAGTTGTCACTTTTAAGAGCAGATAATATCAAAGCAAGAGCATTTGGAGATTGAATTTTTTCTAAAATGAAAATGACTTTTTCTTTTGTCGAAAAAGCTGCTCTTTTCAAAGCAATTTCTAAAGCGGGGATAGCTTTTGTGCCTAGTCGGGCTAAAATCTGAGAGGCTATTTTTTGCAAAGCCTCGTCTTGGCTTTCTAAAGCACTAATCAGTGTAACTGCACCTTCTTCCCCCATCTTCAAAAAGTTGCGCGCAGCTTGGTCGCGCTTCTTTTTATCTTTACTAGATAATCCTTTCAACAAAGCTTTTTGATTCTTTTTCCAAGCCATATTCTCTCCTCTTTCTACTTCTATTGTACATCGAAAATTTGGTAGTGGTCTTTAAGCAAGTGATGATTTTGCGAGCGAAGCGAAGCAATCTCCTTGAACACAGAGTAATTATCCTAAATGAGACTGCTTCAGCGATAAAGCTGCCTCGCAGATTCATATCATCACTTACTTATGAACGACGACCGAAAATTTTACTATCATGTTATTATCAGGATAGTCAATTTTGGAAAAATATGTCTGTTTATTATCTCAACACTTTTACTTGCAATGCCCGCTTTTTTGCTGACTGGAAAACAGGCCTGCTCTCCCTTTTGGTCGAAACAGAGCAAGGACTTGTACTCATTGATACAGGCCTTGGCAAGGCAGAATACGAAAATCCGTCCTCTTTTACACAGGCTTTTCGCGTAGTCGCAGAAATGCCTTTTAATGCAAACGAAGCTGCTATCACGCAAATTGAGAAAATGGGCTATAAAGCCGAAGATGTGAAGCATATTCTCCTCACACATATGCACTTCGATCACGTCAGTGGAATCACCGACTTTCCTCATGCTAAAATCCACATTTTTCGTCAGGAATATGACGCCTTTATGGGAAAGAGACGGAGCTTTTTTGAACTCGCTTACGACAAAAGATATATTGCCCATAAGCCCGACGTTCAACTTTATGATGATGTTGGCGAAAAATGGTTTGATTTTGACGCAATTCGTCTTCCTTTTTCTCCAGAGATGTGGCTGATTCCGCTCAAAGGACATTCGCGCGGGCATTGCGGCGTAGCCATCCAAAAAGCTGATGGCTGGATATTGCACTGCGGCGATGCTGCTGGAGACTTCCGTAAGGATATTCCCAAATGGGCAATTCGCCTTTTCCTTGGGCCACATGAGCCTCGTTTACGCGCTTTTGGCGAAGCGCACCCTGAAATAATGTTAACCGCTTCGCATATGTTTTTAGATTTTTTCGAAGGGAAGAGTAATGACCAATAATAAAACTAAGCTTTGGGAAGAGCCCAACTGGCACGATGAAGTCCATGCCTGGATTCATGCTGTTTTGAAACGAGAGGGCATAACTCTAACGGGTAATATCGGGCAAGAGCATGTTCGTCAATGGTCAAATGTGTTGACCGTACCAACCAATGAGGGGACGCTCTATTTCAAAGCCGCTGAACCTGCACTTCACCACGAAGCTGCATTAACAGATGCGCTTGCTCGTTGGGAAGCAAATTTTGTGCCCGCGCTTCTCGATGTGGATACTGAAAAGAGCTGGTTCTTAATGCGCTCCAGCGGAACACCTTTGCGTACATTCATTAAAGCAGAAAAAAGCTTGCATCGCTGGAAAGCTATCTTAGAAGATTTTGTAGCTTTTCAAAAGCGTCTTGCCAGCCGCACCGATGAGCTGATCTTGCTTGGCGCATTTGACCGTCGGCTTGTCAAACTCCCCGCACTATTTGAAGAATTGATCGTAAAAGAAGATGAAATGCTCCTCGATGAAGACGAGAGCCTGACAAGCGATGAATATGCCCGCCTAAAAAAATGCGCTCATCTTTTTCAAGAGATGTGTGCTGAATTGTCCTCTTTCAATATTCCAGAAAGCCTTCATCACGACGATTTTCACGATGCCAATGTTTTTATTCAAAACGACAAACCCATTTTCACCGATTGGGGAGAAAGCGCGGTTACGCATCCATTCTTTACGCTTATTGTTCTGCTAAGGGGCGCAGAAAACTCGTTAGGGCTTGATGAAAACGCGCCAGAAATAAAAGAATTGACCAGTTATTATCTGGAAAACTGGCAGGACTTTGCTTCTCCCAAAGATTTGACAAGAGCTGGAGAACTTGCGCTAAAAGTTGGTCTTGTTAACCGAGCACTTACCTGGCAACATGTTATTGCCCATATGGATGATGCAGGTAAAGCCGATTATGCCGTCGCTGTGCCTTCCTACCTAAAAGATTTTCTCAGTGCCATCGAAAATGACAAATAAGAACGAATACGCCCTTTATTTTCACATCCCTTTTTGTCGGCATCGCTGCGCCTATTGCGATTTCACCACCTATGCCGGGCAAGATTCCTTGATTCCCGCTTATGTGGATGCGCTCATTAAGGAGATAGCGCTTGTCGGTGGGAGTTTAACGGAAAAAGCGTACGCCAAGACAATTTTTTTTGGCGGTGGCACGCCCTCTCTCATGAGCGTTTCGCAATACGCATCCATTTTTTCAGCGATTCGCGAAAATTTCCACATTAATCCCGATGCTGAAATTGCCCTCGAGGCAAATCCCGGCGCTTTATCGTCCAATTATTTTGATGCTTTGCGAGAAGTTGGCTTCAATAGAATTAGTTTTGGGGTCCAATCGACACACCCCGATGAACTGAAAATGCTCGAGAGAATTCATTCTTATGATGATGTCTTGACCGCAAATCTTGCCGCTCGAAAAGCAGGATTCGAAAACCTGAGCTTTGACTTGATCTTTGGCTTGCCGGAACAAACGCTAGAAAAATGGCAGGCTACCGTTAAATTGCTCGCAGGATTGTCCCCGGAACATCTCTCGTTATATGCGCTAACGCTCGAGCACGGCACTCCCTTTGGGCGCTGGGCAGAGCGCGGGATGCTCCCACTCCCTGACCCCGATCTGGCTGCCGAAATGTATGAGTGGGCAAGTGAATATCTTGAAAAGGCGGGGTATTTTCAGTACGAAATCTCAAATTGGTCAAAAGCAAAAAGAGAGAGTGAGCACAATTTGCAGTATTGGCGAAATTTGCCTTATTTGGGCTTTGGCGCGGGTGCGCACGGATATGCCAAGGGCATTCGTTATGCTAATGTTTTACAAATTCAGTCTTATATAAACGCCTTGGCAAATGGTGTGCCCAAAGATTTTCCGCTTTCTCCCGCAGTAAAGAATTTCCATCCAATCGATATTGAAGGCGAAATGAATGAGACAATGATGCTTGGTTTACGCCTGACGAGAGAAGGGGTTTCAAAAAGTGCTTTTCGTGCTCGCTTTGAAGTAGAGATGGAAGTTTTTTTTGAGACAGAAATTAATGAGTTGATGAAATATGATCTGCTGGAGTGGGGGCAAAAAGAAATATCCGAAGTTTCAAAAACTTCGGATATTTTGCGGCTGACCAAAAAAGCCCGCCTTTTAGGTAATCAGGTTTTTCAGCAATTTGTAAAATAAGCAGAGAAAAAATATCCCTCTCCTGTTTTTAGAGAAGGATATTTGGAAAATGCTGGGGTATTCTAAATCAATATTTAGTAGAGGCCCGGCTGACAATAACAATCTGGCTCTCCAAACCAAAAGTCTGGGTATTGACAAGTTGGTGGTTGTACACACGCGCCTGGCGTGCTAGGTGTATCTTCTTTTGGTGGAGGTTCCGGACTAGGACAAAGCTGTGGTTCATAGCCGTTTGGTTTAAATCCATAGGCCGAGCGACATGCGTTGTCGAAAAGATAAAGCTCCCCAAGCGGGTAATTCTTATTGCTTCGTACAGGAGAGCCAGCAACCTCTGCTGTGAAGCGGTCGTTGTAATCTAGTTTTCCTACATCCCGTAGTCCGGCATCGGAAAGTACGCCAAGCATAAAGGTTCCATCTGTGAGTGATTTCTTGAAAGCAAATTGAATAGTAGCCCTTATGCCTGCGTTACTACGAATCCAGGCGAGGTCGGGGTCGTCTCCAATCCCGCGATCAAATATGAGTGTTTCATATCCATCTGTTGTCTCAAGAGGCGCATCAGAGAGTTCAGCAGAAAGGCCACCAGTATCATGATTCTTGTCTTCAAAAACTTGCACGCTGGTATTTGTCCATTCTGCTGTATAAGGTGGCTGAGCCCAGACAATAACATCACCAAAGCCGTCTGCATCGTTATCGATTTCAACACCGTAATTGATTCCGATAGCGTTGTTCGGGTTTCCACTAATTAATTCGATTGAGATATAGTAAAAATCAGCATCCTGGCTCAGATTATAAGTAACAATGTCCATGTCAGAGACATAAGTCATATCTTGCATAAAAGGGCGTTCGAAGCGATTGATGTTATACGAATCCCCATAAGGCGCTCTTTTTTCAGGGGCAGTGTCTTTTGAAAAAACGTCGTAGATAATACCTCCCGTTGACGTTGATGACGATGGTGTTATTATGTGAACGATCTCTGGCGTGTTGGTTACAGGAATTTCTGTTGGTGGTAGAGCTTGAGGGATAAGTGTAGCTGTCGGCAAAACAGGAAGTGCAGCTGGGGGTGGTGGCGTAGGAGAAGGAGCGAGAAAGGGAAGGCTACAAGATAATGAGGTTAGAGTGAGAGAGAATAAAATCAAAAATACAGTTTTTTTTCTTTTCATACAAAGCTCCTTTTTAATGTCTTATTTCTACTTATTATCCGTTCTTTTTTTTTCAAAGTCAATAGTTTCTTTTGGGGATGCATGCCTCAGGAGTGGAATAGCTATCGTAAACACATATCCACACGTTCGACCAGTAAATTTTATTTTTCAAGGATAAATGTTAAGATGCTGAGAGGCTAAGAATGTATAACTTGAAGGGGTATTTAAATTATTCTTTTTTCTCATAAAGGCATTCGACAATTTCCTGACTGCGGGCGTTAGCAAAGCCTTTGCTTTCTCTAACTACTAGAAAGCCACATTTTTCCAACACACGAGATGAGCTAAAGTTGTCTTTTGCTACTCTTGCAAAAATAGGACGTGCTTTGTTGTGCTTTTCAAGGAATTCTTTAAGTGCCCAAGTGGCAATACCTTGTCCCCAATACTCTTTGCCTAGCCAATAACTGATCTCTGGTTTTCCCTGATTTTCATAGCTCAGGACGCTTCCGGCAACATCTTCTTTGAAGATAATTGTTTTTATAATGACGGCTTTATTGTTTAGGATTTTCTGCCAATGCGCATTAAAAGTTTTCCTGTTACTTGGGTCTTTGGCAGTAAAAGCGGCCATCTGATTTGCTTCTTGATCCAATTGGTTTTGGAAAAATATTTCGAGGTCGTCCTTGATAACATTGCGCAGAAAAAGATTGGCAGGCATATTTTATTCCCCTATAATCTGTAGAACTAACTCACGTTGACGAGCGCGATTGTCAAAATCGACAAAGATAATTTGTTGCCATGTTCCCAGCGTGAGGCGACTTTCGGTAAAGGGAACGGAGAGAGATGGCCCTAATAATGCAGCGCGGACATGGCTGTGCCCGTTGCCATCGTGCCAGCGGGCATTATGTTCATAATGACGATTTGGATCAATAATCTCATCGAAAAGACGCTGTAAATCGCTTATGCAACCAGATTCATATTCGATTGTGGTCAGCGCGCTGGTGGCGGAAGGAGCGAAGATGGTTACGGTACCATTTTTAAGCTCAGAAGCGAGTATTTGTTGAGTAACCGCATCCGTGATGTCGCGAATATCGCCATCGCCATGTGTTTGGAATTGGAGGGTGAAGGTTTTTACGGGCATAGCTTTTCTCCAGTTATGGGTTTTGGATTGCTGTTCTAAGCGAATTTGAGTGAAATTTGTTTTGGTAATAAAAAAGGCTGAAAAGTCCCCTGAACTTTTCAGCCTTCAACTTTAAACCTTCTAACTTAATTTAGAACAAGCCAAGCACTTGTCCTGTTTCGAGATCAAGATCGACATCGTAATAAGCGGGGCGAGTGGGGAGGCCGGGCATGGTGCTCATTTGCCCAACGAGTGGATAGATGAATCCGGCACCGACAGAGGCGCGCAGGTCACGGATGGGAACGATGAAGCCTGTGGGACGACCTTTGAGTTTTGCGTCATGGCTAATGCTGAGATGGGTTTTTGCCATACACATGGGGAGTTCGTCGAAGCCCAGTTTTGTGTAAAGTTCAACTTTCTTTTCGGCTTCTTCTGAGTACTCAACGCCATCTGCGCCGTAAATCTCTTTGCAGATTGTTTCGATCTTTTCTTTGATGCTGGTTCCTTTGAGCGGATATAGGAATTTGAAATCGCTGGGGAGTTCGCAAGCCTTAACAACTGCTTCGCCGAGGGCTTTTGCGCCTGCGCCGCCTTCCATCCAGTGGCGGGAAACAACTGCATCTTCTGCTCCAGCTTCAACTGCGGCTTTGCAGACGAAATCAACTTCAGCTTGAGTATCATCTTTGAAGCTGTTGACAGCTACAACAACGGGGATACCAAAGCGTTTGGCATTTTCGATGTGAGCTTCAAGATTGCATATGCCAGCTTCGAGTAATTCGAGATTTTCTTCGGTGTATTCGGGAGCAAGGGGTGCGCCAGCCTTGACAGCAGGACCGCCACCGTGCATCTTGAGAGCACGGACGGTAGCAACCAAAACTACACAATTGGGAATCAAGCCAGAGTAGCGGCATTTGATATCGAAGAATTTTTCCATACCAATATCTGCACCGAAACCGGATTCGGTAACGACGTAATCAGCTAGTTTGAGGGCAATTCTATCTGCAATAATGGAGCTATTGCCATGAGCGATATTGGCGAAAGGTCCAGCATGGACGAAAGCGGGTGTACCTTCCAAAGTCTGCATCATAGTAGGCATGATCGCATCTTTCATCAAAACGGTCATAGCACCAGCTGCACCGATATCTTCAGCAGTAACAGGGTCGCCAGCTTTGCTGGTCGCGATTACGATATTGCCAAAACGTTCGCGCATATCAGCCAAATCGCTGGTCAGTGCCAGAATGGCCATAATTTCACTGGCAACGGTGATGTCGTACCCTGTTTCGCGTTCTGCATCGATCTCTTTAGGACCTTGTCCAATCGTAATACCACGTAACATGCGGTCATTAATATCAACAACTCGGCGCCAAGTCAGGGTTTCAGGGTCAATATCAAGACGTGCAAAGCGAGAAATTTCTTCTTCGGTCAAATCATTAGGATCAGTTTTGTCAATACCAAGTTTCTTTAAGCGTTTAAGCATTGGTAAAGCAAATTTGCGACTGCCGTCTTTGGCAGTTGGGCACAAGCGGCGGAAAAGAGCCTCATCACTTTGGCGTGATTCATGATACATGCGCGTATCAATTGCGGCAGCCAAAAGATTATTTGCTGCCGTGATAGCATGAATATCACCAGTCAAATGCAGGTTGAAATCTTCCATTGGCAAAACTTGACTATAACCACCACCTGCTGCACCACCTTTGATGCCAAAAGTTGGCCCCTGTGAAGGTTGGCGGATGGCAGTGAAAACGTTCTTGTCTAAATGGGCACCAAGAGCTTGGCTCAAACCAACCATCGTCGTTGATTTGCCCTCGCCTAATGGCGTAGGCGTAATGGCAGTAACATCAATATATTTGCCGTCAGGAACATCCTTAAGCCGCTCAAGAATATCAAGGCGTACTTTGGCTTTGAGATATCCATGAAGCTCTAGCTCTTCCGGCAAAATGCCGGCTTCTTCGGCTACCATTGCAATATTTTTGATGTTGGGTTGCTGGGCTTGCGCAATCTCAATATCAGATGGAACAGGCACCAATGTTTCCAGTGGTATGGGGGTAAATTCGACCTTACTGTTTCTGTACTTAGACATGTTTTTTTGCTCCAAAAATTAATAGGTTTATTGTGCTGAACTGATTTTCTAAGATTTTCTTTTTTCGTGCAAGAGACGTATTTCCCCATTTCTCGTGCATACTGTCACGAATCTTATTTTACCTTAATAATTGTTCCAATGTTGTCTCCTTCTAATACCTTTTTTAGATTTCCATTACCTTTACCACTAAAAATTTGCACCTTCAAATCAGGGAAAGATTCTACAAGCCCTAACATTTGCTGGACTTTAGAATCCATTCCGCCGGTGACATCTGTACTAGCGGATGCGCCTACACTGCTTTTGATATTCTCATAAGATTCAGGCGTAACGCTCTCCACCTTATGCTTGCGTGCCGGGAAATCGGCATAAATCCCATCCTCGAGTCCTGCCAATAAAATCCGCTGTGGATGCATTTCCCGCGCGAGATGCATAAAGAGATCTTCAGTCGAGAGAATTGTCCCGCCGCGCACCTCGTCAAAAATAACGTCCCCGTGAACGATGGGAAGAACCCCGTTTTTCAGCGCACGCTCTAGCGGGCGTAAATCCCACGTTTTCACTTTGCCATCCTGAGCAATCACGCTTCCTGAAGGGGAAAAGGCCATTGCAGGGATATTTGCTTCGCGCAAGGTGTCCATCACGATTTTGTTCAGCGCGGCGGCTTCATGCCAAACTTCGGTAAAACCATGCCAATAGTTTCCCTCCTCTTTTTCTTCAAAAGGGGAGGGGGAGGGCTGGGATGGCAACCCATCTCTCGTTGCGTATTTTTTAGCGGCAACATGCCCAAAGGAACCGGATCCATGCCCAATGAGCAGTAGCAAGTTTGGGTCACGAGCGCGTACATCCGCTATTTGTGTGCTTAAATTTTTCAGCCTGTCCAGTCGAGGGGTTTGGGGGCGTTCTTTATCCGTTATCAGCGATCCGCCTAGTTTGAGAAAAATTAAATTTTCCATGACCCTGTTTTACCACAAAATCGGTCTTCAATTGTATTCTTCCTGCGATATAATTTTTACATGGATATAAAAGCAGGTATTCAAGCAGCAATATTTTTATCGGTTATCGGTGCGTTTTTTAGCATTTGGGTTGGGCTTAATCAAATTCGTAGAGCGCGCGGGTTGACTTTTTACCGTTTACGACAGACCCAAATGTCTAGAGGTTGGCGACTCTTATGGACGGGGTTGGTGTTGGTCTTATTTGTTTTTCTCTTAGGCAGGTTTGGCGAACCGGTAGCTTATCGGTATTTTCCACCAACACCGACAATTGCGCCAACGTCAACGATTACGCTTACGCCAACTATCACGCTCACGCCTACAATTACGCTTACCCCCACGATTACAGAAACACCTTCGGTAACAGATACACCTACGCCAACTTCTACACCTTTTATCCCACCTGCAATAGAAGCCCTTTTTGAATCAAAAGTTGCCCCTAATACAGACGCGGTTTTTAGCCCCTTACAATTTTCTACTGTGATGGAAAATTATCAGGCAGTTAGTCCTTCTACATATTTTCTAAACCCCATTGATGAGATTTTTGCCGTCTATTCTTATAATAATATGCTCCCCGGCGTGCAGGTGACCGAGCTTTGGTATAAAGATGGCGATTTGGTGCATTACAACACTTTCCCGTGGGATGGCACAACAGGCGGGCTTGGTTTTGCAGAGTGTAATTACACTCTTTGTGATAGCTGGGAAGCCGGTGAATATCAGCTACAGGTTTTTGTAGGAAATGACTGGAAAGTGGTCGGTCTTTTCTCTGTCGATGGGGAACCATTGACCGCTACGCCAACCCGTACGCCTAGTCCGACTTTAGCGCCAACAGAAACCCCATCGCCTTAATACGAGATTTCTATGACTAAAAAATCATTTCAAGATCATTACCCCGAGCATACCGCGCATTGTTATGGATGTGGCCGGCTTAACGAAATGGGACACAAACTTAACTCTTATTGGGATGGCGACGAAAGCGTCGCTCGTTTCACTCCTGACCCCGAGCATATTGCCATCCCGGGCTATGTCTACGGTGGTTTGCTTGCTTCGTTAATCGACTGCCACGGGACAGGTACAGCCGCCGCAGCCGCCTACCGCGCTGAGGGGCGTGAAATGGATTCCAAACCCTCGCATCGTTTTTTGACAGGCTCTATTCATGTTGATTTTCTTAAGCCAACCCCTTTGGGTGTCGAATTGGAGGTGCGCGGTAGAGTCAAAGAAGTCAAGGGGCGAAAGATCATCATCGAAGAATGGATTGTCGCAAGTGGCGAAATCACTGTCCGTGGCGAAGTTGTTGCGGTAGAAGTGCCTGAGAAATTAGTTTTAGATTTATTAGATAAAGCGGGGAAATAGCTTTCTGCATAAGAAATGCAAATAGGATTTTTTCTCTACATCACCCAATAAGCTCCCTTACTTTTTTTGCAAGAGCTTTTCCAAGTTTCTTATGCTCGCTTGCTTCAAAATGTATCCCGTCTAAAGGGCTGGATACGATTACAGAGGCAGTATCCATAAAAGCACAGCCTAATTCTTTTGCTATCAATTTATATCGCGCAGAAAATTTCTGCGACTTTTCATCCGCACCTTCAAACATTTCAGCAAAATCTGTGAGGGGAGCTGTTGGTGGTGGTGCGAGCAGAAGAACGGGAGGAGATTCCTCTTGTCGCCCGGCCAAACTTCCCTGTGCCGCGCGTACCAGTACACCCGCGCCTTGAGCAATATCGGCAGCTGAAAGGCTAAATCGCTTTTTTAGGTCATTTGTCCCCAGCATAATGATTATCAGATCTAAAGGGCGATGGCTTTCTAAGCAAGGGATAAGATAATCGTGTCCATTCTTGTAGCCTTCAATGGGATCATCCCAGACAGTTGTGCGCCCATTTAATCCTTCTTCGATAATTTCATAGTTGTCCCCCAAGGTTTTGCTCAAGATACGTGTCCAACGTGTTTTATCGTCAAAACGATCTTGGGTGACGGGGTCGTATCCCCAAGTATTGGAATCTCCATAGCAGAGAATTCGTTTCATTAGTATACCTTCCTTAGTTTAATATAGATGCAAGCAATGGGTGGGTAATCCATCAAGTTCAATGAGTTTTCCGGGGCGTGTTTTGTTTTTTAAATGCGTGTGCTTTCTATTTAGACATCTCTTGGCAACAATTCATTTGCGTCTCGAGTATTTACAGAATTTTATCTCAATAGATGAAGGGGATTAGTTTTTTTGTAGTCTCTTTATACTTCTGAAAAGTATCCTGAAATTCTGCGGTCAATAATTTTTCCTCTAATCTGATTCTGTTAAGGATAATTGGGATCAGAATTAATGAAGCTAGAAAGCCTCTCAGGCTTGCGGCATACACTGGTAGGCCGATGACAACCATGATGAGGCCTAGATAAATTGGGTTTCGGGTGAAACGATAGATACCATGCGTAATGAGTTGGTGATCGTCCCTTATGACTACTGTCCCAGAGTAATTTCGCCGAAGTGTAGCCTGCCCGACGATCATAATAATTAGCCCAATTATGACAAGAGCCAATCCGATAATGCTCTGCACTGAGAACGTGGACAGATTCTGTGGATGCGTAATCAATGCCCAAATGCTTCCCCAAAATCCTGACAAACTGTTTCTTTCGCCATCTACTGCACAAAACAGCAATTCTATGAAAAAGACCGTCATCCCGGGAATCGCAAACTGGAGTATGTCGTCTCTTATAGCATTTCGTATAATTCGATGCCCTATAGGAAAGCTTTTTTTTGTCATTGCTTTATCTCATTAAGCCTTAATATTCTACGATCCTGAGTATGAAATAGAACAGTCTAGCTGGGTAATGGGCGGAAAAAACTTCTACATAAAGCTGTGTTTTGAACTTTGTGATCATCCTAACTCTAGCGGTCCGCTTTGCGCATCATGATCAAACCACTTAATTTCTATCTCAAGGCTGTGCTGGATCCCTTTTGTTTTTTTGTCTTCATCCTCTACTTGTATTTCCAGGATCACTTTTTCAGGGATATTTAGGACAATTTCTTCTTGCCCTTGTCGCAGTATGACTTCTCCGCTTTGAATTTTCTCGGCAATTTGTTGCAGAAAGGCTACTGTTTCTGATCTGATTTTTCGTTCCTCGCTTTTGAATAACCGTATTTCTTTACCCATATCAACTCCTTTTCTTCAGGGAATGAATTTACGCCTATAATTATTTTATTCATTTTCTTCTATTTTCCAAGTATGCAAAGACAAACTTGACTTCACATCGCTTAATCGCTAGAATCTCTTTGTTGATGAATTGACAAAAAAGGAAAAAAATGAACGACGAATCTGTTCCCAGTCCCGGCGGGCGTGACAAACGCCCAACTCTAATCTTCTCCTAGGGCAGATTCCGCTTTTCTATTGCCTTGGGGGTAATTCAAAGGTGTTTCCATGATTATAAACACAGACGAACTATTAACTGTGCTTCAAGACGCGCTTGAGCGCGACGATTTTGATTCCGCTATTCAGATGCTCGAAGCTTTGCGCGGGCCAGATCAGGCCGTGCTTTTTTCAGAGCTGGACGATGACGAGCAGCAGGAACTGCTTCCGAAGCTTGAACTTTCCGATTCAGCAGATATTCTCGAGGATATGGATGATCCAGAGACCGCGAAATTAGCCGCGTCCTTACCAACAGAAACGGTTGCGCGCATTGTAGATGAAATGGAGCTGGATAAAGCTGCTGATTTGCTAGGGGATTTAGATGAGCAGCAAAAAGAGGCTGTTTTGGCCCGTCTTGATGACGCTGATGAAGTCCGGCCTCTTCTTGTTTATCCCGACGAGAGTGCTGGCGGTTTGATGAATTCGGAGTTTTTTGCCCTAAGCCCTCAGATGACGGCAAAAGAAGCTGTGGAAAGCTTAAGGCATTGGAGCCCGGACGGAGACGAAGTCTATTACCTTTTCGTTATAGACGAAGCAAAAAAACTCTGCGGGGTTGTCAATTTACGGGCTTTGGTTTTGGCTACGCCCATAACTCTCCTCGAAAATATCATGGATAGGGATGTAATATCGGTTAATGTCAATGTAGATCAGGAAGAATGTGCCCGCACAATGGCGCATTACGACCTTGCCGCAATTCCTGTTGTCAACGAAGAAAATGTAATTGTGGGTGTAATTACCCACGATGATATTGTCGATGTTCTCGAAGAAGAAGCCACCGAAGATGTTTATCGCCTCGCTAATATTTCAGACAGCGAGCTAAACCCCGATAGCTCTATCAAAGAGCAGCTCAAAGGTCGTCTTCCCTGGCTTTATCTGAATACGTTAACAGCCCTCTTTGGGGCCTGGGTAATTAGCAACTACGAATACGTGATCGCTCAAGCCGCTGTTTTGGCTTTGTTTCAGTCGGTTGTTGCCGGACAGGGCGGAAATACAGCCAGTCAAAATATCGCTATGGCTGTTCGTGCTCTTGCAACTGAGCGTGTTGGTGCCAGAACGCAGCGTCGTATTATTATTCGACAATTTTTTATGGGATTGTTGTTGGGGGTTGCGGTCGGGACTGTCGTCGCGTTGGGCGTTTATCTTTGGCGTGGAAATATCTATCTCAGCCTTGTTTTGGGCTTGGCACTTGTCGCCAATCTCAGTCTCGGCTCGATGATCGGCGTTCTGATACCGCTGGGCTTGGAGAAAATCGGCGTAGACCCCGCTCTCGCCTCCTCGGTTTTGGTTACTGCGGCCACAGACAGCATGGGCTTCTTCATTTTCCTGAGTTTGGCGGCATACTTTTTACACTATATTCAGTAAAAAAACGCCCGTAGGCCACGCTTTTAGCGTGACCATCTTTCTTACCAACGTGTCCCTTCTGCAGTATTTATCCCTGCTGATTTGCCGACATGTTTATACATTGTCACGTTGCCAAAAGACTCGCCTAGAATGCCATCATGGATTGCCCAGGAACGGAGGCGGATGCTCTGCTGCGCATCAGCTTGTCGGAAGACGGAAGAATTATCCAGCTTATTAACCACTTCTCCCGATTCGCGCGTGAATTCATCTTGGATTCGTTTCATCAGCTTTTTTCCGGACTGATAAGTGAAGCCGTAACGTTCGAAAATGATCGCGTTATGGTAGTAGAGTGGTTCGGCGAAATACATATCATGCCCGAGGTCGGCTACAAAGTTCTCAAAGGCGTTGACTGCGGCAGAAAATATACTTAGCCCACTCCGTATCTGACCTGGTGTCAAGCCAAAATTAAGAGCGGCTTCTTCCGCTGCTATATTTCGTTGGGCTGTTCCAAATTTTGTTGCTTCCCCGTTGGGCATTACATCCACATCAAAACGCTGAGCAGTGGGATTATTCAAAATATAAAGCAAAATATGGATCTGCCCATTCATCGTATCGGTGAGATGCCCGTAAAAAACGGGGTCTCGAAAACCGTATTCGTGATAGAGAGACATCTCTACGCTTGTGCTGCCGGGTTTGGCTTTGAGATTGACAAGAGAGCGCCCCTGAATATCGGTGAGATAGGGTGTGAGTTTGAAGCGCTCGAGCAATTCGATGGGGATAATGCGTCTGTAAATTTCTCGTTTTTCGTGCTCAGGAAGCAGATTGATGCCCCCGATAGTGGATGCACTCATAATTACTCCCTGTATTGCATTTGCCTTTTTATATCACGCTCGGTTTCTTTCGCTTTGATGGCGTGGCGTTTGTCGTGGAGCTTTTTGCCGCGCGCAAGAGCGATTTCAATTTTTGCGCGTCCGCCTTTTAAATAAACTTTGGTCGGAATAATGGTTAATCCCTTTTTGCGAACAGAATCTCTTAACTTGCGGATTTCTCTTTTGTGTAAAAGCAATTGTCGTGGACGACGCGGTTCGTGGTTAAAACGATTGGCTTGTGTATAAGGCGCAATATAAGCTTCCATCAGCCAGGCTTCACGCTCGTCTACGCGGATATAGGCTTCTTTGATGCTTATTTGCCCCAAACGGATCGATTTGATCTCGGAGCCTTTTAAGGAGATTCCGGCTTCAAATTCATCTTGGAGGAAATATTCGAATTTTGCTTTGCGATTGCTTGCAACGACTTTAATCTTCATGCTGATATTCTAACATGGGAGCGGAAAGTGTGAAGTTTTTTTTACAGGTCTTGAACCCTCATAGGAGTATAATTCTCCTGCTATATAGTTCTGTGTTAAGGATTTTGTTTCGCGAAAGATTTATTCAGAAAAGGAAGGTTTTTGAATGAAAGAAATTGCAGTTGCATTAGGCGGTGGCGGCGCAAGGGGAAACGCCCATATCGGCGTATTGCGCACGCTTGAAAATGCGGGCTATCAAATCTCCGCTATCGCAGGCACAAGTTTTGGCGGTTTGGTTGCGGCTTTTTATGCAGTAGGCTATTCGCCAGATGAGATAGAAGCTATTTTTGACGGAATAGATCAGAAAAAACTATACGAGCTTGGTTTGCACAATAAACCTGCAGTGCTAGGATTAAAGAAAATAGACCAATGGCTCGACGAAAAATTGAAAGGGATGAATTTTGAAGAAACAAGAATCCCCTGTGCCATGACTGCTGCAAATTTGCTTTGCAGTTGTGAAGTCACCTTGAAATCGGGCGCACTCAAAAACGCGGTCTTGGCTACAATTGCTGTGCCTGGCATTTTTCCGCCCTATAAGACAGACGAACACTATCTTGTGGATGGCGGCATACTTAATCCCGTTCCTGTTTCTTTGGCGCGAGAGTTAGCGCCCGATCTACCTGTGGTAGCTGTTGCGCTTACTCAGCCTCTTTCGCCGAGTTCTTCTTATCATTTACCTCTTTCTATTTCTTTGGTGATTCCGGATAGCATCATCAAGCGCATCACACGCTTAAATGTAGCTCAGGCAATGAATGTTTTTCTGCAATCCGTTGATATGAGCAATAGAACCATTACTGAATTGCGCCTGAAAAATGAGCCACCAGACATTCTAATTCGACCTGATGTAGAAGGAATTGGTTTACTTGACGAGGTAGATGTCCCGACTCTTGCTCGCTTGGGCGAGGATGCCACTAAAACAATTTTGCCAGATCTAAAACTCGTAATGCGCCGTTCACAAGGCTTTTTTAAGTTCCTCTTTGGAAGGAAAAAATAATGAGTAGAGATTTACGAAAATATGCTCAACAAACCAGCGTTCAACTTGGGGCGGGTGCGCTTTTGGTTCTTTTTATCGTTGGTGATGGTCTGATCTACCTGATTTATGGGAAAGGGGCTGCAATGATGGGGCTACTCTGTCTCCTTGCCGGCGTTGCGCCTATCCTCATCATTTTGCTTTTTATGAAATTACTAGACTGGGTCGTGAAACGTGCAAATCGAGACTAAGGCCATAGTGCTTGACCAATTTGGCTGGACATTTCGCATTCGCCCTCAGGCTGAAGATGCTAGCCGCACCCTGCTCCTTTTGCACGGCTGGACAGGCGATGAGAATTCGATGTCGAGCTTCACACGAAATATCTCTTCAGATTATGCGCTTATTTCTCCCCGCGCGCCTTATTCTGCGCCAGCGGATAAGGGCGGATACTCCTGGAGAGAAATTAAACCCGGCACATGGGGATCGCCAACCCTCGAAGAGCTGCATCTTGCCGCAGATTCCCTCGTCTCGCTCGTGGATAAATGGCAGGATTCCGTTAAAATAACATCCCCCACTTTTGACATCGTGGGGTTTAGCCAAGGAGCAGCGCTGGCGACGACGATTGCGGCTCTTCACCCCTCTCGTGTAGATAAAGTCGCTGTTCTTTCTAGCTTTATCCCGCCCGGCGTGGATTCTGTTTTGCGACCAAATCTTCTAGGCAATATTCGTTTTTTCTGGGCGCATGGCAATAATGACGAATTGATTCCTGTTGAGCGAGGCTTGGCCTCGATAAAGTTACTGGAAAAAGCGGGAGCAGATGTGCTTTTATGCCAGGCAGATGTCGGGCATAGAGTCAGCAAAGATTGTCGCCGCGCTTTGGATGCTTTTTTGAACGAAAAATAAGCGTAAGAAAAAATGCTCTATCCCCATCATCTATAGTATGCATTTCTCACGTTTGACTCATTTCTTTATGGTATCCTTGCCACGTTCATTTATCGGTATACATTGAAGGTAATTTAAATGAAAAAACTTTCTCGACGAGATTTTCTAAAATTAACGGGAGCCAGTTTGGGGGCAATGGCGTTCCGGCGTTTTGAGGGAATTTATCCCTCTGGCAGCTATGAATTCCCCGAAGGCGATAAGTTGGGGCGGGTATCCGTCACGCCTTATTTTTATGCTACAGAGGTAAAGGCTTCTCCTGATTATACTGCCGCGACTGTGGCAACGCTTCCTGAAGATACGATCGTTGTCTGGATGCGTGAAGTTGTTGGAACGGCGCACTATAGCCAGAGCAAACGCTGGGTCGAAACACCAGAGGGTTTTGTCTATTATCCCCATTTGCAGCCTGTTTATAATCATGTCAATATCCCGATGGCGACTTTGCCCGAAGGTAAAAGCGGTTTTTGGGCAGAAGTGACTGTCCCTTACGTAGATTTGCACCCACTGAGCAGTTCTGTTTCTTCGCCAAGTTTTAGCTATATTATGTCTTTGGGGCAATCCCCGCGCTTGTATTACAGCCAGGTTATTTGGATTGATGGCATCAAAGAAGAAGGTGGGAAGACTTATTATCGTTTTAATGAAGATTTAGGCCACGGTTATGGCTATGGAGATATATTCTGGGCAGATGCGACAGCTTTTCGGATGATTACAGAGGCCGAAGTTGCCCCGCTTAGCCCGGATATAGACCCGGCTTTGAAAAAGATCGTTGCTGATGTGACTTATCAGACTCTTTCCTGTTACGAAGGAGAGCGGGAAGTCTTTTTCTGCCGAATGTCGAGCGGCGCAGGCGATTTTAATACGCCAGTTGGCTCTTTATATACCTGGTGGAAGACTTTCTCTATTCATATGTCTGCAAATACCGCTTCGGATAGCGGTTATGACACAGCAGGCGTTTCCTGGCCTACTTTTATTAGTGGGGCTGGCGTCGCTATACATTCTGTTTTTTGGCATAGCGATTATGGTGTCAAACGATCACATGGCTGTATTAACGTGACGCCAGATGCCGCGAAATGGATATTTCGCTGGACATCGCCACATGTTTCGCTAGACCAGAGCGAGATCAAAATGACATGGCCCGATGTCGGCACAGAAGTTAGCGTTGTTGAACGAAAATTTTAATTGAAAATTTCAAATTTTATAACGAGGTACTACTATGGATTTGAGTAATATTACGATCGGCCTATCTTTTCTTGCGGGCTTGGCATCCTTTCTTTCCCCCTGCGTTTTCTCGCTTGTTCCCGCCTATGTTGGGTATCTAAGCGGTCGTGCAGCCGGCGGCGAAGGTGATGCAAACAACAAACTTGTTACCTTTTCACATGGCGTAGCTTTTGTTCTTGGCTTTAGCATCGTTTTTATTCTTTTGGGTGTTGCTGCCTCTGCTTTTGGCGGTTTGTTATACGATATCCGTATCTGGCTGGCAAAGATTGGTGGGATTGTGGTTGTTATTTTTGGTTTGCATATGATCGGCGTTTATCGCATCCCCTTCTTGGAATATGATACCCGTGTACAGGAACTTCCTGACCCCAAGTGGGGATATTTATCATCTGTGATGCTGGGCGTTTTCTTCTCAGCCGGTTGGTCTCCTTGTGTTGGTCCTGTTTTGGGCGCGATTTTGACCCTTGCTATTAACGGTGGCGATATAGGGCAGGGAGCAACTTTGCTCACCGCTTATTCTGCTGGTTTGGCAATTCCCTTCCTTATCGCGGCACTGGGAATCGGCTGGGTTGGCGCAACTTTACGCAAATATGGCAAAGCCATGCATTATGTTGAAATTGCAATGGGTGTAATTCTTGTTATTGTCGGCATCATGCTTTTCTCCGGCACTTTCGAATTACTCGCTCGTTACGGCACCTTTGTAGATTTTGGATTATAAAAATAACTCTTGGCCCAAAGAAAACCCTTTTCGATTTGGATAGCAATTACCATCAGCACAGTGATTTGTATAATCACTGTGCTGTCTTTGGGATTCTTCAAATTGCTAAAGGATAAACCCTCAGCACTCGTTGTATACCCACAATTTCGCGGAAGTCCCGCTCCTGATTTTGACTTGCCCTCGTTAAATGGAGAGAATCTCAAACTGAGCGATTTGCGCGGCAAAGCCGTTCTGATCAACTTCTGGACAGTTTGGTGTGGTCCGTGCAAAGAAGAAATGCCCCTTCTTGAATCTCTCTCTAAAAAACATAGCGAAAACCTAATCGTTCTCGCGATCAACGAAGGGGATTCTGCGACAGATGCTGAAAAATTTCTGCAAGAAGAAAATTTAAAAATAACAGTCCTGCTCGATGAAAACCGTAAAATTGGTGATGAATATAAACTTGGGGGCTATCCAACCAGCATCTTTATTGACGAAGAAGGCATTATTCAAGCAATTTATCTTGGAGAAATGTCTCAGAAAGAGTTAAAAAGAAATCTGCGCCTTATAGGAATTAAATAATGGTAAATATCACGCTCTATACGAGAAAAAACTGCCATCTCTGCGATGATGTCAAAGCCGAGCTCGAAGCTTTGCAAGAAAAATACCCTCACCGCCTTGCTGAAATAGATATAGAGAGTGACCCCGCTCTTCTTGCAGCACATAAAGAGACAATTCCCGTCATCGAAGTCGGCCCTTATATTCTTAGAGCACCTATCAGCAAACAGGATTTAGCGATGACCGTCGGTGCTGCAATTGATCGCCAAGACCAACTTGAAAGAACAGGCGATGACCTTTATCGAAAACGCACCAAACGGGGAAATACCTTCTCCGGCGCAGACAAATTCTCCTATTGGATTTCTCGACAATATATGCTGGTAGTTAGCCTAGCGCTTCTTTTTTATGTCGGACTTCCTGTTCTTGCTCCGGTTCTCATGAAAGCTGGCGCAACAACTCCAGCCAATATTATCTATAAAATCTACAGCCCTCTTTGTCATCAATTCGGATTTCGCTCTTTCTTTCTCTTTGGGGAGCAGCCTTATTATCCCCTCACGGAAACAGGCCTTGCGGGAGAAGGAACAAACCTTGTTGATTTTGAAAGCGCATCTGGCATAACCCACATCCACGATGCCAGCAGTCAAAGCCGCTGGGATGCCCGCAATTATGTAGGAGATGAAAGCGTCGGCTATAAAATGGCCCTCTGCGAAAGAGATATTGCCATTTATGGCGCAATGCTCCTTTTTTCTCTTATCTTTTGGTTAACGGGAAAACGTCTCCCACCTTTACATTGGGCACTTTGGCTACTTCTTGGCCTCGGCCCTATCGGGCTAGATGGTTTTTCTCAACTCATCAGCCAATTCGAAATATCCTTCTTTGATAGCTTTTTGCCTTATCGTGAGAGCACACCTTTTTTGCGCACAATGACGGGCTTCCTCTTTGGTTTTTCAACGGCTTGGTTTGGTATTCCCTATATCGAAGAGAGCATGCGCGAAACTCGGCAGATTTTCATCAAAAAACTTGCTGTCATCAACGCGCGGAAATAATCTATGTCTTTTTTCAAGAACGAAGGGGTTCGCTACTTCCAGTTTCAGAATTTCCCAGATTCAATCGTCCACGCGGTTTTTACGCGACAAGGCGGCATTAGCCCCGCTCCCTGGGATTCGCTAAATGTTGGCGGAAGTGTTGGGGACGCCCTCCCGAACGTGCGTGAGAATCGGATCCGAGCATTTACCGCGCTAAAACGCGATCCCGAATCCATTTTTGACCTTTGGCAGGTTCACGGTACTCGAGCAGTTCTTGCCAGTGAACCTCGAGAGCCTAATTCCCATGAAGATAAGGGTGATATTATCTTTACAGATGACCCAAAAATAACCCTTTTCATGCGTTTTGCCGATTGCACCCCTTTACTCTTCTCTGATAAAACTCTCGGTATTGTCGGCATCGCCCACGCTGGCTGGCAGGGAACGGTTTTGGGCGTTGCTACTGCCGCAATTAAAGCGATGCAAGAAAAATATGACTCAAAGCCAGAAAATATTCAGGCGGCGATCGGCCCATCCATTGGCGTTGATCATTATGAAGTTGGCGAAAATGTGATCGAGCAAGTTCGCGCAAATTTTGGTCAAGATGCAGAATCTCTATTGCCAAAATTCGGTGAGCGCAGACATTTTGATATGTTAGCGGCCAATCGTATACAGCTTGAAAAAACAGGCGTTGAGCAGATTGAAGCCGCAAATCTTTGCACAGCATGCCATCTCGATGACTGGTATTCCCATCGTGCCGAAAAAGGAAAGACAGGGCGCTTTGGGACGATGATCGCATTGAAATAATAAATATCGTGCTCTAGCCGCCGAGGACGGCGGCGCGTTTTTAAAGTAGTCTGCGTCGAGAGAAAAATATGATAGATCAATCACTTGTTAAAAAAATTCAAGAAAATTATCAAAAGACTCTGTCTAAAATAGAGGATGCGATTGAAATTTCAGGGTGTGAGCCGAACTCTGTTAAATTAGTCGTTGTTACTAAAAAACAGCCTGTATCTTTAGTCGAGGCGGCTATTGCGGCGGGAGTGAAAACCCTTGGGGAAAACTACCCTGAAGAAGCTGTTAAGAAGATGCAATCTTTGGGAGAAAAATCTACGGTAGAATGGCACATGATCGGGCACGTACAGAGCCGAAAGGCATCTTTGGTGGCTGGGAATTTTGCTCTTTTACACTCTCTGGATCGGTTAAAAACTGCTCGCCGTCTTGATCGTTTTTCTGCTGAGCTTGGGCGAAAGCTGCCCGTTTTGTTGGAATTCAACGTCGGCGGCGAAAGCTCTAAGCATGGCTGGGATGCTTCGGATGAATCTCGCTGGGAAGAGCTTCTTCCTGATGTGGAAGAAATTCTTTTATTAGACAATCTTGAAGCACAAGGCTTAATGACGATGCCTCCGTTTTTTAGTGATGCTGAGTTAGCTCGTCCGTATTTTCGTCAGTTGCGGCGATTGCGGGATTATTTTAGAGACCGGTATCCGCAAGTTAAATGGGAGCAACTTTCCATGGGGACGAGTGGCGATTTTCACATCGCCGTTGAAGAAGGGGCAACGATCGTTCGGGTGGGGCAAGCGATTGTAGGTTCACGTCCCCGTTGAATTTTTGGAGAACTAATGATCATTGTTTTTTTGATTAACTTAATTAATATTGCTACTCAACTTCTTGTCCTATTGATAATTCTTTCTGCTGTGTTATCATATTTTATGTCCCCTTTTCATCCGGTGCGAGAAACTATTGATCGCATTGTTGAGCCGATGCTGATGCCGATTCGGCGCGTTGTACCGCTTGTTGGGATGTTTGATCTTAGTCCTTTGGTTTTATATTTTTTGATCAGGGCGTTATCTTGGGCATTGATTAATTTTTTATCCGCATTACCGCATTAATTGAGGTGAAATTATGTCTTCTCGTAAATACAAATTGCATGACGGACAATCTGGCGCGGCATTAACGGTGCGCTTAACCGCAAAGGCAAGTCGAAATGCTGTTGCTGGCATTTTGGAGGATGGAACGATTAAGATTCATGTAACCGCAAGTCCTGATAAGGGACAAGATAATATGGCCATGACGAAATTGCTTGCAGGCGTTTTGAGTATTCCTGAAAAGGATGTGGCTATTATTGCCGGGGAAACGGGGCGTGATAAATTGGTCTCAATTTTATCTTTGGACGCCGCTGCAGTGACAAAGCGAATTCGAGAACATATTTAGTTAGTTTTTATTAAAAAAAGGTCGAGCATTTTAAAAATGCTCGACCTTTTTTTGTTTTTTAAAGCGGGATTTTTTATTGACTTGCGCCGTAGATAGTTTCGTAAATGCGATAGGTTTCGTATATTGACCGAATATAATCTCTTGTTTCCGTGAAACGAACACTTTCAAGGAAGAGGTCTGGGTCACCGTTGGCAAGATTTTGCCACTCGATGGCGTTGCCAGGGCCACCGTTATAAGCGGCAAGAGTGGCATAAAGGTCGTTATCAAGCAGCTCGCGATTAGAGTCTAAATACCAGGTGCCAAATCTGACGCTGACCATCGGGCGGTAGAGATCTTCGGCTGTGTATTCTATTAGCCAATTGTTTTGGCTGGCGATATTTGCCCCTGTGGCGGGGATAACTTGCATCAACCCGCGTGCGCCTGCAGCCGAATGAACAAAGCCCTCGAAGAGGCTTTCTTGGCGCATAAGGCTATAGATAAATATGGGATGAAAATCATGCTCTTTTGCGGCAGGTTCAACAAGATCGCTGTAGTATCTTCCGTAACGGATATGGTTGAAATAAGCAGGTGCGTGGAGTGTTTCTGCGTGGCTTTTCATACCAGCAAGATCTAAAATCTGACGTGCGGCAAAAATTGCGGGTCTGTATAAGCCTAGATCGAGCATGAAGTTTGTCAACCTAAAGCTGTCTGCTGCGTTATTTTCTACGTCTGCACGCAGGCTTTCAAACTCTAGGCGGGCTTCGTCGTAAAGACCTAGTTCCCAGTATTCTCGTCCGCGTTGTAGGCGAAGATCTGATTCTAGTGCGCCCAATTTCTCCAGATCGGTGTCTGCGGGGAGATTGAAGGTGATTCGGAGCCAGGAGGCTGCCTCAGCACGTTCTTTGGCAGGATCCGTTTCGGGGTTATAGATGCTGGGTACAGAGAAGGGCGCAGTTTCCGTTAAAAGATCACGGGCACGCACGGAATAATAGTCGCTTGGATTAATGGATTGCGCTTGCTGCCAAGCATCCTGTGCGGCTTCCAACTCACCTAGTTTTTCTTGTGTTTTGCCTATCCATAAATAGCTCCGTGCTTGCTCTTCTGCCTCGGTGATAAGTAAAAGCCCTCGCTGAAAGAGTGTTAGCGCTTGCGCGTAGTCACCAAGTCGATAATTTGTAACACCAGCTGAAAAGAGTGCTTCGGGTGCAAGATTGCTACCAGGATATTCATCTGAAAGACGTGTCCAGAGCGTTATTGCCTCTTCTTCTTTTTCATTTCTTTCCATCAGGCGAGCGGCGTTCATCAAGAGGCGAGGGGCTTCGGGGTGGGTGGGTGCTGATGCAACAAAATCAAGTAAGGTCTTTTTACCCGCTTCTAGTTGTTTGAGATCGTGCCATTGGGTATAAGATTTTTCTTCCCATGCTTTTGACCAATTGCTATTTGCAGGATAATTCTCTATAAAATAGCTCCACGCAGCAACTTCGTCGTCGTAACGTCCCATGGCGTAGAGCGTTTTTGCGCGATAATAAGCGGCTGTCCCGTCGTTTTCGGGGGTTTCTGCAATATAACGATCTAAGGCGACCAATGCGACATCGTATTGGTCTGCGGCGTAATCTGTTACGCCACGGCTTAGGTCGTTGACGGGAATGCTCGCCTCTACTAATTCGAGCAGAGCGAGATAGGAATGATAGGCAAGAGGGTAATTTTCAACGGCATGCAAATAACGCGCATAACCTTCTTCTTCATTTGCAAGCATCAAATGAGCGAAACCTGAAAAATAATCCATTTGTGCTTTGGTAAAGTCGTTATTGCTGCGCTGGGATATAGAATCATAATCTGCGAGCGCACCTGCAAAATCGCCAATTGCAGCTTTACTGGTAGCGATCTTAATTTCAAGATTGCTACCGTTGTTTAGGCTTGGTGCGTCGAGAGCGGCTTGGTAGGCGTTAAGCGCGCTGGCATAATCGCCGACTTCTGTAAAAATATCGCCACGCAGCTCTTCAACGTAATTTTGGAGTAAATCTGGGCGTAGTTCGAGATAGGCAGCAAAGGATTCTGTTGCGGCCTGATGGCGACCGATATTTCTATTGGCTTGCCCCGCAAGAAAGTGCGCATAGGCAAGAAAAGGCGAGTTCGGATACTCATTTTCCAACTGTAAGGCAAAGGCAATTGCTTCGTGATCGTGTTCGTCTTCGTAATTGACGCGAACCAAGCCCCAAAGAGCGGCTGCGCGGAGTTCGTCATCTGTAGAGGTGTTAACGACAGTCTGAAATTCCCCGCGGGCAAGAGTGTAATCACCGTTGGCGAGTGCTTTTTCACCGATCCCGACTCGGGCAAGCGGAATAATGGTCGGGACGGGCGATGGGGTAATGGTAGCTGTTGGGGAAGGGGTGATGGTGGGAGATGGAGTCAAGCTCGGGGTCGCGGTCGGCCCCAAAATATCCGATGGGCTAAGGTTACAGGCACTTAGCAGTAGAGCGGAAATCCATAATCCCAGCAGCAGTTTTTTGAAATTCATAGAGCTTCTTATAATGGGAAAAGTTGGGGTTGTCAATCTGAATTCTTAACAAAAAAGAAGCCGTCTGAAAAAAACGGCTTCTTTTACTTATAGAGCGGTATAATTTAGCTATGTGACTTGATATACTCGACTGCGCCACCGACAGTTGTGATCGACTGAGCATCTTCGTCCGAGATCTCGGCGCCGAATTTATCTTCAAAAGCCATGATCAATTCGACCAAGTCGAGGGAATCGGCTTCGAGGTCTTCACGGAAACTGGCTTCGAGGGTAACTTTTTCTTCATCTGCGCCGAGCAAGTCGACAATAATATCTTTAATATCGCTGAAAGTGTCAGACATAATATTCTCCTAAATAGTTGGTTTTTCGCTGGCAATTCTACCAGTATATTTCAGAATAAGGAACACAGCCCTATGAAAAAAGTTGCGCCAATCGATGAAAGAAAAGCTGACCATATTCGAATTAATTTGGATGAAGATGTCCGCTCGGGCATCTCAACGGGATTGGAAAAATACCGTTTTACACACGAAGCCCTGCCCGAAAATTCGTTATCAGACGTGGATTTAGGCTTGACACTCTTCGGTAAAAAACTGCGTGCCCCGATCTTAATCTCCTCCATGACCGGCGGGACAGAGGAAGCCGGTGAAATTAACGCAAGACTCGCCGAAGCCGCGCAAGAAACCGGCATCGCAATGGGATTAGGCTCTCAACGCGCAGCGATCGACCAACCCATCCAAACACCCACTTTTTCCATAGCTCGCAAAGTAGCGCCCGATGCAATGCTTTTTGCCAACCTCGGCGCTGTTCAACTTAATTATGGCTACGGCATCGACGAATGCCGCCGTTCTGTCGATATGATCGAAGCCGACGCGCTGATTTTGCATCTAAACCCCCTCCAAGAAGCTGTGCAGGAAGGCGGGGATACAAATTTCGCAGGTCTTGCAAAAAAGATCGAAGCAGTCTGCAAAAAACTGGATGTCCCCGTTATCGCCAAAGAAGTGGGTTGGGGCATCTCAGAACGCACAGCAAAACTTTTAGCCGATTGCGGCGTGGATGCCATAGACGTAGCCGGTGCAGGTGGCACAAGCTGGTCACAAGTAGAAATGCACCGCGCCCCAGACGAATTCACCAGAGAACTTGCCGCCACCTTCGTCGATTGGGGCATCAACACCGCAGATTCGATTCTGAATGTAAAAAAAGTCGCCCGCGAAATGACCATCTTCGCCAGCGGTGGTCTAAAGAATGGGCTGGA
Organism: Chloroflexota bacterium; assembly: GCA_024224815.1. Lineage (GTDB taxonomy): Bacteria > Chloroflexota > Anaerolineae > Anaerolineales > Villigracilaceae > Desulfolinea. Next base: position 62,925 of record JAAENC010000350.1, read on the forward strand.
TATTGCCAAATCCATTGCGCTCGGCGCAACGCTGGGCGGGATGACAAGCCCCTTTTTGAAAGCGGCGATGGTTTCTACAGAGAAGGTGGTGGAGGCGATAAAACTGGAGAGAAAACAAATTGAAGTGGTAATGTTTTCAGCAGGAGTTTATAAATTAGAAGAATTAATAGGAAAAGCTAACCTTTGTTTATAAGGGTGCCCCTACTATATGAGATAAAGGCAAAACCCATGTCAAAAGAAGTAGAGCCAAAATCAACTCCGCCCGCTGAAAAGCAATCCCTTCTTTTTCAAGTGGTGACCTTCCCCAAGCATATCGGGCAGCTAGTCTTTGAAATCATCAGATATAGCGATGCCGCTGATTACGCCAAAATGATGGTCGGTTATGGTTTGATCGCTGTGATTGTTCTGCTTTTGTTGGGGATTCTTGCACCTGATATATTGAAATCCTTCTCAGCTTTTCTTTTTCCAAAGTAAATATCCTGTAATTCTTAGCGCGCCCTTGTTTATCACCCTGTCCCCGCTTATACTCAACTTATGCAAACACACTGGCAAATCCAAGCCCCCCTTACCCCCGAAGCTGATGAAGCGCTCGCTAAATTCCCACCTGTTTTAAGGCGGCTGCTTTTTAATCGTGGCTATGCTACAGATGCCGACGCGCGTGCTTTTTTAAAAGCCGCCCCTGCGCATGATATGTCTCCCTGGAAACTCAAGGATATGGATATCGCCATTCCGCGCATTTTGCAGGCCATTGAGATAAAAGAGAAAACCATCATTTATGGAGATTACGATGTAGACGGAGTCACCTCCTCTGCGCTTCTTGTACAGCTTCTACGCGCTTATGACGCCGATGTGGATGTTTATATCCCCAATCGCTTTTCAGAGGGCTACGGGCTAAACAAGGACGCTCTAACTAAACTCGCAAAGAATGATGTGAATCTCGTCATTACTGTTGATTGCGGAATCCGTTCATTGGATGAAGTCGAGCACGCTCGTGGCCTTGGGCTTGATCTCATTGTGACAGACCACCACCATCCCGGAGAGATTCTGCCAAATGCGTTGGCAGTCGTTAATCCCAAACAAGAAGGGGATGTTTACCCCGAAAAGATGCTCGCTGGTGTCGGAATAGCCTATAAAATCGCCCAAGCCTTATTAGAAAAGAAGACTACAAATAACCTAAGCCCCGAGCATCTTCTTGATCTGGTTGCGCTCGGTACCGTCGCAGACCTTGCGCCGCTCGAAGGCGAAAATCATGCCCTTGTGCGTAAAGGTTTACGCGTAATGAAAAATACCCAACGACAAGGCTTAGTCTCTCTCGCGGGTGTCTCGGGTGTCAATATCCGCGAAGTAAATGCGATGAATATCGGTTTTAGTTTAGGGCCTCGTCTCAACGCAGCAGGGCGATTAGATTCTGCTTTAAGTGCCTACGAATTATTGATAGAAGAAGAGTTTATGCGAACGGGCGAGATGGCCCAAGCATTAGAGATGCAAAATCAGGAGCGGCAAAAAATCACACGCGAGATGCAAGAAGTTTCAGAAAGTATTGCGCTCGCAACCGATAAAGATGCCTTTTTACTTTTCGCTGCATCTCCAGATTTCAACCCTGGTGTTGTAGGTTTGGCAGCATCCCGTTTGGCAGATCGCCATTATCGTCCCGCCATTGTCGGGCATGTGGATGAGGAAACGACCGTTTGCTCCTGTCGCTCGATCTCGGAGTTTCACATCACCGATGCGCTAGATCAATGCGCTGATTTACTTGAGAGACATGGTGGTCATGCCGCAGCGGCAGGATTCACGATTAGAAATGAAAATGTTGGGGTTTTTCTCAAGCGAATGAAGGAAATTGCAGCGGAAAAACTCGCGGGTGTAGACTTGCGTCCGGTGTTGGTAGCAGATATGGAACTTGCGCTCGAATCGCTCTCTTTTGAAATGCTGGAGCATCTTAATTACCTCGAACCAACAGGATATGGGAATCCGCGACCGGTTTTTGTATCCCGCAATTTGGGCGTGAAATCATCACGCACGGTAGGAAAAGAGAAGACGCATCTCAAACTGACAGTGACCGATGGTGGCGCAACTTTGGACGCAATCGCCTTTAGACTGGGACACCTGAAAGCAGATTTGCCAGCAAAAATCGACTTGCTCTACACTTTTGAAGTGAATGAGTGGAATGGGCGGAAAAGTTTGCAGTTGAATGTGAAGGATATAAAATTTTAGTGCGTTGCTAAGTTGAATTTTCAAATGCGATTTCTTTTTGCAAGACCCACTGTGCAATGCATCAAAGGCAGATGCAGCGCACACTTTAGATATTTTGAGTAGAGATTTAAGCAAAAAACGCTTCCGATAAGGAAGCGTTTTTCTTTTAGTGGGCATCACCAACTGTGTGTAGCAAGGCCATATTGGGCGGTTTCATTGCGCCAACGGGGAAACCACAGAGCAGCGCAACTTGCCCGCCTTCTTTTACACCACTTTTTAAGAGCGCTTTGTCTACATGGGCGATCATTTTTTCGAGCGTATTGGCAAAAGGTACCAGTTGCGGGTATACACCCCACAAAAAAGCCATTTTTTGATAGGTCATTTTAATTGGCGTGAAAGCTAAAATCCGTTTGGCAGGACGAATTTTAGAAACCAGCCAAGCTGTACTGCCCTGTGATGTGAAAACTGCCACGGCGGTCACATCTACGTCGCTGGCGAGGGCATAGGCAGCACGCGACATTGACGCTGCGTCGCTTTCGCCTAAGCCACGTACGCGGTCAATCTCCCGCTCCCACTCTCCGCTATGTGATTCTGCTTCAACAATAATTCTCGCCATCATTTTGACCGCCTCAACTGGATGCTCGCCCGCTGCTGTTTCTGCTGAAAGCATTACGGCATCTGTACCATCAAAAATGGCATTTGCAATATCAGAAGCCTCAGCCCGCGTTGGTAGCGAAGAATGGATCATAGATTCGAGCATTTGTGTTGCTGTGATAACGATCTTAGCCCGCGCACTTGCTTTGCGGATGATCATTTTTTGAAGGACGGGAACACGCTCGGGCGGCATTTCTACACCCAAATCACCGCGCGCGACCATTACGCCGTCTACAACGCCGAGAATTTCATCAATATTATCAATTGCCTCTGGGCGTTCGAGTTTTGCGATCAGCATTGGTGCAGGGTAATCGTTTGAAAAACGTTCCATTTCCTCGCGAACTTCGACCACATCTTTTGCGGTGCGGACAAAGGAAAGGGCGACAGCATCTACGCTATGGAAAACACCAAGCTGAAGATCTGCTTTGTCTTTGGATGTATACCCCGAAAAACGTAATCGCACGCCGGGAAGGTTGATTCCCTTATGGGAAGTAAGTGCCCCGCCCACAACAACTACCGCTTCCAAGCTTCGCGCGTGGATATTTTTGACGCGTAGCGAAAGACGCCCATCGTCAAGCAATAGGCGATCATCTTTACGAACGGTTTCAAATAGTTCAACAAAATCGACGGGGATGACTTTGTCGCCCGTTTGGGGAGGTTTATCCTTTGTTGCGTAAAAATGAACTCTCTCACCTTCCGAGAGTTGCAGAGAGTCCTCTAGTTGCCCGATTCTGAGTTTTGGTCCTTGTAGGTCTTGCAAAATACCAACAGGATGCCCCATTCTTTTGGCAACACGTCTAATTCTTTTTATGCGTTCAGCGTGTTCTTCATGCGTTCCGTGTGAGAAATTCAGGCGCGCAACATTCATCCCAGCAAGGATCAGTGCTTCGAGTGTTTCTTCGCTATCAGATGCGGGTCCTATTGTTGCCACGATCTTGGCTCTGCGTTTCATCTTTTTCCTTTTTTTATACCGTATGCGCGTTAAGCTTGAAATGTAGTCTACTTAGCATGAACACATTTTCTCTTCTGAGGAAACGAAATTCCTTGTAAATGAGTCTTTTGGTGCGATTTCCCCTCGTTGTAGACGATGTGTCCACGCCCTCAGCAAGTTTAGGCCAAGGGCGTGGCTGTGTATTTCATCCTAAAAATAATGTAGTTGGCGAGCTTCTTTCTTTAGGTCATCCCTGAAGTCGGGATGTGCGATACTAATTAAGGCTTGTGCTCGCTGGCGAATGGTTTTTCCATATAGATCGGCTACGCCATGTTCTGTAACTACATAGCGTATATGGTTGCGTGTGGTGACAACACCCGCGCCATGTTTTAGCATCCCAACAATGCGGCTAAAGCGTTTTCCGCTACCTGTGACTGTGTCGCTGGGCAAGGCGATAATTGGTACGCCGCCCTTTGAGCGGGATGCGCCGTAGACAAAATCGAGTTGTCCGCCAACGCCACTATAGAGTTTAGGGCCGATACTGTCGGCGCAAACTTGTCCTGTTAGGTCAATTTCGATGGCGGAGTTAATGGCGACCATTTTTTCGTTTTGGGCGATAATAAAGGGGTCGTTGACATATTCTGTTCGTCGCATTTCGATGAGCGGGTTATCGTCTACCCAATCGTAGAGACGTTTTGAGCCGATAACAAAGCCGGACAAAATTTTTCCTTGATGTAAAGTTTTCTCTGCGTTGGTCAAGACACCGGCTTCAACGAGATCGATAACGCCGTCAGAGAATAACTCCGTGTGAACGCCTAAATCTTTTTTGTCATAGAGATGTTTCAGTACGGCATCAGGCACTGCGCCAATGCCCATTTGCATGGTTGCGCCATCAGGAATCATTTCTGCGATATAGGCTGCCATTTTTTCGATCTCTGGCGAGGGTTTTCCGTCGCCCATCGACATTTCAGCAATCGGGTAATTTACAGGTACTATATAATCCAAACGCCCAACATGAATAAAAGCGTCACCTAATGTGCGCGGCATCTGCTCATTAACTTCTGCGATGATGATTTTCGCAGATTCGGATGCTGTTTTTGTTAGTCCTACTTCAACACCCAAGCTGCAAAAACCATGTTCGTCGGGAAGAGAGACATGAATTAGCGCGACATCCAAAGGCAGATGTCCATTTTTGAATAGTAGTGGGAATTCAGAGAGCAGTACCGGTGTGAAATCTGCACGTCCTTCGTGAACAGCTTTTCGAATATTCCCGCTGATAAACATTGTGTTCACACGTAAATGCCCTTCCATTTCTGGGCTTACATAGGCAGGTGCGCCAATCGTTAGCGCCTGGCAAATTTCTACATCTTCTATCTCCGGCGCTCTTTCTACCAATGCATCGAGTAATTTATAAGGCACAGAGACGTTCCCGGTCAGAAAAAGGCGGTCGTGAGATTTCACGGCTTCTACAGCCTCGTTTGCGCTAAGAATACGGTCTTTATAACGTGTTTTCCAATCCATAGTCTTTAATACCTATTTGCTGCGGCTTTAAGATCTGAAATATTTTTTAGAGCATCTTCAATGCCTTGATCTGCTAACTCAAGAATATAAGGCATTGCTGCGTTGACAAAAGCATGCGTTGCGGTTCGAGCTACAACCCCCGACATATTTGGCACACAATAATGGGTTACTTCCTCTTCAACATAGACCGGGTTATCGTGTGTTGTAGGGCGTGAAGTTTCAAAACAACCACCTTGGTCAATGCTTAAATCTAAAATAACCGAGCGCGCTTTCATTATGCGTATCATTTCGCGCGTTACTAAAATCGGGCTGCGCTCGCCAGAAACGAGTACCGCGCCAATAACAACATCGGCATACGCTGTTGCGCGACCGATATTATAAGGAGTTGAGACCATAGTAACGACGCCACGGAGATCTTCTGCAATGCACTGTAAAGCGTCCATATCGTTATCCAGTACGGTCACGTGTGCACCGAGTCCCTGAAAAGCGCGCGCGGCATAAGTACCTGCAACGCCAGCACCTAAAATGATCACTTCTGCGGGAGGGACACCGGGAATCATCCCAAGCAAAATGCCGCGTCCGCCAAATTTGTTTTGCAAAAGGCGCGCCGCTGTTTGGGCAGCCATTGCCCCACCAATTTGGCTTAATGGGCGCAAAACAGGGTGGGTTTCATCCTCTTTCTGAATTTGCTCATAGGCGATGGTGTGAATGTTTTTTTCTCTGAGAATATTTAGCTTTTCCTCATGTGCCGAGGCAAGATGTAAAAAGGCTGCCACAGCAGAATCTGAGCGTAACCACTCAAGTTCTTTTTGCAAAGGGCGCGCCATCTTAAGCAACAAATCTGCGCGCCCAAATACTTCATCTGCCGAAAAAGCGATTTTTGCGCCCGCTTTTTCATATTCCACGTTTTTGAAAGCCGCCCCCATGCCCGCCTGGTCTTCAACAAAGCAAGTATGCCCGCGCTCCGTGAGCATTTTAACCCCTGCAGGAGATAAACCAACGCGATATTCATTTGGGCGTCGCTCTTTAGGAATGCCGATAATCATATTTAGCTCCTTTTCTCTTTTTTTAGGATGAAATCCGCTCCGCACTTGCTTTGGGCTTGCTGCCCTTAGTATACATTTTTTTTGAGAAGAGCATTTTCTCTGGATACAATGCTCCGCATTGTGACTTGTCTACAGCGCCTCAACGCAGAACGTTAGGGCAAGGGTTAAGGGTTATAAAAAGAAATGTAGTTCTAATAGACGAAACATATAAAATTTAGCATATCTACGTCACCGCGAGCGTCTTTTTGCGAAGCGGTCTCCCTCACTGTTTGGGAGATTGCTTCACCCGAAAAGCATCGGGATTCGCAATGACATAATTAGGTTTACCAACATCTAAATGTGTTGCCCATAAGAAGATATTTTTTTGAAAAAATCTCGTTAAAATCTTTGCAAAAAAAAGTATCTACAAAAAACTTTTGTCCTCTTTTGGGTGAAGTTTAGCACAAGCTTCCTGCAAAGTAGATTGATATTAATACTAAAAAATGAGTAAGAAATCACATCTCACTCATTTTTTTAGGTTAGGGTTTGTTTCCATCACCCTAGCTGGATTTTTTTGTACGAATTGAAGCAGTTCTACGCTACGCCTAGGAGCCTTGCTACAATCGCTTTTTGTGCGTGCAATCTATTATGCGCCTGCGGGAAAATAACAGAGTGTGGCCCGTCGGCAACCTCATCGGTTAATTCTTCGTTGCGGTGCGCGGGTAAACAGTGCATAACAATGGCATCTTTGTCCGCTTCAGCGACCAAGGCTGCGTTAACTTGATAGGGAGGGAATACTTGTTGGCGTTTTTTCGTTTCTGCTTCTTGCCCCATGCTCGTCCATGTATCAGTGTAAATCGCCTGCGCTCCTTTTACGGCTTCATGAGGATCGTTTAAGAGCGTAATGGATGATCCGGATTCGGCAGCAAGTTTACGTCCAAGCTCGATGGCGTAAGCGGGCATATCGTAGCCTTCAGGGTTGGCAATTGTGAAATTTGCACCCAGTTTTGCAGAGATATACATCAGCGAAGCCGCGACGTTATTTCCATCCCCAACATAAGTTACATTGACATCTTTAAGTGTGCCAAATTTCTCCTGGATAGTAAGTGCATCTGCCATTGCCTGGCAGGGATGATTGAAATCGCTTAATCCATTAATAACGGGAACAGAGGCATATTCACCTAATTCGGTAACGTGTTCGTGCTGAAAAACACGTGCCATAATAACGTGAACATAACCAGAAAGAACGCGCGCTACATCAGAGATCGCTTCTCGTTTTCCCAAGCCAATTTCTGCTGGAGAAAGATAGAGAGCATCGCCGCCAAGATGACGCATGACCATATCAAAAGATACGCGTGTGCGCAGACTGGGTTTCTGGAAGATCATTGCCATGACCTTTCCTTGTGCTAGCGGAGGGTTGCCGCCTGCGAAATATTCTGCCTTCATTCTTACGGCGAGATCGAGCAAATCTTGCAGTTCTTCAGACGAGTAGTCTGAGATGGAGAGAAAGTCTTTCATTTTTTTTCACCTCTTGAGATTGTCGCCCCGAGCGCTACGCAGTCGAGAAGCTATAAATTGGAAGACACTGAGTATCATGTACCCAGTATCTTAGAGCGCTAATTTAAGTTGCCGGTTGTCTAAATTTTGTCCAGTAGCGCGCCAATGCTGTCGATGACATATGCAAAGGATTGGCTATTTCGTATGTTTTTAGATCATGTTCGCTTATATTATTTGCTTCGGCTTCTTTGGACATCCATTTTGTGAATTCTACACCTAACTCATCGTTGCCGGGATTAGTAGGCATAATCTCCTCAAGCCATAAAGAAGTTGTTTTAGCGGCTTTTAATGCATCAAGAAGATGTTTTTCAGCATCGTCATATATAGAAAAGTGCGTAGGGGCGATGCGTTTGAAGTTTTTCTCGAGCAGGAGCTCAATGCTGGCTTGCCATCTTTCAAGATGTAGTTCAGGGGGGACAAGGGGTAAACGTACGTAGTCACAACCAGGCATTCGTACACCGGCTACATCGCCCGTGAATACTAAATTACCGAAGCCATAGGCAATATGATGTTCGGCGTGCCCGGGCGTGAAGTAGGCTGTGAATTCCAGATCGCCAATCGTGAATTTTTCACCATCTTCAGGGATATGGAGTTGATTTTCAGGAACGGCGAGAAAGTCGCCCCAGAGTGTGTGCATTTTGTCCTGATAGATGCGGGTTGCGCTGATGATTAATCTTTCAGGGTTGATTAAATGCGGTGCGCCGCGTGGATGAACATAAATTTCTGCGCCTTGTTGGGCGAGCCAGCCGGCTGCGCCTGCATGGTCAAGATGGATGTGGCTGAGCAAAACATGGGTAACGTCGCTAATTTTCATCCCGTGTTCGTCTAGGCCAGCTTTTAAGCCTTCCGTTGTTGAGCCGGGACCCGATTCAACTAATACTGCGCCGCCTGAATAAGGGATTAAAAAGGCGGCAATAGCATCGTTGCGATTTTGAAATTTAAGATCTAAGGTGTGTACTACTTGTGTCATGAACAGTTTTCCTAAAAACTCGATAATTTTTGCCCGAGATCATCTTCACAACGTATGTGGCAGATGGGGATATTTAGTTTTTCCAGATCATCTTTTAAGGCGAGGCTGCCTTTTGCACCGCCAAAAGATTTCGCGTCCAATAATACCACTGTCGGGTGTAGATTTCGGCGTAAGAGAATGTCTATGGCGTGCAAAATTTCAGGGCGTACTGATGGGGTAATTAGGACTGCACTGCTACCTTGCATGAGGTGTCCGGCTTGAACAGTAACCAGTTCTTCGAGGGGCATTTCCCCTTCGCTTTTGATGTAGGCAAGGGTTTCTAGAATCTTCTCTTCCTGGCGGGTGCTGCGGTCGGCGGGGATGACGATATTGCTTTGCCCGGAAGTAATTAGCCCCACTGCACGGCGCTCCTGCATGAAATAATGGGTTAACGATGCCGCGCTTGTCACCGCGTATTCGATTGTAGACGGAGGCAAGTCAAATTCAGGTTTGGTGCCGAGCATCCAGTTATCCCAGTCATCTTCATGAGATCTATCCTCTTTATTGGCCTGTACTTCGTTTTGGGCATCCAAAAATATCCAAACAGAGGATTGTGGGTCTTGGTCGAATTCTTTGACCATTAATTTCTGACGACGAGCTGATGTTTGCCAGTGGATTCGGCGAAGGGCATCGCCGGGTGCATACTCCCGGATGCCCGCAGCGTGCGGGGTGATCCCGAGCGCTTTCTGTCGGACAACTTTTCCGCCGGGCAACAAACCTGGTGGGTTTGGAAATGATGAAATAGGCACGATCATGGGTAAAACAACGAGATGAGACTCTGCCGGAAAGCTTTTTTTGTTTTGAAAAAGTCCTAAAGGGTCACGAGAAATAAAGGTCGTTGGGCCTAAAGAAAATGAGCCGCGCTGCCTGAGCCATGTGCGCGCTATATAGGAGCGTTTTTCGCGTCTTTTAATCCCTACTAAAAGGCGTGAACCTGCCGAAGAAGGTAAATTGCTTTCGTTATGGATTTCTACCCACGGGCAATACCAGAAATTATTATTTACGACCTTGAAATATTCATCATAAATATCGCCGACTTTGTCGCGCAGAGAGCGTGAGCGACGTTCTAGGCCGAGTCTGACAATAGAGAGTTTTACCCAGAGCCAACTTCCGGCAATGAGCAAAGTTGTAAGGTAAAGCAGCCTCGTATAGATTGGCGCATTTGTTGCAAGAGCACCAAAAAGACTCAGAAAGAAGAGTGAAAAAACGAGAATGCGATTATTTCTCATTTTCTTTTATTTCTTTTTCTCAGCCTGAAAATCTCCCCCGGGTACTGGAATGCTATATGCCAATTCTCTTACAATTTGGTCGGCATTAAGTTCGCGCATTCGTGCTGCAGACCCTAAAATAATGCGGTGTCCTAAAACAGGTACCGCTAGGGCTTTGATGTCGTCCGGTAAAACATAATCACGTCCGCGTAGGGCTGCGCGCGCCTGTGCGGTACGGAAAAGGGCCAAGCTACCGCGTGGGCTGGCGCCAAGATGCACATCTGTGCTTTGGCGAGTTTGGATGGTTATTTCTACAATATAGCGTTTGACCGCTTTAGAGACATAAACTTCTTTGATAGCTTTAATCGCCTCAAGGATTTCATCATTGCTGATAATGGCTTCGAGCGTCTCTATAGGATGTTGACTTTGTTGCTTTTCAAGGATTTTGATCTCGTTAGAAATGCCAGGATAGCCCAGTTGTAGGTGGAGCAAAAAACGATCCAGTTGCGCTTCCGGGAGAGGGAAAGTCCCTTCGTACTCGATCGGATTTTGAGTAGCCAATACCATAAAAGGTTGTGGGAGTTCATGAGTAACACCATCTACCGTGATCTGGTTTTCTTCCATTGCTTCGAGTAACGCAGCTTGGGTTTTGGGTGTGGCGCGATTGATTTCATCAGCAAGCACGATTTGCCCCAGGAGCGGCCCTGGCCTAAATTCAAATTTGCGCGTTTCCTGATTGTAGATAGAGACACCCGTCACATCGCTGGGGAGCATATCAGGCGTAAATTGAATACGGCTAAAAAGAGAATCGACCGATTTGGCGAGACTGCGGGCGAGAACGGTTTTTCCAACTCCCGGCACATCTTCGATCAGGATATGTCCCTGTGAGAGAAGTCCGATCACTACTAGATCAAGCGCAGGGCGTTTACCAATAATAACTTTTTCGAGGTTGTCTGTAAGGCGCTTTCCGAAATCTTGAATATCAATCATGAAGAATCCTTTTCTGAGGGCAAGTATCTACGTTCTTTGATTTTACGGGCTTTTACCCTGAGGGGCAAGTTCTTTCTACTTTTTCTTGATTTTTCCCTGTCCCTACAGTATTCTATATGGGTTATTTTATAAATATAGAGGCTAAACCTATGACAGAATCTACTTCAAACGCATCCCCTCGCTGGGGCGGGATGACTAAGCTCGTTGCAACATTAATCATCGTTGTTATTGTGGCGGCTTTGCTCATTCGCTTTAAACTATTGATCGTTCCTTTGGCGATCGCTTTTATTTTGGCATATCTTTTTCAGCCTGTTGCTGCTCTTCTAGATCGAATTCCGCGTCTTTCCTGGCGCATGGCTGTCGGACTTACCTATCTAATGCTTATCTTGCTGATAGTCTCTCTTTTCACGCTGGGCGGTTTGGGAATTGGCTTGCAAATTGAAAGCTTGATTGATTTGTTGCAAAATAGCCTGGACGAACTACCAACAATGCTTAGTGATGCTGCAAGTTGGATCACTGAAAATGCGCCAATTCCTCTGGACTTCAGCACACTAGATTTAGAGAGCGTTGGACAAGAGCTACTTTCCTATGTACAGCCATTGCTTGGTAGTACAGGCCAAGTTTTAGGCTCTGTTGCAACTGGCGCAGCCGGCTTCTTTGGGATGACCGCTTTCGTTATGCTTGTTTCCTATTTTATTCTGGCCGAAAGTGGTGGCTTGCGTGAAAATTTAGTGAAGGTTGAGATCCCCGGTTATATCGACGATTTCAAAAAACTCGGAAAAGAGCTAGGGCGTATTTGGAACGCTTTCTTACGCGGGCAAATGATTGTTTTTACCCTCGCTTTTATCTTTTATCTTTTCGTTCTTAGCGTTTTAGGTGTTCGCTATGCCCTTGGTCTGGCGCTTTTAGCAGGCATATCCAAATTTCTGCCTTATATCGGCCCCGCAATGGTCTGGGTCGCGCTTGCGCTAGTCAGCTATTTCCAGACCTTCAAACTTTTTGACATGGACCCTCTTGCGTACACGGTGCTTGTTATTTTGGTTGCGCTTATCTTCGATCAAATTCTTGACGGCATTATCACACCCCGCATTATGGCAGATGCGCTTAGCGTTCACCCGGCTGCAGTACTTGTTTCAGCCTTGGTTTTTGCAGATTTGATAGGAATTTTAGGAATCATCATCGCCGCCCCTATGCTCGCCACCTTTGTCCTTTTTGGTCGCTATATTATGAGAAAGATGCTGGATCAAGACCCTTGGCCGCCAAAAGATGAAGATGAAAAATCAACTTCTTCGATAAATATCCTCGAAAAGATACGCTCTTTTTTCAACAGGCTCCCATTTAAGAAAAAAACACCTCAGCTCGATACAGATAGTGTTAAATCTTCCCAAGAAGAAGAGTGAGTACCAAAAAGATCACTACGCCAGCAAAAATAATCCGCTCTCGTCGTAAATCAATCGCCCTGGTCGTTCAACCGGACGGCGAACTGATTATCCGCGCCCCTAAAAGAGCAACACGCAAGCAAATTGACAACCTGATCGAAAAACACACAAATTGGATTGCTAAAAAACAGATGCAGGCAAAAGAGACACAAGCATTATTTGCCCCGCACCTCTTTCGAGAGGGGGAGAGCTTTCCCTTTTTAGGAAAAGATTACCCTCTTGAATTTATTGACCTGGAAAAACCAAAACTGAATTTAGAAAAGACATTTCAGCTTGCAAAGTCTTCACAAGGTCAGGCCGAAAAGGTTTTTGAACAGTGGTACAAAAAACAGGCGCGGGAAATATTTGCGGAACGAGTGACTCATTACGCCCAAAAACACGGCTTTTCTTATAAAAAAGTGAAATTGTCTTCAGCGAAAAAACGTTGGGGTTCGTGCAGCGCAAAAGGAAATCTTAATCTGACGTGGCGATTGGTGATGATGCCTATAGAAATCATAGATTATGTCGTGGTTCATGAACTCTGCCACCTCCGTGAGCTTAATCACTCTAAAGCATTTTGGGCTGAGGTGGAAAGAATTTTGCCAGACTATAAGGTCAGAAGAAAGTGGCTGAAAGAAAAGGGAAATAAATTTCATTTCCCCTAGCCGCTGTAGGTCACATTTGGAACGTGACTTGCTTGGTCGTGAAAGAGTGTCATGCTTTAAGCATGACCTGCGAGAAAAAAGGAATCAAAAAAGGCAGCGAGAAATTTCTCACTGCCTTTTGCATTTTTGATTAGCAAATTATTCTTCGCTGATCGTTATGCTTTCTATCATATCCCCTTCAAAATCGGGATTACGTTGAGGATCGCGGCGTGTAATACCGTGGACAATATCCATGCCTTCGGTAATCTGGCCGAAAATTGTGTAACCGCCATTCAGTTGAGGGGTTGGGCCAAAGGTAATAAAGAATTGACTGCCATTTGTGTCGGGGCCAGCATTTGCCATGGCAACCACACCTTCTTTGTCGAAGGTTAAATCGCTATTTTCGTTGACAAATTCGTAGCCGGGGCCGCCTGCGCCTGTTCCTGTTGGGTCACCGCCTTGCGCCATGAAACCTTCTAGTACGCGATGGAAGGTGATGCCATCAAAGAAGCCTTCACGTGCCAAAAAGACGAAACTGTTTACTGTGATCGGTGATTTGTCTGCGTACAATTGGATGACGAATTCGCCGCCATTTGCCATTTTAACGGTAGCAAGATAAATCACGTTTGTATCGATACTCATCGGGGGGGCAGAATCGTATGTTTTGCCTTCTGCGACGGGGGCGCTATTTTCTGCCGGTTGTGCATCCGCTGGAGGAGGTTCTACAGGCTGGGAATCTGCTGGATGAGAGGGCGGTGCTGCGGTTTTATCCTGCGCTGATGTTGCGATCCAGATCACAGCAAGAGTGACTGCAATGATAATCACTGCGTTGATTGTATTTCTTTTTTTTGCAGCGTCTTGAGCTGCCTTTCTTCTTCGTTTTGTGGTTTTTCTTGATGCCATTTCTTCTCCTTACTTTTTTATTCTTCGGCGAGCCATGCTTTTGCCTCGGCTTCGTTGTTAAAATATCTTAGGGGTTGTCCTGTCAGCTTGGACAGGAGATCGCCAAGTGTTCTTTTGATTCCGCTTACGCCAACGACAGCCGTTTTTTTAACGTGATCTTTGGTGAGTGTTGAACTGGCGTTAAGCGCTGGCATTAAATCTCCCGAAATGGATGTGTCGAGAAAGTTCGCCAAGACGAGAACAGAATCGTGCGGCTCGCTAATGACTATTTGCTGTACTTCAATCAATTCTTTTTTCACAGCTTCATAATTAAAAAACAGTTTTGAGAAATCTTGATAGAAGATTTTTTTTCCTTCAAACTCAATCCATTTTGAGCGCATTGTTATTTTCCTTTTTTAGTTTGGGCATAGAGCGCTAAGCCTGTAGCAATTGCACCTGTCAGTTCCCATAAGCCTATGCCAAGAAAGCGAGCGGGAGCGAACTTTAGAATAACAAGTGTTGTGAAAACAAGAAAGGTTAAGCCTCGAAAGGGAACTGTCCAGCGATAGAATGCTTTGAGGTCGTTTAGCGCGGCAAGTATATAGTAAACCCCGACGTTGAAGGATGCCATAGATGATGCAACGATAAATGCAATGGTGTAGTCACTAGCAGGGCGTTCAGCGCGCGGAATTACATCGAAACCTAGCATTTGTAGCGTAAGTTCTGGCTTGAGCAAGCCCAATAAGCCCAAGAGAAGGGCTAGAACGCCGAAGATGAAAATGCTCCATCCTGCACCATCGCGTATATTTAATTTTTTCTTTTTTGAAGCCATAGAAATTCCTGAGTTAATAATTTGATGTTGAATTATATCAGTTTACATAGATTTTACACCCTGATAACGAGAAGATAAAAACTTCGCGTAGCCAATAAGGGCAAGTCAAGCAATAAAATATTTTTGTAAAATGTTTTCAGCAAAAGAGTTTTAAGCAGGGAGGTAGCGCTGAATTTATCCTGTTATTATTAGTGCCATAAAAAATGACTATCGGTACTTGTGGGGCGATTATTCTTTCTTTATAATTCTTTAAATACTTGTGCTTATGGATGAATTCCTATGCCTATAAAAGAACTCTTTGAAGGAAAGCGATTAAGAAAAAACAAAAGTAGGCTAGTGTTTGTATGGTCTGCTATTGTAGTGTTGTCTTTGCTTCTGAGTTTTTGGAATGAATATAACGAAATAAGGAATATTGCAGAAAATACAGCGAGAGCGAGCTTCTATAAAGATCTCGCTTTTCGTGTTTGGGGGGCTTCTCATGGCGGTGTTTATGTGCCTGTAACAGAAAGAACGCAGCCAAACCCTCACTTGAGCCATATACCAAAGCGCGACATCCAACAACCGGATGGCACATTACTTACTTTAATGAATCCTGCTTATATGTTAAGGCAGATGATGAATGAATATCCGGGTTTATATGGCGCTCAAGGGAGAATAACGAGCTTGCAGTATCTTTATGATGGGAATGCGCCAGATGACTGGGAAAAAGAAGCTCTTTTGGCCTTTGAAATCGGCGTAGATGAAGTCTTTGAATACGTAGATATAGAAGGAGAGCCTTATCTTCGATTGATGCGTCCAATGATTACTGAAGAAGATTGTTTGAAATGCCATGCTTTTCAGGGATACGAAGTCGGTGATGTGCGAGGTGGAATAGGAGTTTCTGTACCACTAACACCGCTCTACAGAATGGGTGTAGAGCATAATTACACCGCCGTTTTTGGCTATTTCTTTTTATGGTTGCTGGGGTTTTTAGGAATCAAGCAAGCGATAAAACAGGAAATGCTCTATCTGAAAAAACATAGATATTTACAAGAAAAATTACAAGACCAAGCAGTTCGTGACCCTCTTACGGGGATATTCAATCGTCGCTATATGGAAGCTACACTTCAACAAGAGCTTGCAAAAGTGGCTCGAACAAGAAATCCTTTGAGTCTTGTGATGATAGACCTGGATGGATTGAAAAAAATCAACGATCTATACGGTCATTTTCTGGGGGGAGACAGAGCAATAAAGGCACTTGCCAGTGAAATCCAATCTCTGTGTAGAGAAAGCGATGTTTTTTGTCGTTATGCCGGAGATGAATTTATCGTTATTCTCTCTGGTACTTCTTGCCAGGCTGCATATAAACGAGCATTAGAGTGGCGAGAAGCTGTAGAAAAAGTGAAGATCAAATCGGTTGACGCAGAGTTTAGCATCACAATTTCGGCGGGTATCTCGGCGTATCCGGCTCACGGGGAAACGCTCACCAGCTTGATACAGCACGCAGATGATGCGCTCTACCAAGCCAAAAAACAGGGGCGAAATCGTGTGGTTATGTGTGAAAAAACAGAAAAATAAATTAAAACAGAACGCGTGTTCACTCTTAATCTACTATCGTAGATTTTGTATAATGTGCCCGCAGTGAAAGATGCGGGGCTCTTAAGCAGCATATCGCTTCTTTTATACGGGAAGATGTATAATATCTACATGAACCCTAAAGGAGTTGGGCATGAAAAAAGCCAAGTATAAAAAGCACGAGATCCCCGAAGCCTATGTGGAAAAGTGGCAAAAAAACGTTGATTTTGTGGCTGAAATATACGATGTTCCTGTAGCGTTAATAATGCGTGTTCTTTCCAAGCAAATAGAGGTGCTTGTGACCAGTAATACAGATGGTAATCCTTACGAAGCTTATGAGAAAGCAGACTTAGAAACAGGGCTTTATTGTGAAGCTGTGATGGAGACAAGGGAATAGTTGTTGGTGCCCAATGCGCTAGATGACCCGCATTGGGAGAATAATCCAGACGTCGAGCTAAATATGATCCACTATTTAGGGGTGCCTCTTATATGGTTCGACAACTCCGTTTTCGGTACATTATGTGTTCTGGATGATAAAACTCGCCAGCATTCTGAGGTAAACAAGAAACTGCTATGGCACTTAAAAGAAATCATTGAAGGGGATTTTAGGATCTTTGGGTATTCAAAGGAGTTGGAAACAAGCAATACAATACTTGAAGAGCGCGTAAAGGAGCGTACAGGAGAACTGCAAAAAGCTAACGAGCAATTGGGCATTCAGCTTGCAGAGATAAAAAAAATGGAACATGTTTTGAGAGAGTTATCAATTCGCGATTCACTTACGGGGCTTTTTAATCGCCGTTATATGGAAGAGACTCTTCAGCAGGAACTTGCTAGAGCCTCACGTAAAAATGAGAAGCTTAGCATTGTGATGATAGATATTGATACCCTTAAGGAAATTAACGATCAATATGGTCATATAGAAGGTGGAGACAAAACCCTTATAACCTGAGTTATGTTTAGCAGACGATATTCGGTAAGGTTGGCTTCAAATTCAATGCAGGCTTGATCGGTTTGAGCGCATAAGCAATCAGGCCAGAGATCAGATTGACCAAAAAGTTTGTGAAACTACGATGCCTTGAGTG
>JAAENC010000351.1 GCA_024224815.1 Chloroflexota bacterium
ATCCTCTCTTGAAGGATGGTTGATTGTAAAAATCAGGCATGGCGATAATTTGCCGGTGATAGACAGGATTAATCTAAACAAAAGAATGCCTGTTCCTCAGAAGGCTACCGCCCATGGGTAGATGGAAGCCATGTAAGCGAAAAGATTTCATCAAGAAGCTAAAGAAACTCGGTTTCGGATCACCTGAACCGGGCGGACGACATTTCTATATGCGTCATCATGCATACACTTTAACTCTGCCAAACAACAAAGAATATTCTGTCCCACAAATCAAGATGCTTATAAGTGAAATTGAACATGGGACCGGCAAGAAGATCTCCCTTGTAGAGTGGGAAAATCTTTAGGACCTTACTTCTTCTCAATACCTTCATTTTCCTCCAACCTCCTAGCTACCCTGCCTCTCAGCATCCCAGCTTCTTTCATTCACTATTAAACACAGATTTTCATGCGTTTAATTAACCCTAAAATTCTTCAGTAGCCAAGCCATCAAATCCAACTCAACCCATTGATAATTCAAATTAAATTCAATTTTCCTTGTAACAAAAACTCTTCATAATTAGGTATATATAAATTTAAATAAATCCATAATTACCAATATTATTGTGTCTAATAAAATACCAATTAGAACATAACCCCTCATTATAGTTGAATTAATAAAATTATTTGTATAATTTAATAAAATATATTTGACTTTATCATGCCAATAATATATCCTAATTTTATGAGCCCTGAAGAATATTTTAAAAACATATCCGGTGTCCAAAAAAAATATGAATCTATGAAAGCTTTCTTTAAAGAAAAAATGACTGCTGAAAAAATTGCTTCAAAATATGGATACTCGGTTAGTACGGTCTATACTTTGACAAAAACCTTTAGAAAGCAGTTAAAAGAATATCCTAATAAAGATCCATTTTTCATAATGCCGAAAAAAGGTCGCCCGTTCAAAAAAAACAAAAATCAGCTTGATGATCTTATCGTCTCCTTACGAAAGAAAAACCTATCTGTTCCTGACATTAAATCTATGATAGATACTCACCCTAGATTTGATGAAATTTCTGAAAGCTATATTGATTATTTACTCAAGGAAGAGGGTTTTTCTCGGTTACCAAGGAGGAATAATTTTTCCAGAGAAAGAAAAGAATTACCTGAAAAACTAAAAGCTCAAAAGAGTGAAATGATTCATTTCGTTCCAGGAAAATTTTCGAGTAGCGATATAGGAATTCTCTGTTTTCTACCGATAGTACGAAAATATAAAATTGACACCCTGATACAAAAATCACTTTATCCGCAAACCAAGGTGATTAACAGATATTGTTCAATAATGGCGTTTATTGCTTTGAAGCTTTCGAATGTCAGACGATATACAAAAGACGATTTGTGGTGTATGGACAGGGGGCTTGGTTTGTTTGCAGGACTAAACGTGCTGCCTAAAGCCGCATGGTTTACTTCTTATTCAAGCAGAGTTACTAAAGAGATGAACCTTTCGTTTCTTCAAGGACTGCATAAAATTTGGAAAAAAGAAGGACTTTTAGGTAATACCGCAAACCTGGATTTTACAACAATCCCATATTGGGGAGAAAGTGATCATCTTGAAAACAACTGGTCAGGAAAAAGAAACAAGGCGCTATCAAGCATTTCAGCTATTCTTGCTCAAGATCCTGATTCAGGAATAATAGATTATGGTGATACCAATGTTATGCATAAAAATGAGAATGCAGTTGTACTTGAGTTTATAGATTTTTACAGATCCGGGAATCCAAATGATAGTAGTTTGAAATATCTTGTTTTTGACAGCAAATTTACTTGCTATCAAAATCTTGCAAAACTTGATGCTGATAAAAAGGTGAAATTTTTAACTATCAGAAGAAGAGGTAAAAATATTGTTCAAAGGCTCAATAAAATTCCGAAGAAAGAATGGAAAAAAATCAGAGTCGATTGCGCAGGCAATAAAAAAAGAGCACTCAAAGTGTTGGATGAAAAGATTTTTCTAAAAGATTACGGGAAGGAAATACGTCAAATAGCGATTACAGGGCATGGTAAAATTAAGCCAGCACTTGTTATTACAAATGACTTTGATGAAGAGATAGAAATAATTATCAGAAAATACACAAGGCGCTGGCTTGTTGAAAAAGCGATTTCTGAACAAATAGAATTTTTTCATCTTAATAGAGTTTGGGAGCATTACCTGTTTCTCAAGAGTTGTCTACCACTAGACGAAGTTCACCAAGTCTTTTTTGAGAATAAGCCGGCTTATTTTTTCTCTTGACTTCAGTCATTATTCTATCAAAAGTTCCATTGTATTTAGCACAGCGGAGTTTTAATAAGTTGTTGGCATTTGTCGGATACCACCAGGCACCGGATCGCTTCAAGCGAACATTGGATATAAACTTATTGGAGCTTTCAATGCCACCACTCCCAATGTGATAGCCACCACGTTTTAATGCGCCGTAATTGACTTTATCAGTACGTTCGGAAAGATAGCCAATCGTCTTGTCAATTTGTTCCTTGGCAGAATCCGATGCTGGCTTCATGCGCTTGATCCCAGTGATGATCTGCTCAATATTGTTTGAAAATAGCCGGGTAAGTGTCGCCTCTACCCACTCTTGAGCCTTTTGGCTGTTTTTACCGTATTGGGCATGCGCTGTATCATATAAATATTCGCTGCAATGATAGTAGTCCAATACCATCTTGGCATCTGGAAAAAGCTCCTCGATGCGATTCCATATCCAGGGGGCACCATCACCGATAACGCATATGCGCACCTTTTCTTCAGGGATCAGGGCGGCTTGTTTAATGCGTAACAGATCAGCCGCCAGCTCTTTGTCGTTTTTGATCTGATGCCAACTGATTAAATGGACAATACGCTCACTATTAAGCAGATACAGACGAAACCCTTTGACCTCTTTCCATTCGCCTTTGCCCCTTGGTCCTTTTCTTGGCGAAGGCTCGGGGCGAGTCGGTGCATGGGCACCGTCAAGGCCGATCATTAGGATGGGACGGCGGAATTTTCCTTCGGATATTGTGTCAATTTGACGTTGAATTTCTTCTTTGCCAGGGCAAACATCCAAGATCTGAAGATCTTGCGAAATTTCATTGGCAACATCGTGGATATGGTGGTTACTGACTTGTATGCCGGCACATCGGTCAAGCGTTTCGCTGGAGGTTTCATAGGGCATCTCAGCTGCCAGCCACGCTTCTAATTCTTGGATATCCGGCTGTATCTTACGTTTAGAAAGCCCCAGTGCTTCGTCTAACGGGTAAAACCCAAACTGACAGCTATGGCAATAGAAGTAGGGACGATAAAGCGTTACGGCCCCGACGAGAACCTGTATTTCACGCTTGACCTTTTTACTTTTGGCTTTGATTCGACGAAGACAATGCGGGCATTGGCAATATTGTTGATCAAGCAGGTGGCCGAACTTTTTCTCGATCAATGCCAAGGCCGCTTGTCCCATGATATCAGAACGGTTTGCGAAAAGGCTTTTAGAGATATCATCCATCGATTCCATTGGGTAATCCTTTTCGATTTGCTCTAAGCGATCACTGACAAATGATAAAAAATCTGACTTCCAATCTTTGGAGATGACAACCGCAGCTTTGACATCCATGGGCTTTCCCTTTTGTAAAATTAAGGTCTATTACCCATGATCAGATATATTATGTGGCGCCTCTTGTCCAGCTTGGCAATAAGCGATTAATAAGGATTATAGGCTTAGATTGCAATTTCTCTGCTATTTTCTATTAATTTCATAAATTATCTTGGAGAAACGGGTAATGCTCCCCATCATTATCGTGCCAGCTGGATCCTAACAAATTTACCAGAACTTCAATAATATTGAGACATTGAACCGGTGACCGCCCACTATCCAGTCGGTGGTTCCGGAAATACTTTGAAACAATGCCAAGCAAGAGGAGATTTCAGGTAGTACATTAATGGAGCGTCATCGCTCCATTGAAGGTAGGATCTAACCCTAA
>JAAENC010000352.1 GCA_024224815.1 Chloroflexota bacterium
TACATTTGACATTTGGATGGTACTTGTGAAGGGGACAATCCACATCTGATGAGTGCGGTTGACGCAATCGCATAGATCGTTTTAGACAATATCAAGAGACCTTCAGAGAAAGCAGACAAGATCATTCCTTTCCTCAGACGGATCAAACAGTCCTACGGCATACCGCTTGCCCTGGTTCATGATATGGGCGCCGGTATATTATCAGCAGTTAAAGAAGTTTTTCCCGGCGTTGCGGATTATGTCTGTCATTATCATTTTCTGCGAGATATTGGCAAAGATCTATTCGCAATTGAATATGCAAGAATTCGAAGTGAATTAAGCAAGTACAGCATTCGCCCATCTTTAGGAAAAATTGTCAAAAGCTTAGAAGAAAAGATCGAGACGCAGCCGGAGCTGGCCAATAGTTTGGATGTTTACTTGAAGGATGAAGGTAAAAGCGGGGATGTTTTGCCCCGTGTTCTGGCGTATATTCTATCCAATTGGATTTTGGATGCCAAAAGTGAATTAAATGGATATGGCTTTCCGTTTGATCGCGAACATCTTATTTTCTATAAAAGACTGAAGACAGCAAGA
>JAAENC010000353.1 GCA_024224815.1 Chloroflexota bacterium
AGGTGGCATTACAATCAGGTCAGACCACACAGTGCATTGGGCTACAAACCCCCAACCCCAGCAACTTTTCTCCCACTTACTTCACAATTGCAGCCTGCTGGTGTAACATAATAACTGGTACAACTATTGGGGGCAGGTCAGCTTCAATGAATATCCCTAGGAAGATGGTCGCAAAAACAGACAATCTCTGCCGGAGCCAGACGAAGACCGCAGGCGAGGGCATATTGACGAGAGCAATTAGAAAAATGCCAAGCAGAATGATCTTAGTCAGTGAGCGGGGGATAGATCGTGTTGATTGCATTGTAGAATTTTATCACTATGCTCAGTTATCTTTGCTTTAGTATGCTGCCAACAATGATATACTGTTGCCCCAACAATCATCAAAAAACAGTCCAGCTGTATGTATCCCTGCCCTTGTGGATATGCAAATTCTGATTGTGTCTGTACCTACACACATCAAACTGTGACATGCTATCAAAAGTCCCATGTTGGATAGGATAGATATTCATATTGAAGTGCCGAGTGCGGGTTTTGAAAAATTGTCCGATAACAGACGGGGAGAGGCCTCGGCAGATATCCGTGCCAGGGATGTGATGTGTCATATCTTCTAAGACATATTATCTGTAAAAAGAACCGGATTCGATAATCGCAGAGAAAAACATCGCTGGTTTCAAATTGGGGGTTGAGAGTAGATTTCCCGCTGCCGACCACAAGACTCATAACCCGGAGGTCGTAGGTTCGAGTCCTACCCCCGCTACTAAAAGCACCTGAAAGGGTGCTTTTTTCATTAAAAGTGAGGTTTTAGGTGGCTTCTACCAGACTGGGGCTCATAACCTTGGGGTCGCAGGTTCGAGTCCTATAGCTTGGTAACAATATATAAACTCAATACTACTTCTTACAAATAGCAGGATTCCTACTAAGGATTGATTTTATTTAGCTGACTAATAGCCAATTGGTTGGTTATATGATCGACCGATTGGCATGGAGAAATATACCCATAAAGCGGATTACAAAAGAAGGGGGAATCGCTATCCTATAGTCAATAAATTTGATAACCACTCTATAGGAGAATGTGATGAAAAACAAAACCTTTAAGACCTCAATAATTATTTTTATGGCAACCTTGTTGCTGATCTTGCAACCTGCTTCCACACAAGCGCAATCGGCTCAAATTGCTTCTGCTACTCAGAATGGCGTTACCGACCCTGCTGAACTTGAAGCCTTCATGGATGAGTATTTGGCAGAACAAATGGAAACTCACCACATCCCCGGTGTGGTGATCACTTTTGTGAAGGATGACGAAGTTTTCTTTAGCAAAGGCTATGGCTACGCAGATCTGGAAAATCAGACTCCTATGGATGTGAATGAAACCTTACTGACCACCGCGTCTTTGGGGAAGGCATTCTCAGCTGTGGGCGTTTTACAGCAATATGAACGTGGTGCAATTGACCTGCACGAAGATATTCGCCCGTATATCACCGATTTTCAACTTCAGACCAAATTCGATGAAGCATTGACTTTTGCTAATTTGCTGACCCACACCGATGGATTTGAAGCTCGCCTGATCGGGGCTGCCGCACAAAACCCAGAAGGCTTGATTTCGCTTGGCGAATTGATCGAGAGCTACACACCAACCCAACTCTATCCGCCCGGCCAATATATGACTTATGGTGATTTTGCAGCTACTTTGTCCGGTTACCTGACTCAGGAAGTCAGCGGTCTTTCTTTTGAAGCCTATATGGAGAGCAATATTCTTTCTCCGCTTGGCATGACAGATAGTACTTTTGACCAGCGTTTATCGGATGAAATGATGGCACGCTTGGCAACTGGCTATGATTATGCAGAGGGTGAGTATCATTCTGGACCTGTTTTCTACATTCGCTCTACTCCTGCAGGGGGGTTGCGCACCACAGCCTCCGACATGAATGCCTTCATGCTTGTACTCTTAAATGGTGGCGAATATCAGGGAACACGTATTTTAGATGAAGCAACTACGCAGTTGATGCACACCCAGCAATTTGCTCCTGACCCCAAAATGGCAGGCATCACCTACGGTTTATTTGAACATTTTGAGAATGACCAGCGCATCTTGCTTCGTGACGGGGATGGCGTTGGCACACGCAGCCGCATGGTTATGCTCCCTGAGCAGGATATGGGATTTTTCATCAGCTATAACTCTGGTAATAGTAATTTACGCATGGATATTGTCAGTGCTATTCTGGAACATTATTACCCCATTGGCAACACAACAGCCCCTCTTCCCGTCGATGATTATCAGGCACGCACCAAGCTCTTTACAGGGACGTACCGCCCCCTTAATTCCGATGCGACTTCCTTTGGAAAATCTATGTTTTTCTTCTCGCAATTGGTTGAAGTCACATCCACAGATGAAGGCTATCTGAGCATTGTCACTGCGGGGATGGGTGGTGAGCAGAGCAGCGTGATGGGTGGATTTGAAGGAACTAGCCAATGGGTGGAAGTTGAGCCACTATATTTTGAGCAGGTCGGCGGCAAAGGGCAGTTATCCTTTGTGCAAAATGAAGCTGGCGAGATTACCCAGATGATTTCTGGGCAGGGTTATCACAGTGCATTTGCAAAACTGCCCTGGTACGAGAGTCTGAGTTTTCAAATGAGCTTAATCCAATTGGTTGCTCTCCTGCTTGTCTCAGCGATGTTTTCTACCTTTGTGAGTTGGCCCTTGGGTGCATTGATCCGCAAATTACGCAAAAAATCATCTGATGAACCTGTTCTTTTGGGTGCATTTGCCGCTCGTTTGTGGACAGGGATTGTCGCTGGGATGCTGGGACTCTTCATCCTCCGTGCCATCGGCTTGCTCTACGCTATTGATGCAGTTGCCGGGATGCCCAACTTTGTCTGGGGCGTTACCGAAGAGATGATTAGCGCTCTAAATAGCATTTACCTGCCCGTTACGCTGGCGTTGCCCTTGCCCATTTTTGTTGCGCTGGCTTGGGGCAACCGCTGGTGGAAGGTGAGCACCCGCATCCATTACACGCTCATCACGCTGGCTGTTTTGGGCGGTATTTGGTGGGTAAATTACTGGAATTTGCTTGGCTTCAGGATCTAAACTATCAAAATAGCCAGAGGGTTGGTTTTGAAACCAACCCTCTGGCTACACTAATTTTGGCTGAATAGCCGATCGCAAAAATAGCACAGTGCTTTATCCTATTATGTAACAAAAAACATTCTGATCTATAGGAGATATATAATGAAATCGAAAAGTAATGTTGGGCTCTTTGTCCTGATCGCATACGGATTTTCCTGGTTGTTCTGGGTTCCTGAAGCATTGATCGCACAAGGCCTCTGGGTTGCCCCCGAAAGCATAGCGAATATTCTTGCTCTTAATCTTGGCGCATGGGGTCCACTGGTCGGCGCCATCGTGACGACTTTCATCTACCAAAAAGGTGCGGGCGTAAAAGAACTACTCAAACGTGGCTTCATGATGCGCATGGGCAAATGGTGGTGGGTAGTCTTGTTGACCTTCCCCGTTTTGATCGGTGGTTCATTAGCATTGTCGGTTTTGTTTGGCAGCCCACTTCCTGAGTTTGAAGCCCTGGCAGAACCAATTTCTTTACCCATTGCACTCGTCTTTATTTTCTTCCTAGGTGGCCCCTTACAAGAAGAATTTGGTTGGCGCGGCTATGCTTTTGAACATCTTCGCTACAAATACGATGCTCTGGTAGCCGCAATCATCGCAGGTTTGATGTGGGGGCTCTGGCACCTCCCTCTCTTCTTTGTGCCCCGTGCAGAAGATTACTATAACCGTCCCATGTGGGGTCTCCTACTTACAACAGTCTTAGCGGGCATTATCATCGCATGGTTCTATGCCAACACTAAAGGTGGGACTTTCGCCGCACTGCTGGGGCACACGATGTTCAACTGGTCGAATTGGGTCTTACCCGCTCTCAAATCAGACACCGCATCCCTAATCTTATTTGGGCTTTACTTCCTCGCTGTTGTCTATATTCTCTGGCAATATGGCAGAAAAACACTGACAAAAACCTTATCGCAAGTCTCCTAAAGCAAATTCAAAAAGAAATCCTGACAGGTCCAAAAGACCTGTCAGGATTCGCGCCAACTTGTTTCAGTTCCGGCCTAAATCCTTTATACTTGACCCATGAAAAGCCAAACGCCCCTCCCCCAACAACTAAAAGCCACCCTCAAAGATATCCAATGGCGCTGGATATTTGGTGCAACCTTCGCCGTCCTCGCGCTAATCCAACTCATCATGTTTCTCATCATCTCAATCTATGTTGCGCGTAATTCCGCCGCAGGCAATACGCTCAATTTCGAAGAGATATCGCAGTTTTCCGAAACATTAGGCAAATGGGTGGGGCCTTGGGTTTTGGGTGCGCTTGTTTTTTCTGCATCCTTGTGGATGGCGATCAAAGTCCGCGTTGCACCGCGTGCGCATGGTTGGGTTTTCGGGTTGCTCATCGTCATCATATCCTTGGTGTCGGACGCAATCTTCTCGCCAACGCTTACATTGAGTGAAATTCTGAGTATGTTGCTTGTCATTCCTGTTGCGGGCTTTGCCGCCTATCGCGGTGAGATTATTCTCAAAAGCCGTGAAGCCGTCTACCGCACCAGTCAGGCGCTCGGTGGGCAGGACAAAGCCGGGATGCTGGTAGCCGTTGGTGAGCAGCTCGCAAGCCCCTCGGTCGCGTGGATCGCATTGGCGGATGATGATGGGGCGTTGGATTCTGCTTCGGCGTGGGTATCTAGCTCGAGACAGCACATCCCCACATCCATCCCACCGATTCACTCTCAGCCCAAACTTGCTACCCATATAAAAACGGATTCGCTACCCCAACCGATTCCCGCAATACGCTTCCTGCTTATCTTGCCCCTCTCAAATGTAGAGGCATTTTTGGTCATAGCCTCACGAAACAAATCAGGCTTTTCACGCATAGAAACACAAAATTACCAGACCATCGCTGAGCAGGTTTCGCTCTCACTGGAAAATTTGCTCTTGGTCGATCAGGCGCGGGAGGCGGGGATTATCGAAGAACGTCAACGCCTTGCAGCAGAAATTCACGATGGGCTGACACAGGGGTTTGTCAGCATCGTGACGCATCTCGAAGTGGCTGAAGCAAAAATGGAGCAACAACCGCCCGAAGTGCGCACGGATTTTCAGGGTTTACTCAACCAGATGCGCCAAACTGCCCGAGAAAACCTGACCGCCGCTCGCGAGATGACCTGGGCCTTGCGCCCCGATTTGCAAAAAGGTTTTCCACTCCCAGAAGCCCTCAATAAGCTGATAAATGATTGGGCAGCGGGGGATGATGATACTTCTGTTAGTTTTTCATACTCTGGCAACATGCGCCAACTCCACCCCGATATTGAAACGGCGATCTTTCGCACACTGCGGGAAGCCCTGGCTAATATAAAAAAACACGCGTCTGCAACGCAGGTTATCGCAACACTGACTTATCTTGATACCATTGTTGCCCTCGATGTACAGGATAACGGAAAGGGATTTGATCCTGAGGCTCATTTGCCAAAAGATGCAGATGGCGGTTTTGGACTAAAATCCCTGCAAGAACAAGCTGAACGCTTGGGCGGTGAAATGTCGGTTGAAAGTGAAATTGGCAAAGGTTGTACGATTGCAATCTCTATCCCGGAAAGCATTGGAGAAAAAGCATGATAACTTGTCAATACTGTAATGCAAGCTATATAGAACATCAAACGATCTGTTCAAGCTGTGGCGCTGTATTAGACCCCAAAGAAGGAGTGATAACACGAAAAACAAATTTGGAGAAAATTCGCCAAATTTGTGAAAGCTATGAAGATGCAAAAGATTTTCACCCAGGCAAATTTGTGTCCCTAAAAAAAATGCGCGTGGCGGCAAAGTCATTTACAGTCTTTCCAAAAGAGAAAGAGAATTTCCTTTTCTGTGATACTCACCCATTGGGAAAAGGTAAACGAGGGTTCATCATCTGTGATGATGGCGTTTACTGGCAAAATACACGGGCGGCAACTACCAATAGAAATTACTTAGCGTGGGAAGATTTAGCGAAACGAGAACTAAAACTAAATAAATATGTCCTTGAGCTTGGGCGAGGTGATGTGATTGGCTTATCTGGTTTGGGTAGTGATAATTATAGAGAGAAAGCTGAACGCCTTTTTAGAGAAATCAAAGCTGCGCTCAACGATTAAACTGGAGATATGATGACAACAATCAAAATTTTGATTACTGATGACCACCCTGTTGTGCGCTCCGGAATTCACGGTATGCTTGAAACCGAACCCGACTTCGACGTGATAGCCGAAGCAAAAAACGGAAGAGAAGCCCTCGAGTTAGTAGAAAAACTCACCCCAGACGTGGTGCTAATGGATTTACGAATGCCTGAAATGGAAGGCGTGGAAGCAATCACCAAAATTAAAGAGAGCCATCCCCATATCCATATTTTGGTGCTAACCACCTTCGACACCGATGCAGATATTGTCCGTGCTGTGGAAGCGGGTGCAACAGGCTATATGCTCAAAGATGCCCCTCGTGAAGAATTGTTTCGAGCGGTCCGAGCCACAGCACGCGGAGAGGCAGCTTTGGCGCCAACTGTCGCGTCTCGGCTGATGGGCAAGATGCGCTCGAAGGGTGAGGAAGCCTTAAGTCCACGCGAAATTGATGTCCTGATGCTCGTCGCACGCGGCGCAAGCAATCAGGATGTAGCTGAAAGGCTGCATATCAGCAAAGCCACTGTAAAATCGCATTTGTTGCAGATTTATCAAAAGTTAGGGGTCTCCGATCGCACTGCCGCGGCGACCACTGCCATTGAGCGCGGGGTTATTCGGTTGTCGTAATTTACACCATGAAGATAAAAGAAATTATCAGCGGTTTTTCTCTGGTATGCGGTTGGCTATTTATATTGATTTCTTGCGTGGTTTATGCGTTTTTCTGGCGTGTGGATAATGAACCAGGGGCAAAGGATATCCCAGCCTTGCTCTGGGTGGCTATCTCATTCTGCTCTCTTGGTGGATTATCCTTTTTGGGTAGTCATATTTACTTGATACGCCAGAAGGCTTGGACACTCATTTTGATTGCTTGGGGTGTTTGCATTGCTTTGCTGGTGGGCGCAATTACTCTCTTGCCGGTTTTACTTATCTTCATGGTTTGATCGAATAACAGGGTAAGGGCTTCTCAGAAACCTGAATATCAAATTCGATTTGAACGGAGACTATACAATTAACCCAACAAAACGATACCCACCAAAGCTTGATTATCTGTTAGTTTTCCTAATCCCCATCATTGGGCTAGCTCTGGGCGTGGCCATTACCACCCTGCTGGATATTGATCAGACGTATAGCAACTTTATCATTAACCTTTTCTTTTTAGCGGCAACCATTGGCTTGTTGCGCGTCTTCAAACTCTCTCGTGAAGATGTTGGTCTAAAATCCATTCCGCATAAAATGCGACAGCATGTTTTCATTTCTCTGGTTGTTTTTACTCTCTATATTCTCTTCTACATCTTTGCCATTCGTATTTCTAGTCTCAAGCCATTTTCTGCAAATACTGTTTGGGGATTACTCACCTATCTCATTGTCGTTATCGCCGAAGAACTCTATTTTAGGGGCATCCTTTATAGCTTTTTTGAGAAGCGTTTCTCGGCACGCACAGCGCTAATAGCCTCATCACTCATCTTTGGGCTTTTCCACGCCCGTCAGGGAGTGACCGGCATCATATCAAGAACGATTACTGGCTGGCTTTGGGGCAGCGTCCGCTACTCATCGAAGATGATCATCCTGCTTATTTTCCCCATCCACTTTGCCTATAACGCTACTTGGTTGCTTTTTGATGGGAACTGGGCAAACTCACCGATGTGGACGATCTATACTTTGCCTGCTGTTGAATTTTTGCTTGGTCTACTCTTTGTAATAATGCACGATGCTAAATCAAGGAGCACATAATTGATGAGAATTCGAAATGAACAAGGAGAGAAAAATGTCAAAACAGTTTAAAGAACGAGCCCCACTTATCCTCTTCTTGATTGCCTTGCTTTTGCGCATCGTTGATATTTTTGTCCTTCGCCTTGATGAACTGCTTGGCGAAATTATTCTCTCAAAATCACTGGGGCTTGTGCTTGTCATAGTCTATGTCTGGTGGGCAAAACATAAACTCAGCGATATTGGTTTTCACACACGTGTGCTTCGTAAATCTCTGTTGATCGGCGGTTTAAGTGTTGGGGGGCTATTTTCACTTGGTTATGGCGTTCAACTACTCGCGCTTCGTGCAGGCGGAGAACCAGCGAAGATCGTTCTCTCTGCCATTGACCCCAAGACAGGCATGGCTGGTGGATTCGTCTTTGCGCTTTGGCTGATTTTTGGCAATATCATCAACGCTGCGATGGAAGAAGGCTTGTTTCGCGGCGTGATGCTGACTCATTTTCGTGCGAAATTCAGTGTATGGAAAGCGCTGGGATTACAAGCCTTTCTCTTCGCAATTTGGCATTTGGTTTGGCCAATCAAACATTTTCTCACGGGCGAAGCGGATACAGGACAAGCGCTCTTTGAAGCTGTTGGCTTGCTCATCTCAACAGGCATCGGCGGACTAGTCTTTGGCTATCTCTATTACAAAACAGATAATCTTTGGGCGGCCTTTCTTGGGCATTTCATTAACAATACAGTTTTGAATCTCATCTTCCTTCAAATTATAGAAGGCTTAAAGTCTGGCGTGGAATTCAGTCTCTTCCTTGCCATCTGGTTACTTGGTTATTTAGCATTGATTCCTATTGTGAATTGGTATTCAAAGAAATTTAACCTACCAAAGTTTAGACATTGGAAAAGCTAATTATCTATTGAGAAAATCAACCACTTGGCTATTTTGAAATCATCCCTATCAGCATCAGAATTACCTGAACAGATGATTACAAAATCCTTTCCACCGACTATCCTAAAGGCAAGATTGACCATCCATGTAAAAAAGAGGAGCAAATATGAATTTAACCATCACAAACCTTGGCAAAGAATATCAACGTGATTTTTGGGGGCTAAAAGATTTTACGCTGGATGTGCAGCCCGGCATTCTTGGCTTGCTTGGCCCGAACGGGGCTGGAAAATCTACTTTTATGCGGATGCTGGCGACAATCACCAAGCCTACCACGGGCACTATTCTTTGGGATAACGATGATATAGTCAAAAACCCTGACCCGCTACGCGCAGTATTAGGCTATTTACCGCAGGATTTTGGCGTTTATCCAAACCTGAATGCAATCGAATTTTTAGAGTATATGGCCGCCATAAAAGGGTTAGATTCAAAATCTACTAAAAAGCGGATTGATGAGCTTTTACAAGTCACTAATCTGGCAGATGCCGCAAAACGCCCTCTGGGAGGCTACTCGGGCGGGATGAAACAACGTGTCGGTATCGCACAAGCTTTATTAAACGACCCCCAGCTCCTTATCGTGGACGAACCGACCGTCGGACTTGATCCCGAAGAACGGGTCCGTTTCCGAAATCTGCTCTCTGATCTCTCTGAAGACAGAATTGTCATTTTATCCACCCATATCGTATCCGACATCGAATCCACTGCCACACGCATCGTATTGGTAAATAAAGGGCAACTTTTGCGTGATAGCGCCCCTGAAAATTTGCTAAAAGAATTAGACGGGAAGGTTTGGAAATGGACAGTTCCCAGCGCTGATTTGCCTGCACTAAAGCATAAACATATCATCAGCGGTGCTGTACGGCGGCGTGATGGTGTGGAACTTCGCATTGTCAGTGAAAGCAGCCCCCATCCACAGGCGGCAGTTGCCGATCCTAATCTGGAAGATGCTTATCTCCTCATCGTAAAAGGTGAGCAATCGTGAAGACGCTTCGTATTTTCTATCACTTAGCGCGCGCCGATCTCTATGAGCGGGTACGACGTTACAGTTTTCTCATCATGTTGGGCTTATCCGCCTTTTTGGGCTATCAAACTGCGATTGGCAATCTGACCATTCGCCTCGACACCTATCGCGGGGAATTTAATTCTGCATGGGTTGGCAGTATGGTAGCGTTGATCGCATCATTTTTCTTTGGCTGGTTTGGTTTTTATCTTGTCAAAGGCTCAGTCATGCATGACCGCAAAAGCGGCGTGGGGCAGATCATGGCAACAACCCCAATTACACGCCCTTTATATACCTTTGGTAAATGGGCGAGCAATATGGCAGTTTTCATGGCAATGTTGCTTATTCTCGCCATTGCCTCAATTGGCATTCAACTTTTGGCAGGTGAAAACACAAATATCGACCTGATTGCCCTCTTTGCCCCTTTTCTTTTTGTAACGATTCCCCTCTTGGCCTTTGTCTCAGCCATAGCCGTGCTTTTTGAAACCATCGGCTTTCTGCAAGGTGGCTTGGGTAATATCATTTACTTTTTTCTCTTCATTTTCATCATCCCATTGGGCATGTCTCTTGAAGACCCGGCACTTGAACCACTTGGTTTCAGTCTGCTTGAAAACAGCATGGCAAAAGTTGTCACAGCGCAATTCCCAAGCTACCAAGGCGGTTTTGTGCTGGGCGCAGCCCCTGGAGTAATTACAGACACTTTCGTCTGGTCAGGTATTGATTGGACACCTTCCATCATCGCGGCACGCTTTTCTTTCTTTGGGATAGGGGCAATCATTGCCCTTCTCGCAGCTCTATTTTTTGACCGTTTTGACCCTTCACGGCGGAAAATAAAAATAGCAAAAAAGCGAAAGAAGGATGATATTCATCAATCACCATCGGAGGAGATCAAACTAAGCGAACCTGTCCGTGCAGTCCGCTTGCTACCGTTAAATACCGATGTGCGCCACCCCAGCTTCTTCCCCGTTTTCCGTGCCGAGATCAAATTGCTGCTAAAAGGACAACGCTGGTTGTGGTGCGCAATTGCTATTGGGCTAATTATTGCCAGCCTGCTTAGTCCATCAGATATTACTCGCTCTATAATTTTGCCAATGGCCTGGATCTGGCCCATACTGCTCTGGTCTTCCTTGGGAAATCGTGAAATTCGCCATAACGTGAGCCAGATGGTATTCTCATCACCTTCCCCAGTTTGGCGACATATTCTGGCGCAATGGTCGGCTGGTTTTATGCTTGCCATTATGGTGGCTAGTGGCACTATCTTACGCCTTGGCTTAGATGGAGACCTATCAGGATTATTGATGCTCCTTTCAGGCGCCATCTTCATCCCCTCGTTGGCGATAGTCTCCGGAGTATGGAGTAATGGCAGCAAACTTTTTGAAATTCTTTATGTGTTGATTTGGTATCTAGGCCCCATGAACCGTATTCCCGCTTTAGATTTTATCGGCTCAACCCCTGAGAGCCAGCCTGAAGTTTTTATGCTTGCTTCTGTTCTTCTCTTGGCATTAGCCATTGCAGGTAGAGCCCGGCAGGTGAAAAATGGATAAGGCAATACACCACATTCGATTTCTTCCGCTGTTGATACTTGCCATGCTGGTCAACATCCTCAGCCAGACGACCCACGAAACAGGTCATCATGTGGTCTATCAAGCCATGGGGCATAAGCCAGTATGGGCATTCACCAAACTTGTGCAGGTTTGGGATACGCCCCCTGCTAGTCCAGATGAATGGGTTGAGATAAGTAGCTCCGAAGATGAACAAGGTTGGCTAAAGCTAAGCTCCCCAATCAAGAATAAAACTGAAAATATTATTGCTACAACAGCCGGACCACTTGCCGGATTACTTGGGTCGTTACTGGGTCTTATCGTCATGCGGCGTAGAGAAAATATTCATCAGAAACAGATTGCATTGGCATTTTCTCTGACATCTTCGCTTGTCGCCACTCTATATTATTTGCGCGCACCCATGCGAACAGGCGGAGATGAATTCGATATTGCCATGCAGTTGGGTATTTCCAAATCTTTTATTGAAACCCCGCTGGCATTGGCGTTCTTGGCTTGCCTGATTCTGGCTTTACGCCAACTCCCATCATGGCGTATCAGGTTAACATGGCTCGGAACCATCCTCTTGGGCAGTATCGCAACAGGGATACCGATGGTATTTGCTGATAATCTGATAATTGCAAATGTCAATGCTGGCAATTTCTGGTTTACACCGATCTTAGGGTACTCATTCCCCGTTTTTCTCGTCAATACCTTGACCCTTTTTTGGATTTGGGGCTGGCTTCGCTGGCAAATTAAAAGCAAAGCATAGGAGCATAAAATGACTACTAAAAAACGTTACTACGATATCGACTGGCTGCGCGTGCTGGGTATGTTCACTGTTTTCCTCTTCCACAATGCACGCTTCTTCAATGAAGACGGCTGGCACGTCAAAAATTTTGAAGTGAGTTTTGGCATGTCTGTTTTCGTCGCCATTTTGGATCACTTCATCATGCCACTCTTTTTTGTGCTTTCAGCAATTGCGATTTTTTACGCGCTCAAGAAACGCACGAATGCCGAATTTATGCGTGAGCGGGCTATTCGTTTACTTATTCCACTTGGCGTTGGTGCATTTACGCATATTATCTTGCAGGTATATATCGAGCGCATCACACAAGGAGAGTTTACAGGTTCCTTCTGGCAATTTATCCCGCACTATTTCAATGGCTGGTATGCCTTTGGTGGCAACTTCGCCTGGATGGGGTTGCATCTATGGTATCTGATGATGCTTTTCCTTTTTTCGTGGCTAATGCTTTCCACTTTTAGACGTATCAGCTCCTCACAGGATTTCACGACAAAGCTCGCAAGCCTCGCCAGTAAACCGCTTGGACCCTACCTCTTTATCATTCCCCTTTTCCTAATGGAGTTTCTCGTCAGCCTTTCACCTGAAACTGTTGGGCGAAAAGATTTCGGTGGCTGGAGCCCCTTGACCTATCTGGTCTTTTTCTTGATTGGATATTTTCTGGCAACCGATGAACGCTATCGCCCTGCTATTGAAAAAGTACGCTTTATCTCGCTTGCGACAAGCTTGTTGACCGTTGTTGGAGCCTATCTCCTGCTCGTAGAGATAGGTGTTTCCAGCACAAATCCGCTTTACCTCCTCATGCGAGCTACCAATTCCTGGGCGTGGCTACTGACTTTCTTTGGCTTTGCCAGTCATCATTTTCAATTTACCAACCCTTTTCTCAAATATGCAAATGAAGCCGTACTGCCCTTTTATATCCTGCACCAAACTGTGATCGTCGTCATCGGCTATTTCATCAAAGATTGGACATGGGCAGTCTTTCCAAAATACCTATTTTTGGCATCAACATCGTTTATCGTCATCATATTTCTCTACGAATATGGCGTCAAACGAGTCAATGCATTACGCTATTTATTCGGTATGAAAGGATAGCTGTTTTTTTGTAACAACTACGATTCTGGCAACGAGGAGAGCGATGACGTTTTTTCAACTCCCTATACTTTTTTCAATCAGGTTAGCTCGTTAGAAAAGTATTTCCTTCTAAGTTGGCTTTTAGAAGACTGGAACCCATAACCCGGAGGTCGTAAATTTTGGTAGTAAAAAGATAAATAGGTAATGCTGGAGTTGCTTGACGATTCCCTTGGCTTGCTTGGTCGGGATGGAGTTGTGTTGCGCATAACATTGCCTTATGGTCTGTTGATAGGACTTGGTATGGGCTTGATAACGCTTATTTTTGAATTTTTTAGATTGGTGCTGAACTAACGAGAAAATGTGCTGATGGTAAAGTAGCAGATGATATAATTCAAATATTAATCAACGCAATCGCAGTCTTCTGAGCATTTCGGAACCATAATCCTGAAAGTAAGCTCAGAAGGCGAACTTGTTCGTGAAATCAAGCGGATTTAGCAGCTAAACTCATAACCCGGAGGTCGCAGGTTCGAGTCCTGTCCCCGCTACTAAGAAAAACGTCCTGAAAGGTCTGCGTTTTTGTATTTAATATTTATTCTTCTCTGAATACCCCGTAGCTTGCTACGCGGGTTCCGAGCTTTAAGAAAAAACTGTACCCGTAGGGGCAAAATTCCGTAATACCTCGTCCGCTTGCGGCGGGGATAGGAAATTTGAAGATTTTTCAAATTTATTTCCTTTTCAGTATTTTAAGCCGTTATTCTGAATGCTCCCTTTGTACCAAGCCTCTTTGCCAGGCATAAACGGCAACCTGAGTGCGATCAGCAACGTGCAGCTTACTCAAAATATTGCTTACATGTCCTTTTACTGTATTCTCGCTGATAACCAATTTCTCTGCAATTTGGCTATTGGTTAATCCATTTGCGATTACTCGAAGGACTTCTTGTTCCCGTTCTGTTAAATTAGCGAAGAGTGCCTGGTCTTCGTCGTCATCTCCGCGGATATTTTGTAAAACGCGTGAAGCTACACGCGGGTGTAAAACAACTTCTCCGCGTACCGTGCGGCGTAGCGTATCTGCAAGTTTGCTCATTTTTATATCTTTCAAAATATAAGAAATTGCCCCTGCTTTTAATGCGGGGAAAATATGTACATCCTTGTGATAAGAAGTAAGCACTACCACCTGCGTGCGCGGGCTGATTTCTTTAATCCGACGTGTTGTCTCCACCCCATCTATGCCAGGCATAATAAGATCAAGCAAAACGATATCCGGAATAGTCTCTGCGACTAATTTGACTCCTTCCTCTCCAGAGCTTGCCTCCCCTACAACTTGAATATCTGGTTGAGTTTCAAGATAAGAACGAACGCCCTTGCGGACAACCTCATGGTCATCCACAATCAAAATTGAAATTAAATCCGTCATCGTCTTTCTCCTTAAATTTTTGCACAGCTATAAATTGTGATTAAGTGGTAATTCAACAAATATAGTTGTGCCATTTCCGGCCTCGCTTTGTATAGAGGCACGCCCTCCAATCCCTTCCGCACGCTCTGTAATTGTACGTAATCCCATCCCGTTGTCATTGACCGTAATATCAAAACCTTGCCCATTATCTTCTATGGTCATAATAAGATTTTCGGCATCGAAGTTTAGCAAAATATCAACCTGACTTGCTTTACTATGACGAGAAACATTGGCTAATGCTTCCTGAACCATGCGATAAATGGCTTGTTCGACTTCAAGAGGCATTGGGATGTCATTTTTTATCTCCAGATTAGCCATTACGTCGTTACGGTTTTTCCATTCAAAAACATACTCTCTTAGCAGAGTAGCAAGTCCTTTTTCTTTTAATGCCATCGGATACATTTCTTGAATCAGAAAAGTAAGTTCCTGGAGAACATCATAAACAAGGTTTTCGGCTTCAAAAAGATGTCCTTTGGCTACTGCAAGGTTATGGTCTACTATCCCGTTAACCGCACCCAATTGAGCTAAGGCAGCGAAGGCTTTTTGTTTCGCACTATCATGCAACTCTCGAGCAACTCGATTTCGCTCCTCTATTACAGCCACTTCTTTTGTTTTTTCAAATAATGCCATATTTTCGATAGCAAGCTCGGCTTGTTGCACAAGTGTAGTGAATAGCTTTACAGTATCGTCAGTTATCGCTTCTGGGCGAGTAAAACTGATATTAAATATACCGAGAATTTTATCGTTAACGATTATCGGCAGATGGAGAAAAGAGCGGATGCCTTCGGCCTCGATAGCCGCTTTTGTTTTGGGCTTGAGTGTCGTTAAATCAAAATCGGAGACGACCAAAGCTTCTTTCGTTTCCAGAACCTGCCCAATGAAACCCTCTCCTTTAAAAAGAGCCAACACATCCAATGTCTCAGAGGCAAAGCCATGACTCACTCTCGGAATAACTTGTTTTTTATTATCGTCCCAAATGAACATCACGCTGCGGTCTGCATGCAAAATATTAACCGCAACTTCAACAATAGATTGAAATATCTGCTCAAGAGATAAAGCACGGATAATTTTTTCGTTACCTGAATAAAGAGCTTCAATTTCATCTGTACGCTTTTGTAGAGAACTCGTTCGTTCGTGTACCAGCTCTTCCAATTTTTGATTTTTGTTGCGCACATTTTGAGTGCGCAGGCGATTTGCTATTAGACCCAAGCCCAAAAGAGAGACGAGAGCTAAAATTCTGAAAGTCCACGTTTGCCAAAATGGAGGAATAACAATAATGCGAACGCTTTGCCCATTTTCATTCCAAACACCGTCACTATTGGAGCCTTTTAATTTCAACGTATAGGTTCCCCCCGGAAGGTTGGTATAACGCCCCTCTCTGCGGGTTCCAATATAATTCCAGTCACTGTCAAAGTTTTCCAGAATATATGCGTGTTGATTTTGTGCAGACTGAGCATAACTTAATGCTGAAAAACCAAAAGAGAAATCGTTTTCTGGCCAAACCAGTCGTACTTCTTCTATCAGTTCTGCTTGTGGTTGGTTTAGAGAAGGCAGGCCGCCTTGCAAAAAACTTGTCAAAACCACAGGAGGAACGTAGGTGTTGTCTTGTATATTTTCAGGATTAAAAATGTTGAGACCATTGATGCCGCCAAAATAGAGATTTCCATCTTTATCACTTGCATAGGCGTTCATATTGAATTCGTTGCTTTGTAATCCATCACTTGCCGTGTAATTTCGAAAGCTTTCAGTTTCAGGTTCGAAGCGTGAAATCCCATAGTTGGTACTAAGCCATAAATTAGCTTCTTTGTCCTCTACAATGCCATATACAAAGCTGTTTGGTAACCCATCTTTCTCTATATAATGCGTAAAGCTATCTTTTTCTCGATTGTAGAGATTTAATCCTCCGCCCCCTGTTGCAATCCATAACCGTTTTTGACTGTCTTCATAAATCGAAGTAACAAGGTCATGGGTTAGACTTTCTGAGTTTTTTTGGTCGTGCTGGTAGCGTATAAAGCTGTTACTTTGTTTGTCATAGCGATTTAGACCACCCAAAAATGTGCCAACCCATAGAGTCCCGTGTTGATCTTCGAGAATAGCAGATACAGCATTATGGCTCAAGCTATTTGGATCTGTAGAATCTGTTTGAAAGTGTACAAATTCCTCGGTAAACGGATTGAATTTATTAAGACCTTGATTGGTACCGATCCATAAATGGTTAGTGCTATCTCCAGAAATGGCGTATACACGCTCCCCAATTAGGCTGGTTGGATTCTCTTCATCATGGAAATAATGTTCAAATTTTTCTGTATCTGAATTTAGACGCGAAAGCCCTGCTGAAGAGCCGATCCATATATGCCCAGCTTTATCAACATAGAGCGCGCTAATATCATTGCTTGGTAGGCTTTCAGGATTTTCTGGATCCTGTTGATAATGAACAAATTCATCTATATCTGGTGTAAAACGATTTAACCCTTTGTTGCTTGTTCCGATCCAAACCCTTCCTTCTTGGTCTGCGGCGATTGGAAAGATATAGCTTGAGCTCAGACTATTTGAATTCCCTGTTTCGGTGTGATAGTAGGCAAAATTCCTTTGCTCTCTATTATATCGATTTAGCCCAGCACCAAAAGTGCCAAACCACAATACACCACCTTTATCTTCGTAGATGGTTGTTATATTGTCATCACTCAAGCTAAATGGATTGCTGATGTCATGCTGATAATGAATAAAGCTTTTTGTTTCGGGTTGATATAGATCAAGACCGCTGCTTGTCCCAACCCATAAAGTGTTGGCCTCATCCATATAAAGACTGAATATCGCATTATCGGCTATGCTTGCTGGGTTATCCTCTTTATGACTATAGCGTGTAAATATACCGCTTGTGGTATTGAAACGGACCAGACCTTGATCTGTTGCAACCCATAGAACTTCTGGGGATTCTTCTAAAATAGCTCTAATACTATTATGTCCAATTGAATCCCAAGGGCTAAATCGATAAGAAACAAAGCTTGACGAAGCTGCATTAAAACGATTTAGTCCACCTTGGCTAGTGCCTACCCATAAAGTGCCTCGACTATCTTCATATAAAACAGTGACATTATCATTTGATAAACTGCTGGGAATATTGGGGGTGTGGCGGAAGTGTTCAAATTCTCCACTTTCACGATCAAATTGATCCAAGCCGTTATTGGTGCCAATCCAAAAATTGCCGCGACTATCTTCCAGAATTGCACTGACACGGTTGCTACCTAGGCTTTTAGGGTTATCCGGGCTATGTAAAAAATGAGTGAAAGTCCCGCTTTCTGGATCATAGCGATTGATTCCACCGAAATGAGTACCTACCCAGAGATAGCCTTGCTTATCTTCGTAGAGACTGGATATCCATCGGGCACTAATTGTATTGCTGTCATCTGGGTCTGGGCGAAAAATGGTAAAGGTATGTCCATCGTATCTGTTTAGCCCATCTTGAGTCCCTACCCAAAGGAAACCGAAGCTGTCTTGTAGTAAGGTGTGTACTACGCTTTGTGAAAGGCCATCTTCCAGGCTTATCTTCTCAAATCTTAGAGAGGTGCTGAGGGAAGGTCCTGGGGTATTTGTTGGTTTTTCTTGGGGAACCTGAGTAGCGGGTGCTGCAGGCGTTGGTGTTGGGGCACCAGCATATGCAGCACTACTAAATGTTGCTAGTAGAACTATAAATGTAAAAATAATTAAAGCGATTTGCGTTTTCTTTATAAAGTTATTCATTAGTATTGCTAATGGGGCAATTTTATTAGCCCACATTATTCAGGGGATATATAAGGAATCTAGTCTCCAGTATTACATCATTGGATTTATTTTATCACCCCTCGTAAGAATGGTTTTTTTTCGCGCATTTGCACCTCTTGGGTATGGCGTGCGTGTGATTAATTAGGATAGCTTTACTTAGGGTCTAAGGGGGGATGCTTAATTGCTCTTGTGAGGGGTGAAAAAACCGCCTGTGGTCTCGTGCCAAACCAGCCAAAGTTATATAGTATTCAGCATGTAAAACTACTAGCAATATCCATTCCAGAAAGATGCCCCGGATTTGCCTTCCTGCTTTTTCTTCTCCTTCTTTAGGAACAGTAAAGAATCATTTCCGAGACTGCTGGGGCTCTTTTGAGAAGTTTTTAAGGTGATAGGTGAGGCTGTCATTTTTCAGAAAAACTCTCTAACTGGTAGCAAGCCCAGGGTCAGGTGCGAGGCATCTTTCCGAGATGGATATCGATTATGGGGTGCAGTCATTGTGGTTGCTAAAAAGATTGCCTGAAAAGCATTCTTTTTACTCACAAAATCTTTTTAGAGGATAAAAAATGCTCAATCAGATTTTAGATGTGAAAGGTTTAGAGACGCGATTTCGTACTGACGAAGGAATCGTGCATGCTGTTAACGGTGTCTCATTTACAGTTGATGAGGGTGAGACTATCGGGATTGTAGGAGAAAGCGGATGTGGGAAAAGTGTAACAATGCTTTCTGTGCTGCGTTTAATTCCTACGCCTCCCGGGATGATTGCTGGGGGAACAGCTGAATTTTATGGGCAGGATTTGCTGAAGTTACAAGAAGAAGAAATGCGGCATATTCGAGGGGCGCAGATCAGTATGATCTTCCAGGATCCGATGACTTCCCTTAACCCTGTGCTTACGATAGGGAAACAGCTTACAGAGCCAATGTTGCTGCATTTGAATATGACACAAGAAAAAGCAGATGAGAAGGCTGCCGAGCTTTTAGAAATGGTTGGTATTTCTGGCGCTTCTGAGCGGCTTAAAGATTACCCTCATCAGTTTTCAGGCGGGATGCGGCAGAGGGTGATGATCGCTATGGCTCTTTCATGCAATCCAAAAGTTTTGATCGCAGATGAGCCGACAACGGCTTTAGACGTGACGATTCAGGCTCAATTTATTGATCTGGTTAAGCGTTTGCAAAAGAATTTGGGGATGGCAATTATTTGGATTACGCATGATCTTGGGGTAATTGCAGGGCTTGCTAAGCGAATGATGGTTATGTATGGGGGAAGTTTTATTGAAGAAGCGGATGTGAAAGAGTTATATGCTAATCCGCAGCACCCTTATACCATAGGCTTGCTAGGTAGTCTCCCACGCTTGGATGGAAAGCATTCGGAGCGTTTGGTGTCGATTGATGGCTTGCCTCCTGTTTTATATGAGCCACCTACATCTTGTCCTTTTGCGCCGCGTTGTGAATTTGTAATTGATAAATGTTTGAAAGAGAATCCGATTTTAGAAGAGTTTAGTCCCAAGCATCGTGTGGCATGCTGGGTTGATATTAGCACAGGGAGAAGCCGCTGATGAGTACAGAGACCTTGCTTCATGTCGAAAATTTGAAAAAACATTTCCCTATTTACAAAGGTGTAATTCGTCGACAGGTTGGTGCCGTTCACGCTGTAGATGGTGTTGGCTTTGATATCTACAAAGGTGAGACCTTAGGATTAGTCGGCGAATCTGGCTGTGGAAAATCAACTACGGGTAGAACGATCCTACGACTTTATAAGCCAACTGCGGGGAAAATTATTTATGACGGCGTGGATTTGGCATCTTTGAGTGAGCGTGAGATGCGCAAGATGCGTCGCAAGATACAAATCATTTTCCAGGACCCTTATGCGAGTCTTAACCCTCGCAAAACTGTAGCAGATATTGTTGGGGAGCCCTTAGTTGTACATAAATTAGCAAAAGGCAAAGAAATTCAAGAACGCGTGACAGAGCTTCTTAGCTTGGTTGGGTTAAACCCAGCTTTTGCTAATAGATATCCTCATGAATTTTCTGGGGGGCAGAGGCAGAGAATTGGAATCGCGCGTGCGTTGGCTTTACAACCAGACCTTGTTATTTGTGATGAACCAATTTCAGCACTGGATGTTTCTATTCAGGCTCAGGTTATTAATCTACTAGAGGATTTACAAGAAGAATTTGGCTTGACCTATTTATTTATTGCGCATGATCTTTCTATGGTCAGACATATTAGTGATCGTGTAGCCGTTATGTATTTGGGTGTCATTGTTGAGTTAGCAGAACGAGAAGAGCTTTATGAGCGCCCGCTTCACCCGTATTCGCAGGCTTTGCTTTCGGCTGTTCCAATCCCTGATCCTGTAGCTGAAGAAAATCGCAAACGCATTCTTTTGGAGGGGGATGTGCCATCTCCTATAAATCCTCCTTCAGGATGTCGTTTTCATACGCGTTGCCCTATAGCAGAATCCATTTGTTCAGAAGAAAGACCAGAATGGCGAGAAGTAAAGCCAAAGCATTTTGTCGCTTGCCATTTGGTAGAAGCATAAAGGAGGTGGTTGCCTGGCAAAAGATATTTATAGAAAGAAGTGAAAGATAGCTTGTATAAACCCTACAAATCCTTTCGAGGAGGAGAAAAAATGCGTTCAAAATTACTGTTTTTACTAAGTTTGTTGATAGCTACCAGTATGGTCTTAGCCGCTTGTGCTCCCGCAGCAGCCCCTGTTGCTGAAGAGCCTGCCGATGTTGTTGCCGATGAGGCTCCCGCCGCTGAAGAACCTGCTGCTGAAGAACCTGCTGCCGCTGAAGAGCCTGCTCCTTCAGGGCCAGAGATGAAAAATCCCGATACCTATGTGTATGTAACCTTTGGTGAACCTGAAACTATGGACCCTGCCTGGACCTATGAAACATCTGGTTCTGCGCAACAGAATAATATTTATGAAGGTATGGTCTGGTTTAACAGAGAAGATACCGGTTCCTTTGTTCCTATTCTTGCCACTGATTGGTCAGTAAATGATGCCGGCGATGTCTGGACATTCAATATTCGAGAAGGCGTTACCTTCCACGAAGGTGGTACGCTGGAACCTCACGATGTTGCTTACTCCGTTCAACGCGCTCTGCTCCAAGACCGCATTGATGGTCCCCACTGGATGACCCATGAAGCTTTCTTTGGTCTCTACACTGTTGAAGACTTGGCTATTGGTGACAGTGGCAAAGAATTTGCTGATCTTTCAGATGCCGAATTAGTTGCTGCATGTGAGAAAGTACAAGGTGCTGTTGTTGCTGATGATGAAGCTGGAACTGTTACCTATAACCTTGCAACCGCAACCCCTTGGTTCCTAGCCATGTTAACCAATAACTTCTTAGCTGCTACTTACGATATGGAGTGGATGGTTGAGCAAGGTGCATGGGATGGTTCTTGTGACAATTGGGTACAGTGGCATGACCCTCAACAGGAAGATACTGTTCTTTTCAATGTTGCTAACGGTACTGGCCCTTATATGCTTGATCACTGGACTCCCGGAGAAGAAATTGCACTGGTTGCCAACGAAAATTATTGGCGTGCTGAAGGCGATCCTATCTGGGAAGGTGGCCCAAGTGGTGTTGCTCGTATTAAAAATGTGCTCTGGAAGATTGTTGACGAATGGGGCACTCGCCAAGCTATGTTTGAAGCCGGTGATGCAGACTTTATTACCGTCCCATCACAATATCGTCCGCAACTCGAACCAGACTATGGAATCGTCTGCGATCAGACAGGTGCTTGCGAAGACAACAGCTCTGGTAGTTATATTCAAGCCTGGACAGATCTTCCTCAGCTTGCTATGACTCCCGCACAATTCAACCAGCTAATTGATATCGAAGGTGGTAATCCCTTCGCTGGTAGTGGTGCTCTAGACGGTAACGGTATTCCTGCTGACTTCTTCCAAGATGTACATGTTCGTAGAGCATTCAGCTACTGCTTTGACTACGACGCTATGATTAATGATGCCTTGAACGGTGAAGGCATTCAATCTCAAGGTCCAATCATCGCTGGTATGCTAGGCTATCGCGATGGCGAAGCTCCTCTGCATTCTTACGACCCTGCCAAATGTGAAGAAGAATTCAAATTAGCTGATACTGATGTCTGGGAAACCGGCTTCTATTTCCAGATGGCTTATAACACTGGCAATGATACCCGCC
The DNA here is from genome assembly GCA_024224815.1 of Chloroflexota bacterium. Classification (GTDB taxonomy): domain Bacteria; phylum Chloroflexota; class Anaerolineae; order Anaerolineales; family Villigracilaceae; genus Desulfolinea. The sequence goes on from JAAENC010000353.1 coordinate 22,635, forward strand.
GCTTATCTGCTGAAATCCTCAAAGCTGGCATTGAAGCTGTCAACCCAAAATTCAATATCACAGTTGTAGGAATGCCATGGCCAGTATTGCTCAATGCTCGCCGTGCAGGCAAAATCCCGATCTATGTTGGTGGCTGGCTTGAAGATTTCCATGATCCTCACAACTGGGCACAACCCTTCTTGCACTCACAAGGCACTTATGGTCGTGTGATTAACATGAAACCAGAACTGGCCGCAGAGTTTGACGGATTGGTCGAAGAAGGCGCTGGGCTAACCGATGCTGATGAACGCCGTGCTGTTTACGAAAATATCCAACTCCGAGCACAAGAAGAAGCTACAAGCATCTGGTTGTATCAACCTGTTGGTCGAAACCACTTCCAGCAATGGATTGGCGACTACTACTACAATCCGGCGTATCCAAATAATACTTACTCCTATATTTACGCTTGGTCAAAGGGCGAGTAATTTTCCAAGAGTGAATTGATTGACCGTAGATAGAAATCCTGGCAGGTCTAAAAGGCCTGTCAGGATTATCTAAAATGTGAGGGATGAAGGATTTCGCCCCGTTCTTGCCCTTGGCGTGCGTTTCGTTCATCAACATCTTCTAGCGTAATCCTGCTCACGATAAATATCTGCTTGGGTGCAATACGCAGGCCCAAATTAAGTGCGCAGCGGTTTTATATCTGAATTATTTATATTGTGTATTTGTGCTAAACATAGAGGAAGGTAGTCTATGCTAAATTATATTATTCGTCGCTTGTTGATCTTGCCCTTTATTTTGGTTGGCGTAACGATGCTCGTTTTCGCGATGCTATCCATGTTGACGCCTTACGAGCGTGCATCACTATATGTTTCTGATATTCCCAAGCGTCAGGGGGCTATTGAGGACATTATAGAAAAATATGGTTTAAATGATCCCATCCACATACAGTATTGGCATTGGATGGTTGGGCACGAAGATAAAAACACTGGTGAAGTAAAGGGTGGTCTCTTGCGCGGTGATCTGGGGTTTTCTACAGTAGGCCATATGCCAGTGATAGAGGTAATCAAGCATCGGTTACCTGCCACAGCAGAACTAGCTTTATTGGCAGCCATCCCGTTGATTGGTTTGGCTGTATGGATGGGTATTCAGTCTGCCGTTCATCATAATAAACTTATTGACCAAGTTTTGCGCGTATTGGCAATTATTGGCTGGTCTATCCCTACTTTTGTTTTAGGGCTTTTGCTGTTAATGTTTTTTTATGCTCAGCTAGATTGGTTCCCGCCAGAGCGTCTCTCTACATGGGCCTCACAAGTTGTGCAATCTGGCGAGTTTACGCGTTATACGCAGATGAATACAATTGATTCTTTGCTAAATTTGCGTTTTGATATCTTTGTAGATTCTCTTAGACACTTGGTTTTGCCTGTAATTACATTGTCAGTTATTAGTTGGGCTTTCCTATTGCGTGTAACCCGCTCGTCTATGTTAGACACATTACGCCAAGATTATATGACGACTGCTCGCTCAAAGGGGTTGGGTGAAAGAACGGTGATCAAAGGCCATGCGGTGCCTAATGCGCTTATCCCTGTGATTACGGTTGGGGGTATGACCCTGATTGGCCTTTTTAATGGCGTGGTGATCACAGAAACTATCTTTAATTACCCCGGCTTAGGTAAATTTATGGCTAGTTCTGCCGCAGCGCTAGATGTGGTCTCTGTCTTGGGCATGACCTTGTTCAGTAGCTTTGTCCTGGTATTCGGAAATTTGATCGTAGATGTTTTATATGGGGTAGTTGACCCGCGCATCCGCTTGGACTAAGAGGTTTCATTATGACTATCATTAAAAAATTACTTAAAAATCCTACTTCACTGATAGGGGTTATCATTCTATCTTTATATATCATTATGGCAGTAGGCGCTCCTTGGATCGCGCCCATTCCTGAAAATTCTCGTGATGCCTATATGATTCCGCGCGATGGATTTAGTACAACACCAAGCCCGCCAAGCGAAGAACATATCTTTGGCACTACAGAAGGCCAATATGATATTTTTTATGGTGTGGTTTGGGGTTCGCGCACAGCTTTTCGTATAGGCGTTGTTATTACGCTAATAACAACGATTATAGGTGTTGTTGTGGGTGCTATATCAGGCTTTTATGGTGGTTGGGTTGATGAAATTCTGATGCGTTTGACCGAGATTTTTCAGGCTTTTCCCTTCTTGCTGGCCGCTATTACAATGACATCGGTTTTGCAAACAATTTATGGGCGAGGAGAGGCTGGGGGGCTGATATTTATGGCCAAGATCGTCGCTTTTCTTACTTTTGGTCAAAATCCTGCTGAAAATTTAGACCCCGTTCAGTTACAAATTCTGACAGGTATGCTAGCGATTATTTTCTTTGGCTGGATGGGCATTGCGCGTGTGATGCGCGGCAATATTTTGGCCGTGAAGGAATTTGAATATGCTGTAGCAGCAAAAACAATTGGGGCCAGTGATATGCGAATTCTTTTCAATCACCTGCTCCCTAATGCTGTCTTTCCTATTTTGGTAATCGCTTCGATGAATATTGGCGCCTATGTGCTAACTTTTGCGGCCTTAAGCTTTTTGGGCCTTGGCGCACAACGAGGCTACGCTGATTGGGGCCAAATGATCAGCTTTGCCCGAAATTGGGTACCCTCTTTGGTTGAGCATTGGTATATTGTTGTCTACCCAGGCGTTGCAATTATTCTTTTCGTGTTGGCGTGGAATTTGGTCGGTGACGCTCTACGCGATATTCTTGACCCACGCTTGCGAGGCAGTGGTAGTGTTTAGTTCCTCTTGAGTACTGTTTGTAGAAAAGAGCTTCTCGTAACGAGAAGTTCTTTTTGCTTGTGCCCCCACGGGGTTTCGAACCCCGATCTTGACCTTGAAAGGGTCACGTCTTGCTCTATTAGTGAGTGAGCTGAGAAAGCTTCATAAATATTGCAACCATCGCATAAGAATCCAGCTTGCAATATGCTAAAAGAGATCTTTTCATCTTTTCGATATGTTCTTCGGGCAATTCCCCGCTTATTATCTTCCACCATGCCATCATTGCTTGGTCGCCCTTAGCTATTTCCATTTCTTTATAACTTAGCTCTGGTGCCATAACGGGGAGTACTTTTTTTATGGACCAACTGCCAAAAAAATCAGGGTGTAGATAATGTCCATCTGCTATAAAGTCCCCAAGATCATAAATTCGATGATTTAGATCTTCAAAGAAATCAGCGTATGCTGGATGAATTAGAGCTAATTCTTTATTTCTGGTTATTTCAAAGGCCTTATTCCAAACAAAAACAGTGCCTCTATCTCCAATATCTTCACGAAGTTGCTTGACTAGTGAAGTCGATGGATCGTCTTTTGTGATAGAGAGATGTTCTGAGTGGGTGGGTTCTTCCTGATCTGAATCGAGTTTATGAAGTGAATATTGAAAAACCACTTGTTGTTGTGGATGATATCCATCAAAAAGCGGTATAGCAGCGAGAAAGCTTTCATAATCCAAGAAATATAGCGGATATTCAAAGTGTTCAAATTCTCGCTGAATCGCTGCCTTATCGATATATTCTTTCTTCGCAATAGCAACATCAACTATTTTTCGTTGTTTCTCATTTAGGGGGAATGCAGAAGGAACATCTTCAATATTACGTATCCCCTTTTCCAATAATTGACGTTTTTTCTTTTCAGAAATCCTCGGAATATTGTAAATTGAATAGTCTGGGAGATCGGGGTGACAAAGATTAAGGCAAGGGCAACTTTTTGGCTTATAGCAACCTTGAATTCCCTCGGACGAATCAGACAAGGCAACTTTAAGTGCCTCTTCTCTCTTTATCTCAATCTCTGAGAGATGAGCATGCACTTTCTCAGTAATATCGTCGGCTACAAATAGATTTTCAATTTCCAAAACCGAAGTACGCACATAATCTTTTTTCAAATGAAGAATATAGACATGATCTACCGTGATGTGCTTGTTTAGGATGAAATATTGAAAAGCTGCATCAGAAATAAATTCGGTTTTATTTCTTGTACTGCTTTTAATTTCGTAAAGATCATAGGAGTCGCTCTTCGGCTTGTAGACTAAGCCATCTGTTCTGGCTAAAAAGGCTTTGTCTAAAAAGGTGTCTTGAAATTGAACGCTTTCCCTTTCCTTTGCATTGACAACATATTTTTCAAGATAAATCTGAGCTTCTTCTTCAACCTCGTACCCCTGATTTATTGTATGAAGCTCAAACTCGCTTGGGCTCTGATCGCTATGCCTATGTTTATGTGTCCATAAATGAAGCGGAGCATCCAGAAAAAGCTGGTAATCTGATTTTGTGATAGTAAGCTGATTGTCCATAGGCTTATCATATCAGAAATGAGAAAATGCCCGGAACATATACTGACTACAGAGTGCCTAAATTACAAGATATAAATGATTTTGTGAAGCGAAGCAATCGCATTTGAAATGCTTGCCTGAATCTCTTTGCTGATAATAAGGGCTTCCGGGATATAGATTCCGGATTAATCTGCTGACCGATAGCTAAGCTCTCTGCTACACCGAATCCACGCGCGGATCCTGAGCTTGCTCGGCATGAAATAACATCGTCAACACCCGAAATATGTACCCTGCCCACTTCTGCCCCGCCCGAACAATTTCTAGGCTAAGAGCATCATCCCCGCGTAATTTTTCCCTATGCCAAAAATAACGATTTTATTCATAAAATCAGGGGCTTTAAAAAGTAATTTTCTACTCAATAGCAGATGTGAATTGTGATGATTTCAAAAGCTTATTTTTCTTAGGTGTATCAAGAAGTTGACGTGACATTTGCGCCGCAATCCTATGACGTTTGCCTCTGTTCATATATCCTAACTGACTTACAATTAGCGAAAGAATCATTGTGAAATTTATTACAATAGGTTTCAAGTAAAGAGTAATATTTCCTGAAAGCAAGTGTAAAAAAGGGTATTTGTCTATGAAAGAAACAATTCAAAATGTGATCGAGAAATATAATCGAGACCGTAATCGTCTAATGGATATTTTGATCGCTATTCAAAATATGCACCAACATATTCCAGAAGACGCAGTTAGCATTATTGCGGATCAACTCGGCATTTCAAAGGTTGACGTGAAGCAAACCATTACCTTCTACCATTTCTTTACATTAACGCCTGTTGGGGAGTATGCTGTATATCTCAATGACAGTGCCGTGGCTAATATCAAGGGGCGAGCAGAAGTCGTTCAAGCTTTTGAAGATGAATTAGGTATTCCCTTCAACAGTGTTACCACAGACGGGTTAATCGGTATTTGGGATACTGCTGATATAGGCATGAACGATCAGGAACCAGCAGCTCTTATCAATGGGACAGTGTTTACCAATCTAACTTCAGAGAAAGTCAAGAGTCTTATTACCGGAATGCGAGCTGGCAAAGATATGCTAGAGCTTATGAGGGTTATTGATGCCGAATTGGATGGCCCTGAGCTACTATCCACTATGGTGAAGAATAACATCCGTCAAAAGGGTGCTGTTCTATTCTCTGATGCTTATGAAGTCGGATATGCTTTACGACAGGCAATCAATCGGACGCCTGTAGAAGTTGTTGATGAAGTTAAGAGATCTAATCTTCGCGGGCGTGGTGGTGCAGGCTTCCCTGCAGGACTCAAATGGGATTTCTGCCGACAATCTCGTGGCGAGGAAGTTTACGTGGTTTGCAATGCAGATGAAGGAGAACCGGGGACATTTAAAGACCGGGTAATACTCACGGAATTACCCAAACTTCTCTTCGAGGGGATGGCAATTGCCGGTTACGCAATCGGCGCGAAACAAGGCATTGTTTATTTGCGTTATGAATACAGATATATGTTGGAATATCTGGAAAGCATTCTTCAAGAACTTCGAGAGCTAAACTTACTCGGCAAAAATATTGCAGGAAAAGCTGGCTTTGATTTTGATATCCGCATCCAACTTGGCGCGGGTGCTTATGTTTGTGGGGAAGAAACGGCACTGATTGAATCAATGGAAGGTAAGCGAGGTGAGCCGCGGAACCGACCTCCATTCCCTGTTCAAACAGGGTATCTAAATAAACCTACTGTAGTGAATAACGTCGAAACTCTGTGCTCTGTTGTTCAGGTGATTACAGAAGGGGCTGAATGGTTCAAATCCTTTGGAACCAGCGATTCATCTGGAACAAAACTTCTCAGTATCTCTGGGGATTGCAAGAACCCCGGTATCTACGCCGTAGAATGGGGCGTTACTATCCAGAAACTTATGAGGCGAACAGGGGCAAACAATGTTCAGGCTGTACAAATTGGTGGACCTTCTGGCATTTGTATTGGCCCAGACCAGTTCGACCGAGGCATTGCTTTTGAAGATTTAGCGACTGGCGGTTCTGTGATCTTTATTAGCGAGGAACGTGATCTCTTAAAAGACTTCGTTTTGAACTTTATGAATTTCTTCATCGAAGAATCTTGCGGCTCATGTGGTCCTTGTCGTTCGTTAAACGTCATATTACGAAATAAATTACTCAAAATTCTGGATGGCAATGGTGTAGAACAAGATATTGATGAACTATACAAATGGGCCGGAGTCGGAAGGTCAGTTAATCGCTGTGGACTAGGTCAGACTGCAGCTAATCCAATCCTCACAACCATCGAGAATTTCCGCCATCTATATGAAGACTTGGTGCAGATGAATGAAAGCTTTGTCTCTGCATTTGATATGGAATCCGCTGTGGCGGAATCGTGTGAAGTCGTCGGTCGGGAACCTAATCTTTCTCGTTAGACACCTTGAAAAGGAAACATCATGAAAAAAGCTGAAAAAATCACTTTCAAAATCGATGAGAAAACCTGTTATGCTTGGCCTGGTCAATCGATTGTTGATGCAGCGCGGGATAATGGTATTTACATCCCTTCACTATGCCATGTTGAGGGTCTCAAGCCTGCTGGTTCCTGCCGGATTTGCAACGTAACAGTAAATGGCCGTAATATGACAGCCTGCACTGCTCCTGTAGGAGAGGGAATGGTTGTAGAGAATGATACGCCTGAGTTGAATGAATTACGCAAGACAATAGTTGAAGTTTTATTCGTCTCAGGGAATCACTTCTGCCCCTCTTGCGAAAAAAGCGGCAATTGTGAATTACAAGCGGTGGCTTACCGATATCAGATGATGGTCCCGCAATTTCCTTATGAATTTCCAGTCAAGGGTGTTGATGCTCGTCCCGATCTGATTCTTCATGATCGCAATCGATGCATTATGTGTAAGCGTTGCGTGCGTGGTATTGAGAAAGATGGAAAAGCCGTATTTTCTTTCGAAGGGCGTGGTGGAGAGCACCTTCAAATATCAATGGACATTGACTTGGCTTCACAATTATCGGAAGAAGAAGCTTTCGAAGCTATGGAAATTTGTCCCGTCGGCGCGATCTTGAAAAAAGAACGTGGCTTTGCGATACCGATCGGGGAGCGCAAGTTTGACAAGGCTCCGATTGGTAGCGAAATTGAGAACAGCGTTGAACAGGATTGATAATTATGAGTAAAAAAATTTTAGCGACAACTTCATTGGCTGGATGTTTTGGGTGCCATATGTCATTTTTAGACATAGATGAGAGAATTCTTGAGCTAATTGAATTAGTGGAGTTCAATAAATCTCCAATAGATGATATAAAGACCTTTACCAAGGAATGTGATATTGGCTTGATTGAAGGAGGCTGCTGTAATAGCGAAAACATTGAAGTATTAAAAGAATTTCGCAAACACTGCAAAATCCTGGTTTCGGTAGGTGAGTGCGCCATCATGGGTGGTTTGCCAGCTCTTAGAAATGGCATTTCCATCAAAGAGTGTTTGGAAGAAGCTTATCTAAATGGCCCCACTGTCGGAGAGAATACGGAGAAGATCATGCCTAATGACCCTGAACTTCCTATGCTCCTAGACAAAGTATATCCCTGCCATGAGATTGTCAAAATTGACTATTTCTTGCCCGGCTGCGCACCACGAGCGGACTTGATCTGGAATGCACTCGTTGCTTTGGTCACTGGCAATGAATTGGAATTACCCTACGAAGTTGTAAAATTTGATTAATAGGAAATTGGTATGTCAAAAAAAATAACCATTGAACCGGTAACCAGAGTTGAAGGTCACGGCAAAGTGACAATCCATCTTGATGACAAGAATAATGTTGATTACACGAGATTGCATATCGTCGAATTTCGGGGATTTGAGCGCTTCATTCAGGGGCGTCCATACTGGGAAGCACCCGTTTTGGTGCAACGCCTATGCGGTATCTGCCCCGTAAGCCATCATTTGGCAGCTGCAAAAGCTCTGGATGTGCTCGTCGGTGCTGGAACTGGCGATGGGCTAACTGCTACCGGTGAAAAAATGCGTCGCCTGATGCATTATGGGCAAATGTTTCAATCCCATTCGCTGCACTTTTTCCACCTTGCATCTCCCGATCTACTCTTTGGTATTGATGCTGATCCCGCTATCCGTAACGTGATCGGTGTTGCCTTAGAGCACAAAGAACTTGCTGTGCAAGGCGTGATGATGCGCAAATTCGGACAGGAAATCATCCGCGCTACAGCTGGCAAGAAAATTCACGGCACAGGTGCGATTCCTGGTGGAATCAATAAACATCTCAGCCAGAAAGAAAAAACATCATTTATCAAGGGTGCAGATCCGCTCAATATCGATAAGATGGTTGAGTGGTCGCAAGAAGCTTTAGCCTTCTTCAAGGATTACTACACTAAGAACCAGAGTTTTATTGATGATTTCGCCGCTTTCCCCTCCAGCCATATGAGCTTAGTGCGTAAAGATGGTGCTCTAGATCTGTATCATGGCGTGTTGCGAGCTGTTGATGCTGATGGAAAAAAGATCCTTGATGATGTGGATTATCAGGATTACGAAGAGTATATTGAAGAAGAAGTTCGTTCCTGGACTTATATGAAGTTTCCCTATCTCAAACATTTGGGGAAGGAAAAAGGCTGGTACCGTGTTGGACCTTTAGCTCGTATGAACACCTGCGACTTCATTCCAACGCCGCTTGCGCAGACTGAGTTGGAAGAGTTCAGGGCATTGACAAATGGTAAACCAAATCAACACTGCCTTCACTATCACTATGCTCGCTTGATCGAAACCTTGCACTCAGCAGAAGTTATGCGAGATTTACTCCATGATCCTGATCTGATGAAAGGTGATTTAACTGTAACGGGTACTAAAGTTAATAAGGGTGTTGGGGTGATCGAAGCCCCGCGTGGGACCTTATTCCACCATTATGAGATTAATGACCATGATCAGATCACGCGTGCGAACCTGATTGTATCTACCACAAATAACAACGAACCGATGAATAAATCTGTCAATCAGGTTGCTCATTCGTGGATGGATGGTCAACCCGAAATTACCGAACCGATGATGAATGCAGTCGAAGTTGCCATTCGTGCATATGATCCCTGCCTTAGCTGTGCTACCCACGCCCTTGGACAGATGCCGCTTGAGATCTCGCTTTATGATGCGAACGAAAACCTGTTGGATACCAAGAGAACTTAATTTATAATGCAAACCTTGCTCTACGGTTACGGAAACTTAGGACGTCAAGATGACGGATTAGGGATTCTGCTAAGTCAAAAATTAGAAGTCTGGGTATCCGAGCAGGGATTACTCGGTTTCGAATTTGAGAATAATTACCAACTGAATATTGAAGATGCTGCCGCGATCGCTAGCAAAGACCTTGTGATTTTTGCTGATGCATCCGTAGAGGAAATTGATGATTTCTGTTTGAGTGTGGTGGATGGAAAAAAAGAGCTTTCATTCACCACTCATGCAGCTTCACCGGGCTATATTGTTCAACTCTGCAATAAACTCTTCGAAAAAGAACCCCTGGTCTTATTGCTGCATATCAAAGGCTATGAATGGGATTTTCAGGAAGGACTTTCTGAGAGGGCAAGGGAAAATCTCGATCAGGCCCTTGAATATATGAAAACGCTGCTGGAGGATAGGGAAAGCATCTTAGAATCAAGGGAAAGATTAAAACTTTGCTAAATACTGATCTTTCTGATACATCGATTGGAAGATTCTCCGTTATTGCTTCTTCAAAGGTAATATTAAAAGTAAAGAACCTGCGTATAACGCAGGTTCTTATGTAAATACTCAAAATATTTTTCGTTGCTAACTGAAGTATTCTAAAAATAGTAGCCTTTGATTTTGTGCCAGAAAATAGCTTCTGGAACCAACGACAGAACTATTTCTTATTTATTGTGATATAGGAGCCGGTAATATAGTTTCCAAGCTGCTCAATAACATATTCTTGCTTTGAAATAATCGCATTTACAATATCCCCAATCGAAATAATGCCTATTAATTCATCATCATCTACAACAACAGGAAGGTGACGAATGCGTTTGTCTGTCATTAGCGCCATGCATTCTTCCGTGGTGTTTTCCGGCTTGACGAAGACTACTCTCTTGGTCATGATTTCCTTAACAGGAAGTGTCTTTTCAGACTTTCCCGCCAGAGTAACTTTTCGGGCATAGTCGCGTTCAGAAAAAAAACCTACCACCTTCTTATCATCCAAGACAATTAAGGCCCCTACACCTTTTTCAGACATGGAGCTAAGAGCGTCGAAAACGGTTGTATCAGGGGATATTGACCAAACTTCATGGCCTTTTTCTGACAGGATTTCTTTTACGGTCGTTGTTTTAGGCATCTTATTCTCCTTGTTCAGATTATAGGTTAGTGAATGTTGTCACATAAAAAGTATACACCAAAAGACATTATCTTGGTAGATTTCTTGAAGTATTTAATGACCACAAAATGAATTTCTAACAACTATAATTTGTGTGAAAAATGCCATTCGAACTACGGTGGTGAATGCTTGGTAGCCCCCTTTATCTGGAATAAAAAATAACGAAAATCTTTTGCTATGAAAGTCAGAAGACTATAGATTTTTCTCATAAACCCGATGCTTTTTATAAAACTCAATCCCAAAATGATTGCGCATTTCGCGAAGCATATTTTCATTTTCGGTACGGATCTGCACCACTTCGGCATGTTGGAATTGCCCACTTTCTTGAGCAGATTTATTGATCTCGCTAAAGAGAATTGCCAACCCGCCTGAACCGCGATATTTCTCCAACAAGCCCGCACCATTAAAATTAAGCCAATCGGTTTTTTTCTTTTCACGAAGAGCCTGTATCCATCCGAAGGGGAGCAACTTGCCGCGTGTTTTTTGAATTGCAGCAGAAATATCGGGGTACGCCAGCACAAATCCAACAGGTTTTTCCCCTTTGAGCACCACTTTAACCAGTTTTGGGTTAGCGATCCAGATCAATTGCTCTCCCAGCGAAGCAATCTCTTCATCAGTGATCGGCACATTTGCCCCCGCATCGCCGAGCGAGCCGTTATATAACTCTTTCAAATGGGGCAGAAGGGCACGCAAATCCTTTGCCTTTTTATAGCGTGCGACCCGTAAATTCCTCCGTTTTTGGACACGCTCAGCTACACGGTGTATGCGCTCGTCAAAAGGTGTTTCAGAATGAAGATAACCTGAAACTGTCTCCCGATTCATCCTAAAGCTTTGTTGTTCGACCAATTTCACATAATATTCAGGATTATAGGGCTGCCCAAAAGCAGGACGATGCTCGAATCCCTTCACGAGTAGACCATTTCCATCCATCGGGGTGAAACCATGGGGGCCTAGCAGGATATTAAGCCGACGCGCGCGTGCCCATTGGCTTGCTGCCGCAAAAAGGGCATCTGCCACGCCCGCATCATCTACCGTTTCAAAGAGATAGAAAAAGGCAGTATTCTCCCCCCGAAAATCGTTGTAGCGCCGATTATCCATCACGCAGATGCGTCCGAGCAGATCGTTTTTTTGACGGGCGATGAAAAATGCCGCCTCCGAATGTTGATAAAAGGGAGCCCTGTTTCGGTCAAGAACGAGACGTGCATCCCCGGCAAAAGGCGGCACCCACTGTGGAATATCCTTATAAATTAAAAAGGGGATGGTGAGAAAATCCCGCACATCCCTCTTGTTGGTAGTGTCGATTTGGTGGATTTTCATATTAATAATGGCACTGTCATCGCGAGGAGGGCTTTAGCCCGACGTGGCGATCTCCGACTTAGCAGGGAGATTGCTTCGCTTCGCTCGCAATGGCATAATTACGCCGCCTGACGTGCTTTTTCATCCTCCGCGCGTTTTGCCATTTGCGCACGCAAGGAAGCAATATCGCCGTCGATGAAGAACATTGCACCGAGGTAAAAAGCAAAACAGGCTGCCCAAGCGATGATTGAAATATTGAGAATTGCGTTTTGCATGGAGCTTGCGTCTGCGATGACGCCCGCGATAATGGGCGCGGATGCTGCGCCCGCATTTTCGATAAAATACTCAACTGATTGTGCTGTACTGCGGACTTCGGGCGCTGTCACATCGTAGACTGTAGAAACGACATTGGGCGATGAAAAAGGCATAAAGAGCGCGGCAATTGCCATGAAAATAAAGAAGGTTGTGCGTGCTTCGATGGGGGCGTTGATAGCGAGGGAGAGAAAAATCATACCCATAATAACGCCGATGCTCGAAACGATGATGCGCCCTTTATGCGTGCGTTTGAAGAGCCAATCGCCGAGTGCGCCGCCAACAAAATAGCCACCGGCGAGAATGAGAATGATGGGCGCCATCGTGAAGAGAACGCTATTTTCGTCGTAATTTCGTTCTTTGGCAAGATAGTCGAAGAAGAAATAGGTGATGACATTCCAAGGAAAAACGCCGGCAAAACCTTGCAGGAGCACAAACCACATGGTCTTCTTTTTGAAGACATCTTTGGCGGCGCTCCACGAGAAATTGAATTGACCGATCTCGTCCATGCCTTCAAATTCAGGCTCGGATTGTCCGCGCGGCATTTCTTTTACGCCGAAATAAATGGTAACGGAGAGCACAAGGCCGAGCGCGCCGGTGATATAGAAAACATTCCGCCAGCCGATAATGGGCGCGACCATGAGCGCCATCACCATGCCGACCAAATATCCGATTGGTTGGCTAAGTTGGAGCACACCGTATACTTTAGAGCGTTTTTCCGGCTCAAAATAATCGGCTATTAGGCTGTACAAACCGGGATAAGACGAATCATCTACACCAGTGGATGCGCGGGTGATCACAAAGGGGATATAAGTGCGGACAATGGCACTGAGCCAGGTAGTTGATCCCCAGATAAAAGAGGCGAGCGCAAGCAGTTTTGAACGTGCGTAACGGTCGTAGAGGTAGCCCCAGATCGGATACAGGATCGTACTAACGACCAATGCGCCCGAAATAATAAACCCAAACTGCGTATTCGTGATGCCGAACTCATCGCTGATGGGGCCTTTGAGTGGACCGATCAGCAGTTTGTCGGTTTGGTGCAATAACATGAAGGTAAAGAAGATCGCAACAACTCGCCAGCGCTTGGTTTTTCCTTTTGTCATGGGATACCTCGTCTTTTAGGGAATAAAATGAATGGGAGAAGTTTATATTAGAAAGAAAGGTGTGTCAAATAAAAAGAGCCTTCCGGGCGGAAGGCTCTTTTTGAAAATAAGTAAAAACTATTTCCCGACAAAAAGAGTGATAGCAGCACCGAGAGCAAAGATGCCCATCAGGACACCTGGGGCGGCAAAAACACCAAATGCGGCAAGACCAGCGAACAAGAAATATAAAACCATAAACCAGGTGGAAAGAGCTTTGGGCATATTCATTTAAAATCTCCTTTGGGTGTTGTGCTGACAGAGCTGCCAGCTTGGTTGTAATAACCCAAATATTATTTGAGAGTTACAAAATTTTCAGCATTGCGTACTCAAAATGGTACAATCATGGCTTATGACAACTCCCTCCCAAGCCTCCGAATTTACCATCTCCCGCTCTTATAAAATTGATCGCACTACCCCTGCGCGCTGGATTATCACCCACACCATCCGCTATTGGTGGGTGCTAATTATCATTCTCATCGGCGCATTAGGGAATGCCAGCTTAGCAGGTATTATGCCCGTTTATATTGGTGAAGCCTTCGATGCCATCACCGCAGAAACACCCCAGCCTGAAAAATTGCTCCCGTTAATGTGGCTGATAATCGCTTCGCAAGTCATTCGCGGTATTTTACAATTAGGCAGAAATTTTGGTGCTGACTATATCGCCCAAAAGCTCGAGCGTAATATCCGCGATGAGCTCTATATATCACTACTCGGCAAAAGCATGACCTTTCATAATATCCAGCCCGTTGGCGATACGATGGCTCGCTCCACAAACGATGTTCGTGAGATCAACTTTATGTTCAGCCCAGGGCTAAATCTGGTCGTTGGCTCACTCACATTCCTCGCAATGCCCTTTTATTATGCGCCGCGTTACCATCCCGCTCTGCTACTCGTCCCCAGTCTTTTTGCTATTGCCTATTTCATTGCGCTCTGGGAATATCTCCGCAGTCTAAGCCCTGTCACAGAAGCTGTGCGCGACACCTTTGGCAAAATGAATACACGCCTCGCAGAAGCTCTCGATGGCATCGAAACGGTCAAAGGCGCAGCACAAGAAAAGTCTGAAGTAAAACTTTTCAATCGACAAGCTCTGAACTTCAGAAATGCCTTTGTCAGGCAGGGCGATCTCGAAGCTCGTTTTATTCCCATGCTCCTCTACGGGATGACAATCGGCGGCGGCTTACTTCACGCGCTTATTCTCCTTCGCCAAGGAGAAATTGAAGTCGGCGCAGTCGTTGCCTACGTCGGATTGCTTCAAATGCTCATGTTCCCCACTTTTGCATCCACTTTTGCCTACACACAAATCTCTTTGGGGATGGCAAGCGCGCGCCGCATTTTGGAATTAATTACCAGCAAAACCCGTCTCGACCAAAATATGGATGGCTTCGCCGGGGACATGCGTGGGGAAATTTGCTTCCGTAATGTCAACTTCTCCTACACCCCAACAGATTCCGTTTTATCCGACATCAACTTTTCGGTGGAACCTGGGCAAACTGTCGCCATCGTTGGACAAACAGGCGCAGGGAAAACATCCCTCGTCAAACTCATCAATCGCACCTACGATTCGAGCGCGGGTGAAGTCCTCGTAGACGGCAAAGACGTCCACGACTGGAATTTAGCCTCCCTCCGTCAACAAATCTCCATCATCGAACAGGATATTTTCCTCTTCTCCGATTCCATTGCCGAAAATATCGCTTTTGGCAGGCCTAATGCCTCCCAAGAAGAAATTATCGCCGCCGCAAAATCCGCCCAAGCACACGAATTTATCCTCAACTTTGAAAATGGATACGATACCGTCCTCGGTGAACGCGGCGTGACCCTCTCTGGCGGGCAACGTCAAAGACTTGCCCTCGCACGCGCCTTTTTAACCGATCCGCGCATCCTCGTTCTCGACGATTCCACCTCCGCCATCGACAGCGCCACCGAAGATAATATCCAACGCGCCATCGCCACCGCCGCAAAAGGACGTACAACCTTCTTAATTACACACCGTCTCTCCCAGATCCGCTGGGCAGATCTCATCATTGTCCTTAAAAGTGGCAAAATTGCCGCTATCGGTAATCACGACGATTTAATGAAAAGCAGCGAAGCATATCGACGCATTTTTTCTGATTAGTTAAAGCAAAAATAGCACTTAAAGAAAAATTGTGTAATTCGCTAATTCGCACAGTTCGCGTTAAAAACAACTTCTAACGCGAACTGCAACATACTACTCTCTAATCCCTAATCAACTGGTAACTAATATATGGGCTTTTTCTCTGGCTTAGGTGCCGAACAATACGACAGACAATACTCCGACCGCGAACTGCTCAAACGGATCGCGGATAATTTTTCACCACAGCGTAAACGCATTATCAGTATTTCTGCGCTCGTAACGATAGTTGCGCTGATTAGCGCATCCACACCAATTATTATTAGCCGCAGTCTTGAAGCGCTAGAAACCACGCCCACAATGGAAGCTACACTGCTCATTGGCGGCGGTGTTTTTATGATCGGCGTACTCAACTGGGGCATTAACTGGATTCGCCGCGCGATTACAGCCCGTGCCATCGGCGATGTGGTTCTCGCGCTCCGCACCCAAGCCTTTGGCGCAGCCGCCGATCACGATCTCTCCTTTTACGATAAATTCTCATCGGGGCGCATCGTTTCGCGTATCACCTCCGATACAAAAGATTTCGGTCAACTCGTCACCATCGCCACCGATGTCACCGCCCAAGTGATTCAGGCGAGCATTTTGAGCGTTGTTCTTTTTCGCATCGAATGGAAAATGACCATGCTCGTACTCCTCTATCTCCCCATTATTTTCTTCATCACAGCAGGCTTTCGCAAACTGGCACGCAAAGTGACACGTAACGGAATGCGTGCGATGGCAGAAGTCAACGCCACCATTAAAGAGACCGTCAGCGGTATTTCTGTTGCCAAAAACTTCCGTCAGGAAATGAGCATTTTCAACACCTTCGATACCGCAAATCAAGAATCTTATCGCGTAAATTTACGGCGTGGATTTGTGCTCGCGCTCGTTTTCCCCACCTTAAATGCGCTTGGCGGTATCGCCGCCGCTGTGATGGTTTATGTCGGCGGTTGGAGCGTGGTGCGCGGTGGCGTTACTGCCGCAGCCTGGTTTCTTTTTATTCTCAGCCTAAATCATTTTCTCTTTCCTATCATGAATCTCTCCGCGTTTTGGGCGCAGATTCAGCAGGGACTATCGGCAGCAGAGCGGGTTTACGCGCTTATAGACGCCGATCCAAATGTTTTACAGGAAGATGATGAAGAGGTGAAGCAACTTAAGGGTCAGGTGCGATTCGAAAAAGTAGATTTTCACTATATCCCGACAGAAGCGATTCTCTCCCGTTTCAACTTGCTCATTCCACCCGGAGAGAATCTAGCCTTGGTCGGACATACCGGTGCCGGGAAGTCATCCATTGCAAAACTAATTGCGCGCTTCTACGAGTTTCAATCTGGCAAAATAACATTAGATGGGCGCGATATCCGCTCTTTCGACCTAACATCCTACCGCCGTCAACTGGGGATCGTTTCCCAAGTCCCCTTTTTATTCTCCGGCACGGTAGCTGAGAATATCCGCTACGCCCGCCCCAACGCGACCGAAGCCGAAATGCTAAAAATGGCAAATAAGATCGGCGACGGCGAGTGGCTGGAAACGCTGCCAAACGGCTTTGATAGCGAAGTAGGCGAGCGCGGCGCACGCCTTTCGATGGGACAGCGCCAATTAGTGGCATTGATGAGAGTACTCATTCAAAACCCCGCCATTTTCATCCTGGATGAAGCCACCGCGAGTATTGACCCTTTTACTGAATGGCAAATTCAGCAAGCCTTGAATTTGATTTTGGAAAACACAACCAGCATTCTGATCGCGCATCGCCTTTCAACCATCAAATCAGCAGACAGGATTTTGGTGATAGAAGACGGCGGCATCATTGAAGAGGGCAACCACGATCATCTTCTGACGCAAAATGGGCATTATGCAGAGTTGTATAATACTTATTTCCGACATCAGAGCTTGTCTTATGTTGAGAAGCAGGGAGAAGTGATTAGAGATAAGTGATAAACTGAAAGATAATAAATATTTAGAACTTTTGTTTTAAGAGAGCATTTTTATTCGTTCTAAAGGAGAAAAAAATGAATACCGAAGAAAAAACGAATCCTAACAAAAGAAAAGACGATGGAATCACAAGCGGCCTGATATTAATAGCCGTCGGCGTCATATTTCTTGTGATGCAATTTGGCGGTTTTTATATTCATAATTGGTGGGCATTATTTATTCTGATCCCGGTCGTTTCAGCATGGAATCGAGCGATCAGAACATCCATAGAAGCTGGTGAAATCACAAGAGAATCTATCCTGGCAATTACAGGCTCTCTATTCCTTTTATTTGTTGCTGCGATCTTTTTATTTAATTGGGACTGGGGGCGTGTTTGGCCCGGGTTCATTATTATTGCTGGCGTTAATGCCTTAGCCAGAGCTTGGAAAAGTGAGTAGAAGTTAGCATCTTCTATTTAACTTTGAGTGTTATTAGTCTTGGTTTGGGGCTTTTCTTTCTACTTACCTGATGAGAGAGACAGCATTTTTAGGATAAGGAAAAAAATGCAAAAAGAGAGTGCATTACCCAAAAGTGATGATAATTTAGCCCAAGTTGGTCAATTTCCGCTCCGTAAGCTTGGCATTTTTGAGCGAGCAATGGTAATTGCGAATGAGCACGCGCCCTTTAATATTATTAGTGTTTTACGTCTTGAACATGCCCCATCTCCAGAGATTGTAAAGGAAGCTATCGCGAAGATCCAAAAAAGACAACCTCTCCTATCTGCACGCATTGTAGAGGACACATTTTTTGAAGCCTTGCCCACATCTAAACTTCCTTTTCATGTTATCAAAAGAAAAAGTAAAGAGCAATGGCGTGAAATAGCTGAGCAAGAAATGGCATTTCGCTATGACCATAGAAATGAAGCTCTTTTTAGAGCGATCTATATTTATAGTGAAGAAAATAGTGAAATTATTTTAAACGTTCACCACGCTATTATGGATGCGGCTTCGGGGATGAATCTGCTGGATGAATTGCTCCAACTCATTTCTGGGGAAGTCTCATCTCTCCCGCGGCTTCAACTTGCTCCCGTTTTTGAAGCGCAGTTCCCTCCCTCACATCGTGGGCTTCGACGCATTTTTACCATGGCGGGATATATGCTCAGGCAGATGGGCGATATGGCTAGCTTTGCATGGAAAACTCGAAGGAAACGCACACCACCTGTCCGTTTGGGTGGAAAAAGCTATACAGCGACCTTGGTTCTCCCTGAAAAACTGGTCAATTCACTTTCTCATCAGGGGCGCAAAAATGGGATTACGCTCAATAGTTTGCTAAACGCCGCTCAGTTGCTCGCGGTTAATAAATATCTTTATGCGGGGAAAAGACTCCCGATGCAAACTTTTGCCTTTGCTGATTTACGCCCCTATACCATCTCACCAACAGGGCCGGAGCAACTTGCCAATTATATTTCGATGATGCGTTTTACCGTGGATGTCTCAGGAGAAAGTGATATTTGGTGTTTAGCGCAAGAATTGCACGCTCAAATTTACAGAAGCCTTAAGTTTGGCGATAAATTTAGCGCGGCAGTGATGAGTGAAATGCTGCTAAAAACCTTTACGACGCTGAAAGCAATGCGATTTGGGGCAACGGCATTGAATTACAGCGGAAATGTTCCATTGAAAAGACAATATGGGGATATTAATTTGGTCGGCGTACATGGGTTTGTCTCTGGCTATGATCTGGGGCCAGAAATCTCGTCTCAGGCGCGGCTCTTCAATGATGAAGTCTGGTGGGATTTCATTTATCTGGATAGCGATATGGATGCAGATTTAGCGGAGAAAATTATTGCCGAGATAAAGCTGATTTTGGAAAACGCAAGCCAAAATCACGTTTGATCCCTTCAATCCGCATTAGTCTTCTCTAGAAGTACACCCGTTATCCCCAAGAAGAGAACAGACATCCCCAATAACACACCCCAAGATGTAATTAGCATATTGTCGTCATAGTTGAGCATGAGATCTTCTTTGGCTTTGGGGTAATGCTTGCATCTATTTCTCAATGGGCTATTGGGGGCAAGTGGATTTTCAGGCACTTTGCTACACAGCACTGAAGATTCAGCTAAATTTGGCATATCAATGCTCACGCCGAGTGCCGTAAGTGACCAACGCGTTGTAGTGAAATAGGACATCGGCTCGAAGGCGTTATTGCGTAGATCAAAGACCGTCCCTGCGAAGAAAAATTGGAAGAAAAGCATCATCGTGAGAGTATAGATAGCCATTTCTGTATTACGACTGACAGCAGAGATAATGAAGCCAAAGGAAATGCCCGCCATCATGGTTAGGAAAAGAGTGATGAAAATCTCGAGGGTGCCGTTCATATAAAGGCCATCGGTGGGGAAATTGACACCAATGGAAAGAATGAGCAAATAGAGCGCAACCTGAATGACAACAAAAACACTATAAATGGCGGCTTTGCTCATTAGATAGGGCAGCACTTTTAGATTAACCATACGCTCGCGCAAGTAAATGCCGCGCTCTTTGACAAGGTCATTGGAGGGAACAAAAAGGCCGGTAAGTACTGCTTCTAGCCCCATCACAAAGACGAAGGTATTTGTTTTTGCAAAGGGGATGTAATTTTCTGTCATTGTTTTTGCGGCAGCAACGGGGTCAGCAAGAATACCGAGATCACCAGTCAGGATGTCTTTTGAGCCAATAATAAGTTGTAGCGTACCCGTTAACGGAAGCAGTAAGAGTAGCAAAGTCAAAGTAATAGGGTCGCTAAAAAGCACACTTAAAGAGCGTTGGGTAAGCACCCAAAGCTGACGCAGCATATCGCCCAAACCAAACTTTATTTTGGGAAGCTCTCTTTTTGGCGTTGCCAAGGCATTGGCTTTACGCGCCTGTACATAATCTTGAAAAACTTCGGGTTTTTCCTTTTCAAAAACATCTCGCCATCTTTCTCCGCTGCGCTCGATCTTCTCGTAAATATCGGCGAAATCTTCCACTTCAAAAAAGTCCAAGGCTTCCTGCGAAGGGCCAAAGAAGACCAGTTTACCTTGTGAAATAAAGGCAACGTGGTCAGTCTGAACGATATTATCGGTGGCGTGGGTAATAAGCATTACTGTGCGCCCCTCATCTGCCATGCGGCGGAGGGTGTGCATCATTTTCTTTTCAAGGCCCGGGTCAAGGCCTGAAGTTGCTTCGTCGAGATAGATCAGTTTAGGGTCTGCGAGTAATTCGGCGGCGATACTGACTCGTTTGCGTTGCCCACCGGAAAGATTCCCAATGCGGGTTTTACGGATGGTCTCTGTATTCATCGAAACAGTATCCAGCACAGTAGAAATACGTTCTTTTCTTTCTTTTGCGTCAATACTGGCCGGTAAACGCAATCGTGCTGTGTAGTCCAGTGCCTTTTCAACGGTCAGGCTCATATGCAAAATATCATTTTGCGGTACATAACCAAGCTGTGCCCTAAAATGCTCATACTCCTCGTAAAAATCATGTCCATTAAGCTGTACCTGCCCATCTCCAGGACGGATACCGACTAAGGCATTTAGCAAAGTCGTTTTACCAGCTCCACTCCCGCCAACGATGGCGACAAACTCACGCGGCAAAACCGATAAGTCAATGCCGTCCAGAATGCGCAACTTGCCTTTTCGCGTTTTCACTTCTTTCGACAAATTACTAACATCCATGCGCATCCCGTTGCTTTGATAGGGCGTTACTTCTCCATCTTGGAATGTCAGCAGAAAAGTGCCGATCTGGATGATGTCTCCCTCATGCAGTTCTGCGGATTGGATAAGTTGCTCATTAACGAAAGTCCCGTTACGGCTCCCGAGATCGCTCAGGATTGTGGCTTGCTCCCCTTTAATAATGCTTGCGTGCTGACGAGAAACATCTGGTCCGTCTAAGTGGATGTCACTTTCAGCATGGCGCCCGATCGTGATCTTTTTTTCTGCTTCCATAATCATGGAAGGCGCAGCCATTGCAAAACCCTCTACTGGGACAGATGCTTCATTTGGGTTGAAAAAAGTTATCCCCAGCGAGATGCCAAAGCTATCATCACCGATGCGGATAATGGAATTATCGTGTAGGCCCGCGGGTATATTGGGTTCCAAAAGATAGTTATTCAGCAATGTCCCGTTGGTGCTTTTTAGATCTGTGATAGTGAAAAAATCTCCATCATGTTCCAGTTTGAAATGTTCAGATGAAACGAAGCTATATCCTTCGGGAAGAGATAAATCTGCTGAAGATGAACGACCAATGACTGTAATTTCTTTGGTGATCGCGAAAAATGTTTTTTCGCCTTTTGGGAATCGAATGCTTAGGTAGGGTATCCCGATCGGTGCGTCAGTGAGCAAGCTGAAAGGAGAGAGATTTGTATCCCTTCTTTCTTTGGAAGAGAGCAAAGCTTCTGTTCCCGCTTGGAAGCGAATGCGTATCTCCTGCCCTTGTTCTGCTCCAATTGAAATTTCATCATTATCTTTAAGTTGAATTTTATTTTCTTTCTGGCCGTTGATGAAAATCCCGTTGCTGCTGCCGAGATCGACTGCAAAATATATTCCTTCTTCACGCCGGATCTCTAGATGTTGCCTGGAGATGGAATTGAAGGATGAAGGCAAGGCAAATTCATTATCCTCACCACGCCCAATGCGCGTAACGGCGTTAATTAAAGGTAGTTTTTCCACTTTACCATCAGGGAAAGTAATAATCAGTTGGGTATGTTTGAGAAAGAGAGTGCCTTTATTTTTGTTGACCATGGAACCTCACAAAGTGCTAAGTAATGATATAGTATTATACAAGATAAAGCTGATCTAAATAAAAAATTATTCTCAATTTGGAGTGCGTCGCACTCTAGGAGAAAGCTCTATAAATATAAATCAGGAAGGTTTTATGTCTTTTGCTACACAAAAAGAAATAAAAAAAATGGTTGAATTACAACTCGGTAAAAGAGACGTGAAAAGAGATGATCGCTTGGTGGAAGATTTAGGGGCAGAATCAGCCGATGTGGCAAATTTAGTTGCTGCTGTTGAAGAAAAATATAATATTTTTATCAAAGAATCTGAAATTGCGCGTATCTATACCTCTGCCGACTTATTTTCTCTTGTTCAGAATCATCTGAATGAATCCTGAAAACTTCACTACGCTAATTGAAATGCTGGCTTTTCATGCAGAGAATTCTGCGGAAAAGTTTGCCTTTACTTTTAATGGACAAGGAGTTTCATTTGCAAAACTTTGGGAGGATATAAATCGCTTTGGCGCATTTCTTCTAGACAAAAATTTGATGCATGGCGATAGGGTCGTGGTAGCTCTGCCCAATAGCGCTGAGTTTTTCTCCGCTTTTTACGGCATTCAGCGTGCAGGCGGAATCGCTGTGCCTGTTTTCCCTGAAGCAGGCGCAGAACGTATTTTTTCATTGGTGAATTTATGTGAAGCAAAAATAATTGTAGCGCCGTCTAATTTGCCTGCTGAGAAGCTCGCTTATTTTCGCAAACTTGCTAAAAAACGCAATATCCTACTTTTTACTGTAGAAAATAGTATCAATACATCCCCTGATGTTGATTTTTCCAAAATCTATCCTGACGATATTTCTTTTTTGCAATATACCTCGGGCAGTACGGGCAATCCCAAAGGCGTGATACTCACACACGCCAATCTGCTCACCAATATTCGCCAAATGATTGCGGGAATGGAAATCACTCCTAATGAGATTTTTGTCTCCTGGCTACCGGTTTATCACGATATGGGGCTAATTCTGAAAACGATGGTTCCCTTTTATTTGGCCGCCCAAACGCACTTATTAGCAACCAATTTGCGAAATATAAAACCCTGGCTCAACGCCATTCAAAATCATAAAGCCACCTATACTGCCGCACCCGATTTTGCCTATCGGCTTTGTTTGCGTCATGCAGACCCAAATGATTATGATCTTTCCTCTTTGCGAGTAGCCCTTAATGCCGCTGAGCCTGTTAGAGCGACAACGATGCAAAAATTTGAAGAAGCTTTTGGATTAAAAAACGTGATGGTCGCCGGTTACGGATTAGCAGAAGCGACCGTGGGTGTTAGCATGTGGAAGTCTCAAAGGCCCAAACGTGTCGATTCGCGTGGACACGTCTCCGTCGGCGCTCCCTTCCCGGATGTAAACTTGCTGATCGTTTCAGATGAGCAGATTCTGCCCCCAAAGGAAGTCGGCGAGATCGCTATCCGCAGTAAAGCCAATTCTCAGGGATATTATAAAAATCCAGAAGAAACCGCCAAACTCTTTTGGAAAGATGGATACTTTCTAAGCGGGGATTTAGGCTATCTCGACGAAGATGGCTATTTATATATCGTTAGCCGTAAAAAAAATATCATCAAGCGAGCGGGGGTCACAATTTCCCCGCAAGAAATTGAAGAAGTGGTTGATGCGATGCCCAAGGTACGCTTTTCTGCTGCAATCGGTGTGGATAAAGGAGGTATAGAAGGGGAGCAAGTGGTCGTTTTCGCCGAAATTCGAGATGGCGAGACAATCTCTGAAAATGAGCTTCACGAAATGGCGATCCAGATGGTTTCGAGTTTTTATACTCATATGGGATTCCGCCCCGCACGGCTTTATCTGCTTAAATCCCGAAGCATCCCCTTGACGCATAACGGTAAAATTCAACATATTCACTTAAAAGAGAAATATCTGAGTGGCAATTTACAGGAAGATGGAGCAATTCTGTATCCATGATTATTGGGATTGGCGTTGACCTTATTTCTATCGAAAAAATTGCCGAAAGTGTAAATAGCGAAGCTTTTAAGCGTAAAGTATTTACTCCTGATGAGATCGAGAGTTGCGAATCTGTCGCCAATGCTGCAGAGCGCTATGCGGGGAAATTTGCAGCAAAAGAAGCTTTTATGAAAGCCATAGGGAAGGGGATTAGACAGGAAGTGTGGTTCACGCAAATCGAAGTTTTAAATCACGAAAGTGGTGCACCCTATCTTCGGGTCAACGGCGAAGCCGAGAAAACTTCGCTGGCGCTCGGGGTGGAAGAAATGCATATTAGCATCTCGCACGCCGAGGGCATGGCCGTCGCGATGGTTCTTCTATCCTAAAGGATAACGCAAAAAATACGCGGCAATCCCAAAGGCCACAGTCACATTAAGCGACTCTTTGTTTCCCTCCATGGGTATATATAAAACACGCTCACAAAGCGATAAAATCTCGGGGTCAACACCAGCCAGCTCGTTTCCGATTATTAAAACTATCTTTTGCCTATCCTGTGAAATATCCGTTTCAAATAGCGGTGTAGCTTCTGCTCCCCCTTCGATCGCCCACAGAGAAAATCCATCATCGCGAAGTTTTTTCGCGGCTATTAATCCATTTTTATGATAATCCCACGCGATAATTTTTTCAGCGCCAATTGCCGTTTTTGCAAGGCGTGGGTTATCAGGTGTGGGCGTCATCCCACAGAGATGCACATGACTAATTCCTACGGCTTCGGCGGTGCGAAAAATAGAACCAACATTATATAAACTGCGCAGATTATCTAAAAAAATATGGGTTTCGATAGAGCGGGGGCTGAGATTTCCCTTCCCTACAGTGTGTCTTTCATAAGACATACCGATTTTTTTCAACTCGGCACCACAACTCGGACAAGAATCTACAACTTGCTTTTCTCTTAGGATAGGGAATCGAAATTTACACTTCTCGTCCGTGCATTCACATGTGTCAAAAGAGATGGGATTTGTCATGCAAAAGAGTATACCAACAAGAGCTTAGCATATAAAAAGAATTGCGATTAGAATTAGAAAAAATATCTATCAATCTCACCGGAGAAAAAATGAACGAAGAAAAATTGGATTTTAAAAGAATATTACCGATATTTGTAATTGTATTGATCGACTTATTGGGCTTGACCATCATCATCCCCTTGATGCCGCTTTATGCCGCTGCTTTTGGCGCAAGCGCCTTCATAATCGGCCTACTCGGCGCAGCATATCCTGCCATGCAATTCATTGGGGCACCCATTCTGGGACGTCTCTCGGATCGCTACGGACGTAAACCTGTTCTCGTTATTAGTCAGATCGGCACCTTCATCGGATTCATCGTCCTGGCTCTGGCTGGGAACTTGTGGGTACTCTTTATCGCCCGCCTGATAGATGGTCTCTCCGGCGCAAATATTGCTACAGCCCAAGCCGCTATCAGCGATAGCACCACAGAAAAAACCCGTACACAGGGACTTGGTCTGCTCGGCGCGGCTTTTGGGCTTGGCTTTATCTTAGGGCCGATCATCGCCTTTGTTTCCCTCGCTGCCAGCGGAAATGATTATCGCGTTCCCGCCTTGGTTGCAGCCGTTTTCTCGCTTGCCTCCATTTTGCTAACAGCTTCATGGTTCAAGGAAACCCTGCCCATAGAACAACGCGGAAAAACGGAAAAGAAATCTCCTTTCTCATTTCGTGCTATGCTCGATGCCCTTCAACATCCAGCCGTTGGTTTACTACTCGTGCTGATGTTTGCCCAACAAGTTGCCTTTGGCGGATTTGAACAATTTCTTGCCCTTTTCACGCTAAATAGACTGGGAATGAACGCCTCCGATAATTCGCTGATCTTTATCTTCGTTGGCATTATCGTTGTTGCCGTACAAGGTGGATTAATTGGACGCTGGAGTCAGAAATATGGAGACAGAAAGCTGGTTTATGCCGGTTTAGCAATGTTGGCCATTGGACTAACGATGACAGCTTTTACGCCCAGACAGCCGATGCCCGGTTATTCTCAAGCAGAACTTTCTGCTGAATTACAGGTCGGGGAAAAAGTCCGCACAGGTGAACACCCAACTACAGAAGGGCTCGAAGTTGACCTCCCCCCAGACGATAATAAAGGTTGGCTGGGACTTGGCTGGATTCTTGTAGCAATGATCCCCGCATCTATTGGCGGTGGAATTTTGCAACCTGCAATTAACAGCTTAATCACGAAACGGGTTGAAAAAGACGAAGTTGGCGGAACATTAGGCATCTCTTCCGCATTTTTGAGCGGCGCAAATGCCATCGCACCTTTGCTGATGGGCGTTCTCTTTCAAAGCTTTGGTTCCACCGCTCCCTTCCTCTTTGCTGGGTTATTACTTGCTCTGCTACTATTCTTTGCCTTACGCATGATCAAACCGGGCAAAGAAACAGAATATGCAGATGGGTTGGCTCGTGGAGGAGGAGCGCACTAAAATTCGTAGACAAAATGCATAATAAAGTATAGCCCTCCGAAATATCCTTTGGAGGGCTATTAGTTTAAAGTACAAGAAATGAAGAGGATAAATATCGCTCTTCAAAAGGATAAAGATTTATAGTTTTTCGCACCCAAATTTGCTATAGTTTAATTATCAAAGTCAATCAATATGGAGGATAGAGCTATGTCGCACAACAGCTTAAAATCTGGCTATACTGAATTGGTCGACAGACTGAACTATTTCCCGCAAGGCGCACCCCCATCTGAAACACTTAATAAAATTTTGAAAATACTTGTCAGCGAGCGTGAAGCAAACTTGATTTCCCTGCTGCCGATAAAACCCTTCGATGCGAAAAAGGCCAGCCACATCTGGAAAATAAGTCTACTCGAAACGCAAAAAGTGCTGGATGAACTTGCCAGCCGTGCCATATTGGTCGATATTATAGCAAATGGGAAAACCACCTATGTCCTTCCGCCGCCGATGGCTGGATTCTTCGAATTCTCTATGATGCGTCTGCGCGGCGATGTAAACCAAAAAGTGCTCGGAGAACTTTTCTATCAATATCTCAACGTCGAAGAAGATTTCATCCGTGAGCTTTTTGTGCGTGGTGAAACTCAATTAGGGCGTGTTTTCGTCAATGAGCCTGTTCTCTCCTCCGAAAACGCCCTGCATGTCCTCGATTATGAACGCGCTAGCGAAGTCATCCAGACCGCCACGCATCGCGGCATTGGCGTTTGTTATTGCCGTCATAAAATGGAGCACGTCGGTCGAAACTGTGATGCCCCAATGAATATTTGCATGACCTTTAATAATTCTGCCGCGTCTCTCACCCGTCATGGCTACGCTCGCCTCGTCGATGTAAACGAAGGTATGGATTTGCTCCAGCAAGCCTACGAAGAAAATCTTGTTCAATTTGGTGAAAATGTGCGTGAGCGCGTTAATTTCATTTGTAATTGCTGTGGCTGCTGCTGCGAAGCCATGATCGCCGCTCGCGATTTCGGCATGCTCAACCCCGTTCACACCACCAATTTTCTGCCTGTCGTCGAAGAGAATAATTGCAATGGCTGTGGAAAATGTGTCAACGCCTGCCCCGTCGAAGCGATGGTTCTCGTTTCTGCTAACGATCCAAATCATCCGAAAATGAAAAAAGCAAAAGTGGATGAAGATCTCTGTCTAGGATGCGGTGTTTGTCTACGTACCTGTACACAAGAAGGATTAACGCTTCGCTCTCGGCCCGAACGTGTGATCACTCCCCTAAATTCTACCCATCGTGTAGTTATGATGGCCATCGAACGCGGCGACCTGCAGAATCTCATCTTCGACAACCGCGTGCTGTGGAATCATCGTGCCTTGGCTGCTGTTCTCGGTGTGATCCTACGCCTCCCACCACTCAAACAAGCGATGGCGACCGAGCAATTTAAATCGCGTTATCTCGAAAGATTAATTACGCGTTTTGAACACTTCTATGCCTGAAGATTTTAGTACCTTCTTGGAAATCAGCGAGATGTGCACTGCATCAGAAAGATGTATTGCAAGTCTAAAAGCTCTTTGAAAATTATTCCACAAGGATTGGCTCGTGGAGGAGAGACGCGCTAAAATTTCTTGCCGAAAAACATAGATTAAACAAAAAACTCTCCGAGATATTAATGTTTCGGAGAGTTTTTTGTTTCTAGCTGGTTAAAACTAAGGGGTAAGCGCGCTGGTTGCTCTGTAATTTTCGGCTAATATGCCCAAATCCAGGAAGTTGATGATACCATCATTGTTGAGATCGGCGGCGTTTAGTAAGTTGGTGTTGTAGCTCATCCCAATGGTCATTGCATCAAATTGGTCAATGACATTATTCTGGTCTATGTCTCCGGCGAGCAAATTGATATTTAGGTTAATGCCTGCTTCCCCTTCTATAAGCGTAATTAAATATCGACTTTTGAGAAAACCATTGGCTTCGGCGACAGCGGTATAGGTTCCCGCTGGTGCGAGCAGACTAAATAAACCTTCGCTGTCTACAAAGCCAGATGCGATGAGAACATTATTGGTATCGTAGAGATTAATCGTTACCGGTTTATTCGCCGCCACTTTCCCTGTGAGCGAGGATGTGCTCGCTGCATTATTTTGTGGGGAAGGTGAAGTTTCTTCTGACAATGCCGTTGGCGCAGGGGAGGAATTATCGAATATTGTAAGCGAAGCGGATATAGATTCTATTGCTGTTAAGACACCATCTCCTTGAGATATGGAAGCCGGACAGTCTATTTGCGCTTCTCCTGCGCTGAGACCCTTGATCTGGAAGGTAAATACCGTCCCATTTGTGGTAGCTCTTTGGAGAGAGCTGCCTGCAATAGCGACAATAAAATCACTGCTTGGGGGGGTATTGATCGCGATAGCAGGATTGTTACCAAAAAGCTCTTTTACAATGATATTGCTGGCTTTCAAATTATCAGAAAAATTGCACATGAATTCTGCACTGGTATATCCTTCGGGTGGGGTATTCCCTAGATATACCGTGACCAAGCCAAAATCCCCGACATTTAAACTGCCCGGGGCCAAAATAGCTGTATAGGGACCAGAAGGTGTTGTGTTCTTTTCGGCGAGCAGGTTATAAAATCCTGCTCCTGTTTGTGGCTGAATTTGGACAAAATAACTTCCTGCTGGTTGAATGGTATTTAAGGTGCCGGTGCCGCGCGCCAGTTCGTGTCCATAAGAATCCAGCAAGAGGATGAGGGGTGTTAATCCATCTGTTAGAGCAGTAGCATTTAGTGTAAAGGCGTTTATTTCTTCATCAAGCTGAAGCGACCATCTTTCGTAGCGATAGGCGTCAGTGCTCCCTGAATAGAGTGTGTCCCAATGGATCAAATCTCTTAAGACGATTTGAAGATCAGGCACATTTAGCAGAGGCATAAAGGAATCGACGGTCTCGCTATTTTTTGTGAAAGATGTTTTGTTGAGTAGTGGGTTGTAATTAATGCCCCAGCCCGCGAGTTTGATGTCTATCATAGTGGGGCGCAGGGAATAATGCACATGTGGGGAGTTTGGCAGGTGAGAACCCGGACAGAGGATGTTTCTTTCACCATCTGCAATAATTGCCAAACGCTGGTTACGATAAACCTCGTCCCCCAATTGGACTTGAAAGTTCGCCAGAAATTGATATTCTGAAGTCCAGCCATTATGATGGTCGATCTTCAAATGACAAATTCCTTTTTCAATGATTGTGCCTGCGGCTGTAGCAGTGACCCAAAAATTGGATGTATCTTCGCCAATTTGCATATCTGCACGTGGGGCAAAATCAATAGCGCCACCGTTCATATAATTATGCGGACTGCCTAGGCCTCTTTTGAAACCATTATCAAAGCCATCCATAGAAACCCAAGCCAGACCCTGATCCCAAGGGAGTTGGAACATATCTGGAGGGGGGAGTTCTGTTGTATCTAGGGCACTAACACTCTGTACCGGTAGCAATAAAGAAAAACACGCCAATAGACCTATGATATGGAGAATATATTTTGCTTTCATTCTGAACCCTATTTCTTTGGCAGCCTAATGAGCTCTAAAAATCAGCCCGTTTTCACTTGTTTGTAGAGAATAAAGAGAATTACAGCGACAACAGAACCTATAACCAAAACCAAAAGACTAAAGGCAATAATTGCCGGCCAATCTGTTTCGCTGGATGAATCGCTTGGCTCCAGAGATAATGCTTCCTCACCTACGGGAACCTGGGCTTGCGTTTCTCCTATAGCGCTGTCAACCACAAGAGAGATATTTCTGGTCCCGAGAGTTACACCCGGTAATTGGGCAGCAAAACCCTCTGCATTTTGGATAGCTAGCGCTGCATTCTCAAGGTAGATTTCAGTATTACAGCCACCCAAAGTCATAAACGAAGCTTCCGCGATGACACCGAGCGCGGATTGGGGCGTGGTGCTTGCAAAAGAAGCATCTACCAGCCCTGAGCTTTGTGGGAGTTGCAGCCCATTCATCCCCGGGATAGGGGACGAAGCCGAGATTGGTTTAAGACAGGCAGGATCATAGCGAATCTGGAAAGTAAATCCTTGAATTGGTGTCGTGGAAGCAGCGTTGACCCTTACGATTACCAATTCTTCGGTTTTATAAGCGGTAGTGTCTGTATCTAGCCAAATACTTTCTCCTGCCTGTGCATTTGCTGCACCAAAAGAAAGAAGTGAAAATATAAGGGCCAGAAGGATGATGATATTTTTTTTCATAGGGAGTTTTCTCATGATAATAGGGGCGTACCAAATAGTACGCCCCTATTATATCTTTATGCTATTCCCAAAGAACAGGGCCAGATTGGTTGTAGTTTGTCGCTACAATTTCCAGATCTAAAACGTTAATAACAGCATCGCCGTTCAAGTCAGCTGCGTCAGGAGTAGCTGTGTTATAGCTCATTCCTATGGTCATGGCATCGTACTGATCTACGACATCATTTCCATCAATATCACCAGCGATCAAAGTAACGGTTGGCATTGTTGTCGTTTCTCCAGCTACGATAACTGCAGAACCTTCTGCTCTGACAAATCCGCTGGCTACAGCTTCTACCGTATAGGTTCCGGCAGGGGCTGTCAGACTAAATGTGCCATCAGCTTCTGCTGCAACTGTTGCAGCTAAAGAATCATCTGGGTTATAAAGATTCACGGTCACAGCTTTGCTCGCAAGAACTTGTCCCGCAACGATTCCGTCAACAACGGCTTCTTCGACTGTAAGAACTGCGGTTGAAGGGTCAAGCTCTGTAAGCACAGCATCACCGGTTGACGTTTTTGCAGTACAAGTAATTGTTGCTTCGCCTGCTTGTAGGCCTGTAGCTGTGAATGTAAAAGCATCCCCGCTAGCAGTTGCTGTTTGACCATTACTGCCTGCAATAGCAACAATAAAACTGCCATCTTGGGGATCGCTGATCGCTACAGCAGAATCGGTGCCAAAAAGATCTGTAACAACGATATTGCTGATGCTAACGACATCTACAGGATAAGTACAGCTGAATTCAGCACTTGTGTAGCCACCTTCGGGAAGGTCGTTCAGTCCAATACTGGCTACGCTACTCTCATCTATAGCGATAGTTGCAGGAGAGACTTCGGCAGAGAGGGCTGGGTCTGCATCAATTTGTCTAAGCATAAGTTCGTAGAAACCACTGCCTGATTCGGGTTCGATTTGGACAAAATAATTTCCGGCAGGCTGCGTACTAATCAGCGAACCCGTACCTCGTGCCAATTCTGCTCCACCTGCGTCAAGTAGAATGACCACCGGGACTAAATCGCCGGATGTTGGTGTTACGGTTACTGAGAAATCATAGCTAGCGTCAAATACAAAAGGCCATTTCTCGAAGCGAGTTGCATCTACATAGCCCGTATAAGTGGCATCCCAATATGTCAGTTCACGAACAACAATATCGGGGTCTGGGTCTTCGAAGGCTGGTTGCGCATAGGCAGGCTGAACGCCAACCGCAGCAAGTAGCACTGCGATTAAAACAATGCTTTGAAAAAGAGTTTTCGATTTCATCATAAAGTCTCCTTGATAAAGAACAATAGCTTGTGTGATACCCCAAACTGCATATTTTGCGGCAAAGAGATATTCACCTGAGGGATTAAAAGGTCAACGCACCCATCGTAGCATATTGAATTTGCCCTAACATATTAAAAGCATCGCAAAAGGATTGCGCGTTCATAACAAAAAAGAATCTCCTGAGTTTCAGGAGATTCTTTTTTGTTTTTTATAGATCAACTTATTAAAAATTAGGGGAGAGTTTGTATATCCATTCTTGCCAATTTCCAAGCAAAACACATCACTATTTCTTTAAAAAACGTAGAGCAAGCAAAATAAAACCAATTCCGAAAAACGCGTAAGTATTATATGATTCTGGTATTAAAAAAGATGGTAAAGGGTCTAATAGTTTGGCAAAAAGCCATCCTACAAATATTACATTCCATGCCCAGTGTGTCCTCTCAAGCCCTCTTTAGAAAAAGCGCGGCCTACTACAAGAGGCCATAAGATTAATATAATTCCAGTAATACTTCCAATAATATTAATTAATTAATTGCATATTCATATCCTCCACTTTTTAATGAGGGGCGGGTCTTAGACCCGCCCCTCCAAATTCCCAAAATCTATTTCACAATATTAACCAGCCGCCCTTTAATCACGATCGCCTTGCGCGGCTCTTTTCCTTCAAGGTGTTTTTGCACATTTTCGCTTGCCAGTGCCACAGCTTTAACTATCGCTTCATCTGCGCTAGCGGAAACGACTGTGCGATCACGAACTTTGCCGTTGACTTGTACGCCGATTTCGACTTCGTCGACGACAATGGCAGATTCGTCTACTTGAGAGAGAGACTCTGAGTGTTTTCAGAGTCTCTTCTATTGATTTCTATAATGACTACTGGATATTCGTGATATAACTGCACGAGCATCAATAAGCCTCAATAGTATTCAAGATAATTTGAGCTGTTCTTTCCCATGAAAATTTTTTAGCTTGTTCATGTCCTTTCGTAATTAGTGTTTGACGCAGAGAAGGTTTTAGAGCTAAACTAGTTATCCCTTCAGCAATTTGGTCTATATCGTATGGATTTACCAGATATGCCGCATCACCGGCAACTTCTGGTATAGAGGTTGTGTTTGAAGTTAGGATTGGGCAGTCACATCGAAAAGCTTCTAATACAGGCAAGCCAAAACCTTCCAGTAGCGATGGGTATAAAGCAAAGTCTGCTAGAGAGTACAACCCTGCCATATCTTCATTAGAAACATGCCCTAATATGTGTACACGCTTATATAGCTCATAATTTTTCTTTTGTATAAGTGAATCTATGCCCCATTGTTGCCCCCCAGTGATCACAATATCATGGGGAATGTCTTTTTTGACCTTGTCAAATGCAGATAGAATTCGATGAAAATTTTTTCGAGGGGATAGCGAAATTGGGCAGAAAATAAAATTATCAGGAAGGTTGTAGGTTTTTCTAATTGCATTTCTTTTTTTATGATTCGTAACCGGATGGTAATTAGACGAACAATTTTGATAACAGGTATTTACCTTATCTGGATTAACGCCAAGTATGCGAATAGCTTCGTTACGAGTATATTCAGAATCTGCAAATACAAAACTAGCTTCTTTTACTGATCGCGCTAGCATCGTCTTCATGTATACTGTCTCAGATGGACGATATGGTCGTAGCTGATTATTAAAATAGCCTAAATCATGAAGAATAATTCCAGCGCGGCAAGGCAGAAAAAAAGGGATGGTCCCTTTCATAAATATAGCAATATCAATATTATCGTTTTTCAAAGCCTGTGGTAACCAAAAATGATCCCAAATGAAACGATTTTTTAAATTAAAGCTACGTTTAAATGCCCTTGAAGAAAACAACTTTTCATGAGATGGATCATTAAAATATAGAAATATGTCGTGTTTCTTTTCAATACGCTCAATAATTTCGAGCGTTAGCTGTAATATAATTGTCGAGATTGCGTAAGAACCTTCACCCAGTCCACGTGCTGAAATACCAATTTTCATAATCAATAAGCTCCAATAAAAGGCAATAAAGTCATGCAACCTAAGATGCGTATTTTATCATTTCATCATATTCCAAATAATGGCGCATTTTTATTTGCTTATTCGCTTTTAGAATTGCTTCAACAAGAATTTGGCGAATTTGATGTGAAAATACTTGATTACAAGTCAAATCGTTTAGCTATCTACGAATACCTAAAGCGCTTCAAGTTTTTTCAGAAAATCCCCTTGTTTTATATGAGACGTGCTCGTATCTGGAAGGAGCACCTTAAAATACACTTGAATATGGATTCTAATTTTCCCCATTTTACTGGCGAAAAGGCACTCCAAAAATATTTTTCAAATCAGTATGCTGCGCTCGTAGTGGGTATGGACACTTGGTGCATAATTAACGGTACTGAACGGCCTAAATTCCCAAATATATATTGGCTACCAGAGAAGATTTCAATACCAAAGATCGCTTATGGTGTGTCCGCTTATCACTCTGATATAAACTTAATTCAGAATTCTACTAAGAAAATAGAAAGCTATTTGAATAGTTTTGATATTATCGGGGCAAGAGATCGTTATACTTACGAGCTTGTCCAAAAATATAGAAGTAGGGATGACGGTTTGGTTGAGATGATTCCAGACCCTACATTTACCTATGAGATTAAGACTAGTGGTGTTCTATCTAAGCTGCAGGCGTTAGGAATAGACATGGATCGCCCAACATTAGGTTTACTCTTTTTCGGTGACAATTTTCTTTCTAATGAAATTCTTTCTCATTATAAAGCTAAAGGCTATCAAATTCTGGCGATGAGTATGTATAATGCGGTCGCCGACTATAATTTGGGGCATATTCTCTCTCCTTTTGAATGGGCTGAAGCTTTTCGCTACCTTTCATTTTGTATCAGCGACCGTTTCCATGGGACTATATTTTGCCTACTAAACCAAATTCCATTCATTTGCTTGGAAAAAGAACGTCACTTACCAAAAAAACAGAGCAAAATATATGATTTGCTAACCACATTTGGATTAGAAACTTGCTACCAGAACCCAGCTGATGAGGGTTTTGAAATTGTTTCTTTTCTAGCCCATGCAGATGAGATCGAAGCAACTTGGGAGAAAAATTTTAAGTCCGGCATTTTACCTAGAATTGATGATTTGAAAGATGAGCATGCTCAATTTGCTCGTAAGATGAAAGTAGAGCTTGGATGGATATAGAGGATAAAGTCTTAGTCTCTCAATAATATGAAACCTTCCCCCCGTAATTTCAGTTTATTTCAAACTGCAAAAAATATTATGACGAATAGTGCTTTCTTCCTGATCGAAGCACTAATTAGTTTTTGGTATACACCTTTTTTGCTTAGAAAATTGGGCAGTGATCTTTTCGGTTTTATTCCGTTAGCGAACTCAATAACTAATTATTTTTCCATCGTTCTGTACTCACTTGATATCTCTTTAGGACGCAATATTACTATCGAATTGGAAAAAGGAAATACTTGCCATGCAAATCAAATTTTTAACACAAATCGAGTTATTACACTTTTTTTAATTTTTGCAGCTGTTCCCATAGGCATTGTTTTAGTCATTTTCATTCCCGCACTTTTTACTGTCCCGATTGGTCGGGAGCGGGATGTGCAACTTCTATTTATAAGTATAATCATAGCTTTTCTTCTTGGCACCTACGGTATGAATTATTCTTTGGCTACTTTTGCCAAAAACCGTTTTGACTTGAAAAACCTTGTTGCTTTGGGAGCACGCATTATCCAAGTGCTAATCATAGTAGGCCTCTTTAGGCTGTCAAACCCAAATCTGATTTATGTGGGGGTAGGAGCCCTCTGCGCTGCATTATTTAATTTGCTAGGAGATTATTATCTCTGGCGAATACTACTTCCCACATTGAAAGTACGCTGGAAAGATTTTAGTAAAAAAAGCATCAAAATCCTCTTCGATACTGGTATATGGTCTTTTGTTTATCAGGCTGGTTTTATTCTTTTTTTGAATGTAGATATACTGATTGCCAATCGAACCTTGGATTTAAGCATGGTCGGTATTTATGGTGCTCTTTTGGTTATTCCGAAAAACCTACGAAATATGTCCGTAGCTATTGGTGGTGTTTGGAGACCTTTAATTCTATCTAAGTATAGTCAATCGGACAGTAAGAGTATAAGTGAGATTATGAATACCTCGATTAAACTAACGGGGCTAGTTCTGGGGTTAATAATAGGCTTGGTCTGTGGGTTGGCGGAGCCATTTCTTAGAATTTGGCTTGGTCCAAGTATTCAAAATATGTCTGGGATTCTAGTGATGATGGTTCTCCCGCTGACCACAAATTTGCTTGCAGGATCTTTTTCTAATATCCATGTTTCGTATAATAAACTGAAATTTCCGGCTTTGATGACCGTAGGTTTAGCGTTACTAAACTTGTTTCTGGCAATTTATTTGGCTCCACACTATGGTTTGAT
This sequence comes from Chloroflexota bacterium, assembly GCA_024224815.1. Classification (GTDB taxonomy): domain Bacteria; phylum Chloroflexota; class Anaerolineae; order Anaerolineales; family Villigracilaceae; genus Desulfolinea. Next base: position 59,251 of record JAAENC010000353.1, read on the forward strand.
AGGAATAATTATTGCAGGAATAATAACGCTAACGCTCAACTATTCTTTTTTTGCGCCTATATATGCGGCTAAGATTATGAACTTGTCTTGGTGGCATTATATGCCACGCTTGGGAATGATATTGATTACTACCCTAAGTGTCTTTATAGTCTCATATTTACTCAGTGAAACTATATATCTTTCTTCTTATTCTCATTTAATTATATCCAGCGGGATAATTTCAATTGGCTATTTTTTTCTGATCTATTTTCTGGTGCTTAGCAGTACTGAAAAAAAAATGGTGCGGAGATTCTTAGATAAGGTAACTGGCAATAATCATAATAACCTTTTCTGAGCATTTGATACTTTATAGGGGGTGATATAATGAAGCTTTGTATCTCGGAAACAAAATCCTGAACATGCCGAGCAAATCTCTAAGAGTTATGTAGTATTGGTAACTCAAAACGAAAAAAACTATTTATGATTATTCACCAGCCAGAAATGATCAATAAGGACGGGGAAATCTTGTTTTCTACTTGCGTGGAAGTTCAATCTCCTTCCTTAGCTTCAATAGAAATGCCTGAAAGGCTTTGGTTTTCTTTTCCTGAAAGCTATCAGGACTATATATCTTGGCAGAGTGACGGGTTTATTGCCTCGCTAATCTTAAGAGCCATGAGTTTAGGTGAAGATGTAGAAGTACGAGGAGAAACTTCTGCGCGTCTGGCTTATGGATTGGAAGAATATCAAGCCATATATAGAGCGTGGCTACCTAAACAACTAAAAAAGATCAGCGTAACTTATCAAAAAATAAATACATCTACAGATCAGCTTTCTCCTAAGGGTGTTGGTACTGCTTTCTCAGGAGGCGTAGATTCTTTTCACACACTCTCTCTAAATTCACCTGAAAATCAGCCCAATATGCATTATCAAATTACACATGGGCTTTTTGTCCATGGTTTTGACATTTCATTGGCTGAAGGGAAACTGTATAGTAGATTTTGGGGACATTATGAAATATTGTTTAAGAACTTAGGAATATCTTTACTAAGAGCTAAAACAAATAGCAGGCAGTTTTATGCTTATCAAGTAGACTGGCTCTACACACATGGTGGTCCATTAATTGGCACAGTTCTTATTCTTGGAAAACTGTTTCGGGCATTTTATATACCCGCAACCTATGTGTATCCAAAATTGCTCCCATTAGGAACGTCCCCGCTTTCAGACCATTTACTATCTACTGAAGGTACCCAAATTATTCACCATGGTGCGATTGTAAATAGAACCGAGAAATTGGATTATCTTGCTCAATGGCAACCTACTTATGAAAATCTAAGGGTTTGCATTTATCCTCAAAAAACGAATACATATTTAAACTGCGGGAAATGTGAGAAATGTATTCCTGCAATGGTCCATTTAGACTTGAATGATCAATTGAAAAACTACACTGTGTTTCCAAAAACCAGCGTACTTCTTTTATATTTGCGATGGTTCTTTAGCATGGGGTCTGAATATAATTTTGTGACTCAGCTTATAAAGCGTGCTACTACTCTTCGAAAATTCTGGTTGATTCCCTTGTTGTTATTAATATATGTTGGAGGTTTTTATACTGACACCAGGGTCAAAATCAAATCGATGATTCCCTATAAAATCAAATATTGGGTTAGAAAACGCCTAGGCATGATTTCGTAGAGAAGAGGTGATCTGATGAGAACAAATATTTTTTGCCAAAATTCTAGTCTAAATAAAAAGAAAAATATTGTTTGGGAGTTTAATGGTTTTAACTTGATAAATGGTCATCGCGTTCTTGCAATAATTGAGTGATTTCTAATAATTCATAGGCATCTACTGCTTCATTTCTGGTTATAAAATAACCGTAAGGTCGTAGCCAGTGCTTGATAACCTTAGGGAGGTATTTGACTATCGAGTGACGTATATGTCCTAAAATAATTGATAGGTATAACCAGATGATCGCGTCTGTTTTCTTTTGCTTTAGAAGGGGAAAAATTTCACCTGCATAATTGTAGTGCTTATTAAATTTGCGTGCATACCAGAGTATCTCCCAGTTTTTTGAGATTGGTTTCTCAAAAGTTTTGTATCTGTTGAGTTTTCCAAGTGCATATAATGGAATCATCGTACGTACGCATTTCTCGCAACGTGAGCAATTCCAGGTCTTTTCTTCGAATTTGGCATCCAGACATACCCATAGAAGTTTTTGCGCTAATGCCCAGTTTGCGATTTCTTCAACTTTTTCTACTCGTGTATGCGTGGATCCATGATGAATAATATCCATTGTATCGGAAGAAAGAAAACCATCAACTATGGGGTCTGTTGTGTATGCAGTGTGTTGTAGCATATGATAGTCGGCTGAGCTAGGGATATAAAAACGTTGGAATAAAGTTGGGAGAGATAAACCTGCGCTGACAATGAGTGGACCATAGACCTTGGATAGGTCCATCCGCTGGTGCCCGATACTGAGCATATTCGTTTCCAGCTCAATTAAATCAATACCGATTTTAGAGACTTGTTTTGTATATTGGCCGAATAATTGCTGGTAGTCAGCATTTTCGCTGTGTAAGATATCAAAACCGCGAATAAAGATGCCATGGCTAACCTGATAGTTTGGATCGCTCTGGTTTTTTGGAAGGTGTTTCCAGATTGTGAAGAGGGAATCTACTCCACCGGAGAACAGAGTACCAACCCCCATTGGATTTTCTTCAATAGGGGCCAAGTGTTCATATTGGATAGAAACTGGTTGAAGAATTTCTGGCAAGCGAAAATTGAGCAGGAATTGATATTCGTGTAAATGATAGGCTAAGTATGGGGAAATTGTTCCTCTCACTTGAATGTCCTCGCGAAAGTGCATGGCAGCAAGCAAGCCGGAAAGAAGAAAGGCATCGCTTTGTGGATGTAGATATGCAGCATATTGTTCAGGGACACGATACCAGACGTAGTCAGGGAAATTGTCTCGTTTTTTAGATAGCTCTATTTTGCTCCACAAGATAGCCTTACCATCTTTATTTATAATTTCGGGCTGGTGAATGATCATTCTTTTTTCTGAATAAGCTCTGTAATTTGATGAATTTCATAAGCATCTGGTGCTTCGTCGCTGGTCACAAAATAACCGTAAGATCGTAACCAGTGCTTGATAAATTTAGGCAGGTTTTTGACTGCCCAGTGTCGTAAGTGTCCTAAGATGCTTGCTAGATATAACCAAGGAATTAGTTCTGGTTTATGGTTTCGTAGATATGGAAACAGTTCAGTTAGGTAATTGCTTCTCAGATTAAATTTGCGTGCATACCAAATAACTTCCCAATTTTTTTGAATTGGTTTTTCAAATTGAATGTATTTTTCCATTACTCCCAAAGTATATAAAGGGATCATGGTGCGTACACATTTTTCACAGCGAGAACAATTCCACGAGTGTTCTTTAAATTTAGCATCTAGACAGACCCAAAGCAATTTCTGAGCTATTTCCCAGTTTGCAAGTTCTTCGACCTTCTCAACTCGTCGACTTGTTGACCCATGATGAATAATTTCTATTGAATCGGTGGATAGAAAGCCATCTAGCAGTGGATCAGAGCCATGCGTTGTGTGGTGGAGGGTGTAATAGTCCCATGAACTGGGAACGTAAAAGCGTTGTAATAATCCAGATAAAGCAAGGCCTGTACTGATAATAAATGGGCCATATAAATAGGATAGGTTCATTCGTTGGTGTGCGATACTGAGCATATTGGTGTCCAATTCAATGAGCTCAATACCAGTTGTGGCTGTTTGCTTTTTAAATTGATTGAACAATTGCATATAGTGATTGTTTTCAGTGTGTAAAATGTCGAAGCCACGAATAAAAATGCCATGTGTAACTTGAAAATCTGTGGATATTTGGTTTTGGGGAAGGTGTTTCCAGATTGTATAGAGGGAATCTATACCTCCTGAAAAGGTGGTTCCAACCCCAGTTGGTTTTTCTTTTATAGGCGCTAAATTTTCATATTGAACAGAAATTTTTTGGAGGACTTTTGGCATACGGAAGTTGAGCAGATATTGATATTCTTCCAGATGATATGCCAAGCGTGGAGAGATGGTTCCTCTTACTTGAATGTCCTCACCAAAGTGCATGGCAGCAAGCAAGCTGGATACAAGAAAGGCGTCGCTTTGTGTATTTAGATGGGCGGCATAGTTTTCGGGGATACGATACCAGATGTAATTAGGGAAATGATCTCGTTTCTTAGATAATTCTATTTTGCTCCACAGAATAACCTTGCCATCTTTTTGGATGATTTCTGGTTGATGTATGATCACTTATATTTCCCTTTTAGGTGTGTTCTGAGATTTAATTAGATCAATGATGCTTTTATTATTCCAATCGCTATTTTTCAGAGCATCATTAAGAAAGTATCCGTAACGTCTTGACCATTTTTTTATGAATTGTGGTAAAAGGCGAATTAAAAAATATCGAATGCTTCCCAAAAAAGCAGCAAGGTATAGCCAAGGAAGAATGTCTGAATTATGCTTTTTTGCAAAAATGAATGCGTCTGGCATATATTTGTTTCTCAAGTCAAATTTTCTGGCCCACCATAGGGTGTCAATATTTGACTTAAAGGGTTTTGAAAATGTTTTAAATTTATGCATTTTTCCTAGCGCATAAAGAGGCAGCATCGTGCGGGTGCATTTTTCACAACGAGAGCAATTATCGCCTTTATAAGGGAAGCCACAGACTCTTAGATGCTCTTGAGCAGGTTTCCAATCACTAAGCTCTTCAACTTTTTCAAAGCGACGATCTGCCGAGCCGTGATGAATAATTTCCATCGTGTCGGTTGATAAAAACCTATCCATTAGTGGGTCTGATGCGTAAGCCGCATGCTCTAGTGTGTAATAATCCCATGAACTGGGAATGTAAAAGCGCTGGAACAAGCCGGACAAAGCAATTGCAGTGCTAATAAGTAAGGGGCCGAATAAGTGGGGTAAATGTAAATGTAAAGACTCATAGACAGTGCTGACGATATTGGTTTCTATTTCAATTAAATCAATACCGATTTGGGATGCCTGTTTTGTGTATTGTTTTGCTAGTTTCTGATAATAGTCGTTTTCACTGTGTAAAATGTCAAAACCGCGAATAAAGATACCGTGGCTAATTTGGTAATTAGGGTCAGGTTGATTCTGGGGGAGATGTTTCCAGATTGTGAAGAGTGAATCTACCCCGCCAGAGAATGTGGCTCCAACGCCCTTTGGTTTTTCTTCAATTGGGGCTAAGTGTTCATACTGGATTGAGACTAGATGTAATACATCTGGCATACGGAAGTTGAGCAAATATTGATATTCTTCTAGATGATATGCCAGGCGTGGAGAGATGGTTCCTCTTACTCGAATATCCTCACCAAAATGCATGGCAGCAAGCAAGCTGGACACAAGGAAGGCATCGCTTTGTGTATTTAGATGGGCGCCATAGTTTTCGGGGATACGATACCAGATGTAATCGGGGAAATTATCTCGTTTTTTATCCATCTCAATTTTGCTCCATAAGATAGCTTTGCCATCTTTTTGGATAACCTCGGGCTGGTGGATAATCATTTTTTTCTCGCTTTTATATCAATTTCTGGCTTGAAAACTATTCTTTTCAATCGATAAAGCTTTTCCTTTGAGATAAATTTCTTTACCGACTCAATCAGAAATTTTGAAAATATACGTAAAAGAATGGCTATTTGCATCCAGAATGCCATCACAATGCGACTGTTTTGAAACGATCGATTTCTAGCAGCGATTGCTATCTCCAAATTGAGATGTGTTAGAGCTCCCCAGCGAAAATAATCGCTGGGTGTTAGTTTTTTTGAGAAATTATTATAGTTAGATGATGCGTCAAGTTGCTCTAATAAGATCATGGTGCGATAGCACTTATGGCAAGCAGAGCAATTATTTAGCCCGCTCATGCGAGTTTTATCCGAACATACGCGCGGCTTATGATTACTGACTGGCCATGTGGTCAACGTGGCTACTTTGTCATAGCGACTGATAGATGCGGCATGGTGGACGATTTCTGTCGTTTCAGTAGATAGTAAGAAGTCGATTAATGGACTGCTGCCTTGAGGAAAGAGATTAAGATAGGAAGGCATACCAGATGGCATATAAAAGCGACGCATCCATGGAGCCAGTAGCAGCGCTGCTCCAATTAGCGGTGTGCCGAAGAACATAGTCCAATTAATACGAAATTCTGAAAATTGATAGGTGTTGGTCGCTGCCTGAATTAGTTCTAAGTCCAATTTATCAAATAATTGGCTATAGGGTTCGGCTGCAGCACGGTAGTTTTTTTCGTCGTCAAGGCGCAAATCAAGCCCGTGAACGAATAACCCGTGTGTGACTTGGGCATCGGGGATAGGCTGGTTTTCTGGCCTGTGCGCCCATAATGTATAGAAGGAATCGACTCCACCGCTAAATGCTGTGGCTACAGCAGGATTTTTCTTGAATTCAGGAGGCTTTTCAAGATGGTCATATTGAATATCTACCTTTTTGAAAAAATCGGGATCCCAAGTATGATAGATATTTCGATATTCAAATAGGTTATAAGCCAGCTTTGGAGAAATTATTCCCCTTATTTCTAGATTTTCTCCTGTGTACATTGCCATGAGCAATGCGGTAGCGGCAAAGGCATCTGCGCGAAGAGAGATATATTTAGCATATTTCTCAGGGAAGCGATACCATAATTCACGAGGTAGGTAGGGAAGATGGCTTTCTAATTCAAAGCGAGCGGAAATGGAGACCTGCCCGTCTTTAATTACTTTTGTTGGTGTGTGAAGGATCATAGTTTTTAAAGGGACCAATAAAATAGATTAAGTGGGATTATAACGTCTAGATGAGATAAGCGCATTTAAGCTATACAAAAGCCATCTGAAGTTTTCAAAACTTCAGATGGCTTTTGTGTAAAGTTGGAGTTTGGGTAAACCCTATTTGACGATATTAACCAAGCGGCCCTTAATCACAATCACCTTGCGCGGTTCTTTACCTTCAAGGTATTTTTGCACATTTTCGCTTGCCAGCGCCACGGCTTTAACGGTCGCTTCGTCCGCGCTAGCGGAAACGACTATGCGGTCGCGGACTTTGCCATTGACTTGTACGCCGATTTCGACTTCGTCCACGACGATGGCAGATTCGTCCACTTGGGGCCAATCTTGGGTGTGGATGGAATATTCTTTGCCCATTCTTTCCCAGAGTTCTTCGGCGATATGTGGCGCAACAGGAGCCAGCATCAGCAGATAAGTTTCGGCTGTTTCGACCCATTCGGGGGTGCCGACTGCGCCTTCTTTGCGGGCTTTGTACATTTCGTTCATCAATTCCATTAACGAGGAGATGATGGTGTTGAAGCCCACATTTTCAAAGTCGTAGGTGATAGATTTCAAAGTTTCGTGTAGTTTACGGCGCAGACTCTTTTTCGTTTCTGCCGAGCAAGTTGGGGACACGTCCGTTTCGGTGGCTGTTTCATTAAATATTGTCCAGACGCGGCGCATCCATCTCACTGTCCCTTCGATCCCTTGCGAATTCCAGGGGCCGCCCATATCCCAGCGGGCAAAAAACATTAAGTAGGCGCGGACAACATCTGCGCCATATTTATTAACCAGTGAGTCGGGCGCAACCACATTTCCTTTGGATTTTGACATTTTATCGTGATCTTCACCCAAAACCATGCCCTGATTTCGCAATTGCGTCATCGGCTCGGCGCCTTTTGTAATGCCCATATCTCGCAAGGCTTTATGGAAAAAACGCACATACATCAGGTGCATTGTGGCGTGCTCGATGCCGCCGGTATAGGTATCTACGGGCATCCAATAATCGTATTCTTCCTGAGAAAAAGGCCCTTCGTCAAAATCTGGGGATAAATAGCGCAGGGGATACCAAGAGGAGCACATAAAAGTGTCCATTGTGTCAGTTTCTCGGATAGCTTCGCCGCCACACTCCGGACATTCAACGTGCTTCCAGGTCGGATGCAATTTCAGTGGAGATTCACCTGTAGGCTTCCATTCCACATCTTCCGGCAAAACGACTGGCAATTGATCTTCTGGAACAGGATTCCAGCCACATTTTTCACAATTGATCATCGGGATTGGCGAACCCCAATAGCGTTGGCGGGAGATGAGCCAGTCACGCAGCTTGTAGTTGACAGCTTTCTTGCCCGTGCCTTTTTCTGCAATAAACTGGGTAGCCGCCACAACAGATTTATCGCCGGGTGTGCCTGTTAGCGGTCCAGAATTAACCAACGCCCCTTTTGCAGGAACGGATTCTTCCATGGTCGCGCCATCGAGGGTTTCCATATCATCTGGTTGGACAACGACGCGTACTTCCAGATCAAATTTGCGGGCAAATTCAAAGTCACGTTGGTCGTGAGCGGGGACAGCCATGATTGCACCCGTACCATAAGACATGAGCACATAATCCGCGATCCAAATCGGGATTTTCTCATCGTTGACGGGGTTAATGGCATAGGCGCCCGTGAAAACACCTGTTTTTTCTTTGTCGGTTGCTTCGCGCTCAATGTCGGATTGGCGTGCAGCTTCATCTTTATAAGCTTCGATTTCAGCACGCTTTTCTTCAGAGGAGATAACGTCTACCAGCGGATGTTCTGGCGAGAGCACCATGAAAGTTGCACCCCAGAGCGTATCTGGGCGGGTGGTGAAAACTTCCATATCGTGATTGCCAACTTCGGTTTTGAAGACGACAGACGCGCCTTCGCTGCGCCCGATCCAATTGGTTTGCAGCGTTTTAACGTGTTGGGGCCAGTCTATGCCTTCAAAACTTAAGAGTTCATCGGCGTAATTTGTTGTGCGGAAGAACCATTGATCCAATTCTTTCTTAATAACAGGCGTGTCGCAACGTTCGCAATGGCGGTCGTCGCCCCAAACTTGCTCGCGAGCCAAGGTGGTATTACAGCTTGGGCACCAATCCACCGGGGACATCTTGCGGTAAGCCAGTCCATTTTTAAAGAGTTGGATAAAGAACCATTCCGTCCATTTATAATAAGATTCATCGCTGGAAATCATTTCGCGTTTCCAATCGAACATGGCGCCCATCGTACGCATTTGAACGCGCATCCGTTCAATATTGGCATAAGTCCATTTTTTTGGATGAATATTATTCTTGATCGCAGCACCTTCTGCAGGAAGACCAAAAGAATCGAATCCCATCGGGAAGAGAACATTAAATCCCTTCATACGCATATATCGCGCGCGTGCATCGGATGGCGTCATCGCATACCAATGACCAATATGTAAATCGCCGCTGGGGTAGGGGAGCATTGTTAAGGCATAGTGTTTTTCTTTATTCTCATCAATAACGGAGCGGTAAAGCTCATCTGCTTCCCATTTATCTTGCCATTTCTTTTCAATTTCGCCGTGATTATAGTTATCTATCATGATTTTTCTCCGCGGGTAAGTTGCAAGTCTTAGTCTTAAAAACAAAAATCGCATCATCCACTCAGGGACGAAGCGATCAATCTCCGCGGTACCACCCCGAATTGTCTGTTTCCAGACCACTCGTATTCGCTATAACGGGCTTACCCGATGCTGGCTACTTCTCATTCATCAGCACAGTCTCTCTTTCGAGAAAACAAGCGAGTTCGGTCTATCGCGCTCCTGCTAAACGCTATGATAAGCTCACACATTTTCACTTATCTCTCTGGCAGGATGACCTACTACTCTTGCCTTGACTTTTGTTTTTTACTAAAAGAGCCAGCACATCGGCTAGCTCTTTTATAAGTCCAGTGGACCTAGTGGGACTCGAACCCACGACCTTCTCAATGCCATTGAGACGCGCTCCCAACTGCGCCATAGGCCCCCGATTTATATTGCGAAAAGGATTTTACCACAAAGAGAAATCCCGTCAATAAAAAAGTGGACCTGGCGGGATTCGAACCCGCGACCTCGTCAGTGCGATTGACGCGCGCTCCCAACTGCGCTACAGGCCCATTAATATAGCGAAATGATTTTACCATCCGTTTGGAGCGTGTCAAGAAAAATAGAGTAAACTTATCCTTCGAAAAATAAACAAAAACATAAAGAAATCTAAATAATTTCTGCACATCTTTTTTCTATACTTTTGCTATATTTCAAGAAGAGGAAAAATAAAATGACAAAAAAAATTACCTACTCAATTGTAGCCCCGATCTATAACGAAATCGAAATCGTTGACGAATTCTGTAAACGGATTAAAGATGTAATGGACACCACCGGCGAGAGTTGGGAACTCATCCTCGTTGATGATGGCTCATCGGATGGATCGACCGAACGTATCCGTGAGCTTGCTGCCGCTAGTAAGCAGATTCGGCCAGTCATCTTTGCCCGCAATTTTGGGCATCAAATTGCAGTCACAGCGGGGCTAGACTATACGCGTGGAGAGTCTGTCACGATCATCGATGCCGACCTCCAAGACCCTCCCGAAGTTATTCTGGATTTAGCAGAAAAATGGAAGGAAGGTTACGAAGTTGTTTATGCTGTACGCGCCGAAAGAGAAGGGGAGAGTTGGTTTAAGAAAATCACCGCATCTCTCTTTTACCGCATCATTTTCAGGATCACGGATGTCAAAATCCCCCTCGACACAGGCGATTTCCGTTTGCTTGACCGAAAAGTTGTCGATGTGATGAATTCCATGCGAGAGAAACATCGCTTTTTGCGCGGCATGTCTTCCTGGGTCGGGTATAAGCAAATCGGAGTAGAGTATAAACGGGCGGCGCGTGTTGCTGGTGAGACCAAGTATCCATTCAAGAAGATGCTTCAGCTCGCACTCAATGCAGTGACAAGTTTTTCCTACTTCCCATTGCAGGTTGCCAGCTATTTTGGTTTTGCTTCGGCCGGTTTAGCCATCATCGCTATTCCCGTTGTCGCCATTTTGCGTATGACAGGCTCCCAGTTCTTTGAGGGGCAAACCACTACGCTTATTTCTGTTCTCTTTTTGGGCGGCGTACAATTGATCTCGCTTGGTATTTTAGGCGAATATATCGGCCGTCTTTATGATGAAGCCAAAGGACGTCCGCTTTATATTGTTAGCGAAGCGCCTGAAGATGAGTAAAAACATCTTAGTAGTATGAGCAGTAAAGTCATTTAGTAGAGAACAAAGCATATTTTAGAGGTATGAATATGAAAGAAAAATATCCGATTCTTTTCCCTATATTGGCTCTCCTGTCTTTAACCATCGCTTGCTCTCTCTTCTCAAAGCCCACAGCACCCTCAACAGAAATTCTCTTTGAAGAAAAAGAATTTAATGAAGCTGGCTGTTTCTTCGATAACTCAACTGATGAAATTACATATTTTGTCGAAGAAGGTGCCTTCCATATCGATGTGCTTGTCCCAGAATGGTATGCTCTCTCTCCATGTTTGGGCAAAGACGACTTTAGCGATTTTGTCTTCGAAGTCGATGCCACTCAAGTTACAGGACCAGATCATAATCTTTATGGCGTAATGCTGCGCTATAACGATGTGACGAAAGACTATTATTATTTTGGTGTTTCTGGCGAGGGTAATTACACGCTGGTTTATGACAACCTTGATATTGACGAACCAACCACGAAACTTGTCCACTGGAAGCACTCTAGCGCGATAAATACGGGTGCAAGTACAAATCATATAAAAGCTGTACTCATTGGAGATAGTATTGCGCTCTATGTTAACGACCAACTACTCGAAACTGTTCAAGATGCACATGTTTCCAGTGGCACAGTTGGTTTTATCGTTTCAACATCCGATAAAGGTGGCTCGCATATCAAATTTGATAATGTCGTGGTCACTACACCATAGTAAATACTAAATCCTAATTTGACAATCATCTTTATCCGTGATAAAAATTGCCCCAACATCCTAAATATTAAAAGCTGTGAAGAGGAAGAGTAAATACTGAACCGGCGCCCCAGTGAGTTGGGAAAAAGTGTGAACCCAACACCTACGACAGTATTGAATGGCCCTCAGAGCTGCAGATCGAACGCTCCGAAGAGGAGTTATTAGCTTGAGCCGGAATGCCACCGTTATAAGGCAAAGGGTATAAGTCTGTAACCAATCAGGCCGTACCCCACTGAGTGAGGCTGGCCTTTATTTTCCCGTTGCTACATCAACGGGATTTTTCTTTAAGGAGCATCAGCCTAACCAGGGTGGCACCACGGGAGTCTGCTCTCGTCCCTCGGACGAATGCAGGCTTTTTAATTTAAAGGAAATCAAATGAAAAAAAACATCAACAATAAAACTATCCCTATTGTACGAGAACTCCCCGCCGATCTTGAGACGCCCATCTCTGTATATCTCAAATTGGCAGGAAAAGGCCCATCCTTCTTATTGGAAAGTGTCACAGGAGGGGAACATGTTGCCCGTTACTCCTTTTTGGGAACCGATCTTCGGGACGCTTTTGTCCTGAAAAATAACCAATGGGAAATGCACTCCGCCCTTGATTTTGACTTGCTTCCGTTAAAAGATACACAAACTCCTTTAGAAGTGCTTCGTGACCATTTAGGCTTGGATACCACACCCAAGCCTTCTGATCTACCTCGCTTTCTAGGAGGCTTGGTCGGCTATATGGGATTTGAAACAGTGCAATATTTTGAGCCAAGCCTACCGCTTACGCCCCATGCAGATTTACCCGAATCAATCTTCCTTTTAGCAGATACCGTGATTGCCTTCGATCATGCTTACGGTAAATTATTGCTCATTGCAACAGCCCATAGCGAAGAAGAAATCCTTGACGCAGAAGCGCGTTTGGATGCTCTTGAAAGCGCCTTAGATAAACCCCTTCCTGAAACAAAGAATAATATGAGCAAAGGCGAACCTAGCGATTTGCAGTCCAATTTCACCTTTGATGAATATTGTCAGGCTGTAGAAAAAGCCAAAGAGCGTATAGTTGCGGGGGATATTTTTCAAGTTGTTCTTTCCCAAAAACTGAGCAGGCAAACTTCTGCCAGCCCCTTTGAAATCTATCGCTCTTTGCGACGAATTAATCCATCACCTTATATGTTTTTCTTCGATTTTGCCCATCTCACGGGAGATGAGCCTCTTTATTTAATTGGGGCATCGCCAGAAATTCACGTTCGGTTGGAAGATAGCGTTGCATCTCTTCGCCCTATTGCAGGCACAAGACCACGCGGCGCAACCCTGGAGGAAGACCAGCATTTAGCAGATGATTTGCTTTCTGATCCCAAAGAGCGCGCTGAACACGTTATGTTGGTGGATTTGGGTCGAAATGATCTGGGACGCGTTTGTGAATATGGCTCAGTTAAAGTCCCTGAGCAATTGCTTATTGAGCGTTATTCACATGTAATGCACATTGTCTCTCATGTAGAAGGTCAAATTCGCCCTGAATTTGATGCCTTTGATTTATTGCAGGCAACTTTCCCTGCAGGGACAGTGAGCGGAGCACCTAAAGTTCGGGCAATGGAAATTATCCATGAGCTTGAAAAACAGCCTCGTGGTATCTATGCCGGAGCGGTGGGCTATATCTCATATGACGGCACATCTGATACTTGTATCGCCATTCGTACAATGGTGATGCAGGGACAGGAGATCAGTGTACAGGCCGGAGCCGGCATTGTAGCGGATTCTGTTCCTGCTACTGAATATCAGGAATCAATTAATAAAGCCAAGGCGCTCTTTGCGGCAGTTGAGAAAGCTGAAAATGGCAGAAAACGCTAAATTTATCGTGACTACTCAAATATGTCTTTGCGAGGCAGTTTTATCGCCGAAGCAATCTCCTTCTTTGACTGGAGATTGCCGCGTCGCAAAGACATAGAAAGATATTTTTTTTTCAAGCTTTATTTGATTTATCCATGAGTAGTAACAATTTATAGGAGTAAGAATATGCTCGTAATTATCGATAACTACGATTCATTTACATATAATCTGGCGCAATATTTTGGTGAATTGGGCGCAGATGTTCATGTTTTTCGGAATGACAAGATCACGCCTGATGAACTGGAAGCCCTTAGGCCTTCACATATTGTTATTTCGCCAGGGCCAGGGGATCCATCTGATGCGGGGGTTTCCCGCGATGTTATTCGCCAGTTGGGGCCGAAGATTCCGCTTTTGGGTGTTTGTTTAGGGCATCAATGTATCGGGGAAGTTTTTGGCGGTAAAGTGATTCGGGCTCCACAACTAATGCACGGGAAAACCTCGCCAGTTCACCACAAGAACGATCCGCTTTTTGCTGGTGTTCCCGAACCTTTTCACGCGACACGTTATCATTCCTTAGTTGTTGAGCAGGAAACATTTCCAGAAACGCTGGAAGTTACCGCTCGAACGCCTGATGGGGAAGTGATGGCGCTGCGTCATAGAGAATATCCGATTGTGGGTGTTCAATTTCATCCCGAATCGATTTTTACGCCACATGGCAAGAAAATCCTGAAAAATTTCCTGTCTAATGGAAATGGTGCAAAAAAGGCTACTGATTTGGCCGTTGAAGTAACGACAAAACCGGTAGCTGTAGGCAAAGGCGTGGAGATCGGTGGCGATAAGGCTGTTTTGATGGCGGGACCATGTTCTGTAGAAAGTTACGAACAAACGCGTGCCGCAGCTAAAGAACTTCATGCGCAGGGGCTGAAAATATTGCGTGGCGGTGCATATAAACCGCGTACTTCACCACATAGTTTTCAGGGTTTGGGGGAGGAAGGTTTGAAAATTCTGCGAAAGGTAGCCGATGAATTTGATTTGTTGGTCGTAACAGAAGCCATTTCTGTTGACCAGGTAAAGTTGGTTGCCGAGTATGCCGATATTATCCAGATCGGTAGCCGAAATATGCAGAATTATCCTTTGTTGTGGGAAGTTGGCGATTGCGGAAAACCAGTGCTGCTCAAACGTGGTTTTATGTCCACGATTGCGGAGTGGATGGCTTCTGTAGAGCATATTACCAGCCGTGGCAATGAGAAGATTATTCTTTGTGAACGCGGCATTCGCACCTTCGAGACAGCTACGCGGAATACTTTTGATACGAACGCGATTGCTTTACTCAAACAGACTACGCCTTTCCCGATCATTGGCGATCCCAGTCACGCAACGGGGATCGCAAATTTAGTCCTTCCTGCGGCGCGTTCCGCGATGGTCGCTGGCGCAGATGGCCTGATCGTCGAATTTCACCCTAATCCCGTAGAAGCCCTTTCCGATGCAGACCAAGCTTTACCTTTGGATAGTTTAGGCTATTTCACTGATGAGATTCGTAAAGTATCCAATATCTTTGGGCGAGAAGTTGTCTAACCAATCTTATGTAGAGTCAATAAGATGTTTTTATCTTCGCCCCCTCTGTCCTTCGGACATCTCCCCCAAATTCCAAGTGCGTGGAATTTAGGGGAGAAAGACAAGAGTTTATTTGTCCCCCTATTTTGCTTGCAAAATGGGGGGACGCCCCAGCTTCGTGCTGAGCTTGTCGAAGCAGAAGCGAGGGGCAGGGGGGCTGAATGTCTGAATTGGAGAAGAAAGAAAGAATTTAAAAAATGGAGAATACTATGTTAAAACCTTATATCCAAAAAGCTATTAACCATAAAGATTTAAGTATTGATGAAGCAGACGAAGCCATGAGCATCATCATGGACGGAAAAGCCACAGATGCCCAAATTGGCAGTTATCTCACAGCGCTGCGCATGAAAGGTGAGACAGTTGAAGAGATTAGCGGCAGTGCCCGCTCTATGCGTAAACATGCAGCCCCAGTACATCTTGAAAGCAAAACTGAAAAATTGATCGATATTGTTGGCACAGGCGGTGACGGCGCACATACCTTTAATATCTCTACCGCCGCCGCTTTTCTTATTGCAGGCGCAGGATACACCGTTGCAAAACATGGCAATAGAGCCGCTTCTTCAAAATGCGGAAGCGCAGATGTATTGGCAGAACTGGGCGTTAATCTTGATCTAACACCAGAAGAAGTTGGTCTATGCATTGATAAAATAGGAATTGGCTTCTTATTTGCCCCTAAATTCCACCCGGCGATGAAACATGCCATTGGCCCTCGCCGAGAAATGGGACAACGCACCATTTTTAATATCCTTGGCCCGCTCACAAATCCTGCCGGGGCTACGCACCAACTTATTGGCGTATTTGATGCTAAATTAACGCAGCCGATGGCCGAAGTTCTTGGCGAATTGGGCGGAAAAGCAGCTCTTGTCGTTCACGGGCATGGTGGCCTTGACGAATTAACAACAGCAGGGCTAAATCGTGTCAGTCACCTTAAAGATGGGCAAGTAAAAACTTATGAACTTGACGCTGCTGACTTCGGTCTACAACGTACATCTCCTGAAGATTTACGCGGTGGAGAGCCAGCGCAAAACGCGATGATGTTGCGCACCATACTTTCCAATGAAGACAGCTCATCTCGAAAAGATGTTGTCATTCTGAATGCCGCAGCGGCTCTGGCCTCTGAAAGCGGAGATTTTGCTTCTGCGATTACAGAAGCGCGCGAAGCTTTAGAGAGTGGCGCAGCCTTGGCAAAACTTAAAGCCTTGATCGAAATGAGTCAATCTTTCGCATGAGCATCTTAGACGAGATCTTCGCTCATAAACGCATCGAAGTAGCCAAAGCAAAAAATAGGATTTCCCTGCTCGATCTGGAAACTGCTATTGAGAATCTGCCAAAACCCCCATCTTTTTCCGCTGCTCTGAAAGGCGAATCGCACGCGACCCCGCGCTTGATAGCGGAAGTCAAACATCGTTCTCCCTCAAAAGGGATTCTGTCTCCCAACTTCGACCCTCAAGCATTGGCGCATATCTATGCAGAAAATGGTGCTTCAGCTATTTCTGTTCTCACAGATGAAAAATATTTTGATGGATCCTTGGGTTACTTGAAAAATATCAGCAAACTTAATTTGAATATCCCCTTGCTGCGAAAAGATTTTATCTTTGATTCTTATCAGCTCTTTGAAGCACGTAATGCTGGAGCCAGCGCCATCTTGCTGATTGTTGCAATGCTTAGCGAAAATCAATTAAGCGAGCTATTGAATATCACAAATGAATTGGGAATGGACGCTTTGGTCGAAACCCATACGCGTGAAGAAGTGGAAAAGGCACTTAGCATCGGTGCTAAAGTAATTGGCGTAAATAACCGAGATTTACATACTTTCAATGTCAGCTTGGAAACATCGTTGGCATTGCGTTCGTTGATCCCAGATGATGTGATTATGGTCGCAGAGAGTGGCATCCATACGCGTGATGATGTGATTCGCCTCTCCGAAGCAAATATCGACGCGATGTTAATTGGAGAAGCTTTGGTCACTGCCCCAAATATTGCGGAAAAAGTAAGGGAGTTTGCGAAATGATCGTGAAAATATGCGGAATTAAAACCTTATCCGACGCGCTCGCTGCGATTGACGTTGGTGCAGATATGCTCGGATACAATTTTTACCCTAAAAGCAAACGCTATATTTCGATTAAAGAATGTGTTGAAATTCAAAACGATCTGGTAGGGCGTGGCATGGATGTAATCAGTGTTGGCGTTTTTGTAAATGCCTCTTATAAGACGATTATCAACACGATGGATATCTGCGCTCTTAATTTAGTACAGCTTCACGGCGATGAATCGCCTGAGTTGCTGGAAGAGTTAGGCGAATGGGCATTTAAAGCCATTCGCCCGCAGAGTGCAGAAGAGGCGTTGAACGCGCTCAACAAATATCCCCAGCGTGCAGATGCGCCCGCTTTGCTCGTCGATGCCTATCATCCCTCCGAGTATGGGGGCAGCGGGACAGTTGGTGACTGGTCGCTAGCAAAGGAACTGGCGGCACAAAAACCGATTTTGCTGGCAGGTGGGTTGACTCCGGAAAATGTTGGGGAGGCGGTGCGGCAAGTCCGCCCTTGGGGTGTAGACGTTGCCTCCGGCGTGGAAGCAAGCCCAGGAGTTAAGGATGTCTCGAAAATATCCGCTTTTATATCCGCTGCGAAAAATGTCAATCTGAAAGGAAATCCAAATGGCTAAAGAGAAAAAACTATCCCCGAAATTTGGTGCGTACGGAGGCCAATTTGTGCCTGAAACTTTGGTTCCGGCACTAACAGAACTGGAAGCGGCTTATATCCACTATAGGGATGATGCCGAATTTCAGGAAGAATTCGCACAGCTGATGAGCACTTATGTAGGTCGCCCAACGCCGCTAACTTATGCAGCGCGGTTAACAGAAGAATGTGGCGGTGCAAAAATATACTTGAAGCGTGAAGATTTAGCGCACTCTGGGGCGCATAAGATCAATAATGCTTTGGGGCAGGCCTTGTTGGCAAAAAGAATGGGTAAAAAACGTATTATCGCAGAAACGGGCGCGGGGCAACATGGTGTGGCTTCGGCGACAGTTTGCGCGCTTTTAGGTTTGGATTGTGTTGTCTATATGGGCACGGTCGATATGGCGCGCCAAGCCCCAAATGTGCAGCGCATGAAATTGCTTGGCGCTGAAGTACGCGGCGTGGAAAGTGGCTCAAAAACGCTGAAAGACGCGGTTAATGAAGCTATTCGAGATTGGGTGACGAATGTGAGCGATACTTATTATTTGCTTGGTTCGGCTTTAGGCCCACATCCTTATCCGACGATGGTGCGCGATTTTCAAAAGGTAATCGGGCGGGAAGCGAAAGAACAGATTTTAGCTGCTGAAGGGCAATTGCCAGATACGATTATCGCCTGCGTGGGCGGTGGCTCAAACGCGATTGGGATTTTCCATGAATTTGTAGATGATGAACATGTAGCGTTGATCGGTGTAGAAGCTGGCGGTACAGGTATGGAAAGCGGCCAGCACGCAGCTCGTTTCGCTGACTCCAAAGTTGGTCGTCCCGGTGTTTTACATGGTTGCTACACTTTTGTTTTGCAGGATGACGATGGGCAAATTGCGCTAACGCACTCCATCAGTGCCGGGCTCGATTACGCCGCGATTGGTCCGGAGCACACCCATTTGCGAGAACTCGAACGTGCGCATTACACCTACGCAAAAGATGATGAAGCCTTAGATGCTTTTCAATTATTAAGTCGTCTGGAAGGGATTTTGCCTGCGTTGGAATCATCTCATGCAATTGCAGAAGCTACAAAAAAAGCGGCAAAAATGCCAAAAGATAGCATTATTGTAGTCAACCTTTCGGGGCGCGGTGATAAAGACCTGGATACGGTGCTAAAAGCTTTGGGCAGGGAGAATTAGAAATGACTGAACTAAAGAGAATTGCAGATAGCTTTGCCGAAGGCAAAACAGCTTTTATGCCCTATTTTACGATCGGCTATCCCGATTATGAGACTTCGCTTGAAGTTGTCAAAGCCTGTGCAGATGCCGGTGCAGATTTAATGGAATTAGGGATGCCTTTTTCAGATCCGTTGGCCGATGGGCCGACCATCCAACATAGCACACAAGTTGCACTAGAAAATGGGATTACGGTAAAAAAATGCCTGAATGCCGTATCCGAACTTCGCAGCGCGGGCGTGGAAATCCCGCTGATCCTGATGGGCTATATCAACCCCGTCCTTGCTTATGGCGTAGAAAAATTTGTTATTGATGCCGCTCAAGCTGGCGTGAGCGGATTTATTATCCCCGACATGCCGCCCAACGAAGCGAAAGAAATGTCGGCTCTTTGTAAAGAGTATGAATTGGATATCATCTTCTTGATACCGCCAAATAGCACCGATGAACGAATCCGCTTGGTCACCGAACTAAGCAGCGGATTTGTCTATCTTGTTTCTGTCTTGGGCATTACAGGTGAACGGGATGCCCTGCCCGTAGCACTATCTGGTTTTATCAAAAAGGTGCGTTCGCAAACGAAAAAATCCCTCGCCGTTGGCTTTGGCATTTCCACGCCCGAACAAGCTGCTACCGTCGGCGAAGTCGCAAATGGCGTTATCGTTGGCTCTGCCCTCATAAAAACCGTAGGCCAAGCAGATAATCCCGTAGCTGCGGCGGGAGAATTTGTTAGAAGCCTGAAGGAAGCTTTGCTGAGAAAGTAAGTTTCTTGTAAAAAGAAAAAACAGCACCATAAGGTGCTGTTTTTTTTAAACCAGGTTGAAAAAAATATTCTTTATTGATCATGTGCCGGAGCGGCTGGTGCGCCAGGTTGTGCACCATAAATTTCTGCCAAGGTTTCAGCAAGATCGGGGTCTGATGGGACAAGCTCAAGCCAAAGATTATCAAAGGTATCAATTGTATATTCTGCGCGTGTGCCTTCTAACCATTTCTGGAAGGCAATATCGCGAGAACGCTGATACGCATCTGCGTCAAGGGGACGATTTTCTCGTCCAAGCAATTGGATAACGTGGAAACCAAAATCGCTCTGAACAACTTCGCTAATTTCACCAAGCTCGAGAGCAAAAGCAGCATCACTAAATGGTGCTACCATCATTCCTTCTGTAAACCAACCAAGGTCACCGGCATTAAATGCGGCGCTGGGGTCGGTAGAAGCCTCTGCGGCAACTACAGCGAAATCTTCGCCAGCCAAGAGACGTTCTCGGATCAGAGCAGCAACAGTTCCGTCTTCAACGAGAATATGACGGGCCCAAATATATTCGCTCTCATGCGGTGTATCGGCGGTGATTTCCTCGTAGAGTTTTGTGTAGAAAAGCCGCGCTTCAAAGAGAGAACGGAAACTTTCTTCTGTCATGCCAAATTCTTCGTAGAAAGGTAAAGTCTCTTCATACGCCTGTTGGTAACCCTCGAGTGTATAGGGTGTTGCGGTCAGTGTGGGAGGCGGCACTACTGTGGGGATAGCCTCTTCTGTGGACACTTCTGCTTCTGCCTCGGGAGTTGCCGTAGCAGGAGCGGGGGTAGAAGTTGGGGCTTCAGTAGCTGTTGGAGTCACGGTTACAAGCTCAAGTTGCTCGGGCGAAAGCGTAGATGTTTCAAAAACAACGGGCGTAGCACTTGGAGCAGGGACAGGTGTTCCATCGGGAAAATAATTCAAAAAGGCTTGTAGCTCTTTCTCAACATCTTCTTCTGAAACAGTAATACCGCGTTTATCTGCTTCTGCTTTGTAAATAAGCTCGTTGATCATTGTGTCAAGAACATTTTGACCAACTTGCAGAGGCTGAGCCAAATTTGCTTCAATTTGCTGTAATTGAGCTTCAAAATCCATCCCATATTGGGAGAATTGAGCGTATTGCAAATATTGATTTATCAGATTTTCACGGTCCAGGCGAACACGAGCCTGAAATTCTGAAATGGTGATTTTCTCTTCATTAACAGAGGCAACAGCTTTCTGTTTCTGAATAACGGTCTGGTCAAGATATCCATAACCAATTAGGAGGAGAACAGCAATAACAACGCCAATGGCAATATTGCGAATAAGAGCGGCTTGTTTCTCCTCGCGTTCTTTACGTGCGACAAATTTATTTTTACTAGCCATAATAATTCTTCTCTTTAAAAATTAACGGGGCATGGGCTAAGCCATGCCCCGTTTACTAACAGGGATTCTAGCGACCCTCTTCCCAATATTGCCCTGTATAAGGCAATAAGGCAACGTGGCGGGCGCGTTTTATTTCTCCGGCAACCGCACGCTGGTGGCGTGCGCAGGTACCGGTTTGACGACGGGGGCGAATTTTGCCCTCTTCGGTGATCAATCGGCGCAATAAGTCTGTATTTTTATAATCCAGGTTTACATTTTTATCAGTGCAAAACTGGCAGTCCTTAGGGCGCGAAAAAAAACGATTTTGTCTTCTAAAAGGTTTTTTATAACCAGGCATATCTAACTCCAAATAACATTACTAAAAAGGAAATTCATCTTCGTCCATTTCTGGGGGCGGGGGAGTGGTAGAGAGATCATCACTCATACCTTTTTCGCGTCTTTCGCCGAGCATGGTCATCTCATTTGCGACCACCTCAACAGAAGTGCGTTGCTGACCTTCTTTATCTTCCCATTGGCGGGTTTGCAGGCGTCCTTCAATATACACCTGTTGGCCCTTGTGAAGATATTCTTTGCAAATTTCAGCAAGTCTTCCCCAGGCAACGATCTTAAACCATTCGGTTTCTGAGCGGCGTTCACCGTTTGAGCTTTTCCAATTGCGGCTGACCGCAACAGAAAAACTGGATACGGGGCGACCAGAAGGCGTATAACGCATTTCCGGATCACGACCTAAATGCCCAATGATCATCACTTTATTTAACCCTCTACTCATGACAAACTCCTTCTATAGCAAAAAAACTTAAGCAACTTAGTTGGCAAGAACAAGCAAGTGGCGCATCAAAGGATCAAGGAAACTCATCTTTCGTTCCAATTCAGCAGTTGTGTCGGGGAGCATCTTTGTATGGATCAAAACATACTGCCCTTCAAGCTGTTTGCGGATCATATAGGCCATCTTACGACGACCCCAATTATCCACTTTCTCAACGCTGCCTTCTGCCTCGCCGATCCAACCTTTGATTTTATCAACAGCCTCGTTAAAGGCAGTCTCATCTAGATCAGGATGAAGAATACAAACTAATTCATAATTACGCATGTGTGGGGAAACCTCCTTTCCCTGGGATATGCCCCCAGTCAACGCCGTCAGCGAGCCGGGAGCGGAAAGAAGCATACCGCTTTGGATATACTTATCAATCGAACGGCTCGAATTCTAGCATAAAGAGGCTATTTTGACGAGGGCTGTCTCAAAGGATGAAAAACTGCCACGCCCCCAACCTTAGGCTTGCTACCCTTTAAAGAGCAGAATCTCTCTCAAATATCTCAGCCCTAAGCCCTGCACCCCAGACTGAGTGAAAGCCCTATATATATCACTTATACACCCCAAAATGCGGAAATTGACTCTCATCCACGCTATAGATGCGCTCACTTTTCGGGCTGATGAATCTATAACTTCCATCTCGGTGTAATATAGGGATTTTTCGCCCATCTTGGATAAATGCTTCTCGCATTTCCTCTGATTTTATAGCGTAACTATCAAATTCATCTTGAAAAAGTGCAAAAAGCTGCTCATAAGTACTAATAAAGGCTTCTTTATATGCATCCGTAACTTGCCCAAGATTGCTGATTACCCAACACTTCTCTTCAAAGGCCCAATCATAGGCGAGGCCAAGAAATTCATAATCGGATGTGACGTAGGGGAAAAAGGGGAATTGTCGGCAACTGAGAAGTCTATTTTCACGTTCGCAAGCCGAGGGTCCAAGACAGGCGAGCGGGATCATGCTGGAGGGCAGATTATCGTTCGAGCGTGAATCCTGTATATGAGGCCGAGAGTCACATTCATCCCCTCTATAAAGATGCCAGAGTTTCGTTTTTTTGTGGAGGATGTCCCATTCACTTTTATATGCAGCAGGAACGGCTTCACAAATATCGCAACAAAAAGCTTTGCCCGATGGATTATGTGGCGCGCATTTTTCTCCGCAATCTTCTACGGTGATGGGCACATCAAAACCCGCATATAATGCGCGAATTTCATCAGCATTTAAATCATTTGGGGAGCGAAGAATACGATTTATCATAGGAGTAGCGATGCGGTTGAGCTAGCGAAGAGGTTGGAAGTATAATCTATTCGAAATACGCCAAAATAAACCCTAAAGGTATAATAAGATTGTCTTTACCTTTTTTCTGAGTTTTCTTGCTAATGAGTAGAAAAACAATTTACCAAAAAGCGACGACCAAAACCGCGCATAACTTACACTCAGTTGCAGAATCTGAATCGCTGCGTAAGCTTTCGCATCTTTCCTTACCAGAGATCGAAGCAGCTGTAGAGTTGGTCTCTCAAATTGTCCCGGCGGGAAATGTCCCCGGTATGATTCTGAGCGGCTTGGCACGTTTGCCTGCCCAGCGTATTCCCTCCCAGACGATTCAACAACATATTAATGCCCTTTATAGCGGTGTAGAGCAAGTGCTCGACCAAGTTACTTTTAGGACCGTTTTTGCCGGCCCCGCAGCGGTTATTTGGGGCTATCAAAACCTGCTAAAACTGGCAGGCAAAGACCCAGACTCAGCTTTTCCCGATGGCGTTTGGCAATTCTATGTAGATTATGCCCTGCGCGAAGATACCGCCCGCCATGCCAATGAAACACATGGTTTCGATACGCTCCTTGTGCAGCATGGCATTCGACTTAGCCGTATAGATCACCTGACAGCTTTAGTAATGGCGGCCATTTCCTCCATTCATCAATATGATGCTCTGCTCGAAGTTGAATGGCGTGAACGAACTTCCATCTCTATTTTGAGCGAATTAACCGCCTCTTTGCCAGATGCGCATCAATATACAAATATTTACCGTGAGTGGGAACTTCAACGACCTTATCGGCGCGGCGCAGAAGCCGCCAGCCACGACTATCCCGATTATCGCCGCATTCGTTTTAAACGTTTTATTGACGATATTTTGCGTGACTTGCCCACAAATCTGATTAATGAATGGAAACGCCGTCTTCAGGCCACTGAAAAAGACCTCTCTGAATATCAACGCCAAATGTCTATCTTCTCCTATCTTGAGCCAGGCCCCTACGGAGAGATACATATCCCATATAGTTATGAGCAGGCAAAAATTGCTCTGATCTTGCACGGGCAATATTATCTACTACCCATCTATAACCCCGAATCAGACCAGCCCCTCGATGCAGAGACAGTCCGCTCTCAAATCGCTGCCTTATGGGATACGCCCAGCAGCGGATCCCCTTCCTTAATAGAATTAGCAATAACACAGCGGGCCGCCCAATCCAAACTACGGGACAAACTTTCCCCAAACTTGCGAGGCGCCTTAGAAAAACTACGTTACGCCCCGATTTTTATCAACGCCGACCGCCGCCTGGATCATCTACCGCTAACCCAGATCCGCCAAGCCGAGCGCGGCATCGGAGATCACGCTCTGACCATTTTTGAAACAGGTAAAACCCTTGTGTTTGACCAATCGCACATTTTCTTCGATGGCATTCTTGGCTCTGCTTTGGCCGAAATTATGACCAATGAAGCCCTCTCATGGGCATCCTATCTCGACACATTACCCGATGCGCGTGTCGCAGAGAAAAAACTTTATGCACCTTTAGCTTTTAAGTTTACAAATAAAGACCGAAAACTGATCCAGAAAGCACCGCGCGTCACCCCGGAATCCGGCGCAGAAACGAATCAGATAAATCTAAAAGCCTGCCTGCAAGTTCGTAAAAGCTTTAGGCAACGCAGTGAGATGCTGCATCTTACCGTGAACGATCTTTTGGTTTTATACCGCGCTATCCATGCCGCGAATTACAAACCCTCTCAGAAACTGATCGATCAATTACATCTCCTCGCCTCCAAGCGTGCAACGCGCTCCCTAGCTGCTGATATTGTCGAAATGCTGAAAAAATCCCGACGTCAAAATCCTGCCGTACTTATCCCAATGGATGCCAGCCGCCACTCCCCGCGCGAACGTATTTACCCTCTTAGCGTTGAAATTCCTCTCCGCGAACTCGATTTGTTGAGACTACATCGCCTTTCTGTCGTTACGCTTGAGAATTATAAAAAAGCACAAGGCGACCGCACTGATGAATTTATCGTTTTTGATAGAGCGCAAAAAAAATATCTTGGCGCATTGGCTGGTCTAGGCATGATCTTGAAAAAACTCAAAGAAATTGCCTTGCAAGGAGAAAGCACCAGCGTAGGTGCAATAAAATTACTTGCTCATCTCCCTGCTGTTTTGCAGCATATGTTAGATCAAGTCCCCGTGCGTTTTGAACTCTTGAATAATATACTAAAGGGGAGAGAAGTCTTCTCAAATGTTGGCGCGGTGGTGCCAAATAGTACACTTAAGCGTTTCGTGACAGCAAAAGACGATAATGAGCAAAAAATGCTCGTTTGGGGCGTTATCACAGATGCAGATGGTATTATGCGTATCTCCTTGCGAGATTTTCGCCCTCATGTTGAAGCTTTATTTGCGCTTGGTCAGCAGGATTTAGCGCAAGCGATCACCCAAGATTATCTGGATTCTTACGCACAGGGCTTTAATGCTTTTATTCGAGACTTGCAAAATATCACCGCCTTGAGCCGAGAGACGATTCTCGCTCAGCGCGCACCGACCGTGCTCTCAAAAGGCAATCTCTCTGAACTCGCTTCGCAAAAAACCACCCCGAGAAAGAAATAGCTGTAATGGACTCGAAAGGTCTCGTCTGGAAGATTTTAGGTAATGCTCCTTCGAAAGGCTAAGATATTCTCTTCAAAGGCTTTCTCTAAAACCTTTCGGGTCTCGTACGAAAAAATAGTTTATCATTAGCCACAATACCATTAGCATAGACAAGGCACAGTATGAGTGATCCTCTTATAGGAAAACGACTCTCCAATTTTATTATCGAAAAACCACTTGGGCAGGGGGGAATGGCGCAGGTCTACCACGGGCAGGATATAAAACTCCGCCGCCCGGTAGCGATCAAAGTCATCGACACGCGTCTACGCGGTGACCCAGCCTATGCAAAGCGTTTTATCCGCGAAGCGAGCGCAATTGCGCGTTGGCGGCACGAAAACATCATTCAGGTTTATTATGCAGATGATCAGGATGGGCTTTATTACTATGTAATGGAGTATATTGACGGCGTAGACTTGGCAGACCTACTCTCTAATTATGCGACGCAGCAAAAAATGCTGCCTACCGATGAAGTGATACGGATTGGCGCCACGATAGCCAGCGCCCTCGACTACGCCCACGCACACGGCGTTATCCATCGAGATATAAAACCCGCCAACATTTTCATGTCTAAAGACGATCGCATTGTGCTTGGCGATTTTGGCCTCGCGCTCGATATGCAGCAAGGCTCTTCTGGCGAAGTTTTTGGTACGCCCCATTATATTTCTCCCGAGCAAGTCCGCCGCTCAAGCGATGCCACCGCAAAATCTGACCTTTATTCTCTCGGCATTGTGCTTTACGA
Organism: Chloroflexota bacterium; assembly: GCA_024224815.1. Lineage (GTDB taxonomy): Bacteria > Chloroflexota > Anaerolineae > Anaerolineales > Villigracilaceae > Desulfolinea. The sequence continues at coordinate 85,963 of JAAENC010000353.1, forward strand.
AATGCTGACAGGCGTAGTGCCCTTCGACGATATTTCTCCAACCAGCGTGGCTTTGCAGCATATTACCCAAAAGCCACCCAAACCTCGCAGCATTAACCCTCAATTGAGTATTGAAACCGAAAATGTTTTACTCAAGGCTCTCAGCAAAGACCCCAAAGATCGTTATTCCAGTGGAAAAGCCCTCATCGCAGCTCTTGGTAAAGCACTTTTAAGTACAAAACCATCGCAAGATAAAGTTCTGCCCCTCCCGCCCATGCCCGCATCGGTGGTTAGCGGTAAAGCGCGTCCGACCACCCACCATTTACAGCCGGAAGCAAGCAAAAAACCAAGAAAGAAACGTCGTTTTGGGCTTTTCCTTTCCCTCTTATTATTATTGGCAGGCGCCTATTTTTATGCGGATGTCTTTCTCCCAAAAGGATTCTTGTCTCAGGCGCTTTCTCAATTTGAATCAATTTCTTTGCCCTCAATAGTGACCGCTCTCCCATCGGACTTGAATCCGATTGTGGAAAATTCCCCATCCCCAACAGCTACCGCAACCGTGCTTCCCTCAGAAACACCGCAGCCCACTGCCTCGCCTACGCTGACGCAAACTCCTTCCCCGACATTTACAGAAACTGCTACATTGACAGCAACGTTGGCTGCATCTCAAACACCTACACAAACTTTTACGCCAGCAGGTACTGCAACGACTGTGCCCCCCACATCTACACCGACGCTAATCCCCGGGGAAGTAACCGCCACAACTACGCCGCAATATATCAACTATAAACGGATGTGGCTCTACTACGATGATTATGCTTTCTATATCTATAACGCCGCAGATACGCCCCGCTCGATCTCTCAATTTACTTTTGAGCGTTTAGATACAAATGGCTCCCCGACAAATACCTTTTTAGGCTGGTATTGGCAGGAGTTTTACTCGATTTTGAATAAGGGGCGTTGTATGCGGCTTGAGATCAAAGGCAATCCGAATGCTTATCTTGATCCCCCCGCTTGCAAAAATATTTATCTTAGCACACTCAGCTACGCTGCGAACGACGATGAATATATCTTCTGGACGCCCACGGAAGGAAGCTCCCAGTTCCGCGTCCTCTGGCTGGATGAAGAAATGGGCATCTGCGATATTGATGCAGGTTTTTGCGAAGTTTTCGTGCCTTAGGTTTTCGTTTCGAGAGAGTGCGTCGCACTAAAAAGATGAGAATCTGCTCTTATATATCCCCCTGTGAAACGGGGGGGGATATATAAGCGTAGCGAAAGGGCAGGGGGGCGGCAAAAGAGACAATAAAAAAGGAGTTTTGCGCAATGTAAAACTCCTTTTTTATTATGAAGCTGTGTAGTTTAAATTCTTATTGACAGAAATAAAGTTTTTGATCTTCAATATTCAAATAGGGAACGCCAGAGATCGATTTGATTGTCCCTTCAGCCGCCACACAGTCGCCTATCTCAACATTATAGTAATACTTGGTGTCGTACATGAAAAAGGAGTTCTTTTCTGAGCCAAAATCAATGCGCCAGGCTTCATTAGTATTATAGGTTTTATAGACATCGCCATAAACACAGTGCTTTTCGCCTTCCATATCGCGGGTAATGTCTTTCCAATTGATACAGCCGCCTTCTTCCTGGGAAGTTCCCTCTGAGCTGACAGGGGTATTTTCAGGTGCAGCGGTTGGGGGCGGAGGGGCAGTTGGCGGGATGGGTGTATTTGTCGGCAAAGGCGTGGCGGTAGGCTCGGGGGCGAGGTCAGGAAGAACAAATATCCCAAATATAGCACTAACTACAAGACATCCGATGCAAAGGACAACGATGCCGATGATGATGTAAATGAGCTTTGAATTCTTCTTTTTCTCTGCTGGGGGTTGTTGGGGTGTTTCCATTTTTTTCTCCTTATGGCTTTAGTTTTATAAGTGTTTTGGACGAACTGTGTGAATGCTATATGTTAATTTGCGAGCAGTACACATCTACATCAATAATGTTTTATTTATTCGTTTTGCTAATCTTCAACTCGGACGAGGTCACAGGCAGTTGTAAATGCGAAATCACTTTTTTTAATTTGTACATAATATTCGCCACTTTCCCAACCATTTTCGATAACTGAACCTAACTCGCCTGTTGCATTACGAAAACGAGACCAATAGCATTCATTGAGAACATCAGTGCCAGCTTGCCCCTGATATGTCCCGGGCTCTATTTCAATACCAACTAGATAGCTTCCTACACCTATATCAGTTGGAAAATCATTTGTCGGTTGAGGAAGGGATGGGAGATAAGTTAATGAGCATTCTGTCTGAAGAGAATAATCGCTATTTTTCACTTCAATATAATATTGACCAATGCCATCATCACTTGCGATAATCGCATCATTTGAAGACGATGCATCTTTTCTCCTTGCCCAGTAGCAAGAGCCGGGGCCATCTCCTGCATAGCCGACATAAAGGCCGGGTTGAATATCTGTACCGATAAGATAAGTGCCATGCGTGAAATGATTAGGATTAGCTGTTGGGAGAGGAGCCTGAATCTCTGCCTCTGAAGGTCCGCAGGCAGTGAGTAGGGCAATGATTATCATGATGAATAGGACGGAGTATTTCATGTTTTTCTCCTTTTAAAGGCAGTGCATTCTTAAAATTCGTTATTATGTTCCACTTTAATGACGAGATTTCCTTTTTTACGCCCTGTTTCGACGTATTCATGTGTTTTAACAATTTCTTCTAATGGATAGCTTCTATCAATAACAGTTTTGAGTTTTTCGGCTTCAACTAATTCTCTAAGGAAAACCAGATCTTCGGCTGTCCCGCTGGCTGTTTGCATGATAACTTTTCTTTTGCTTGTTAACTTAACCCACTGCGCTGAGATGATCTGTGATATGGGATTAGCTAAAAGATAAGTTCCATCTTTCTTCAAGACTTTGTTGCTTTTTGAAAAGGAAATTTTCCCGATAATATCAAAAATTATATCGTAGACTTGGGCGCCTTTGGTGAAATCTTCCTGCGTGTAATCAATCACATGGTCTGCGCCGATCTCGCGCAATATCTCTAGTTTTTCACTACTATCTACAGCGGTGACCTCAGCCCCGAAATATTTGGCGAGCTGTACGGCAAAAACACCGATGCTGCCACCTGCGCCGTTGATCAGCATCTTTTCCCCGCCTTGAAGATTTGCCAATCTTAGAAAGTGCAGCGCGTCGCGCCCCCCAAAGGGGACAGTCGCCGCTTCTTCATAGCTCATATTTTTTGGCTTAATGGCTATTACACTTCCGAATTCATTTCTTTCTTCAGGCATGCAAATATATTCTGCATTTGTGCCAAAAGCCATTCCTGCCGCACCAAAAACCGGATCGCCAATTTTGAAGTTTTTTACATCTTTTCCTATAGCATCTATTACGCCCGCTAATTCTGTCCCCGGGATGGTATTCTCTTTTGGCTTTTTGAAGCCAATCCACAAACGCATCGGGAGTGATAAAAAGATGGGGAAATCGAGAGAGCGCATCTCGCAATCTCCCGCCGTGACCGTTGTCGCGATGATCTTTATCAGTACTTCATTATCTTTGGGCGTAGGTTTTTCTACATCACCAAGTTGAAGAACATTGGGTGGGCCGTATTTTGTCCAGAGTATTGCTTTCATGAGTATTCCTTGTTTTAAGCGTGCAAAACGATCTCTTGTGAAACTGGAATAAAAAAGATATCGAATGACGGGTTAGTACTACAAAAAATAATATTTATTGTTTTAACAGGAAGATAGTGTATCCTCCTCCTATTGCGCCAGTAATAGCCCCGGCAAAGATACCTACTAATAATCCTCCAATCTCTATTCCCATGTCGGCAGAAAATATTATTGCAATTATTAACCCGATTATTATGCTAATAAGCCCTCCGAGTATTAGCCCTGCGATTTCTCCGATAAGCCATCCTAAAGAAATGAACATGATTTTTTTAAAATTCATATTTATTTCTAATTTCAATACAAGAGCTGTTCCGATTCCGCCAAGTACAGCACCTAGTAAGAAACCGAGCATTCCAATAGAAGAGAAACTGCTTCCCCAGCCTATTGCTATTGCAGTAGCCCATGCTAAAGTAATTAGAGGTATTTTGTTGTTTTTTACAATAATTTCTTCTCTACGAAAAATTATGCCAGTTCCAAGCCCTCCAAAAGTTCCAGTGAGAAGGCCTGCAGCTATTACATCTACATCAACTCCTATTGTTTGCCCAACTTCCCAACCAATTATGCCTCCTATCGCCCAACTTATTCCCCAAACAAGAAGTAACCCAATAATGTTCTCCATTCGCAGAATGGAAAATATGCCCTGTGTGAGATGTTCAGAAGTTTGTATAAAAGTCTTGCTTTCGATTTGATTGGAGCTAATTGAATTTGCAAGATCAATAAGCCTATTCTTTAAATGCGCAAGACCTCTTTTTTCTTTACTTCCACGGATATCAATATATTCTTTAGGTTTAGTCTGTGGTAAGAAGCTGTAGGCACTAGAGTAATCCTTAATTAAAACAGGGATTATTTTTATTTTGTGTAAAAGAGCAAGTTTTATTTCACGTTGAACCCAAATCGATTCTGCAGAGCTAGGTGAAAGTAGTACTACAATAACTGCTGCTCTAGGGATTGCTTCCTCAATCTCTTCTTCCCAAGCTGTCGTTCCTGATTTTAGTTTTTCGTCATCTACCCAAACCCTAAGTTCCTGATTGTGTAAAAATGAAACAACGCGTTTCATTACAGTTTTGTCACGGCGACTATAACTGATGAAAATATGTTTTTGAAGTGTATTCATAATGGGGATGTTATGTGAGTTTGACAAGGGAGGCACTTTTTACTTTAACATTTTCGGTTACTAAAATAGTTGAAACTCCCCCAAATAATCCTGTTATTGTTCCTGCTAGCGTAAGGTGTATTAAAATAGGGATGTTTGTATGCAAGAGAGGAGGATATAGTAAACCTATTATTCTTCTGAATGTATTGTCCAAGACAATGCTAAATCCTAAACTTAGTATTGCTCCAACAGTCCAGCTTAGCGCAATTGTTAAGAAAGCTTTCTTATTTAAAATGCTTTTTTCTCTGTCTAAAACATACGCAGTAATAAACCCACCGATTAATGTGCTAATGATGAAACCAAATAGATTAATTGAGAAACTACTCGCAAAGCCAGCCCCCCAAGCAAGTCCCCAACCAAAGGTGATAAGTAGTATAGGGAGTTTGCTAGTTTGTTGTAAAACTTTTTCTTGTCGAAGAATAAGAGATGTACCAAGACCACCTGTTAAACCTATAAAAGCTCCTCCAACAAGCATTCCTGCGTTTTTTTCAACCACCCCTGTGATTCCAAGACCAAGTATCCAACTTATGCTCCAAATTAGTAATAACCACACAATGCTTTCAGATGCTAGGATTGGTTTGATTTTTTTTGAAAAGGTATTGAGATTATCAGAGTAAGTTTTGTTGTTTATTTCCTTGTAAAAAGAATTTCTCTTGTTTGTCGATAAAGAAAAATATAAGGAGTGTAACCCTTGTTCTTCATTGTCACCTCGAAGATCAATATATTGATTCGTGATTAGGCGCAGGAAAATAGAATCTTCTTCCTTACCCTTTATCAGCACAGGGTAAATGTTTACTTTATACTGTTCTGCTAGTGTGATTTCACGTCTTACCCACTTAGAAGATTTAGCGTTAGGAGAGAGAAGCACTATTATTGAAGATGCCTGAGAAATGGCCTGCTCCGTTTTTGTTTCCCAAGAAGAAGTTCTTTTTCTGGACTCTGCCCAAAGATTGAAGTTATTCTCTTGGAGGAACGCTACTACACGTCTCTTAACCTTTTCGTCACGTTGACTATAACTAATATAAATATGTTTTTTTTGTTGTGAACTCACAGAATCTCCTCATACTATAGCGAATACTAAAAGGCATAAGTGTTTGTATAAATTAACTAACTTTTCTTCTCTGTTTTTTACAACGAATCACTCCTCACGAATCAACGCCGCAAAAGGCAACGCCTGCGTAGATTCCCCTCTGCCCGTATTCCATGTGATGACCAACTCTTCCTTTGCGCGGGTGATGCCTACATATAGAAGGCGCAACCTTTCCCTTACATAATCTACTCTTGCATCAAGTGTTGCCTGCCCCTCGCTATACCAATCATATTCGCCGGTTTGGGTGGCCGCATCCAGTTGGGCGATGGCTTCCGCTTCCAAATTTAGCCTGTCTCGCGCAAACCATTTCTCCGAAATAAAGCTGTCATTCGGCTGATTCGAGGGGAAAGTATAGTTGTTCACCGAAGTCAAATAAACCCGATCCCACTCCAGCCCTTTCGCCTTGTGCATCGTCGTCACCACCACTTTGCCCTTATAACGGTCCGGGTCAAAGCCGCCATCATCTGCCGAAAAACCGATAAATTTGCGCTGGTTTTTAGCGATCACGGCCAACTCTCCCGTCAATTCTGGCAGCCGCCATTCGCTGTGGTCATTTGCGGCTTGTCTTAAAACGATTGCTAATTTATGCGCCAAAGCCAAGTCTGCGGCCTCGGTGAAAAGGTCTTGCGCCAATGTCAAAATTAATTGATCTATGGGAAGCGTGACCGCGTCCAGCCATCTCTGCACATTTTCTCGGAAGAATAATAATTCATTGATGACATCCTCGGGTTCGCTCTCGCTCAAACTTGCCAGCCAATCTTCATCAGGTGTGGGGGCGAGAAACATCTCGGTTTTCCCCGCTTTTTTAACCAGCTTGGTAATGTGCTTATAGAATTCGGCGTACTCATCATCTTCTCGCCATTCTCTTCGCCAAACGCGATAGACCGTTGCCAATTTTGCAGATGATTGTGGGTCAGAGAGATATTGCACAATATTGCCTAACGCCCCAGCTGTTTGCCGCGTCGATTGTGTGGATGAGAGGGCTTCGATCACTTCAAGGCCTTCTTTTTTGAGCATATCTGCGATCTCAGCGCCGCGTGTATTGCGTGGGACAAGCACAGCAACGGTTTTATCTGGGTTTTTGGGAACCCAACGAGTGAGCGACTCAACGAGGGCTTTCATCTCTGCCTCGGGACTGAATTTTTTCTTTATTAAATGGAGCCCAACCCAATTTAAGGGCGGATTCGGTTGGGGATCATCGGGGGCGGTTGGCTGAATATAGGGCGGAAAAAGCGCATCGCGCGCATTCGCATCGGGATGTCCTTCCATCACCCAATCAATAAGCTGATTTGCGAGATCAATCACGGCTGGCTGCGAACGCCCGGATTCCGGTAATTCTCGCTGAAAATCGGCTTCGTTGGCGATAAAATCGCGCAGAAGTTGGGGGTTAGCGGTGGTGAAAGTTTCGAAAATGGCCTGATTTGGGTCGCCGACGCGCACCCAATTGCCCGAAGAAAGCAGGCGCAAAATCTTTTCTTGGGTTTGGCTGCTGTCTTGGGCTTCGTCTTCGAGAATATAGGGAAAACGATAGCGAAGGCGCTCGAGGAAATCGGGGTCGCGTTCGAGCAGATCGAGGGAGAGCCGAATGAGATCGTCGAAATCGACCGCGCCTCTGTAGGAGAGGGCGCGCTGATAATCTTGGTAAATGGCGAGGCCCATCTCGGCGAGGGGCAGGGGCGCGGGTTGCTGATTGAGCCTGTAGCGGAGTTGGTCGGGCAAAATTCGGCGGTCTTTTGCCGAGCGAATAAATGCGAGCGCGATATTTTCGAGCGCTTGCGGAAGTTGTTGGCGGCGCGTCCAATCTCTTTTTGATTCTTCCATATCGGGGTCGAGGAAATCATCGAGGGCGTTTGGGTTTGCGGCCAGCCACGCTGAAACGGCTTCTTTGCGAATGTAATTGGCTTCGCGCTCATCAATGATGCCAAAACGCTCATCCAGCCCGACCATGCCGGGTTTTTCTCGGACAATATCGTGCGCCAAACCATGCAGCGTTCGGACGCGATATCCGACGCGAGGCAATAGCCCGCGTGATGTAATAAAATCATTAATTCGGCTGGAGAAATTATCCACCGCCGAGTTGACGAGGGTTACGATGAGGACTTCCTGCTCAGGGGCGAGGTCGCCGCGCCCGATAATTTCGGCTGCGAGGGCAGAGAGGGTAAAGGTTTTCCCTGCACCGGGCACTGCGGCGATGCCCATTGTGCCGTGGGTGTATTGGAGAATTTTCTGTTGGGAGGGGCGGTAGCTTATGTTCATAGTTTTTAACCGATTAGGAGAGAAGTTTTTCTAGTGCTTCAATAACTTCGTCAAAGGAGATGCCTTTGGCATAATAATTGTCTTTGCAGTATCGTTCCCAGCGTTCTTTTAACAAAGTGTCATCTTGGAGGGCTTTTAGTGTTTCCGCTTTCTTTTCTATCGCGCTCAATGAAGAACGATGTTTGGCTGTGGCATTCAGCGCAATAATAAAAAGTTCTTTGTCTATTCTTTGGGTTTTGCTCAGGATATAAATATCGTAGAAGTCTCGTGAGCGGGTGTTAAAAATGCCCCTGCGCAGAATGGTTTCCGCTTTTTCGGCGAGGACAGTTTCGATATTATAGGCCCATACTGCGATATTCTTCTCTTCAAATATCGAGGGGAAGGCGTATTCGATCGCTTCGGGGGTGACCTTGTCGCCAACGGTGATGTCGATTTTTAGGGGCGTATTGATCGTTTCGTATTGGGCATTGATCGCGGCTCTGTAGCCGCCATAATCATCTGTATCACGAATATCTTTGAGTTCTTTTAGCGAAAAAATGACCCCGTCATCCAGTTCTATGGCGCAGATCTCGGATAAAGTTTGTCGGAGCGCTTCTTCAGAGAGGGGATGACTTTTTAGGGTGGTATCCATATCCATTGTTGTACGGCTGTGTACCCCAACGAGTGATGCGATTAGCATCCCGCCTTTGAGAATGAGTTTATCTTTGTGCGTTGACTGCGAAATCCTTTCGAGCAGACGTTCGAGCATGAAATTCTGCAAGACAGCCTGCGCGGGGATATTATTTTCACTTGCCAGTTTTTTGATTCTGGCTTTGAATTGCATGGTGTTTTTCATCCAAGGATCTCTATATATTGTCTGATGATATTATGCACGCGAAATTTCTCTGCGTAAGCATGGAGCGTATTTAGGTTTTTATCTGCGCGTGTCATATATTCCTTGAAGGCGTGATTGACGATCTGTGTATCTAGCTTTTTTCTGCTGCGCAATATATCGACGATTGTTCTTTCTGGCCCTGTGACCTTGATCTTGTTTCCGTGCGGAGAAGATAGTTTGGTGATGCCCAGATCAAATAACTCGTGCCGCACATAAAAAACTTTATGACTGCTTTTTCTGAGTGATGCGGTGTTATAGCCGACGGGTACAGAAACAGAGTAGAAGAGTGGTGCTCTGTCACTTAAATCGTGGAGATAGAGCGCTGTTTCGTGTGAAAAAATCGTGTTTCCATAACGGGATTGAAAAGAGAAAAGCTCATCTTCAAAGATATTGGTTGAGATGTATAAGCCTCTTGAAACACGTTCGATTTCTCCCTTATCCTGCAAAATAGATAGATAGGTGCGGGGAATATCCAAAGCGGCCAGATCCGAAGTCTGCAAGATGCCTTGTTTTTTTTTGAGCAGTTCTCGTATCTGCTCTAGTGGGGAAGTGTTTTTTACATTCACACTCAGATTATATAGAGTTTGAGTGTGAATGTAAAGGGTGGCGTTTTCTTATACGGGCAGGAAAATCCCAATAAAGAAGCTGGCAAAGTTAAAGACAAAGCTCAAAATGAGTGCCTTGCCAAAGCCGATTTCTTTCTTCATGAAGAAGTAAATGAATATGGCTTCGACGAAAAAGATGACCATCTCGGCGAAGAGACAGAAGATGCCCATGCCGATATTTTGGGAGGCGACGCTGATATAGGTGAAGATTGGCTGCGTGATTAAATTGATGATCAAAATGCCGAGCAGGAAACGTTTGTTGGGGATTTCCTTGTTTTTGAAGGTCACGTAGAGATAGGCGAGTAGAAGCTCAATAATTAATGTCAGAAGAAGGGGGAGGATCGGAAAGCCCAAGGCCTGCTCTTCGACGGCGAGAGAATTATCGGTTTTTAGGGTAATAATATAATTGGCTGAAAATTCTTTTTTCTTAAAAATATCGCTTTTTCGCGTTGAACCATCTGCAAAAGAGATCTCTAGCTGGAAATAATTTGCATAGCCATAGGCCATTGAGTAGCAGGAGAATTCCTGACATTCAAAACGCTGCGGGCCCAGTTCTTCGAGAATGGCGGCATCGGAGCAGTCTGCGAGATCGCATTCGAAGAGAAGACCCGATTCGATGCTGAGCGTGCTTGGCTCACCATTTTCATCGACAAAGGTGAATTCCATCTCCGGTTTTGGGCCGGTGTCGGCGTGGGCGATGGTGGCGGGGATGAGAAGAAGGGCGAGGGTTAGAAGGAGGGAGGGGAGGTGTTTTTTCATTTTTGTCTCCTGATTTTTTAACACGAATGGCGCGAATTAGCGAATTATGCGAATGGTTTTTTAGTCCGTTTTAACGGGCTTTGTAGATGTAGCACGGTGGGTTTATCCCCGTGCGGGGATTGCATATAAAACGATGTTGGTTTTGCAAACGTTGTCCGCACGGCGGTAAACCAACCGTGCTAGTGTTGCGAAGCCCTATGGGCTGAATCTTTCCAATCTGTCTTGAATGGTATCTTCGGCGTGATGTTGTTTTTGGTTCTTGATATAGCGCACAATATAGGGGAGATTTTTCTCGCCAAAGGATAAAACGCCATATTCATCTTGCCAATAGAGTTTGAACTCGGGGGAAATAACGTGGTTCACAAAATGGGACGTGTTCCCTTTCACTTCGCCGATAAATGTCGCCAATGCTAATTTTGGAGGGACAGACGCTGCCAAATGGACATGTTCTTCCATCCCACCGATGGCGTGGACAATGCCGCCCATCTCTTTGATCTTTGCGGCAATGGCGCTGTATAACCGCGTTTCAAACTCAGGCATAATTAACGGTTCTCGGCCTTTGGTTGCCCAGACGAAATGGTAGAAGAGTTTGTAATATGGCATGTTCTTTCCTGATTGTGATCGCACGGCGGTAAACCGACCGTGCTAATTTAGCGAAGCCCTGTGGGCTAGTCCGTTTTAACGGGCTTTGCATATGTAGCACGGTAGATTTATCCCCGTGCGATGATAGCGATGAAAATCAATCTTGTTGAGTAAATCGTCTCCGCATAAAGATGATGGTTGTGCAAATCGTGATAATTTTGCGAATTCTGACCGCACGGCGGTAAACCAACCGTGCTAGTTTTTCGAAGCCCTGCGGGCTAGTCCGTTTTAACGGGCTTTGCAATATGTAGCACGTGCGTTTACGCTCGTGCGGTGATAGTGATGAAAATTAATCTTGTTGTTGTAAATCGTCTCCGCATAACGATGATGGTTGTGCAAATCGTGATGATTTTGCGAATTTTGACCGCACGGCGGTGAACCAACCGTGCTAGTGTTGCGAAGCCCTGCGGGCTAGTCCGTTTTAACGGGCTTTGCACATGTAGCACGGTGCGTTCACGCCCGTGTGGTGGTTATAGAAAGTCTTGCCACCGAGAATCTAAATCAGGTAATATCCATCGCAGATTTGGCTTCCAATCTCTCCATTGCTCGTAAAAAGAGCGACGCTCTGTTATGAGTAATTTTAGCGCTCTTTCTGCTTCTTCCCTGATTTTTTATGCTTTTTCTTTCTTCTTTCGGTCTAATAATCATTATTACCCTAGTATCCATTCAAATAAGAAAGAAATAGCAATTACCCAACTTCCCATCATAATAACCCCAAGAACTTGGGCAGGTTTTCCACGAACTGTAATCGCTTGATATGCTATTTTTCGATAGAACCATATATAGCCAGTACAACCCCATAAGAAAAATCCTAAAACAAGAGCAATATGTTCAAAGGTGGACTTCGGATCATTAGGCGTTTTATCCCCTCGCATTATTCCAAACAGAAATAAAATTGCAATACCAGATAATGTTAGAGTTGCAGATAAATTTCGGGCATTTGCTTTATTTAGGAAGAGTTTAAAGCGAGATCGAAGACCAAGACCATAACCATAAGGATATTCTTTATTCTCGTTCTTTGCGTCTTCACGGTTCTTACTAGGGCCTTATGCTAGTTCTACATGATTGATGGAAGTGTCCTCCAGAGTAAACTTGGGATGTTACTCAAACAAACCAAATTACAAAGGAGGACGCCTCAATGATAAACGACTTTGAAGACTTTTGTACGTGGACATATATG
>JAAENC010000354.1 GCA_024224815.1 Chloroflexota bacterium
CAGATAGTTGCATAAAACGGTTTCCCAGAGGATGAAAGTTTGATAGTCTTTTGATTCAATTGAAAAATAATCAAAGGGAGCATTTCGTTGGTTTCTCAAATAAATAATAATCCCTGCGCATCAAGCGCACATGGCCGCGTTACAAACGCGGCCATGTGCTATTGATTTAACTGTTATGAGTAAAAGAATGAATACAGTGGAACTAATACGTTTGCTATCAGATCAGGGAGCAAAGGATTTTTCCGAGCTGCTTAGCTGGATAAATCCCATCCCCAAAAATGCGGAAGAAGTTCCATTGAAAATAGACATTGCAAAGAAACAGCTTTCTTATAAGCAAAACAGACAAGGCAGCTCTGAGCAAGATAACACGCTCAATGAAAGAGCAAGGTTGTCTAGGCTAAATGAGGAAGTACAAAGTATTCTGAGTAATAGCAAGTCATGTGCGTGAAACTCATAACAAAAACATTAAGTACGTTCGCTATCGCTCACTGGGACGCTTCGCAGCTGCGCTGCTCCGCGCCCCTTATGTAAAACGTTAGCTTCCGCACTGAACATAAGAAAACGAGGGGACAACTTTGGCAAAACTGTCACAATCAAAGAAGGTAGTCGAATTTCTTAAAAAGAACGCGAGTCAGAAATTCAATGCAAGGCAGATTGCTAAATCAATTGTGGACGCATACCCAGAGGACTATGAAGAAAAGCGCCAAAATCCTCGATTTGGAAATGAAAAATCATTCATAACACAGATAGTAGCGGAGATTGGAGCACAAAAAGATCAAATATCCAAGATTGATAAGCATGTGTTTTGGCAGGATAAACCGAGACCAAGAATATATTGGTATGATCCAGAAAAAGTTGTCGGTGCACCAGTAATAGCAGAAACTGAAGAAGAAACAGAAAACAATGATGTAGACGTTATTTCAGTAGAAGGAAAATTACTCACGGAACATGATTTGTACCCAATACTTATCGAATATTTAAAGTCTGAGCAAAAGTTATATTGCCAACGTATTGATGAGAAAAAGTCAAAAAATTCACGAGGCTCTGGCGGAAACCAATGGTTGCATCCAGATATCGTTGCGATGCAACCCATTGATAAAGAATGGAATGAACTAATTAGAACTTGCGTAAAACAAGGGGCTGGTCAAAGCGTTCGTCTTTGGTCATTCGAGGTGAAAAAAGAACTCAATGGTTCAAATGCAAGAAAAAGTTTTTTTCAGGCTGTAAGTAACTCAAGTTGGGCAAATGAAGGGTACTTGGTCGCCACAGCAATATCAGATAGTAATGTAGAGCAAGAATTAAGAATGCTATCATCTCTTCATGGTATAGGTGTAATTTTATTAAACCCAGAGAACCCGAGTGAAAGTGAGATGATGCTTCCATCGAAATCAAGAGCTGAAGTAGATTGGCAATCTGTGAATCGAATTTTGGTAGAAAATACAGACTTTAAAGATTATATTGAGCTTGTCTCCACCTATTATCAAACGGGTAGAGTCAGGTCAAGAGATTGGAACAAGCTATAGAAGCTAATCGGGATAGGGAGCCGCTCTAGCGGCCCCCTCCCACAGCACCGCACATACGGGTCCGTATACGGCGCCTGGCCTGTTATTAACAGAGATATTTCATCGGGCAAATCGACTCCATATCAAGTGCCTATCAGGCCG
>JAAENC010000355.1 GCA_024224815.1 Chloroflexota bacterium
AGGTGGCATTACAATCAGGTCAGACCACACAGTGCATTGGGCTACAAACCCCCAACCCCAGCAACTTTTCTCCCACTTACTTCACAATTGCAGCCTGCTGGTGTAACATAATAACTGGTACAACTATTGGGGGCAGGTCAGATAGCGCAAATCGTCTTTATGGATCACTGTTTCAACAAATTCACCGTCAAGTGAAAAAGAATCAACCCGATGGTTACGGCGGTTAGCAATTAAAATCACTTTACGACCATGGCGCTCACTCACTTCAACACCATGGGGTTCATTGAGTGAACCAGGGGCGCTATCGCCATTTCCTCCAAATGAAGAAAGATAATGGGGTTTACCGTCTTTCTGGTCAAAGATATGGCAATAGGGCTGCCCATACCCATCCACGATGTAAACTCGCTGATCGGGAGTAACCGCCACCTGGGTGGGTACAAAGCGCTTGTTTTGCCAATGCTCATTCACTCCTCGGTACAGATCTTCTTGTCGCGGGGTGGTTATTTGCCAAAGCTCATCGCCGCTAAGCGTATTCTTTGTAACGGTTCCAAGATCAGTATTTGCTAAATAGATAAATTCCTCGTCCCCTTCAGCGTGAATAAAACACCCATGCGCCCCACCGGCATAATCTTCCCCCCAACTATCTAGAAAACGACCAGCTGCATCAAAAACCAACATGCAAGGTGCATAGTTCTGGTAAAGATAAAGCCGCCCAGCCCGATCCTCCACAATTGCATGCGTCAACCCCAAATCCATCGAGCTAGGAATTTCCAAAAAATCAAGTACAGCTTCATACTGTTCTTTCTGGTTATCTGTTTGTATCAAAATTTAGTCTCCAAAGGGTTTTCTAAGGGCACAAGGGCTAGTATAGTGTAAAAAAGTAGCTCATGCAATACCCCTCCCTTTTTTTAGAACTTGGCTAAAAAATTTCTACTGTTTTATAAATCCTTGCTCCACCAATAATTCTGCATTATAGATAGAGCCTCCTGCTGCGCCGCGAATGGTATTATGCGAAACAACGACCATTCTTAGGTCAAAAAGATTGTCGGGGCGAACGCGACCGACGGATGTGGTCATGCCTTCGGTGATGTCGAGGCGTGGCTGAGGGCGGTCAGATTCTGTGCGGAGGCGAATCACAGGTTTGGGTGTGGAGGGAAGTTTGCGGGAAATTGTCGGGGACTGATAATCGCTCAGGGTACGCGCAACAAGCCCAAAATCCGCGGGCGGGTCGGCGAGTTCCACTGTTAGAACAACGGTATGACCATCAATCACGGGAACACGATTTGCGTGGAAAGAGAATCCAATATCCGCTAAATCCAATTGACCATCATTAATTTCACCGAGCATTTTACGCGGCTCCCATGATGCTTTTTCTTCTTCATTGGCGATATAGGGAACGATATTGCCGAGAATATTAAGCGAGGGCACACCGGGATAACCCGCACCGGAGATTGCTTGCATAGATGTGGCAAAAACGCGCTTCACGCCAAAGGCATTTTGGAGGGCTTTGAGCGCAATCGTAATGCCCGTGCTGGTGCAATTTGGATTGGGAACGATGAAACCATCCCAGCCTTTTTCTGCGCGTTGGGCATGGATAAGTGCAGTGTGCTCGGGATTAACTTCAGGGAGCAAAATGGGTGTGTTTGGGTCTTCGCGAAATGCACCCGCATTTGTGCAAACCGCTGTACCCGCTTTGGCAAAAAGCGGCTCGATTATTTTGGCTTCGCTTTTGGGGAGGGCAGAGAAAACCAGCGGTGTTTCTACCGATTCCGGGTTTGAAGGCAAAACTTTCAGGTTATACACATTTTCGGGAATATCAGTCGGTAAAAGCCAGCGACAAACTTCTCCGTATTTGTGCCCGACAGAGCGCGTTGAGCCGGTGACAGCAACTACATCAAACCAGGGGTGATTTTCAAGCAATTGGATAAAACGCTGACCTACCGCGCCAGTGGCGGCGAGAACAGCTACAGGAACTTTATTTTGAGACATTGGTTTTAGACCTCGGGTTTTAGATTTTAGACTTTGGACATCAGACATCAGACTTTAGCTTTTAACCGCCAAGGCGCAGAGTGCGCTAAGTTCTTAGTATGATCTTTTTTTACCTGGCGTCCTTCGGGTCTTGGCGGTTCATTTTTCAGTTTGCAGTAATAAAATGATGTAAGGTATGCACCGCTCGCTCCGCATCATTGGCCATCACGATCAGGCTGATCGCCACTTTTGAAGAGCCTTGCGCAATGGCATAAATATTCACGTTTGCCGCACCAAGCGCGCTAAAAATTTGTCCGGCAACGCCCGGCGTGTGCTGCAAACCATTCCCTACAGCAGTAATAATTGCCACGTCGCCTGTTGCCCAAACGCGGTCAATATCGCGCCGAGCAATTTCGGTTTCAAAAACTTCATACAAAGAACTCAGTACAGCGTCAACAGAATCGCTGGGGACAGAAAAAGAAATGCTTTGCTCGGATGATGCTTGGGTAATGAGCGGGACGCTTGTTCCTGTGGCTGCGACTGCGCCAAAAGTCCGCGCCGCAACGCCCGGGACCCCCAACATGCCACGGCCTTCAACTGTTACCAGTCTCTGACTGGGGATCGCAGTCACCGCTTTAACAACATGCCGCGCTCGAGCTTTTACCAGATCGTCATCTTCTTCTTTTACGATAAAAGTGCCTTTATCTTCCGGTTTGAAGGTATTGCAAATTCGTACAGGGATACCAAGCTCAACAACAGGCCTAACGGCTTTGGGATGCAAAACTTTTGCCCCAAAATAAGACAATTCTGCCATTTCACGGTAATTTAACTCAGAAATTGTACGTGCTTGTTGCACAATCCGCGGATCAGCAGTCATTACACCGCTTACATCTGTCCAGATCCAGACTTCATCGGCGGGGAGAACTGCGCCAATGATCGCCGCAGAATAATCGCTGCCGCCACGACCAAGTGTGGTTGTGATTTCTTCTTCTGTTGCAGCAAGATAGCCAGTCAATACGGGAATTTTTCCTTCTTCAAGAAGGGGTTTGATGATATTTTGAGTTTTCTCCCTTGTTTTTTCCAAGTCAGGGTGTGCTTCTTGAAAAGAGTCGTCCGTAACGATTAATTGTGATGTTTCAACAAAGAGTGCCTCCGCTCCGGCAGAAACCAAAGCTCCGGCCAAGATACGGACAGAAAATCTCTCCCCGAGCGATAAGACAGCATCCAACGCGCGTGGTGTCGCTTCACCCAAGATACTGATTGCATGACACAATCTTCCGAATTCTTGGCTCAAACGCTCTATTTCTTTTCGGATTTCTGCTTTTTCTTCAGAGCTTTTAATCAGCTTGTCGACAAGAAAAAGATGCTTTTCGATCAACTCGACTTCTGTGCGTTCTATAAATTCTTCATCCCCTTGAACCGCGCGCGCTGTGCTTTCTGTAAGTAAATTTGTAATCCCTGAAAGCGCAGATGTGACGACGACGACATCCATGCCTTCTTCTTTGCTCTTTTGGACATTTTTCACAGCTTGCGCCATCGCTTCTGGTGTACCAACTGAAGTGCCGCCAAATTTCATTACAAGGGTTGATGACATATTTTTCGTCTCCTATTCTTTGAAATAGAGAGTTGCAGGTTATTCCTTTTCAATCAATAAGTTCCCATAGGCATTAAGCGCTTCGTAATAGGGCAAAATGCTGGGGATATAGTGTCGCTCTTCAGATGTGTGTGGCCCAATTCCGCTTTGGCCCCAGACGACGCCCTGCCCGTTGGGCGCGAATCGTGCTGAGGTGCCGGGCAATTTGCGTCCGAGCGGGGCTTTTTCTCCCGAAGCAAGTTCAACAGCGGCAATCAGCTTTTTCAGGTATAGATTCTCAGGGTCACAGGCGATCCCGCCTTCTATCCCGCCGAGTTTTATTTCGAGTTTGCTTTCTTCGCAATAGACTTGCGCTTGGGCGATATATCCATCCAAATTATCTTGGGGGATACTGCGAATTTCTACACCCAAAATCCCGTAATCGGCGGTGATGTTATAAACGCCCGGGGTGCCGATCTGGATAAATGGAAAGCGAATTTGAGATTTCCAGCCATCAGCACTTTCGAGGGTGAAATATTCTTCGGCGAGTTTTTGTAATTTTGTACGCATCTCAATCAGTTGCTCTGAAATATCCATATTTGCTTTTGCTACGCCAGAGTGCCCTCTTTTGCCTTTTGCGATAATGTCAAAACGCATTGCACCGCGATTTTCGGTACAAATTTCGCCCCAGAGTGCGTTTCCTTTTTCTTCGGTGCGCTCTCCGGCGATGAAGATTTTTGGTTCGTACCCCGTTTCTTCTTTAAGTAATGCCAAAACATGCGGCGTACCCATTGGCTCGCCTTCGCCATTTTCTTCGTTGCCGATCAGCATTAAGTTGATGGGCGGGTAAGGTGCGCCTTTTTTGAGGGTATCTTTCATCCAAACCATATAGGTGGCGACGACGGTTTTCATATCGCCCGCGCCGCGTCCCCAGAGATAATCACCGACTATTTTTGGCTTGAACTGTTCGTTATCCGGTTCCGGTTCAACGACATCGAAGTGGCCGCTGAGCATGACGGGGGCTTCTTCTTGACCGGGGAAAGAAATCATCATGGATGGATATTTTTCTTGATCAAAAAAGCGCACTTTTAGCCCATGGCTTTGGCAATAATCGTAGATAAAAACAGCGGCGCGATGCACTTCGTCCAGTTTTTCGTCGGGGCTGGCTGTAATGGATGGAATACGGATTAGTCGGCTTGCAAGATCGACGATTTCGGTGGTGGTGTCAGGGTATTCGATATTAATAAGACTTTCCTGTTGGGGGCTAAAACGAATAGGGGCTTGTGCATTTTTATGAGCGTGGCTACGGAGTTTGTAGAGCACGTCTCCGAGTTTTTGATTTTCACTTTGCCAAAGGGCAGCACTGGAAGCGATTATTTCTATCTCATCGGCAATTTGCTTTTCGTGTTGGGAAACGATTTCCATAAAGAGGTCTTGCGGAACGACATCGCTTTCGCCGATTTGCGCGCGGACATCATTTCGGAGGCGTTGGGCGGTATTGGGCGCACCAGCGACCATCTCTGTGAGGGGGCGTAAATCTTCCCATTGACCGAGTGCTTCAGCCAGCGGGCGGATTTCTGCCAAGGTCCAGCGGAGAAAATCGCGCATTTGTACGGGTTTGCCGGTGAAGGGATTTGCAATTTCTGCTTCGAGGCCTTTTTGGGCGACTGTTCTTTCATTTTGGCGCGCAAGGCGAATATCTTCACTGTCGTAACGAAATGCGCGCGCAAATTCGGGATCCGCGTAGATGCGCGTTGTCAGAAGATTCTTCAGGGTCATATTCGCAAGCTCAAGGTCAAGTGGGTTTCCGCCATCGTCAGTTCGGATCTCCACACGAGTCATTGGCAAATCCACACGAGCGAGCATATTTTGCACTTCTATCTGATGTGCCATTTCATCGAGCGGTTGCGCTTCGCCCGCGGCATAAAGTCCGCGTGAGTAGAGTTTTTCCAGCTCGTCGCTGGTCACTTCTATCAGACTTTCGACGCGCTCTTCGAGTGAGCGAGCGCGGACGGGAATCCAGTTATTATTCCCAAAGCGTGCACCACGTCGTACAAGGTCGTAGGATGTCTGAATATAATCAGTGTGCGAGCGATAAATATCCGGCACATCCAAAGCGGCGGGTTTTGGGAAAATCTGGCTGCGCAAGGAGTTATGCTCTGTCATCAAGACAACAGCTTCGCCGTCACGAATAGCCGCCTGGAAAGGCGAAGCGGCAGAAGTGGCAATAAAAAGGGGCGCAAAAGCGCGCAAAAGACGCGTTGCGCTGATATAGACATCGTTTTTATAATTGTCGAGCAACAAGCCTTCACGTTCTGCGGCGGGCAGGTGCATAAAATCCCACATCAGCAGCGTTTCAGGGAGAGAAATATTCGTGTGATTTCCCGCAGTTGAGAGCGTATCGCCGTACATATCCACACATTTTTCAATATAGCGTCGCTTTGCCAAATGCCAGCCACCAGGGATAGAATCGTAATTTACAGTGGTTGAGTAGGGCAAATTTCCCTGCCAAAGATGCAGTTTTTCTGCATGAGTTTGCCCGGCTTCGTCCAGGGCATTTAAAATAACCCCTTGCAAAATGCGTCCTTCATAAACTGCGCCGCGCGGAGAGTAATAAGGGTTTGTTCCCCACTCCACCATCCACTGAAAAGCCTCCAGGTCGGTCTGTTTTCGCACGCTTTTCGGCACATTATTTTTGCGCAAATAATCGACAAAAGATTCTTTGCTCGGGCCTGCGCCAACGGTCGACAATGGGCGCAGATCTGAATCCAATAAAAATAACTCAACTTCTAATCCGCAAGTCCCTCGGTTGGGATAATCTTCCCGTGCAGCTTCGAGTGAAAGTTGATATTTCTTGGCAAATTCGATGGGGTCATAAGACATGTTTTTTCCTTTTGGATAAAAAACCGCTTCGCGCGCGATTTAGGCTTGATACCGTTTAAAAATATTTTTTGATGAGTGACGAGTGATGCGTGAAAAAATCACTCGCCACTTTTCACGTTTTACTTCAACGCTTGCAAAGCTTCTAATAACCTTTCTGCCGCACCCTGTGTTTTTTCAGGCGGTGTAGCATAAGAAAAACGCAACCAATCTTTTCCATAAACCGAGAAGAAAGCACCTGGCACAGTCGCAATGCCGTGCTCTTCAGCGAGATATTGCCCAAGAGATTCGGTGCTATCCCAACCTTTGGCTTTCAGCCATTCCCCAACGTGGATGAAGGCATAATAGCCTTTGCCCAAAATATATTTGAATTTATTTTCCTGCAAGAAAGATTGCAAAACTTTTCTGCTGGCATTGGTCGGCTCGACGATAGAACGACTCGCTTCTTGGTAGCCCATTTCGTAAGCGGCCATTGCAACGGCCGTACCATAAAAGGGCGGGATGATATTATGCGAAGCACGCGCGGTGATAAATTTGGCAACTTTTTCTGGCGCAACAAGATGCGCACTGCGCAAATTTGACCCACCCAAGCTCTTTGTTAGACCATCAAGAACGATTAATCTTTCACGCTCTTCTGGGGTGAAGGCTGCATAAAAGGCGTTAATATTCATTGGCTCTTCATCTGTCACTTGGTGATAGATCCAATCATAGAGCACAAAGGCGATGCCTGCTTTTAGCGCGGCTTTGCCAAGAGAAATTTGTTTCTCTGTGGAAATTGTTTGCCCTGTGGGGTTATCGGGATTTGTGATGACGATCCCTGCAATTTTGCGCCCTGATTTTGCGGCGAAATCTACGCTGGCTTGGATTCCCTCTTCACTGTATGTCCAGCCTTCATCTTCGTGGCCGGGGGCGAGCAAAACATTTGCGCCTACGCCGTAGGGACCCCAGTTGTAGGAAATCCACGGGACGCGGGAGACGAGGAGTGCGTCGCCTTGATTTCCGTGTCCGAGTGCGAGCATGGCTTCGTAGGCTTTAACGAGACCATCTCTCCCGCCCACAGTAGCGATTATATTAGCGGGAGCAAGCCCAAGGTCAGGAGCGAAGCCCCAATATTTTTCGGCGACGATTTCTCGAAATTTGGCTGTGCCAAATGGGGAATCGTATCCTGTCCCGTGATCCATCTGTAATTTAGCAGCACGTTCCAAAATCTGAGGGGGCGTGCCAGGCAAACTGGCTCCGCCATCTCCCTGCGAAGCATCAAAGATGGGGCTGCCGGGATTTTTGTCCTGATATGTTTTGAGCGATTTTTTGATCAAAAACATCCGTGAAGCGGGAATTTCTTTCATCTTGGAAAGATGGTCGCTGCGCGGAATTAGATTTTCTTCAGGAAGAGCATAAACGGGTTGGTCGGGCGATTGGGCGGGCATATTTTCTCCTTATTTGGGCATAAAAAAAACGCCCCGATGTCTTCGGGACGTTTTGACTTTTGCTAAGTGCCTGTGATTTACTTCTGCCTCTAGCTATGCGCAAACATCCCGTTGGAAACGAGTAGTGGTATTACGCATATTAGTGGTATTAAGGCGGATATTTTTCATGTCGGGCAAAACTATATCATTCTGAAGGGATGTCGTCAAGGAAGTAGTGGAAATCTGGTAAACATAGGGTATGTTTTCAAGATGTTTATACTGTGTAAAGTAGGAAGTGGCTCATGTTAAAAAACTTAACAATTAGAAATTATCGTGTTTTTAAAGAATTTGAAATATCATCTTTGGCTAATGTAAATCTTATAGTTGGTACAAATAATTCAGGAAAGAGTAGCTTGCTGGAAGCGATTCATCTTTTGATGGGTGAAGATGTTCGCTCAAGTTTACTTCATTTAATGAAAGAGGAGAATATGCATCAAGAACGACTGACCCTCGCTTTGACAGACCTGTTCGTGGAGGATACCAAATCTCGCATATTTTCCACGAACACATGCAGGGAATTAGTCAGATTGTTGAGATTTCATCTAACGGGGATATTAGTCTTGAAATGGCATTGCTTAGTTCGAGGGATGATCAAATTCAGCCAAAATTACCTTTTGAAAATGAAAATAATGCAATGCTAGATGAACTAGAGACAGGCTATCTCGGCTTCAAGCATTCGAGACTTGAGAAGCAAGTAACTTTACCCATAGATGAAGATGGATTAGTATCTGTGCGTAATGCTAGATACCCTCGGTCCCAATCAGTTCATTCAAAATTAGTTACGACGAACTACTTAGGCTATGATGAAATTGCTGTGCTTTGGGATGATATTCAGTTAACTCCGAAAGAAAAAAAGTTGTAGAGGCTTTACAAATACTTGAACCAAAAGTAAAGCGAATTGGCTTTACAAGTAGTAAGACATCTAATAGCGGTATTTTGTTACAGCTAAATAAACAAGATGAGCCAATTCCACTTGGAAGTATGGGGGATGGTATGCGTCGTATTTTGGCTGTTGTTGCATCCTTAGCGAACGTGGGTAGTGGAACATTGCTTGTTGATGAAATTGATACAGGACTTCATTATGCAGCCTTAAAAGATATGTGGAAATTGATTATTGAGATGGCTTATAAACAAGAAGTGCAAATTTTTGCTACTACACATAGTGGAGATTGTGTTAAAGCGTTCAAGCAAGTGCTTGAAGAAACTGAAAAACCAGATGTTGGAAAATTATTCAGGCTTGAGAGAGATGGTGAACAAATTAAGGCTGTATCCTATTTGGCAGATGAATTAAGCATTGCTGTTGAGCAAGATATTGAGGTGCGCTGATGCCAAAAGCAGAATTGCTTGTCGAGGGAGTAAATGACAGACATGTCGTTTGGGCTTTGTGTAAATTGTATGATATTCCCAAGACGTTTAGTGTTGAAGTTCCAAAAGATGGTGGCGTAGAAGCGTTGCTGAAGAGTATTCAGATTCGTTTGAAAATTTCCAATCTAAAAACACTCGGTATTATGCTTGATGCAGATCAAAATATAGAAAGTAGATGGGCTTCTCTTTGTGCTAAATTAGGGCAAGTTGGCTATACCGATTTACCAAAAGAACCTGACGAGAGCGGCACAATTATTGAATGTGAAAAAATGCCTCGCGTTGGTGTTTGAATTATGCCAAACAATCAATTGTCTGGCATGTTAGAAGATTTTGTCTCCTACCTTCT
Source organism: Chloroflexota bacterium (assembly GCA_024224815.1). Taxonomy (GTDB): domain Bacteria; phylum Chloroflexota; class Anaerolineae; order Anaerolineales; family Villigracilaceae; genus Desulfolinea. Next base: position 9,599 of record JAAENC010000355.1, read on the forward strand.
CCCCGACGATGATAAATTGGGCGCAAAAGCTAAAAACATTTTAGCTGAAATAGAAGCAGAAAATTTAAACAAGTATCCAGATATTCATCATCAAAAAGCCTTCATTCACACTTGGTTAGCGTGGCAGGAAACTCCTGGTCAACCAATGGGGCTGGCAATCACAGCCCATGTATTAGCACACGACCAAGAAAATGCTCAGAAATTTGTTGGATGGTTGAATAGGTTGTTTAATTAGATACTTGGTGCCTTATAAAAAAACACTCCTTCTAGAAGGAGTGTTTTTTTTGACTTTACCCTAACATATCAGGCAACTCTTCTGGGTGTTTTGCAACGCGTACACCAGCTTCTTCGAGTGCTTTGATCTTGTCTGCAGCTGCACCAGAACCGGATTGAATGATCGCACCTGCATGTCCCATCCTTTTGCCGGGAGGGGCAGTTTGCCCTGCGATAAAGGCTGCGACAGGTTTTGTCATTTTTGTTGCGATGAATTCAGCGGCTTTTTCTTCGTCTGTACCGCCAATTTCGCCGAGCATGACGACTTTATCTGTTGCGGGATCTTCTTCGAACATAGAAAGCACATCAATGAAATTGGTGCCGTTTACAGGATCGCCACCGATGCCTACACAGGTAGATGCACCCATATTCTTTTGTTTAAGGGCATAAAGCACTTCGTATGTTAATGTGCCAGAGCGGGAAACCGCGCCAACATTGCCGGGGATGGCGATATTGCCGGGAATAATTCCAACTTTGGATTCGCCGGGGGTCAAAATGCCAGGGCAATTTGGCCCAAGCAAACGAGTTTCGATCTGGTCAATATAGGCGCGGACACGCATCATATCTTTGACAGGAACACCTTCAGTGATACAAACGATCAATTCAAGGCCAGCGTCGGCTGCTTCAAAAATTGCGTCAGCGGCAAAACGTGCGGGGACAAAAATCACGCTGGCGTTTGCACCAGTTGCTTCAGCCGCGATTTTAACGGAATCAAAGACGGGGACCTTCCCATCCATTACCCACTCGCCACCCTTGCCCGGGGTCACGCCTGCAACGACATTTGTTCCGTAAGAAACCATTTGCTGGGTGTGAAAAAGACCTTCGTTACCGGTAATTCCTTGTACTAAAAGTCGAGTATCTTTATTGACTAAAATGCTCATCGTTAAGCCTCCTTAGCAACCGCTACAGCTTTCTCTGCGGCCTCAGCGAGCGTTTCTGCCGTGATCATATCGGCATCGGCGAGTAAAGCGCGCCCTTCTTCTGCGTTTGTGCCAACCAAGCGGACGACCATCGGTACTTCTGGTTTGACTTCTTCAATCGCCTGTAAAATACCTTTTGCAACTTCATCGCCACGCGTGATGCCGCCAAAAATATTGATTAGAACAACTTTTACTTTGGGGTCAGATAATATGATACGGAAAGCTGCACTTACTTTTTCCGCATTTGCTCCACCGCCAATATCTAGGAAATTCGCAGCAGTACCGCCGAAGAGAGTCACAATATCCATTGTGGTCATTGCTAAACCTGCGCCGTTGACCATACAACCGATTTCTCCATCCAATTGAATATAAGCCAGATCATTTTCACGAGCAATTGTTTCAGATTCTGCTTCGGTGTCAAGATCGCGCATTTCAGCCAAGTCAGGGTGACGGAAAAGTGCGCTGTCGTCGATCAGCATTTTGCCATCAACGGCTAAAAGGCTTTCTTCTTCTGTAATGATCAGGGGGTTGATTTCGGCAAGAGTCGCATCGCTGCTGTTATAAGCTTTCCAAAGCCCATTCGCGATCACGCCAAATTCTTTCCAGTTTTTGCGGGGGAGCTCAATGCTTGCCGCAATATCTCTAATTTGATAACCCTGTAACCCCAAAAGCGGATTGATGTGCATTTTGATGATCTTTTCAGGGGTTACGCGAGCAACTTCTTCGATCTCCACGCCGCCCTCGGCAGAAACCATCATCACGGGCATTCGTTTTTCGCGGTCATTGGTAATGCCAAGATAAATTTCGCTTTTGATATTTGAAGCCTCGTCAACCAAAACCTTGCGAACTGTAAGCCCTTTAATATCCATCCCCAAGATATTACCGGCATGTTTTTCTGCTTCTTCAGGGGAATTGGCAAGTTTTACGCCACCGGCTTTTCCGCGCCCGCCTACGAGCACTTGCGATTTTATAATCGTCTTGCCGCCTAAATCTTTGGCGATCGCATAAGCCTCTTTCGGTGAAACCGCAACCTTTCCCTTCGGGATAGGCACGCCATATTCGGCGAAAACACGTTTTGATTGGTACTCATGAATTTTCATGCAAACTCCTTTTGCAATAAGGAAATGTAGAGACAATTTAACAGAAAGATTATACCATCGGGATGAAAATATTAAGCCCCTTTTTTGATGGATGAGTGATATTTATCTTGGATATAAATGACAGGATGGAGCGCACTTGTTTTGGGCTTGCTACCGTTTAAAGGAAAAAGACTACAAAAGTTTCAAAAACTTTTGTAGTCTCGTTTTGTTGAAAAAAAAGCTTATTCCGGCAAAGTGAATCGCATCACCCGATGATTGCCCGCGTCTGTAACCCAAACATGACCTTCTGCATCAACCGCGACTGCGGCCACAAGCCCAAAAGTTTGGTTATCAAAACCATAATCGCCCCAGGTGCGGATAAATTCGCCTTCTGTGGAGAATTGTAAAACGCGATAACCCTCAGGGTCTGCAACAAAGACAGAACCTTGATTATCAACCGTCAGGAAGGGTTTATTGTCGAGAGACTGTCCATACCAGGCACTGACATCCCATTGGTTAAGGGGGAAATAATCAATCCCGTCTTCACTGGGGATAAAAGTCTGAATGCGTTGATTCCATGTATCTGTAACGTAAACAATGCCTTCATCATCAACGGCAACGCCAACTTGCTCATCAAATTCGCCAACAGCCATACCCGTTTGCCCAAATTCGGTGATGAAATTGCCATCAGAGTCGAATTTGACGATGCGTTTATTGCCTGTATCAGAAACATAAACATTCCCGTCTTTATCCACGTCAATACCGCGCGGGCCCCAAAAAGCGAAGCCGTCTGCTGCTTGGCCATAATAGCCCCAGCGTGTAATGGGGGTTCCATCTGCGTCAAATTTTTGGACGCGGTGGCTCCATGTATCTGTGACATAAACGGAACCATCGGGGCCAACTGCAATGCCCCAAGGCTCGTTAAAAATACCGCCAGACAGGTCTTCGAAAGTTGCATCGCCAAACTGTCCCCATGCATTGATGAAGTTTCCATCAGCGTCAAAATGCTGAATGCGGTGATTGCGCGAGTCGGCGACATAAAAAGAGCCGTCTGGCGCAAAGGCGATCCCGCGCGGGGCACTGAATTGGCCTTCGGCAGCACCATTTAGGCCGACGGTGAGATCTGCTGTGAGCGTAATGGTATTTTCTTCGTAGATGTCAATGGTGATTGTTTCGCTTGTCTCGGGAAGAACACCATAATTCCAGACTTGGGATGCAACATCTTTGCGGACGTAAAGCCGCATTTTGTCTGCAGGGTTCCAGTCTGTGGGGCCAAAGCCGGTTTTGCCGGTTGCCTGAGCATATTTGGTGAAATCACGTTTTGCCCAGATATCGATCACGCCTGCGCGAATGGCCGGGTCTGTGAAGGTCTCGCAGACCCGTGTGAAATCTTTTCCGCTGAATAGTTTGAAGACGCTAAATACGCCCGTGCAGGGATAATCCGCCGGGAAGAGCAAGTGAGAGTCTCTGTCTCTGACGAGACCATAATAATCCTGGTTGGGCCACCACATCCGAATATAGTCGCTGCGATAGTAGCCGTCTCCGACGACAGGCTCGATCTTTTCAAAATTCTTTTCGTCTACAACAATAACGGAAGCTTCTCTAAGAGAGCGTGTAGGAGCATCGAATGAGCGCAGATTTGTGAAATCACGTAAATACCATACAAAGGGCCAGGAAATGCCTGTGTCGGGCGCGCTGGCATCGTAGGCGATGACTGCGCTTAAATCTCCTGTCGTACGCATGGAAATTTCCTCTGCTTGCGCCATGACATCTTTAACGCCCCGTGCGGCATGAGCGTAGACGAGGTATTCTTTTGCGCTGTCGTAGTTGATGTAGGCGGCTCTGTAGGCGGCACGCGCTGTCCATAAGGTGAGCAAGCCAAAAAACACGAGCGTGGTTAAGTTGAGGAGGTTGTGCCATGTCCAATCTCGGAAAATGTAGAAGAGGCCTATCCCGCTGGCGATCGAAATAATCAGCGGCAGTAGAAATTCGCTTGTGGCTTGTAATTGAGCTAGACCTTTGCCCTGAAATGCGCCGTTTGCGCCAAGAATTGTATTGATGAGACTGGTAAAGAAGATGAAGATGAGCGCGGTACCCAGCCATCCTTTTTTAACGCGGAGTTCATTCCACGAAATATTTTTAACGAGATTGTTTAGCCCCCACGCGGTGAGCAGGATCATCGGAAGGGTGATGTGATAAGTGAGCCAGGGCATTCTTTCTCCGGCGTAGGAGTAGGCGATGAGACTGCTGAGAGACCACCAGCTTAAAAGGGCGAAGGTGGTGGAAGAATCAAAAAGGGCTGGCGGTTTGGGTGCGTCAATATATTCTATTTCTTCTTTTACTTCTGAAGATGCTTTTTTCTTGAAGCCATAATAAACACCGACCCATACGCCAAGTGCGGGGAGAAATTCGTAGATGGGAATTTGAAGGGCGGCGTAGTAGTACCAGGGTTGGCCGCCACGCGCAACTTCTTGTTGCACCATCCAGTAGCCGAGAGAGCCGAAAATACCGGTGAAAAAACCACCGCTATTTGTAAAAATAGTTGTAAAAAAAATGGTGAAAAGACTGTAGAAAAGCAATGCGTTTTTCCACCAGACTTTTGCTTTCCACCAGAGTCCAAGGCCAATTGTGATGCCAAAAGTGAGCAGAATGGCGATAAGAATTTGAATATAGTCTTGTGTCGCCATTCCGGCGAGTTCCGGGGCTGTAGTGGGGATGCTCCAGTTAAGCATCTTGGAGACCAGCGGTGTAAGCAGGGGGATAATAAGTGTGCCGACGAGCATTAATAAGTCGAAAGAACGTTCGGCACGAATCTCTGCCCAGCCAAGCCCTTGAATAAGATAATATGCCGCAAAGGCGATCGTAGCCAAAGCTGCAATAGCCAAAACCATTGTCCAGGGGAAGGATGTTGAGCCAGCGGCTGCCATGGGCGAATCTGCCATCGGATTGGCTGGCGCGGCAGGCTCTGTAGCCATAGGTGCGCTCTCTCCCGAAGAGAGAAAAGCTGCGCCCAGCGCGCCGCCAATAAGAAGGAGCGCAACCGTGATCAGGGTGATAAAAGCGTTGCGGCTGCTTTCATCTTTCCAGCTTTTGGCAATCAGTTTCCAGAAAAAGTGGAAAGCAAGGAAAAGAAGCAGTTGAGCGACGTAGATATAGGCCGTTTCTTTGGATGTAAAATTGATCATTAAACTGATCGTAAGCCAATAAAAATAACGCTTTTCTCCGCTTTGCAGATAGCGCAAAACAGCGAGGAACATCAACATTCCTGCGAAGCCGCTAAAGGGTTCGTTGCGTACATATCGCCCGTAAAAAAGCATATAGGGCGAGACAAGTATCAGTACGCCAGCAATGAGCGCACCGGCTTTACCGAGATAAGATCGCCAATACCAGAGCATCCAAATTGTGGCGATATTAAAGATCACGCCCGGGATGCGGGCTGTAAAATCACTTACGCCAAAGAGAAAATAGCTCAGGGCGAGTAAATGAAATTGAAAAGGCCCGTGCATCATCGGCGTGTGCTGATAACCATCACCTTTGTAAAGCAGCCACGAAAAATAAGTGTGCAAACTTTCGTCATGGCTCATCACGCGGGTGCCGAGGTCGTAAAATCGGCTCAGCAGCGCGAGAATAATGATCAGGGCAAAGAGAAATACTTCGCCGGTAATGGCGGGGATGGAAGCAATTAAGGGGCGTTCGAGGAAGTTTTTTTCTTTCATAAGGAATTAGTCGTTTTTTTTATTTTATTTTGAAAAAGATGATAAAAGCGTATCACATCTTACTTAAATTAATATAAATTATTTGTTTTCAAAAATGGATTATAAGACAGCTTCGCGCCTGATTTAGGCTTGCGTGGCGTTGATTGGCATTTTCTCGTACGAAGAAAGACTACAAAAGTCTTTAAGACTTTTGTAGTCTGCTATTTAATTTCGACTTGCTAACTGACCGCAACCTGCCTGGATATCGATGCCACGATGAGCGCGGATAGAACAAGAGATACCTTGTTCTTCGAGCGCATCTTTAAATATTTTGGCTCGATCGCTTCCTGCACCGCGACCGTGATATCCGCGGGTGGGATTAAGCGGAATCGCGTTGACGTGGCAGAGCAATCCTTTTAATTTACGTGCCAAAATAAAGGCTTGTTCGGGCGTATCGTTAACGCCTTCGATCAGCGCCCATTCAAAAGTAATTTGCCGATGAGTTGTATCTACATAATGGCGGCAGGCTTCGAGCAATTTGTTAATTGGGTGTTTATCGTTGATCGGGAGCATGGATGAGCGCAGATCGTCATCAGCGGCATGCAGTGAAATGGCGAGATTATATTGTAGATTCTCTTCGGCAAATTTCCAGATCATCGGAACCAATCCCACGGTCGAGATGGTGAAGCGACGCGCGCCGAAGGCGAATCCATCCGCATCGTTTAAGCGGGCTAAGGCTTTCAGGGTTTCATCGTAATTATGAAAAGGTTCGCCCATCCCCATCACGACGACGTTGGTTAAATTTTCGCCAATATCCTGAAGGTGACGCGCGGCATAAATGACTTGCGCGACAATTTCGCCGCTGCTAAGCTGACGTTTAAATCCCATTTGCCCGGTGGCGCAGAATTTGCAGCCCATCCCACAGCCGACTTGGGTGGAGATGCAGACGGTATTTCTGTCTTGGCCTTCTTCGCGCTCATAGTGCATGACGACGGTTTCGATTTTTTGGCCATCGTGCAATTCGTAGAGAGTCTTTTGAGTGTCGCCGTCTTTGGATTCCTGTATTTGTACAGGCTTCAGGACATCAAAAGTGAGTAGTTCGCCCATCTTTTCGCGCAGCGATTTGGGTAGGTTGCTGAACTCATCCGGTTTGAGCCAGAGATTTTTATAGATGCCTTCCCAAATTTGTTTGCCACGATATTTAGGCTCGCCCCAGCTTTTAATGCGGGCGGCAAATTCGGTAAAGTCGAAGTCGTAGAGTAGAGGTGTTTTCATAAGTTTTTGCCTGTAGGGGCGACCCGCTTGGGTCTTATGTCTATATTTGATGATAATAAAATATTAATTAAAAGAGCAGTTTTCTAGAAAAGCACAAAGGGTCGCCCTTAGGTTAATAAGCCGTCAGATTTTATCATGTCATTGGTTTTGGTTCATGCGTATTCTTCTCCAATTATACTCGCTCATAGTACAATGAAGATGAAATGTAAATGAACATATGATGGAGGAAAATCCTATGTCAGACAATAATATCAACGCTGGAAGACGCAGAAAAGGCTCTAAACCGCCCAGCGGCAGAGCCGAAGCGCCCAAGCGCAGAAAACCTTCCGGAAGCGGGAGCAGGCCCCAATCCACGGGCGGGGGCGGACTTCCGATTCCACGCAGCGGAAAAGCTAAGGGGGGCTGCGGCTCTTTTTTAGTTATCCTGCTTATGATCGGCTATTTCCTTTTATCCGGTGGCGAAGGCATAGACCTTGGCGAAATGGCGCAAAGCCCCGGTCAAAATCAGAACTATCAGGAACCTGTACAACCAGCACCGGAAACGAATTTTACACCGCCGGCAGCAACGGGTAACGAAGAACAAACCTGGCTCGTGATGCTCTATCAGGATGCGGACGACAAGATACTTGAAGAAGATATTTTTATCGACTTGAATGAAGCTGAAAAAGTTGGCTCCAGTCAAAATGTACATATTGTGGCGCAACTGGATCGTTTCCGTGGTGGTTTTTCCGGTGACGGAAATTGGGATTCAACCCGCCGTTATTATGTACAGAAAGACAATGACCTAAATAGGATCAATTCTCAACTTGTTGCCGATCTGGGCGAAGTGAGTATGAGCAGGGGCGAATCCTTGATCGATTTTGTAACTTGGTCTATGGTCACTTTCCCCGCTGACAAATATGTCCTGATCCTTTCCGATCATGGCATGGGCTGGCCCGGCGGCTGGACTGATCCCGCCCCCGGTGGGCAGGATGGAAGCTCTATTCCGCTCGCTGCGCGTCTTGACGATCATCTTTATATGATGGAAATGGATCAGGCTTTTGGCGAAATCCGCAATAGAACGGGCGTGGATAAACTGGATATTATCGGCATGGATGCCTGTTTAATGGCGCAGCTCGAAGTTTTTGCCGCCCTCCAGCCTCACGCACATTATGGGATTGCCTCCGAAGAAACTGAACCCGCTTTAGGCTGGGCTTATGCGGGATTTTTGGACGCTCTGGTTAAAAACCCGGGCATGTCGGCCGAAGATTTAAGTAAATTAGTTGTTCAAAGTTATATCGACGAAGATCAACGTATTGTTGATCAAGCAGCACGCGATGCCTTTTTGCGCGGTGGCTCACCTATGGGCGGTCTATTTAGCCCGGCATCTGTTAGCGCAGAGCAGTTGGCAGCTCAGCTAGAGAAAAATGTCACGCTAACAGCCGTAGACCTCAACAAACTCCCTGCGCTGATGAATAGCTTCAACGATTTTTCCTATGCTTTGCAAGATGAAAGACAAGGTATGATCGCAGAAGCACGAAATTACGCCCAGTCCTACACCAGTATTTTTGGACGCGAAGTCCCGCCTTCCTATATCGACCTTGGGCATTTCGTTCAGTTGGTAGGGAAAAACAGTAGCACCGCTCGCACCGCTCAAGCCGCAACAGAAGTGATTTCAGCGCTAAGCGATACTGTTGTTGCTGAAAAACATGGTCGCGGAAAACCCGGCTCGACCGGCATCGCCATTTATTACCCCAACTCTGCCCTTTATCGCTCCGCAATGACGGGGATGCAATCCTACACAGGCATCGCAGATCGTTTTGCCAATGCCTCTTTATGGGATGAATTCCTCATCTACCACTACAGCGAATTTGAATTTACTCAGGATGTTCAACAGCCTCTCACCCCAAGCACCGAAATCACACGTGCCCCTGGGCTGGGTCAGATTTCGATTTCGACGCTGCGGGTCTCGAACAATGTCGCCGCACCCGATCAGCCCATCACCTTAAGCGCAGATATTTATGGGGAAAATATCGGCCATATCTATCTCTTTGTCGGCTATCTTGATGAGGCTGCAAACTCGATCTTCGTCGCCGACATGGACTATCTCGAAAGCCCCGACACACGCGAAGTTGGTGGCGTTTATTATCCGCAATGGGGCAAAGACGGAGATTTCACCCTGAACTTCACTTGGGATCCGATCATCTTCGCCGTTTCGGATGGAAGTATCAGTGCAGAAGCACTCTTTGTGCCAGAGAATTATGGGCAAAGCGCAGCAGATGCAAGCTATTCTGTAGAAGGACTATACACTTTTGCCGAAACGGGCGAATCCCGTAAAGCAAAGCTCTATTTCCAGGATGAAGCGCTGCAATCGGTCTTTGTCTTTACCGGCCAAGAAGGCATTGGTGCGCCCAGAGAAGTGATCCCGCAATCGGGTGATACATTCACTGTTCAGGAACGCTGGCTGGATATTGGCGTAAATGGCGCAGTTGAAACAGAAAGTGCGCAAGCTGGCAAAACACTCCGCTTTGGTGATGGCGTTTTCACTTGGGAGCAGCTCTACGCTGCTCAGGGAGATTATATTCTCGGTTTCCTGATCGAAGATATGGATGGCAATCAATATCCCGCCTACACTAAAATCACGGTTGAGTAAGTCGCTCATATAAGAATAAAAAAAGCCTTCGAGATTTTCTCGAAGGCTTTTTTTGTGCTCCTGAAAGCAACGCTCTGCGTTGCATCTTGTCTTTCTCTCCCAACGCAGAGCATTGAGAAGATGGTGTTTAGAAAAAAAGACTCCCCAAATCATCAATAATCAAATCTGGGCGCGGATTCCACGCTTCGGCGTCTTCCCGACTTGTGACACCGCTTAAAACAAGCGCTGTTTTGCATCCTGCGTTTTGTCCACCGAGCACATCTGTCTCCAAGCGGTCACCGACCATCAGTGTTTCTTTCGGCATCACGCCCATTCGACGCATCGCAAGTTGAAATAAGTAGGGTTCCGGTTTTCCTGCCACAATAGGCTTAACGCCAGATGCGGCTTCTATTGCTGCTAGAATAGTTCCCGCGCCGGGCAATAATCCTTGTGGCGTAGGGAAAGTTCTGTCGGGATTTGTCCCATAATAAGGCACGCCATCCTGAATAAGCAGGGATGCATTTGCAATTTTCTGATAATCAATCTTCCAGTCTACACCTGCTACAACTGCTACAGGATTTTTCGGCACATTTTCTTCGCAAAAGGTCTGAAAACCCTCTGCTTCAACTGCTTTGAAAAGACCATCCATCCCAACGATAAATAAGTCGCCGCCTTCGGGAAAATTCTCTTTTAGCAAAGCGCCCGTAGCCATGGATGATGTCAGTGCTTGCGAGACATCGAGCTCTACACCAAAGCGCGCCAGTTTTTCAAGATGTGCGTCTGGCGTGCGCGTGGAATTATTTGTTGCCAAAGTGACTTTTAGCCCGCGCTGAGCGATGGCATCAAAGATAGCTGGCAGATCGCCAATAGTTTCTTCTCCGCGCCAAAGGACGCCATCCATATCGAGTATCAGGGCTTTGATATTTTGGGGAATTTTCATGTTTTTAGCAAAGTAGGGGCGAGTCTCAGACTCGCCCCTACTTTATCCTTTTCTTTTCTTTTGTGCTTATTTTTTGAATTTCTTTAGTAAATAATCGAGCACCGGTTGGTCGAGCCAGCCTTCTTTCGGATTGAAACGTTCTTCAAAATTTTCGTTTCCGAGAAATGAGCTTAAAGACTCGGCGACTGTTTCGTTATAGATGCCATCAATACTGGGTTGGTAATAACCTAAATGAGCCATGATCTTTTGGAGATCGATCAAAATATCGCCTTGTAATTGGGCACGCTCGCTTTCGGGAGATTTGCCCATATATAATTCGTGTAATTCGAGCAATTCGCCTAGGCGTGGTACAGGGTCTAGGGCATCGTCTACGCGATAATCGATCCATCGGTCAAGAAAACCACCGTATCCGCCATTGGGTTTGGCAACGTAAATCGCGGCTGCTTGTTTTCCACGTTTGTCGCCGCCTGCGCGGTCGCCTGCGTAAAGCGCGGCATAAAGTCGTGCGGGCAACTCACCTTCTGTTTCCAAGAAAGCGGATTCCATTTCTTGTACTACATTCGCGCCCGCAAGGATATTCCCTTGGATAGCATATCCGGGACCGGTTATTCCGCCCGCCCAGTCATGGCATTTTTTACCTGTAAAGGTGACTGCTTTTCCTTGCGCATCGACCAATCCCACTTGACGGATCTCTCTTTCCTCGTCATTTGCGAGCAGTTTCTCGAGCGTTTCTGCGGCCGACACACCCTCAGCCATCATCGCGAGACCATTTGGCCCGTAGGAAGTATTGACGTAGGACTGTGTCGCCACTGCACCCACTTCTGCATTTACCCAGGGGACAGCTGCCCCAACAGCAGGAAATTTGGACGCAACCGCAACACCCCATGTTTTTTCTTCGAGGTCACAAGCGGCAATTGAAAATGTTGAAAATCTTGGCATATTCTTATCTCACAAAAATCCTGCGAGAATGTCAAACTCTCGCAGGATTAACTTTATTTTTGGTCTTTTTTCTGGTTATTTCTCTTCTTGTGCTTCAAGTACTTGGTCAACGAGGCCGTACTCTGTGGCTTTTGTCGCATTCATATAAACATCACGATCGGAGTCTTTTTCAATCGTTTCTTTGTCTTGGCCTGTGTGTTTGGCGAGAATATCGAGCAAGTCAGATTTTAAGCGCATGATCTCTTCGGCCTGAATAACAATATCCGATGCCTGACCTTGTGCGCCGCCCAAAGGTTGGTGCATGTGGATCGTTGCATTTAGCAATGCGTAACGACGACCTTTTGTTCCGGCAGTTAGAATCACTGTGCCAAAAGATGCGGCTACACCAACAGCAACGGTGCTGATTGGATTAGGGATGATTTGCATCGTGTCGTAAATCGCCAAGCCTGCGTAAACTGATCCGCCAGGCGAGTTGATATACATTTTAATTTCTTTTTCGGGGTCTTGGTTGCTCAAATAAAGCAGTTGCGCAATGATCGTATTGGCAACCTGATCGTTGATCTGTGTGCCGAGAAAGATGATTCGTTCTTTAAGCAGTAGGGAATAAATATCGTAAGCGCGTTCGCCACGCCCACTGGATTCGACAACCATCGGGACTACGGATTGAGGGGTATTAAGGGACATGAAATTCTCCTTTTCAAGAGAGCGGGTGCCAGTATCTTCTAATACTGGATTCAAAAATTTCCGCTTCTTGATATCTGTACTATGGAAATGAATAAGCTTCAATCTTTCCTAGTCTACTATTCTTTTGTGTTATTCAGTGTTGTAACTTTATTAGAAAAAGCTATCTAGGGTTAAAAAAACAGGGTGCGCTCTTTTTCCAGCGCACCCTGCTTCGACTTATTGATTATTCGCTGGCTTCTTCGCCTTTTTCTTCTGAAGCTTCAGCTACTTTTTCTTCTTTAGCTTCTTCGGCTTTCTTTTCTTTAGCTGCTTTTTCTTTCTTGGCTTCCTTAGCGGCTTCTTTCTCCGCTTTGGCAAAATCACCGGTTGCAATATCTTTCATGCGGTCAAGGGTTAGGCGTGTCATCAATTGCGTTGCAGATTGTTGAGCAACATTATTTGCAATCGCTTTTTGTGCTCGCTCGCCACCTTTGATATTGTTGAAATTATAACCTTGTGATGCTAAATTCATCATTGTCTGGTTGAATTCAGCTTCGATATCGCCTTCTTTAAGTTCAATTTCTTCTCGCTGAGCCAATTCATCAAAGATCATGCCGCGCTTCAAGCGTTTTTCTGCAACAGGGCGGGCTTCTTCTTCTATGAATTTCTCACGTGTAGTTTCTTGCATCTTAAGATAGGCTTCAAATTCCATCCCTTGCTGGGATAAACGTTGGCTCATATCTTCAATAACCAATTCAGTTTCGCGCTCTACAACTTGTGGCGGATATTTGATGGTTGCATTTTCTTTGATCTTGTCAATCAATGCGGTGAAGAACTCATCATCATATTCGGAGCGACTTTCATCTTTAATGCTCTTCTCAATAGATTCAGTCAAATCTTCCATCGACTGCGCACCAAGTTTTGTTGCAAACTCATCATCTAGCTCGGGGAGCTCGGTCCCGTGAACGACATTGATCGTTGTCGTGTATTTAACCTTTGCGCCACGCAAATCTTCGTTTTCATCATCTTCGCCATGTGTTTTTGTGGTCGATTTTGTCTCGCCAACACTTGCGCCAAGCAGTTTTTTAGCAAAGCCAACAAAAGGCTCTTCGCCTTCACGTTTCTTTTCTGTAATGAAAATTGGGTGATCTTTTTTCTCGAAAACAAGGGCATCATCGCCTTTTGCGCCAACTTTTTTGCCGATAATATCTGCTTTAATATAATCGCCTTCTTCGATCGGGCGCTCAACTTCGGCAGTATTCGCATACATGCGTTGCAATTCTTCCAGCTTGGCATCCAATTCAGCTTTGCCGGGAGCTTTGAACTTATAGTCCATGCGGATTTTGCGATAGTCGCCCAATTCAATTTCGGGTTTGAGCGGAATAGTGAAAATGAATTTCGGTGGCTCAAGACTTTCCATTTCTTCAAGTGAGCCTTGCGCACCGGGTTCGATCTCGGCTTCTTCCAAAGCTTTCGGATAAACTTCCTCGAGCAAAATATCAATTGCCCCTTCAATGACAGCTTGTTCGCCATAATTTTGTAAAATTACATTATAGGGAGCTTTGCCAGGACGAAAACCTGCGATCTTGCCACGTTTTGCAAGTTGACGTGCGGAGCGACGTTTCGCCCCATCCATTTGATCTTGCTCAATTTCAACGGTCATTGTGACCTGATGGTCGTCACGGGGGGTTGTTTCGATTTTCAAAATAAATTCCTTCTTTAGATATTTGTCTGAGTTTAAATCTCTTTTGCTGGATGAATTGCCGCGCCTGATTTTGGCTGGATACCCTTTAATAGACATCCTCAGGAGAAAAACAAATTCCGCTAAATGCAGAGATGAAACTCTTGGCCTCATGCAAAAAAGTGGGGACGGCGGGACTCGAACCCGCACGCCGTGAGGCACATGGTCCTAAGCCATGCGCGTCTGCCAAATTCCGCCACGTCCCCAAATTGCGGATGAGATTATAAGCGCAAGGAGTGAGAGCGTCAATAAAAAAACAAGAATAGCTTAATAAATGGCAGTAAATCCAAATTTGGATGAATTTGCGAGGAAGATGTGCTTCCGACGAAGCAATCTCAGAGAACAAGAGACCGCTTCGTCGCACACCCACTGTGCAGTGAGTGCGGGCAAGCACGCTCCTCGCGGAATCATATTTGGAATTGCTAAATAAATGGCAAAGAAAGCATTTTAGAACATTTTTGCGATATAATCTGGCGGTTCAATTTAAACGTTTGAAAATTCTAGTACGAGGTATATCATCATGAGTCGAATCATCAATCCAAATAGTGCAGGAAAAGAGCGTACAAAATTAACACGTGCAGTTGCTTTAGCCGTGCGCGAGCTGGCGAAAACAGACCCTTCGGCAAATGCAGGGCAACTTAACGAAGCCCACGATCTGGCAGCTTTCATTGCTCTGGCTTTGGAGATCGTTGCAGAAACAATAGAGGTTTCTGTAGTCGCATGGGAAAAGAGAAATTACTGGGTCAAAGCAGATAAATTCAGAATGGAATGGCGCTGGGCAGGCCAATTAGCAGGTGAAATGCGCGCAGCCGCCCTAAAAGATGACTGGGCGAGCGTTGCGCAAGTCGCCATGCAGGTGGCCGTCAAATTGCAGAAGATCAAAATATCCGATAAACACCGTATGGGTCGCCCCTGGGTTGGGAGTTGGGGGAAGTTGCAAGAAGAAATTTAAAGTATGTATAAAAAGAGCCTTGCTGAGAATTTTATCTGAGCAAGGCTCTTTTTTTTCTTTCTTTATTACTTACTTTTCTTCTTAGCCGCTTTGACAAAACCAACAAATAGCGGATGTGGCCGCATCGGGCGCGAGAGAAACTCGGGGTGGAATTGGCTACTGACCATAAAGGGATGATCTTTGATCTCGGAAACTTCTACGAGCATATTGTCGGGGGAAACGCCCGAGAAGATCATACCTTTTTTCTCAAACTCTTCTCTATAGGTATTATTGAATTCAAAACGATGACGATGACGTTCAAAAACTTCATCCTTAGCGTATGCTTTTGCCGCCGTAGAATCTTCTTTTAATACACAAGGATAAAGACCAAGGCGCATTGTGCCGCCCATATCGCTAATGCCGCGTTGTTCGAGCATTAGATCAATGACAGGGTGTTCGGTGTTGTGATTGAATTCTGTGGAGTTGGCGTTTTCATATCCCAAAACATTGCGAGCGAATTCGACGCACATTAGCTGCATGCCGAGACATAAGCCTAAGTAGGGGATTTTGTTCTCACGCGCATATTGGGCTGCGAGGATTTTCCCTTCGATGCCGCGTTCCCCGAAACCACCCGGCACTAAAATTGCATCTGCTGATTTGACTTCATCCCATGAGCGGTCTTTCTCAAGGTCGCTGGAATGAATCCAGGCAACTTCGGCCTCAACGCCAAGTGATAGAGCTGCGTGCCGTAATGCTTCACGGACAGACATATATGCGTCTTGCAGCTCTACGTATTTGCCAACCAAAGCAACCTTGATAGATGGTTTTTCTCTTTTGACTTCTTTAACTAGCTTTTTCCAGTCATCGAGTTTGGGATTTTGTGTCTTTTTAAGATTGAGTTTTTTTATGACGAAATCTGCTACGCCTGTTTCTTCTAGTAGAAGCGGAACTTCAAAAAGTGTTTCTGTGGTGGTCATGGGAACAACTGCGCGTTTTTCAACATCGCAGAAAAGAGCAATTTTGTCTACTAATTCCTGTTCAACAAAATAATCAGAGCGAGCGATGATCATATTTGGAGAAATACCAATGCCGCGTAATTCTGCTACTGAATGTTGGGTCGGTTTTGTTTTTAATTCGCCCGTTGCGCCGATATGGGGCAGCCAGGTGACGTGAACGAAGAAGCTATTTTCATTACCTAGTTCTCTTCTCATTTGACGAAGTGATTCCATAAAGGGTTGTGATTCAATATCGCCTACCGTACCGCCGATCTCGATCAGCATAATATCCGCATTCGTGGTTTTTGCACCCAGGCGGATTCGTCGTTTGATCTCGTTCGTGATGTGTGGAATGATCTGGATTGTTCCACCGAGATAATCTCCTCTTCGTTCTTTGGAGATTACTTCGTCGTAAATTTGCCCGGATGTGAAATTACTGACTTGGGTTAATGGGTTATCAATGAAGCGTTCATAATGCCCTAGGTCTAAATCGGTTTCTGCGCCATCGTCGAGGACGAAAACCTCGCCGTGCTGGTAGGGCGACATGGTCCCGGGATCAACGTTGATGTAGGGATCGAGCTTTTGGACCGAGACGCTGAATCCGCGCTCTTTCAGAAGCAAGCCCAGGGCAGCGGCTGTGACGCCTTTTCCAACGGAGCTAACAACGCCGCCTGTGAAAAAAATATATTTGGTTTCCATTTTTTAATTCCTGTGTTTTCTAATCTACAAAAAAGATGCGGGGAGGCTGCCTTTCGTAGGCATCCTCCCCGCATGGGGTTTTAGGAGTGAGAGAGATGAGGGTGTTTCATCCGACCAATTTGACCAAAGTTTCGGCTGCGCGCCGCATTTCAAGGAAAATCATTCCTAGTTTTGCTTTTTGTCTGGCCAAAGCCGTCAGAACGGCCTCGTCTCCGATAGAAGTCAGAACAATAAAGCCGTCTGTGCCTCTGATAAATACCTGGTCAAGTTCGCCGCGCCCCAGTTCGCCGGCAATTCTTTCGCCCAGACTGAGCATTGCTGCAGACATTGCAGAAACGCGATCTTCTTCTACGTCTGCGGCTAAGGCAGATGCCATAATCAGTCCGTCTACAGAGACAACAGCCGATGCTTCAATATCGGGTGCAGCGGTCTGCATAGCGCGCAGACTTTCTACCATTTCTTCGCTTCGAGATTTGCTCATACGAGGGGAGCCTCCGTTTAATGTTTTTATAACGGATTGAGTTTACCATAAAAAGATAGCTTAAAAGGTGTCCGATCCCCCTAATTTCGCGCTTTTCATTGCAAAATCATTTCCATAATTTATGCTACACTTAGAAGTTGCGAAAAACACTTGAAAAGAAGGCAAAAAAGAGAAATGACAGAGACTTATATCATCGTCGGTTTGGGAAATCCTGGCCGAGAATATCGCGAAAATCGGCATAATATTGGCTTCATGCTTATTGATAGCCTGGCTTCTCGCTTGGGAGCAAAAATGTCTCGTATGCAGTCGAAAGCTCTGATCGCTTCTGCGCGCCACAATGATGCAAAGATTATCCTTGCCAAGCCGCAAACCTTTATGAATCTTTCCGGGCAGGCTATTCAGGCTTTGGTACGTTTTTATAAAACCCCTCTTGAGCATATTTTAGTTGCCCACGATGATCTCGATTTGCCTTTTGAAACGATCCGCTTGCGCCCCGGTGGTGGTGCGGGCGGACAAAAAGGTATCAAGTCTACTATTCAGCATTTGGGGACAAATGATTTCCCCCGTCTACGCCTTGGTATTGGTCGTCCGCCTGGTCGCATGAATCCTGCGGCTTATGTTTTGCAGGATTTCGCAAAAAGCGACGAGCAATTTTTGCAAGAAGTGCTCGATCGCGCCGCCGATGCCGCTCTCCGATTTGTTGACGACGGCCTGGATATTGCCATGAACCAATTTAACGGGATTGCATAACTAATTCGATGAAAGCTCTTCTTGATTCCATCCGCGCGCTGCCGCTCTATACAGATATATTTTCTGCCATCGAAGCTGGCGAAAAATATTCTGGATTAGGATTACCTCGTGCCGCACGCCTCCCGATGCTTGCTGCCCTTAGTGAAGATTTGCGAGTCCCGATCCTTTTTCTCACTGATCGCGCCGACCGAGCATTGGAATTCTCCGACGAGCTTTCTTTTTGGCTGAAAGAGTCACCGCGCTATCTTTTCTCGCAACCTAACCCCGCTTTTTATGAAGATGCGGCTTGGGGGGCTACGAATAGGCGCGAGCGTATTCAGGCATTAACCGCCTTGGCGGCTTATCACCTTCCTTTTGCTCAAAAGCCAAAATCTCCGCCCGTAATCATCAGCTCAGCCCGCGCCTTAATGGCGCGCACCCTTCCGCGTCGCGATTTTCTTAAAGCGGCTAAGCGTCTCAAAGTTGGTGATGAGTTGCTTATCACGCAATTGCTAGAAAACTGGGTACGAATTGGCTATAAGCCAGTCAACACCGTGCTTGAACCCGGGCAATTTTCTCATCGTGGCGGCTTGCTCGATATTTGGGCGCCAGCAGAAAGCCTTCCTGTACGCCTAGATTTTTTCGGGAATGAACTGGATATTATCAAAAGTTTTGACCCTGCTTCGCAAAGAACAATAGAAAATCTGCAAGAAATCTTGATCACGCCTGCGCGCGAATACTTTTTGCCAGCGCCAGATTCGCCGCTTTCTACACTTTATTCGACATTCTCTGAATTTCACATCCCCCTCCTTCATTCTTTTCCTGCTAGTCTGCTCGATTATTTGCCGCCAAAGGCTTTGGTTTTATTCGACGACCTCAGTTTTGCAGCATCTACAGCAAATGAAGTTGAAGAACAGGCGGTTAAGTTTAGGGAAGAGAATATCGCTGAAGAAATTTTAGACGAGAGTTTTCCTTCTCCTTATTTATCATGGTCGGAACTCGAAGATAGTTGGCATAATCGTCCGCGTATAGAACTGGGCTATTCCACTGCTCGAGCAGATATACCCTCCGATTTTGCCGCACCGCCTCGTTTTAGTGGACGTTTAAAGCCTTTTATGGATTTTGTTGCTGAGCGTATTGCCAGCGGCGAAGATGTTTTTATCGCTTCGCGGCAATGTGAAAGGCTTGCTGAACTATGGCGTGAGCGACACGCTTTTGAAGACTCTGAGTATCAGTCACCGACTTTTATTTGTGATTCGCTTTCGGGCGGTTGGAGCTTAAGTGTTGGCACTGCGCTTTCTGATGAAAAGGAATCGTCGATTCATCTCATCACCGATGCAGAGATTTTTGGCTGGGAACGCCCCCGCACGCGACGTAGACAACGCAAAAAAGCAGATGCGCCCGAAGCCGCCTATGCGGATTTAAGCCCTGGCGATTGGGTAGTGCATATTGACCACGGGATCGGAAAATATACGGGCTTGGTTCAGCGCAGTTTGGGTGGTGATGAACGGGAATTTTTGCGAATCGAATATAAAGATGAAGATCAGCTCTTTGTGCCTGTTTACCAAGCTGACAGGCTAACCAAATATATCGGCGCGGATGGCGGTACTCCTGCTCAGGGACGCTTGGGTGGTGAAAGGTGGCAGCAAGCCAAAAAACGGGTGCGTGCCGCTGTAGCAGAAGTCGCCGAAGATTTGCTCGATCTATATGCTCGTCGAAAAGTCGCATCCGGCTATTCCTTTAATCCAGATACAGCTTGGCAGAGAGAATTAGAATCCAGTTTCCCTTATGTGGAGACGGATGACCAGATTCGCGTGATCGAAGAAGTTAAAGAGGATATGGAATCTGAGCGTCCGATGGATCGTTTGCTTTGTGGCGATGTGGGTTACGGAAAAACCGAAGTTGCTTTGCGAGCGGCCTTCAAAGCCGTGATGGATGGCCGACAAGCTGCGGTTTTGGCGCCGACAACAGTTTTGGCGCAGCAACATTTTGAGACTTTTCAGCAGCGAATGGGCGCTTTCCCCGTAAAAGTGGAAATGATCTCTCGTTTTCGCAGTCCGCGCGAGCAAAATAAGATTTTATTTGAGACGGCAAAAGGCGGCGTGGATATTTTGATCGGCACGCATCGTTTGCTTTCCGGTGATGTGCTTTTTAAAGATTTGGGGCTTGTGATTGTCGATGAAGAACAGCGTTTTGGCGTGGCGCATAAGGAACATTTGAAAAAAATGCGCGCGGAATTGGATGTGCTGACGATGACGGCTACGCCCATCCCGCGGACGCTTTATATGGCGCTAACGGGCGTGCGTGATATTTCAAATTTGAATACGCCGCCCGAAGAGCGGCTGCCGGTTGTGACGCATATTGGGCCTTATGCACCGAAAATGGTGCGCCAAGCTGTTTTGCGCGAAATTGATCGCGGTGGACAGGTCTTTTTTGTCCATAATCGCGTGCAAACAATTGGCGCAATGAAAGCACATTTGCAGAAAATTGTGCCTGAAGCGCGGGTTTCTATAGGGCACGGGCAAATGGCGCAAGGTGAACTTTCGCAAGTCATGTCTGATTTTGTGGCCGGAAAAGTGGATGTTTTGCTCTCGACGACGATTATCGAATCGGGTTTGGATATTCCGAATGCGAATACGCTGATTGTTGATCGTGGCGATACTTTTGGTTTGGCGCAGCTTTATCAGTTGCGCGGACGCGTAGGGCGTGGTGCAGTTCGCGCCTATGCCTATTTCTTTCGGCATCGCAAAAAAATGCCCACAGAAGAAGGACAGGCTCGTTTGGAAGTGCTCGCAGAAAACACCCATCTTGGCGCGGGCTATTCTATCGCCATGCGCGATCTTGAAATTCGCGGCGCGGGCGATCTGCTCGGCACCAGGCAGCACGGGCATATTTCTTCCGTCGGTTTTCATCTCTATACGCGGCTTTTAAAAGAAGCTGTGCAAAATTCAAAGTTGAAAGTTGAAGGAGATGGCCCCGATATTGAGACGAGCCAAGTGAAAGCTTCTGATCTTAATCCGGTCAACGTCGATTTCCCGATTGCAATCGGCATTCCCGCTACATATATCCCCGATCAAAATTTACGTTTGCGCCTTTATCGTCGCCTTGCGGATATTGCCGATGATGATGAACTTGCCGCAACGCGAATAGAGTTTGAAGATCGTTTTGGCGAAATCCCTGAGATGGTCGAAAATCTCTTTTATCAGGTTTCAGTCAAGATGCGTGCAGAAGAAGCAGGATTAGCCTCCGTCACGATGAGCGGAGAGAAAATTACCCTCCAATATCCGCCTCGCACGGATGGAACAAAGCACCGCCTCGCCCATGATTTCGGACGTGATGCCCGCAAAGGGCGTGGTGCCTATTATCTGACAATTTCCCGCCAAAAGGATTGGCGTGTCTGGCTACTGGCAGTTTTGGGGAAGTTGAAGAGATAGAAAAAAGCACTTTCTCCCCTAAATTCCGTACTCAGAATTTGCCCTAAAGGATGCTGCGCAAGGGGAGATGCCCTTTAGGGCAGAGGGGGCGAAGCCTTTTTTGATATAATCTCCTTATAATTATCATAAACAGGGAGCCACCCATGCCCGAAGCTCGACCCCTCAATGTCTTCATCGCCCACGCCTCACAAGATAAACCCGCCGTGCGGAAACTTTACCAATCTTTGAAAAAAGAGACGTGGATTTCCCCTTGGCTGGACGAAGAAGAAATCCTCCCCGGTATGGATTGGGATTACGAAATCTATAAAGCCTTCAATGCTGCCGATGTGATCATCGCTTGTCTCTCAAAAGAATCTGTTGCCAAAGAAGGCTATGTACAAAGAGAATTTAAACGCGCCCTGAGTTACGCCGAAGAAAAACCGGATGGAACAATTTACGTCATCCCTGTGCGCTTGGATGAATGTACGCTGCCGCGCAAATTAAATAAATATCAATGGGTGGATTATTTTGCGAGTAATGCACAAGAGAAATTGCTGCAATCTTTGAAAATTAGAGCAGAAAACTTAGAGATTTTAGGGGAAACTGCCTCAAAGAAGCCTGAAAAAGTTGCGCCTGTTATCAAAAAGAGCGAACCAAACACCAAAAAAGTTGGAGAACATAAAATTTACACCTTTGCTGATATGGAATTTGTGCATGTGCCCGCAGGAGAGTTTTATATGGGGGCAGATGATTTAGATGATTACGAGGGTGCATCAAAACCAGAACATCTGGTATATCTTGATTATGATTACTATATTGCTCGTTTTCCGCTGACAAACAGGCTGTATGCGCGTATGGCTTAAGACAGAATTATATCTCGAAAAAACGCACTTCACCCCATTGTGAATGTGAGCTGGTATGATGCATGGGACTATGCAGAATGGATAAATCATAAGCATGGCAGTGAGTTACCAAGAGGGCTTCACTTTTGTCTTCCCTCTGAGGCAGAATGGGAAAAGGCTGCACGCGGTCCTGATGGGAGAATGTATCCTTGGGGTGATGAGTTTAGCAATAACAAATGCAATTCCACAGAAAGTGGTCTTGGGTTCACCTCGCATGTAGGAAAATTCTCCCCTCAAGGCGATAGTTTTTATGGAGCATCTGATATGGCTGGGAATGTTTGGGAGTGGACACGATCTCTGTGGGGAGATGATTGGGATAAGTCAACTTTCAATTATCCTTACAATTCTGAAGATGGGCGTGAAGAAGAAATAGCCGAGAAGTATGTTCTTCGTGTCTTGCGCGGAGGTTCATTTGAAGATGGACTTAATAATATGCGTTGTGCCTATCGTCTCAACTTTGCTCCTGACCATGGAGACGATTATTATGGTTTCCGTTTGTGTGCTTCTCCCATCTCTTAAGTTTGCTCCTTTTTTATGTCCTGTTAATTCTAACAATCTAATAGAGTTTACCAAGCAAAAAATGCTTCCGATATCGGAAGCATTTTTTGACGTGTTTTGTTTTTTTAATCGAGTAACTCAAACCTTGCCTGGAAGAAGCGCAAATATTCGGGTTCGTAAACCATCTTGAGGCCTTTGGTCGTATCGCGCTGGTCGTAAACGGCTTTCAGACTTTCGGCAACGACATCCATATGAGCCTGCGTATAAACGCGGCGTGGAATGGTGATGCGAGTTAGCTCAAGAGCGGGATAACGATGTTCACCGGTTTCAGGATTACGTCCGGCGCTGACAACGCCACGTTCCATTGAGCGGACACCGGAATCAAGATAAAGTTGGGCGGCTAATGTCTGTGAGGGGAATTGATCTTGGGGGATATGCGGATAAAAACGTTTTGCATCTACGAAAATAGCATGTCCGCCGATAGGCTGCATAATGGGGATATCCCAATCGAGGAGCAATTTGCCCAAATATCGAACCTGTCGAACGCGGGAGGCAACGTGGTCATCCTGTACGCCTTCGGCAATACCGATAGCGAGTGCTTCCATATCGCGTCCTGCCATACCGCCATAAGTGTGGAGACCTTCGTATACAACAACCATTGTGCGCGCTTTTTCAGCCACATTGGGGTCGTTTACGGCCAACCAACCACCGATATTAACAAGATTGTCTTTCTTTGCGCTCATCCATGCGCCATCCGTATAGGAGCAGAATTCAAGGAGAATTTCAGCAATAGATTTATCTGCGTAACCTTCTTCTCTTTCCTGAATAAAGAAAGCATTTTCATACATGCGGGTTGCATCGAGATAAACGGCAATCCCTTGGCTATCGCAGTAAGCTTTTAGCTCACGAGCATTTTGCATGCTGACGGGTTGCCCGCCAGCCATATTCACTGTGCCAGCTAAACTAACATAAGGAATATTCTCTGCACCAACTTTCTTTACGAGCGCTTTGACTTTGTCAATATCGACATTGCCTTTGAAAAGATGCGGATCTGTCGGGTCATGTGCTTCGTCGATAATTACATCGACAAATATGCCGCCAGCCAATTCCTGATGTAAGCGTGTGGTGGTGAAATACATATTACCCGGAATATAGTCGCCCTTTTTGATGATTGCTTGAGAGATTAGGTGTTCCGCGCCACGCCCTTGGTGGGTAGGGATGATATGTTTATAGCCGTAATAGGTCTGAATCGCATTTTCAAGATTATAAAAGTTGCGGCTGCCAGCGTAGGCTTCGTCGCCCATCATCATCCCGGACCATTGGCGGTCGCTCATTGCGCTGGTTCCACTATCGGTCAAAAGATCAATATACACGTCTTCTGAGCGGAGCAGGAAGGTGTTATATCCGGCATCAGCAGCGGCTTTTTCGCGGGCTTCGCGTGTGATCATATGAATGGGTTCGACCATTTTGATTTTCCACGGTTCTGCCCAAGAACGACGACCGAATTGTTGCCCCATTGTTTTGAAATCTGACATTTGAATCTCCTTTTGGATTGTTGGATGATTTTTTCACCACAGAGAGCACAGAGTTCACGGAGATTTAATGTTTTGTCGAGAAAAATAGACTGCTTTTCTCAGCTTTAGAGCTTTTCTCTGTGTTCTTCGTGTTCTCTGTGGTAGAGTTTTTGTTCAGCTTAGCGGAATCTCACTCGTAGACTTCGCCTCACGTAAAACCAAACTTGTATGGATTCGCGCTACACCGGAAACAGGTGTGAGCCTGTTCATCAGAAAATCTTCGAGGCTCTCCGTGTTGCGCGTAACCACTTTGAGTAAGTAATCATACTCGCCTGTTACGTGATGACATTCCAGTACTTCTGGCATTTCGGTGATGATCTTTATAAAGCTTTCTACTTGTTGTGTATCGTGTAATTGCAAGCTGATACTCACAAAGCAAAGCAGATCGTAGCCGGCCTTTTTACGATTCACTACAGTCGCGTAGTTTTGAATAAGACCATCTTTTTCAAGGCGGCGTACGCGTGCGTGGGTGGCTGGTGGTGACAGGCTTACGCGCCGAGCCAATTCTGTATTGCTGATACGCGCATCTTTTTGCAATACCTGCAAAATATTTTTGTCAAGTTCATCTAGCATTGTGAAATCCTTTTTGAGTGTTTCATTGCACTAATAATCTATCTAAAAGAAGATGTTGTGTCAATGCATATTTTGCTGTTTTATAAAAATGACGAATTAACATATCTTTTTTGAGTGCTTAGCTTTTGTTAATTTTGATGAATGTAATATGAGCTTTTTGAAAAATTACTAAAAGAAAGCATCTTCTGTTTTATAATCCCCTTCATGTTTGAGCGTCTATACACTTTCCTGAATTTTATTTTTTATCTCTTTCTCTGTAGTTTACTGCTCACGAGTTCTGTCTCCCTTCCGCTTGAAAGAATTGAAAGGGTGCAAGAATATACGCATCGTATTGAATACGATTTCCTTTCCTGGGTCGCAGATGCTTCGTGGATAAAACTCCAGCAAGCGGCATTAGGCAGCCCTCATTATATTGAAACGAGTCAACGAAAAGAGATTGTTCTCGACTATTTTCAGCTAATGGAAAAGGTTCTTTTTGCAGAATGGGAGTTGGATCAGATTTATAGTGACCCAAATATCAGCGACCCAGAACTTGAATCGGTAGAATTGCGGGAACGCCTTAAGGCTCTTTACGCGGAACAACGTGATTTGGCACCTTTTGCCGAATCCGTGCTCGAGGCGCAGGTCAGCGTTATTTTGACGGAAGCAAGCCTAACATCGGGGGGGCAGCCGCTCCCGCAGCCGCTCTATCATATTTCTCCGCTTCCTACAGCGCTCATTATTTCACCCCGCGAGACCATCGTCCAAGAGAAAAATATCATGCTTTTGGCAGATTTTCCTGTCGATCAGCGAAATGCGCTCGAAGAAAATATCACCAAAAATCTCGATTATTCTGCCCTCGTTGTGCCCGTTGGCGGGGTCGGAATTTACCCAACAATGGGCATGCGCTCTACAAATTTGCCTTGGACGGTGGATACGGTTGCGCATGAATGGGCGCATAATTATCTAACCTGGCATCCGCTGGGTTGGAATTATGATACCTCACCCGAATTGCGGACGATGAATGAGACGACGGCTTCGATTGTTGGCGGGGAAATTGCGGATATTTTACTCGCGCGTTTTTATCCTGAATTTTTGGCCGCGGAACGCTCTCCTTTCAGCTTGCTCTCGTTAAATGAGCCGAGCCTCGGCCTTGAAGATGCGCCTTTCGACTATCGCGCCGAAATGCACGAAACCCGCCTTCGCGCAGACGAGTTGCTCGCTGAAGGAAAAATTGATGAAGCCGAAGCCTATATGGAAGAGCGCCGAAAATTCATGTGGGAGAACGGCTATCCTATCCGAAAATTAAATCAGGCCTATTTTGCCTTTTACGGCGCCTACGCTGATGTCCCTGGTGGCGCGGCGGGAACAGACCCCGTTGGCCCTGCCGTGCGCGCCTTGCGTGAGCAAAGCGATTCTCTGGCAGATTTTGTGCATACTATTATGACGCTGAGTTCTTTTGAAGAGTTAGAAGCACTGGTTGGTGAAAAGTAAAATGAAAAGTTCTCAAAAAAAAATTCTTCTAAGCGACTCTTTAAAAAGAGACTCTGTAGAGTGCGTCGCACCTAAGTCGATGGGCATTCTGCTGATTAAATGGCAAAAAGCCCATCTCCAGGTATTTTTCTCGTCAAGTTTGGTGCGACGCACTCCCTCGCTCAGACTTATTATCGAAACCATTATTTTCTTTTTATTAATAACGCTATTCATTTCAGCTTGTGCGCCCACTCCCACAAATATCGCAACACCAACACCTCCCCCGCTTATTTTTCCTGAGACCCCAACGCCTGCCGGGCCAGAATGCAGCTCTATAGAATCAATCCCTACGCCCGCCGCTTCTGACACTTCTCTTTTTCCGCCAATTTCAGACAAAGATCAACATTATGGCCCTGAAAATGCAGCTACGAATATTATCGTTTACGGCGATTTTCAAGACTCGCCCTCGGCAGAATTGGCCTTTGTACTGATGGAATTGCGAGAAAAATATCCTGAAGGTCTAGAGATTGTATTTCGAGATTTTCCGCTTGTTACAAATCCCGGGCACGAAAAGGCAGCATACGCCGCGCACGCCGCGCACGCTGCGGCTCTACAAGGAAAATACTGGGAAATGCACGACAGCCTTTTTCTAAAGCAAAATGAATGGTCACCGCTTTCTATAAAAGATTTTCAGACTTGGCTTTCTATAGAAGCGACTTTGCTGGAGATGGACCCCGCAGAACTTGCCGCAGATATGGAGCGCGTAGAAATCATTGAAAAAGTAAAAGCATCTTTTATTGCCGCTAATGAAGTTGGCATTCCCGGCACGCCCTTTGTTTTAATTAATGGGCAAATTTATGCAGGAATTCTTAGCCTTGAAGCACTTGACCAAATTATTTCCCTTATTTTATTGGGCGAGCGACAATTTGATATTTGCCCGCCAATGGTCATTGATCCTGAAAAAGAATATATAGCCACTTTGGAAACAGAAAAAGGCGAGATTGTCATTCAGTTCTATCCCGCTAGTGCTCCTATTGCCGTAAACAATTTTGTTTTTCTGGCTCAATCAGGCTGGTACGATGGCGTTACTTTTCATCGCGTTCTTCTCGACTATTTTGCTGAAACAGGCGATCCCAGCGGAACAGGGCAGGGAAATCCCGGCTATTTTTTCAAAAATGAAATCGACCCTGCGCTTTCCTTTGATCGCCCGGGCGTTGTCGCCATGAAAAATATCGGAGAGAACACGAACGGGAGTCAATTCTTTATCACCTACGATGCTGTTCCTTCATACGATGGAAAATACACGATATTTGGACAAGTGCTCAGCGGCATGGAATTTCTCGCAGAGCTTTCTCCGCGTGACTCCAAAATCGGCGAAGTATTGCCGCCCGGCGACATCCTGCTCAGCGTGACGATTGAAGAACGATAAGGTATAATCGCCCGCTGTTGTCAAAAAATAAGTAATTCAAAAATAAAAAGAGAGAAAAAATGGAACTTCTAACCCAATTTGTCGACATCTTCCTACACCTTGATGTACATCTAAATGAGATCATTTCTCAATACGGCCCATGGACTTACGGCATTCTGTTTACAATCATTTTTGTCGAGACAGGGCTTGTTATCATGCCCTTTTTGCCCGGCGATTCCCTCCTCTTCGCCGCTGGTGCACTTGCCGCACTCGAAGGGAGCGTTCTCAATATTTGGCTGATGATCGGTCTTTTAATGATCGCTGCCATTCTCGGCGATACCGTCAACTACTGGATCGGCCACAGACTCGGTGAGAAAGCTTACGAAAGCAAATGGGTCAAAAAAGAATATATAGACAAAACCCATGAATTCTTTGAAAAACACGGCGGAAAAACCATCTTCCTCGCGCGTTTTGTGCCTATTATCCGCACCTTTGCACCTTTCGTTGCTGGCATCGGCCACATGTCTTATAAATATTTCTTCTCTTATAACGTTATCGGCGGCCTGGTTTGGGTTCCCCTTTTCTCGTTGGCTGGCTATTTCTTCGGTGGGCTGGAGTTTGTCGAGCATAACTTTACGCTCGTTATTTTGGCCATTATCGCCATCTCCCTTGTCCCCGTTTTTATTGAAGCCTGGAAGGCACGTAAAGAAAGCGCCGCAACAAAAAAAGAAGTAGCTACTGCAGAAGTAGAAATCGAATAAAACCCCTTCACCAAGAAGATAAAAGCCCCGCATAAGTCGGGGCTTTTGCGTATTGCTATGAGAAAAAAGTGGCTCAGTACCCTCCTTGTAGTTTTTGCCCTGTTTATTGTTGTATTGACGAATAGTGGAAACCTGCCGCGCTCCATCAAGAATTTATATAACTTCCCTAACGGCGATAAACTAGGACATTTCCTCTTGATGGGATTGCTCAGCCTCGTTCTTAATTGGACAGCGCTCGTCTCGCGCGTGGATAAGAAGCCTGCCTCCGTTGTTTGGGCAGTTAGTCTGACCCTTACATTTTTCGTGACCCTCGAAGAACTCTCCCAAAAATTCTTCCCCCGCCGAACATTTTCTCTGCTTGATCTTCTTTTTTCTTACGCGGGTATTGCCCTCTTTGCTTGGTTGGCGTATTTTTTTTATGCCAGACGAGCTAGAGTTTGAAAATAGCTGAAAACACAAATTGATTTTTGCTGACTGTGATGGTAATTCGAATTCCTGGAATGTGGAAAGATCAGTAGATTATTCTTTGTGTATGTTCAGGCGCATCGTCGAAGGCGTGGAGGTCCTCCTCCTTGTAATTCGCTTTGTGGAAAGTCCATAATCAAATGAGTATTCGTTTCTGAACATAAGTACTCTATTTCCCATGTTTCTCCATCTACATGAATTTTTTCTAAGTGCTCTCGAGCATATTTTTGAGCTTCAACTCCATTAAGTTCGGTTACGTGCTGACATTGGCACTTCATTTTACTGTCCCTTCTTCTTAAACTCTTCAATTGAAGCCTGAAACTTAAGAATTCAAGCCTGTTATGTTAATTTTCCTCGTCCGCGTGGGGGCAGGGCGATGGGCGGGTTCTCGCCCATAAAAGAGAATGTTCATCCAAAGAGCAAAGCGACGAAAGAAACCAGAACGAGCAATCCCCCAGCGAACGAGATTATGAGCAGCATTGTCAGGATGTGAAAAACTCCACTAGTTCCCCTTCTTTTCTTTTCCTTTTAGAACAATGCGGATCGGTGTGCCGAGAAATTCATGAGCTTCACGGATTCGATTTTCAAGGAAGCGTTTATAGCTAAAGTGCATCAATTTAGGGTCGTTGACATAGACAAGGAAAGTCGGTGGGTCAGAGCGAACTTGGGTGGCATAATAAATTTTGAGCTGTCGCCCGGCCTGCGATGGGGCAGGGTGTGCGTCTAATGCGTCGCGCAAAATTCTATTGAGTTGAGATGTAGAGATACGTGTTAATCGTGCTTCTTGTACTTTTAGCGCAAGCGGGAGTACTTTGTCTACTCTTTGCCCCGTTGTGGCTGAGATAAAAAGTAGCGGCACATAGGGCATAAAGTTCAGCTCTTGTAGAATTTTCTCAGTATAGTAATTCATCGTGTAGCTGTCTTTTGCAATTGCATCCCATTTATTGACGAGAACGATTGTGCTTTTCCACTCGTCCAGAATAAAACCGGCGATATGCAAATCCTGGGCGGTGATGCCGGTTTCGGCATCGACCATCAGCAGAGCCACGTCGGAGCGTTCGATCGCTTTTTTAGCGCGCACAACGCTGTAGCGTTCTACGCCCGGGTCTATTTTTCCGCGTTTACGAATACCAGCTGTGTCTATCAGCGTTAGAGGAATATCATCGTATTCCATCTTTGAGTCTACTGCGTCGCGCGTTGTGCCTGCAATAGGGCTGACAATGGCGCGTTCTTCTCCTGCTAATTTATTTAACAGACTCGATTTACCTGCATTTGGTTTACCAACGATGGCAATTTTTATCGAATCATCTGCTTCGCTTTCGGTTTCAGGAAAATTGGCGATAACCATATCGAGCAGATCGCCAACATTTGCGCCGTGCATGGCAGAAATGGGGAAAGGTTCGTCTAATCCCAATTCGTAAAATTCGATGGCTGCGGCACGACGTTCTTCATTTTCACATTTATTGACCACAAGGTAGATCGGCGGCCAAAATGTACCATCTTCGAGTTTCTTTTGGCTGCGGCGTAAAATTTCTGCTACTTCTCGGTCTGGCGGGGTGGGGCCTGTGCCGCCGTCTGTCAGGAAGAGAACTGCATCAGATTCTTCGATGGCAACCTGCGCTTGGGATTTAATATCCAAGATGAAGTCCGCCGAGCCAGTTGAAAGGGGGGTGTCGCCGCCGTGTGTAGGGTCGATTCCGCCGGTGTCGATCACATCAAAATAAACGCCGCTCCATTCCGATTCGGCAAGAATCCTGTCACGAGTGGTGCCGGGTGTATCATCTACAATTGCGAGACGTTCTCCAACGAGACGATTAAAAAGGGAGCTTTTGCCCACATTGGGGCGGCCTACAAGGGCGACTACTGGTTTTGTCATAAGATTTTTCTCTCCTCTCTGTGAGAGAGGGCTAGGGTTTGATTATGGGGATGCCGTCGGCGTAGCGAGTGGCGCGGTGCTAAGCGTAATCTCTATGCTTTCGGGCAAAATGGTTTCAACCTGAATATCTTCATCCAGAATTTCAACAATGGGAACGAGTTGGTGAACGCCGATATCGAGTCCTTCCACATCTAAAATGACGCGCAAATCGTCAGTGCTGAGTGCGTCGAGCGCAGGTAAGGGACCGGAAATAATAACATCTACAGTGAGCGAGGAAAGTTCGGCGACCAAAGCGGGGTCAAGATTGATTATTTCGAGTGCTTTTTCTGAGATGGTGAGACTGCTCAAAATCGCTTCTACGCTGACTTTTACCAGAACACTTTGATCGCCAACAAGTGAAACATTTTCGGGCAAATTTAATTTCAAACGTGCTGAAACATCTTCGCTTATGCCGTCAATATTAAGGGCTTCTGTTTCCAAAATACCAGAAAGGCTGTTGACCAATTGCGTATCAGCAGAGTAAACGGTTACGACCAAAGGAAAAACGGTGATATTGGTTAAACGGTGCAGGTTTGCGACCTGCCCCTCAACAACGACTTTTACCGCCATATCTCTATAGCCACCTTCCTGACTTATAGGGATAAATAAATCGACAGTCTCAAAACTAAGGTCAATTCCGCGGACAACCTTGCCCTCAGCGTCGAGAGCCGCTATAGAAAGACTCTCGTTTATATCTTCTCGAATATCACTTTTCGTGAAAGAGGCTTGTACTTTGTCCACACGACCGACAAGCGATTTTGGGCCAGATATTTGCATTTCGTTTACATTAAGACGCTCAGAGCCAGCTTGGTAGCCTATAGAAGTTTCCAGGTCTAAAGAAAGGTTGATCGGAAAGTTTTGCGTAACCAATTCTTCGAGTTTTATCTCTATAGATGGCGGTGTAAAGGAAATAATTCGTGTCGGTTGAATGCCGACCTGAATTTGTGGCGTGAGTGAATATTCTCCGGGCTTTAGACCAGAAAGATCAAGAATAGCGTGGATACTTTCATCGTTAGCGGTTAATTGAGTCCAGATGGATTGGGGCGCACGTAAATTTAACGTGATCTGCTTCGTATAATTATTGGTGATGACGAGAGCAGTATCTTGCCCCACCACCTCGAGCGGAATCGGCGCTGGGTAATCTTGCTCCACATCTGGGTTAGATGCATTAACCGCAGCGATCCAGACACCGGTCGCGAGAACGAACGCAAGTAAAAAAGTACTGATATTTTTACCAAGCCAACGAAACATATTATTCTTTTTTACCTCTAAAAAGGAAAGGGAAAAAACGCTCGAAAAATCCTACGCTGCGCGTCATCCCTGCCGGACGATAAAAAGCCAGAAGGATATTCTCCAATCGGCCAATGCTCAGCTGGCGGATAATCCGCCCGCTTTGGGCTACAGAAATATCTCCATTTTCTTCTGAGATAACGAGGGCGAGTGCGTCGCTTTCTTCTGAGATGCCTAAGGCAGCACGATGCCGAAGTCCCATCTCACGCTCGGGGGAGTTAGTAAGAATTCCGCTTGAGGAGAGAGGCATAATTGCTGAAGCGGAAGCAAGCCTAAAACTGGTAATGATTACGGCTCCATCGTGCAGAGGGGTGTTGGGATAAAAAATCTGCAATAAGATTTCTGGCGTAATGCTTGCATCCATCCGCACGCCGGTTTCTATAAAGGATTCAAGATTATCAAAGCGCTGTAGAACGATCAAGGCTCCATGCTGTCGCGCAGAAAGTCGTGCTGTTGCGCTAATGAGAGACGCTACTGTTTTTTCGATCTGGTCTTCGGTGTTTTGCTTGTTGATAGAAATAATAAGACCCGCTCTCCCTATCCGTTCAAGAGCGCGACGAATCTCCGGTGCAAAAAGAACGGGAACTGCAAAGAGTAATGCCGGTAATGTTGCGTTGATAAGCCATGAAAAAGCTGGTAAATTGACCAGGCTGGTTAGAAAAAGAATGAAGACAACTAAAAGAAGAACGCCACGCAAGAGAGCCATGGCTTGCGTATCTCTTATCATATAAAGTAAAGCAAAAAAGATAAGCGTAACCAGAAAAATATCAAGCAGGCTCAGCCAGTTGAGACGTTCAAAAAAGAAAAGTAAGTCGCTAAAAAGATTGGTCACAAGAATAGTTAGGATAAAAATGGGCTGGAAAATCCAGCCCATCTCTGTTGATTAAATTGGGCGAAGCACCCGGTCTATGCGCTGTTGTTTGAAAAGAAGCGTTTTCTCGGGAGTGAGTTTTTCTTCAGCTGCATCTTGCCACGCTTGCACGCCTAAGGATGCCGGTGTACGTTTTTCGTAACCAAGTTCTTCCCATATCTTTCCCTGCGCGGCGAGATCGCCATTCAAGAAGAGAAGCGCGGCTTCGCTTTGCAATGCTTTAGATGCTCTTTCAATCTCTTCTACGAGAGCTTTTAGACCGCCTTCTGGCGAAACATCAGCAGTAATATAAATATCTGTAACACGTGTGACAAGATTTTCTACCTGCCAACCCGCTAAGCCGACCAGTTTTTCGTCCAGTTCAAGAATAAAGAAGGCTTTTTCTCCGAAAGCAGCCATTACATCACCGCTGTTCATTTCTATTTTGCCTAAGCGAGTCATTAATGTTGCGATTTCTTCTGAATTTCTAGGGTGTCCGCGTTTTACAGCAAAATCACCGGCTTTCGCTTCACGTACAACCTCTGAAGCAGCAGGTTCTTCGCTTTGGTTGATCGTTTTCCAGCCGGCAGAAACCTGTTTCCACAAATCTTCAAAAGAAGCAGAGTTATCTATCACCACATCGGCAGCGTCTACTTTATCTTTTTGTGGGTTTTGGGCATCAATGCGTTGCCGGGCCTCTGTCTGGTCCAGGCCGCGTTTTTGCATCAATCGCGTAATTTGCATAGATTCAGGCGTATCTGCAACCCAAATACTATCGCAAAGCGAAGCCATATCTCCCTCAAGGAGTTTTATCGCCTCTATAACGACTACCTTATGCTTTGAACGCTTTACAAGCAAATCAGTGGCCTGTTTAACAAATGGGTGGACAATTTCTTCCAGTTTTTGCATCGCATCTGGTGTGGCAAAAACCAAATTTCCAAGTTTTTTGCGGTCTATTTCCTTGTTTTGATCCAGCACCCACGCCCCAAAAAGTTCTACAATGGGGCGGTAAGCTGGCGCACCCTTAGCCATAGCTCTATGTGAAAGAGCATCCGCATCAATGCTATAAGCGCCTAAATGCTCTAACATTTTTCTCACTACACTTTTACCTGTAGCGATATTTCCTGTAAGGCCGATCACATATTTTCCGTGCCAATCACTCACAATATTGCTCCTAAAGCATAAACGATAAAGACCCCCTTATTTTACCGTATAAAAACTTCTCTGCAAAAATGAAAAACATATATTTTTTGGATAAAAAGCCGCACCACATTTGTTTTTAGCTGGATAGCGTTAAAATAAATTTATCCCGAAGAAAAACAACCACCGCCAAAATAACACCATAGTTGACGCTTGTTCGGCAAAAGAGTATCATCTCTACGCCTCAGGCTGGTCGGGCGATCGCGGCTCAAAGAGTCGAGGAAAGTCCGCACTTCATAGAGCGCGATGCCGAGGAAATCTCGGGGCGGAGCAATCTGTCGGATCGGGTCACAGAAAATAACCGCTTTTACCCTCGGGTGAAAGTAAGGGTGAAAAGGTGGTGTAAAAGACCACCAGCGTCAGTAGCAATATTGGCGGCTAGATAACCCCCATCGGAAGCAAGGCCAAGCAGAGATGATGAGCTGCTCGCTCTTCCCATCTCAGGTAGGCTGCACAGATAGATGATCGCCAACGGGATGAAAATCCCCGAACAAGATGCGGCTTATAGACCGGCCTGAGGCACTCTTTGTTAAGTTTTTGTAAGGTAAAAAAAGCAAAGTAGAAAGCCTTAAACTTGACACATCTATCCCCCTGTGCTAAATTTCATAATAGATTCTAAGCGTTAAATTTCACATAAAAATATCTCTTTTATATAAGTATAATTTCAGTTTGTGGAGGGTTCTTTTGTCTCAATCGCGTACAAAACAAATGGTTGACCGCCTGCGTGAAATGCAGGTCTCTTCCCCTGACATTGAAGCATCAGCGATTGTCAGCGTGGATGGCTTAAGCATTGCTTCTGCCTTGCCTCAGGAAATCGAAGAAGATCGTGTCTCTGCTATGTCAGCAGCAATGCTCTCCTTAGGCGAAAGAATTGCCAGTGAGCTAGGGCGCGGTGGGCTAGAACAAGTTTATATCAAAGGCGAAAAGGGCTTTGTCGTTTTGATGGCTATTGGTGAAGAAGCAGTTCTTACAGCTTTAGCCAGCGAAAAAGCCAAGTTAGGGTTAATTTTCCTTGACATGCGTCGCGCAGTTGAAGACCTTGAGAAACTGATTTAACGGAGACAGCATGAGTCCTATTGAAGATAGTGGTTTATATTACCCAAATAAATTCGGCCTAATTATCATTCAGGCACTCGAAGATGTCATGGGGCGGAACGGCCTTAATGCCATTCTTAATTTAGCGGGATTGAAAAAATATGTTGAAGGTTATCCTCCAGATAATCTTGAAAAAGCCTTCGATTTCGCAGAGCTTTCTGCTTTAGGGGTCGCTCTCGAAGAAATGTATGGACCGCGCGGTGGCCGAGGCTTGGCTCTTCGTGCAGGGCGTGCAACTTTTTCCGATGCTCTTAAAGATTTCGGGGCTTTGGCAGGTGCAGGTGATTTAGCTTTTAAAGTTTTGCCTCTGCAAGCTAAATTACGAATAGGCTTGCCTGCAATGGCAAAAATATTCTCCCAGATCAGCGATCAGCATAGTACTGTTGAAGAAAAAGATTCTGAGTTTGTTTATACAATCCATAAATGCCCGGTTTGTTGGGGGCGTACGGGCTCAGATAAACCTGTTTGCTTCATCGCCACAGGGCTTCTTCAAGAAGGCCTTAAATGGATATCTGGCGGAAACGAATTCCGTGTAAATGAGTCGCGCTGTCATGCTATGGGCGACGAAGTTTGTGAGTTTATTATTCAAAAAGAACCGTTAGCCTCCTAAAAAAGTGACATCATTGTGGCAGACAAAAAAGCAAAAATCCTGATAGTTGAAGATGATCTTGATGTAGCAGATATGCTGAATGCCTATTTTGGGGTTCAGGGCTATGATGTTATTACAGTCAATTGGGGAGAAGATGGCGTAAAATCCTGCATCGCAGAACGCCCAGATTTGGTAATCCTTGATATTCGCCTTCCCGACATTGATGGCTACGAAGTTGCAAAACGCTTGCGCGAAGATCGCCGTACAAAAGAAGTCCCCATCATTTTTCTCACAGAAAAACGAGACCGCGCAGATCGTTTGCAAGGCCTTGAGCTGGGAGCGGATGATTACATCACCAAACCTTTCGACATTCAAGAACTTCGCTTGCGCGTAAGAAACTCTCTTGAGCGCATGGTGCAAAACACGTTAACAAACCCTGTTAGCGGGCTTCCTGAAGGTGCATTGGTAGATGAGCAGCTTGCAGAATGTCTCAAAAAAGACAGTCACTCCCTCCTTTTAGTTTCTCTTGAAAACCTTGAGTCTTTCCGAGAGCTTTATGGTTTTGTTGCATCAGACGATGTCTTGCGTGCTGTTAGTCTGATGATCCACAATGCGATGCGAGAAGTGGGTAGCGCAGACGGATTTTTAGGCCACTTGGCAACCGCTGAATTTGCATTAATTATTTCTTCCGCATCAGCCCCAGCTCTTTTAGAAAGAATAGTTAGCCGTTTAGAGCAATCTCTCGATTATTTTTATCCTATTAGAGACCGTGACGATGCAGTTAATTGGAGCAATCGTCTTTCTATTAAAACGGCTAAAATTTCATCTTGTAGTGGTGTTGCGCAAACACCAGCTGAGTTAAAGGCAAAACTTTTAAGCCTTAAGAAATAGGAAAAAAATTGCAAATATCAGTAATAATCCCAACGTATAACGAAGCGGAGAACCTGCCTAAGCTGGTCTCCGCTTTATTTTCGCTCCCCCTTGATATTCACATCCTGATAGTGGACGATAATAGCCCTGATGGAACCGGAGAGATAGCGGATTCACTTTCTGCTGACAATCCAGACAAAGTAGAAGTCTTGCATCGTGAGGGGAAACTTGGTCTTCGTACAGCGTATCTGATCGGAATTCAACTTGCTCTCGCTACTCAAACGGATGCCGTTGTTCAAATGGATGCTGATTTCTCCCATAATCCAAATCGTTTAGTGGATATGGCAGAAATGATTAAAAACCGAGATGTCGTCCTTGGTTCTCGCTATATCCCTGGCGGACGTTTGGACGAGAACTGGCCTCTTTGGCGAAAATGGCTCTCAGCCTTTGGTAATTTTTATGCTCGCACAATTCTTGGATTTAAATTGCGTGATGTCACCACAGGCTTCCGGTTTTGGAGACGTGAAACGCTCGAAGGGATGCCGCTAGACCGTATCCAGTCAAGTGGTTATGTTTTTCTTGTAGAAATGATCTACATGGCCTATAGTTTGGGTTACAGAGTAGGCGAAGTCCCCATTTATTTTGCTGATCGCCAATGGGGAAAATCAAAAATGTCCTTCAAAATCCAACGAGAAGCAGCTTTGCGAATTTGGATGGTTCGCTGGGCCTATCGCGATCTTCGCGCAAAAGGACGCGCTGCCCGCGTGAAATAATAATCAAACCCCGATAGATTTTATAATTTATCGGGGTTTTTCTTTTCAGACCATTCTTTAGTTAATTTCCCCCATTCTTCTAGATTCAAAGTCTCTGCCCGTCGATGCGGGTCAATTTCGGTGTTGTGAAGCAGCGCTTCAGTTTTTTCTTTGGGAAGACGCAAGCCCGCGGAGAGAGCGTTTCGTAGGTTTTTTCTTTTTTGGCTGAAGCCTGCTTTTGCAATACGGAAGAAATCGTCTAGTAGCGCAGTGGGAATGCGCGGCTCATCGTAGAGTGAGATGCGGATAACGGCAGAATCTGTTTTGGGGGGCGGGTAAAAAGCTCCAGCAGGGATTTTGCCTACGATTTCGGGCTTGCCATAAACTTGGATGCTCAAGGCAAGCAGGCTCATCTTTTTGCCTTCGGGGGCGCAAATCCGTTCAGCAACTTCTTTTTGGATAGTTAATATCAGGCGATGGGGGCGTGGTTCGTTTTCTAGTAGATGTCGAATAATCGCAGATGTGATGTAGTAGGGGATATTGGCGACAACGAGGTAGTTGGGCGCAGAAATGATCTCAGATGGCGCAATTTGAAGGATATCTTTGTTGATGACTTTGGTGTTCGCGTAGCCAGAAAGAGATGTTTCTAACGCAGGGATGATCCAGGAGTCTATTTCAACGGCAAATACTTTTTTTGCGCGCGCGGCAAGGTGACGGGTTAGGCTACCTAGCCCGGGGCCTATTTCGAGAACGGTATCTTCTTCGCTAACTTCCGCTAACTCGACAATTTTTTCAAGAATATTTGGGTCTTGAAGGAAGTTTTGCCCGAGCTTTTTCTTTGGGCGCAGGCCATGTTTTTGGAGAAGCGCGGCAGTGTTAATGGGGGGAGGAATTGTGTGGGGCATAGTATTAGTCACAGAAGGATTTGTTGGGATAATCTACAGGGGCAGAAGGTGCTGAAGAGGCATCACCAAGCCATTCTCCACGTTCGAAAGCGGCGATATATTCGCGCAGTAGAGCAAAGTCTACATCCCAAATAAAGGTGTAGCCGATGACGGGATCATTTACTCTTGTTCCGGTAAATATACCTTCATCCCAGTTTAGGAGGCGAATATCGGAGCCTTTGAGCTGTGTGCCAAGACAAGAAAGTTGTGATATTTGCTCAGGGCTAAGATCGGTTTGGACATTATCTTCAAAAGAGGAAATGATACCGGGAATGTCGCCAACGACGCTGGGGCTAGTGAGTTTATCATAAAGTCCGCAAAGGACTTCGTTTTGGGCTTTCGCACGATCAAAAACGCCGTAGGGACGTAAACGGGCCAGTTGCAAGGCTTCTTTTCCGTAAAGATGATGTGTACCTGCGTAGAAAATAAGGTCATCGCGCCCTGCTTGATCGGCAGCACGCCCGTCGATGGTAATGGGGAGATCGACTCTAATACCGTCTACTGCGTTAACGATTTTGATGAAGGTCTGCATATTGACGGCAATATAATTATCGGGTTGCGCGCCAAAATTATGCGAGAGTGTGCGTGCCATTAACCCGGGGCCAAGGTCTGCGCCATCATAATAGCCAAAGCCGGGATTGCCGTATAAGTAAGATTGGTTTAGTTTTCCATGTGTGATGCCATAATGGTCTGAAATGCCGGGGATTTCTACATAGAGGTCGCGCGGCAAGGACATGATCATGACTTGGGGTTTGAGAAAATCAACGTGTACGAGGCGGATAACATCTCCTAAGCCATAATTATATAAATCGCCGCGTTGATCGGAACCAATGGCAAGAATATTTAATACGTTGGGGCCACCGCAGAGCGCTGTAGCGGGCGTTGATGTTGCTACAGGCGGAATTGGCGTGAGCGTAGCAGATTCTGATTCTTTTGGCGCTGGAAGTTGAGTGTTTCCTGCTGCGGCTGTCCAGGTTGGTGGCAGGGTTGCTTGTTTTATGTGAGTGCTTGTCGGTAACTGAAGTGAAGGGCCAAGCGGTTTTTGCCAAAATTGATAGGCAGATACGCTGACCAGAAAGCAAAGTATCGCGATTCCGACGAGTAAAATAGTAAAAATGATTTTTTGTGTTTTTGTCATATATTTAGGCGTTAGATTTTATTAAGCTTTTGATTCGGCTAAGGTCTGATGTCTGATAGCTGAAGTCTGACAGCTCATTCAAGAAAATAAATTGTCACCCACTGGCTCCAAACCTGATAGTTTGCATCAGTATAGCCGAGATCGATCCAGTCTTTGCCGGGGATGCCACCACCAATATCTTCGATTGTCGCGTAGCCATAACCAGGCACATAAACGCCTTGCCCCTGCATCTCGTTATACCAACTTCGTATTACGCCAATTACGCCGTGTTGCACGGTTTTTCCACTGGCGGTGTTTGGGTAACAACGATCCGCGCCAGAGTTACAGGGAGAATAAGATGTGGCATAAACCTGCAAGGAACGCCAATATTTAATTTCTTGGCCGTCAACGACCGCCGTTTTGCTAACATATTGCGTTCCATAGCCCACAATTTGGATGCTTGGGTCTCGAACTTTTCGCTCTTCTTCACTGATGCGGGACGTTTCTACACCATTTTCATAGCGGACACGATCTCTTTTTACGATCAAGCCGGGAACGCCCGCTGTCAGGATTTTTTCCTCGTCAATGGCGAGTTCATTTGATGCAATATATTCAGTCTCAAAGGGGATTTCTGTCTGGGATAGTTCTATCTCTTCGCGGATGCGGATAATATGAATCTGCCCATCTACGGGTAGCGGTTCAGACTCGGATGGTTGGCTTGTATCCAGCCCAATCAGCGGAATACCGCCCTCGAGCAAAGCCTCGCCAACTCTCTCCGCAGAAGAGCGAATATGGACGATTTTCCCGTCCACGCGAATGGCAAGCGGGCGTGAGGGGCGATAAATAATAGTTAATTGGTCAGTAGCCTCTGTCCCCACGGGCGGATCGACAAAATCCGCTGCATAGAGTTGAATTCCAAATTCGGAAAGAGCCTCCCCAACAGTCGGCGCAGCCGTAATAAGTTTATGTTCCCCATCAGGCGTAACGAGAGTCATCGTAACTGCACGTCGAATTTGCAAAAGGCAGTTTTCGCAATTTAGGGGCGTATTCGGGTCAGCAATTTGTCCATTAACGAGAAACTCGTCAAGGGGCGCGAGCGGAATATCATTTTTTGCCAAAATCTCTGCTGGAATGCGTGAAGCAGTGGGCAAGGAAAGAAGTTCTTCCCCGTCCAGAATGTTGATTTTTTCAAGAGGAGCTTGGGTTTGGCAGGAGAACAAAAGAAAAATGATCGCCAGCCAGAGGGTGTATTTCATGCGCTTATTTTAACGCATTTCAAATAGTAGCGTAGGCTACAAAAGTCTTAGAGACTTTTGTAGCCTACGCTGCCTCAGCAGTTTCGCACTCACACTCGATCCTTTTGCCTTCTCAAAAGCCTCTTTCCCCTCTTTATATGAAAAATAGATTAAGCCAATTGCGCCGAGGCTGTCTACAAAACCAAATCCTGTAAGCTCGAATACGGCACTTGAAATCAGCAAAATAACCGACATATAAAGACAAACCAGCGTGCAGTTGGCATCTGCCAAAATTGGCGCAGAGTCGAGTTTCTTACCAACATCTCGTTTTGCGCGGATCAAAAGCCACATCGTCGCGATAGAAATCAATGAAACAATCAACCCGGAGAGCGTGGTTTCCGGGTTATGCCCGCTGAGCAAATTGACGATCACTGTTGCGCCCAGCCCTACTGCCAAAATATAAAAACTGGTTCCTGTAATTCGCAAGGCGGTCATTTCAAATTGGCTGCGCTCCGTATTGGGATTTTGGCGAATACGCAAAACCATCGCGATGATCCCCGCGCCCGAAGGCACCTCGATAAAAGAATTCACGCCAAAACCAAAAAGCGCAAGCGTCTCGTCAGCCACACCAAAATAAATCGCCACAAGCCCTCTATCAAATTATAAGCAACGGTCAAAATAGCAAGCCACAAAGCGCGTTCGTAAAGTTTCTCTGTATTTTTCGTTTTATTATTATACTGGATGATTTTAGTCTAAATATACTCTTGGAGAGATTGCTTCTCCGCGGCAAAATCACTTTGACATGAAAACGCATTATTTTACTCCCGAAAATATAGCCGAAAAATCCCGTGCTAAACTTGCGAAGCCCGCTTAGGCGGGCTTGAAGCACAAAAAGATACTTTTTTAGACGATGAATTCATTTCTTTTTTGCGATGCGGGCTTCGAGTATATCGACCATCTGTTTGAAAAGATCGTCGCATTCTTCGGCTAAGGCGGGGCCTGTTATTTCCGTTTCTTTGTAAAAACGTTCAAAAGCATAGGGCATGTGCCCAACGGTGCAAAGCGCACCTCCGCGCGGATCTTTGGCTCCGTATACGACACGCCCGATTTTGTGCAGAAGAATAGTGCTCAAACACATTAAGCAAGGTTCGAGCGTTGTGTAGAGAATCATCTTTTTTGAACGTGCCCAAAGGGCAGGGTCATTAACATTGCTTAATGCATCGATTTCAGCGTGGCGACCGGGATTGGTGACGGGCATCCAGAGTCTGTTTTGGCCTTCGGAGATGATTTCACCATCCAAAACGATTAGGGCGCCGATGGGCAGATTTCCTGCTTCTCCAGCAGCTTTTGCCAGTTTTACAGTGCGGAGCATATAGTCGTGATCAGTGGGCATACAAAATCCTTTATCGATTTAGTTTAAAAGCTAGCTTGTTTTCTATCTCTCCAATAACCCCAAAACCCCCGGCAATAACTGCTTTTTCCTCGAAACAACGCCTTTGGCGAGACGCGTACCATCGCTTTGGCGAGGGTAAGGCAGGTCGCTGAGTTCGCTTGGTTCTTCGACAATTAATAAACGGCTGGAGCCGCGGACAACGTCTGTGACAAGGAGCATCGCAAAATCGACGGCGTTTTTGCTGCGCAGATCTTCGAGGGCCGTTTTTAAATCATCGAGATGTTTAGTGAGTTGGTGTAAATCGGTTACTTCGACTTGAGAGACAGAAAAACGGTAGTTTCCACCTTCGTAGAGTTTCATGTCGCCGCTGACGATCTTTTCGGGTGTGCGGGATGATAAACCTGCGCCCGCGCTGAGAATCTTCTCTCCGTAAGATTGAATCGTTTCGCCTTCGAGGGGGCCGCCTAG
This sequence comes from Chloroflexota bacterium, assembly GCA_024224815.1. Classification (GTDB taxonomy): domain Bacteria; phylum Chloroflexota; class Anaerolineae; order Anaerolineales; family Villigracilaceae; genus Desulfolinea. The sequence goes on from JAAENC010000355.1 coordinate 52,334, forward strand.
CACAAAGGCCCAGCGCGATAATCTTTTTGCGGCGTTATGGTCTCGTTCTGTTGCGGTGGGGGATGTGAGAATGAGTGTGTCGGATAATAGCCCTGCTAATAGCATTCCAGCGATTTTTGGCGGTGCGCTTAAGCCCACTTCTTCAATCTTTTCTGAGACGAGCGTGCTGGTGCTGCCGACAATATCTACCGTAACCCGAATCGGGGTATGTGTAGATGGATTGCCCAAGCGGTGATGGTCGAGAATTTCGAGCAATTCTGCTTCCTCGAGATGGGCTAAAGCCTGTCGGGCTTCGTTGTGGTCGACCAAAATGATTTTTAAACGCGGAGGGTTGAGGGCATCGCGTTGGCGGCAAACGCCCCTGTAAACGTCGTTATCGTTGACGACGAAAAAATTATCCCCTTCGTAGCGTAAAAGTCGATTTAGCGAATCGCGGATGCGGCCTTTTGCCTTAAGTTGGGGAACATCCATATTGCAGGCTTCGCGGCAGGGGGCATCGAGGACATCGGCGATGGTCATTTTTTGTTTTTTGCTATGTGTGCCAACTGTCTGACTCATATAGGCAAAAATGCTGCCCCCCGTGATCAAGCCAAAGGGCTTCCCGTCTGCTTCCACAACGGGAGCAACTCCACCCGTGCGCGAAGCGATCGCCCAAGCGTCTTTTAACGGGGCATCCGGATCGGTTGTATCCAAACGTCGAAGAACGGCATCAAATTTTGGGGAGGCGTCACTCAGCAGCTTGGGCGCATCCAATTTGAGATGATTTAATATCCAGGCTGTTTGTGGGTTAAGTGCGCCTGCGCGGGCTGAGACGATATCACCGCCATCGCGTTCTTTGAGTAGCCAGGCATAGCCCATTGCAGCGGCGATGGTATCGGTATCGGGGTTAATATGTCCAATGACGTAGGTTTGACTCATTTTTAGGACCTCAGGTTCTAGGCTTTAGTTTTTTCTCCCCTAAATTCAGTTTTTAGAATTTGGGGGAGATGCCCTTTAGGGCAGAGGGGGCTTAACGCATATCAAAAGTATAGTCTTCTAGGATATAAACGCCCTGCGGGCAGGACCCGCTCGTGATAGATGCTTGGATCGCCTCTCGAAGATAGTCCTGATTTTCAACTTGCTCGGCATCGAGCGGCCCCACCTGACACGCTACCATTGTGGGAAATTCTTCCTGATGCTCAACGAGATATTCGACAGCTTCAGGCGGCATCGCAATGCGTGGAATACGCATCGGGTCAAATTCCGGCGAATAAGGCGGTGCCATAAATTTGACTCCGTTAACGATCCAATCGATATCGAAAATGCCCAACATCGGCTCGCCTTCGGGCGTGATGTAATTTGTGGTTGCACTATATGCGCTGCCTTCAGGCCAATAACCAAAGGGGATGGCGAGCATATTACCTAGACCTTCGATCAAATCTTCGCGCCCAGCCTTAGCGAGTAATTCGCGCATAAAGAGATCGTTCTGTTCCAAGTCCCAAAGGATGCCCTCTGCGCCGCTCTTATCCATGCGGATATGCTGGTAGGTATGATTATAAACGCGGGCATCATGGTCAAGACACCAGATGATGCTTTGTGCAAGCTCATCTTTCCACTTGCCCTCGGTGTCACCATCTGCATACCATTTATCGCCGAGATTAGCAAATAATGACCATTTGAAACCGAATTCCGGATGTTCCTGGCCATATTCCCATGCAAAAGAAAGTCCGGTATCCCTGCGTGGTTCGCCATTTTCACCCATCCGGATTTGATTATTATAAAATAGATCATCCATTGTGAAGACCAGTGGTCGGCGACCCTCAGGCACGTAGAGATCGCCATTGATCCAATCTTCTAAGTGAATGAGGGTAAATCCAGCTTGGTTGAGTGCCTCCAATCCGTCGAGAAAATCTCTCTTTCGGATTTTGTGATCAGTTGATCTTAAAGATGTGTTTGGCGCAAATTGATGATAATTAATGATAGGCACGCGCGGCTCTTCTGCCCAAATATTTGCCGTTAAATAAAAAGGGGTTTCCGTTGGTGTAGGAAGCGCTGTTTCGGTGGGAATAGCCGCCATGGTCTCTGCCGCCATGGTAGATGCCATCGAGACAGCAGTTGCGCCTGCGTCAACAGGAATAGTTGTTGGTGTTGCAGGTTCTGCTGCATTACACGCGCTCAATAAAATTGTGATTGATAATATGCTAAGAATATTTTTTTTGAAAATCTTCATAAAACCCTTTCTCTGAATTTTCTTTCGGCAATTATACTCTTTTCAATAAATAGAAAGAAAAGTGACTGTCATCTCAAAGATGACAGTCACTTTTCTTTTTTTAAAGAAGTTTCTTTCTATTTTGTTGCTTGCATCGCCTGCCAGATTTTCTCTGGCGTAACAGGGAGAATGTCTATATCTACACCGACGGCATCACGAACAGCGTTGCCGACAGCAGGGGCAACACCATCTAGTGGAATTTCAGCAACGGCTTTTACACCAAAGGGATGACTTTCTTCAAAGGTTTCGACGAAGACTACATCCATTTCTGGCATTTCGTCGGCGCGGTAGATATGATAATCGCCAAAGTCTTTTTCGCGGATCTCGCCTTTTTCGTTGTAAACCATTTCTTCGCAAACAGCGTAGCCGAGGGCTTGTACCATGCCGCCTTCAACTTGCCCTGCTGCGGCGATAGGATTAACGATCTTGCCACCGTCTATTGCCATGAGTAATTTGTCTACGGTAATTTCTCCCGTTTCAGTGTCTACGGTCACTTCGGCGAATTGGGCGGCGAAGGGTGGTGGGGAAACATGCGAAACATACGAGGCAACGCCCATGATCTGTTCTTGTTCGTTCCGATGTAAGGATTCGAGAGCAATTTCACTTAACGGAATCAAGCGTCCATCAGGAGCGATGGCATTTCTATCCTTCAGCACGATGTTCTCGTGGGTATCCAGTTCCAGCATCATTGCGGCGCGGATTTTAATCCGTTCTGCAACAATTTCTGCGGCTTTTGCAGCGGCAGCACCTGAAACATAGGTTGTAGAAGAAGCATAAGCGCCAACATCGAAAGGTGTGAAATCTGTGTCGGATGAGTAGGTAATCATATCTTCAAGCGGAACACCGAGCACTTCTGCGGCCATTTGTGCCAAAACGGTGTCTGAGCCGGTGCCGAGATCGGTTGCGCCAACGAGCAAATTAAAAGAGCCGTCGTCGTTCATTTTGATGGATGCGCCGCCCATATCGAGATAGGGAATGGCTGTGCCTTGCATAGCTGTTGTTATGCCGATGCCGCGACGTTTGGTGGGAGAGATTTGTTGCCAGCTTTCGTTGCCAAATTTCTCATCCCAGCCGATGGCTTTTTTACCTTCTTCTACGCATTTTTCTAGCCCAATGGTGTGGATAATTTCGGGGCGTGGCTCACGACCTTCATTCCAGGCGGTGCTAAAGGGATGATATTCGCCGGGACGCAGTGCATTTTTTAGACGGAATTTGATGGGGTCAAAATCCATTTTACGGGCAATCTTTTCAAGTTGGCGGTCGAGCGCCCAGTAGCCTTGCGGTACGCCATATCCGCGATACGCACCAGATGGAGCGCGGTTTGTGTACACAATATCGGCGTGAAAACGGATGTTGGGGTTTTCGCGGTATTTTCCATCGCCAACGTAAAGCGCGAGCGATTTATGCCCGGTATTACCGGTTACGGTTAGAGCATGTCCGCCGTAAGCACCTGTGTCGGAGAGAATTTTCATCTCGTTAGCGGTTATTGTGCCGTCTTTTAGTACGCCTGTTTTCATCCACAAGCGCATTGGGTGGCGTGAGCGGCTGGATGTAAATTCTTCTTCACGGCTGCTTTCGTGCATTACGGGGCGGCCTGTGGCAATTGTTAAATGAGCGGCAATATCTTCAACTTGTACTTCCTGTTTGCCGCCAAATCCACCACCAACGCGGGGTTTAATCACGCGAATTCGTTTCACTGGTAATCCTAAAACAGGCGCAAGCATTCGGCGCATATGGAAAGGCACTTGTGTGCTGGAGCGAATCACCAAGCGATCATCTTCGTCCCAATAAGTAACGACAACATGCGGCTCAATATGTGCCTGTTGTACTTTGGAGACATCATAAACGCCTTCAAAAACATGGTCGGCTTCGGAAAAACCTTTTTCTACATCACCGATATCAATCCGGATTTCAGCACCCAAGTTTCGGGATGCGTCTGAATCGGCAAAATCTACATATTCTGGCTCATCATGCAAAATAGGTGCGCCGGGTTTCATGGATTCTTCTATATCCAGCAGGATGGGAAGTTCCTCATATTCGACTTCGATCATGCTCACGGCTTGCTCGGCGATCTCAGGCGTTTCTGCGGCGACCATTGCTACCCGATCCCCTACGTAGCGAACTTTATGATCCAACGAGAACATATCCAGCGGCCCCGGAATAGGATCAGATTGCCCAGCTGTAGACCAGATTACGCGGGGAATATCTTCGTGCGTTAGTACAGCGGCGACGCCGGGTAAAGCACGGGCTTTGCTAGCATCAATAGATTTGATGAGCGCGTGCGCATAAGGTGATTTGAGAATTTTTGCGTGGAGCATATCCCGCATTTCAACATCTGCCACAAAAGCAGATTTGCCTTGCGCCAGCTTGACGGAATCCACTTTTGGTTCCGATTTGCCAACTGTTTGATATTCTGGGGCTTTTTCAGATGGGAAAAGTGTTGTTTTAATAGCGTCTGTTTTTTCGCCGCGCATCACTGCGCTCGCACGCATTACAGCCTCTACAGGTTTAACATAGCCTGTGCAGCGACAGAGTACGCCGCCAATGGCATCTCTCACTTCGTCTTCAGTGGGAGCAGGTTTTTCGTCCAAGAGCGATTTTGCAGCGAGAATTTGGGCCGGGGTGCAGTATCCACATTGGATTGCGCCTGTTTCAATAAAAGCGGCCTGAAGCGGATGTAATCCATCTGTTTTTTTCCAGCCTTGTTCGGGATGTTCGCCCAAAGCCTCGAGCGTGGCGATTTCGTGTCCCTCTGCTTGGGCAGAGAGCAACATTCCGGCATTGACAGGTTTTCCGTCCATTAATACGGTATCCGCGCCGCTCAGACCATGCTCGTCGCCAAATTTGATGCTATGGTAGCCGAGCTTGCGCAGCGTAGAAAGAAGGGTGTCGCCCGGTAGGGCGTGAACTTGGTGATCTTTTCCGTTTACTTTTAGTTGAATATTCATAATTGCTCCTTTTGGAACTTTTCTAAGCAGAAATACTTCGTTTTTTGTATTAAGATTTTTTCGTGAATTTAGCCGCCAACGCACCCACGCCCGTTAGGACAATTCCGACTACAGCAACCATAATGCTTTGGACCATGCCGAGAAAACCTCTAAACATGATCGGGAATTCGGGCAAGAACCAGGTGACGAGAGAACCGTTTACTGCATAATGCCACAAAACAGGAAGTGACAATAAATAAAGAATGAAGGCAGTCAGAAGGATGGTTTTCTCGGCGCTTTCAGCAACCCCTTTTTTTAGAATGCCTAGTTTTAGTATAAGAAAGAGCCAAATAGCACCCAAAAGAACGACTGCCGTTATTGCATTGAATAGAACGAAAGAATCTAGCCCTGCTACAGAGCTAAAGGAGTAGGTTCTTTGTGCTACTAAAACATAGTAGACATTAAAAAGAAGAATGTAGGCAAGGGCACCAGCAAAAAGCATTTTGACTTTTTTCCAATTTCTGAAGATGAGATAAGCGGGGATGATGGTCAAAAAAACAGGAAGGTTGAAGCTCAGTCTACGTTCTTTATCTTCTTGCTGAGTAGAAGTTGCTTCAATAGCAAAGGTTGTGCCTGTTACAAAATCCATATCTTCGCGGATCGGTAAGGGATCGCTAAAAGATTCTGTGTACGCCGCATGAAGTTGACGTTGTTGGGCAATCAGGGCTTTTTCTACGACCACTTTTTGTGTTTCAGAGAGTGCCAGCATATCAAATAAAATATGTCCCTGGCTGGTAGCGGGGATATTTGCGCCAAGCAATGTTGCCAAAGTTGGGGCTAAATCTACCATTTCGGTATCGGGATATTGCCCGGGGATAATGCCTGCGCCTGCGAGCACTAAAGGCTCTCTTAGCACAATTTCTTCATGGCCGCCGTGTCCACCCTTATCAATTTGTCCGTGATCAGATGTAATTACAACGGTATCAAGTTCCAAATCCAGGAGCGAAACGATCTCGCGGATGTGGTCATCTACACGTTTGGCGGCTTCATCCCAGCGTGGGTCTTGCGGGCCGCCTTCATGATGTCCGGCATAATCGACTTGATCGAGATGAATCAAAATAAATTGATAATCGTCAGATTTAAGCCACGGAGCTGCGGCATCCAGCACTGCGCGGTCAGCGGCAGTGTCTTCTTCGGGGGTATAGAAACTGGCATCGACATCATTTTGTGGAACCAATTTTTCAAACCAATAATAGCCAGAAATAGCGGTTTTCAGCCCTGCCCTATGCGCGGCAGAAAAAATATTATCCTGTGTCCAGGTGGGAATTTCTTCATAATCGAGATTCATAGCAGGGCCATCGCTAAGATAGGGCCATGCGCCTGTACCGATAACGCTATAACCCGGCGCAGAATAAGATGGCGCTTGGCTGTGCGAAGTTGCCCATGCCGCCTGCGCGCGCAATTCGTTTAAGTAGGGCATCACATCTTTTTTATGCGATGTGTCGTTGCGCAAAGCGTCTACGAGAATGAAAACAACGCGACGGGTGGGTTTTTCTTCCTGCGCCCACTCGAAGGCCTCACCTGGTACAGGTGGCGAGTTGTGCAGCAAAGAGCGATAGGCAAAAAGCGAATCCATTTGCGCGTTTACCCAAAAATAGTTGCCGACAGCAACAATAACAAAAAAGACGATACCTATAATGACCCAACGATTATTTTTCATTGACTTTTTTTACCATTTCCTCACGAATACGCTTGCGCAATTCATCAATTTTTTTTCTTTCACCATTTTCTTCGTAATACCAATAATCCCAGCCATTGCAAGGCGCGTTTTTGAGCCTTTTAGCAATTTTATGGATAGAGCCGATCGTTCCATCGTGTTGGATATGCCCATTCGCTAAAATCGTAGCGTGGATTTCGCTCCGCTTACCGAACCAGAGACGCTCGCCGGGACGCAGGCTTCCGTTTGTGAGCAGTGTGCCAAAAGGGATACGTTTTTTCGTTGTTTTGACGCCCGCAAGATAAACATCTTCCTGATATTCATCAATTTCGATGGCATCTATCCGCTCTTGCGCAATCTGAATATAAGTTTCTTCTCTTTCAATCCCGATCCAGTTGCGGTGCAATTTCTTCGCCACCGCTCCCGTTGTCCCGCTCCCGAAAAAGGGATCGAGCACAACATCTCCAGGTTTCGATGATGATGAAATCACCCGATAAAGCAAGGCTTCTGGCTTTTGGGTAGCATGTGCTCGTTTTCCATTGATCTTTATCCGCTCTCTTCCCTTACAGATCGGGATAGTCCAATCTGAACGCATTTGTTTGTCGCCATTTAAGCCCTTCATCGCGAAATGATTGAAGGTATATTTCGAATCTTTGTCTTTTTTTGCCCAAAGCAAGGTTTCGTGAGCGTTTGCAAAACGCACACCCCGAAAATTCGGCATGGGGTTGCTTTTTATCCAGAGAATATCGTTCAAAATCCAATAGCCAAGATCTTGCAAAATAGAGCCAACTCTGTAGATATTGTGATAAGAACCAATCACCCAGATCGTACCGGTGTTTTTTAGTACACGTCGGGCAGCTTTTAGCCATGCTTTTGTGAAGTGGTCATATTGCTCAAAAGTGCTAAATTTATCCCATTCATCATTTACCGCTTCGACCTTGGTCATATTGGGTCGCCACAAATCCTTCTGCAACTGCAGATTATAAGGTGGGTCGGCGAAAATCAAATCGACCGAATTCTCGGGAAGAGAATTCATCTTTTCGATGGCATCGCCGTACAGGATGGTGTTTAGCGGGAGAGTCATTTATTTATATTGAAGGCTTTTTACATAACCTTAATAACGTTCAATTTTTTATCTTTATCAAGCTTCTCGTTAGCTTCTTTGATTGCATCCTCGGAGCCTAATACAACGACATGCCCAACATCTTTGGCTTTATTCAACGATACGCCGAAATCTTTGAAATCATCTTGTGTTGCGGCAAGAACTTCATCTCGGTATTTTTGCAGGAATTCATCACTGATATGAGTTAGATAGCGCGTCATGGATGTGTGCCCTTTTGCATCGGGGAGTCTATAAGTATCCAGCCCGCCAATTGCGCCGATGATGATCTTGGTTAATTCTTCATCGCTCAACTCAAGGTCCTTTAGAAACTCTCCGGTACCATCGTAATTCTCGAGGGTCTGTAGCAAATTCGGGTCACGATAGGAGAGATAATTAAATAAGCCAGATTTCTGGTCAAAGACCGAGAATCCACCATAAGCCCCACCCTGCACGCGAACTTTTTCCCAGAGCCAGGTCATGCCCAAATAACGTGTTACTGCACCGATTGAGCCATTTAGGCTATATCCCTGATAGTAGAGATTTGCGCCTTTGCCAACATAATTTACTTGTGCCGGAATGGTTAAACCCTCAGGGTCTCTACCAAAATCAGGGGACCATTTTAGATAATGCACTTTGCTCTTTGGTAAAGCCAAGACCAACTCTTTGATTTGGAGGCGCGTTTCTCGCCACGCTTTTGCTTCACAAGTGATGTTAAAAAGCAAATTGTTTTGATTAACGAGCAACTCACGGACAAGTTCCAAATCGGCAAGAACGCTTTGCCAATCATTTTCAATTTTTTCGGCCAACTCACGTAAGAAGAAAAGAAAATCAATCCCTTCCATTTTTTCTTCAAGCCAACCCGCTTCATGGAATTTAGACCTTAGCCTGCCATGAACGACCATATGCCCGGAAGGAATAAGCGCCGATTCTAAACCGGCTTTTTCCTCCAGCACGATCTGTTTGAAACGCTCGGCATTATCCAGCTTTGTATCTAGCAAAACATCTTTTAATATTTCGGTCAGCTTGCTCGCTTGCTCTACAGTGGATTTTCCATGCAAGAAAAGATAAGCCGCGCTTTCGTTGCTCTCCCAAATGGTTGAAGTAAACGCACTCGGTCGAATACCGCCGGTATCGCGCCCGATTCGCTGAGAGAGCTTTACGAAATCTTCTTTTTCTGTGCCCATTTCCACTAAAGCGCGACCCAAAAGAGTTGTGTAAGGCAGCAAATCTTCAGGGAGTGCGTGTAAGTCAAATCCCATACCCATATAGAAAATGCCATTTGTCGCAAGGTCGTGGTATAGCACGGTCACATCGCTGATCTTTTCTTCGCTGATGGGAATGGGCTTATTCTTTTTATCCAAATCTTCGCGTTTCAAAGTGGGCAAAGTTGCAAGAGCTTCCGGAGAATCCGGTGCATTTTGAATCTCGATTAATGCTGTCGTGCTGCGAATCACCTCTTCAATTTCCTCGGATGACATCTCTTTTTGGATGGATGCCAGTTTTTCGCGCTCTGCTTCTTCATCACGTCGGTTTAGTTCTGTATCCGGGACGAGTAACACACGTGTTTTATGCTTGTTTGCCACAAAATGGCTTTGGATGAGCCCCTCGAAATATTTCTCGCCCGAGGCTAGCCTTTCCTTAATCGCATTGAGCGGTGCTTCAAAAGCGAGTGGCGCGATAGGATCATAGTCGTAATTCCAAAACCTCATCGCGCGGAGTAGCGTACTGATCCCACGCGGGAAGCCACCCGAATTATTTTCACGCAATCTAAACTCGACAGTATTCATAGATGCGGCAACAGTATCTGCGTCTATGTCATTATTTGCCAAATTAGCGAGCGTTTCTTCAATTAGATCAGTGACTTTTTGCGCATCATCTTTATTAATGCCCTTTAGCCCTGTAGAGAAATACATTTGCCGCATTTCATCTTCGAGACCGATGCCTGCCAAATCTTCGCCCAGACCAGATTCGATCAGGGCTTTGCGGAGCGGAGCGGCGGGGCTGCCCAAAAGGATATGCTCCAGAATATTGAAGCTGAATAGCCTTTCTGCATCGCCTTGCTCGGGGAGCAGCCAATTTAGGGTTAAATAGCATTTTGCTTCAGCGTCGCTCGCAGCATAGGGGAGGGTTATCTCTTGCGAGGAATCGGTGTGCGGGTGTAGGGGAATAGTCGATTGCGCGGGAGCAAGTTCATATCCGGAGAGATACGAATCCATTAATCGCAGGCGCTCATTCGGATCATCATCCCCATAAAAAACGATCCGCGAATTGGATGGATGATAATAGGCTTTGTGGAAAGCGATGAAATCTTCGTAGCTGAGATCGGGGATTACTTTAGGATCGCCACCGGATGAAAGGCCGTAAATATGCCCGGGGAAAAGCGAGAATTGTGATGCGTTGCCCAAAATGCGGTTTGGGTCTGAATACGCGCCCTTCATCTCATTGAAAACAACGCCCTTGTAGATCATTTGCTCGTCGGCGTTTTCGAGTTCGTAATGCCAACCTTCCTGGTCGAGAATATGCTTGGGAAGCAGTGGGTGAAAAACGGCGTCTACATAGACATCGATTAGGTTGTAAAAATCTTGCAGATTTTGGCTGGCGCAGGGGTAAAACGTAATATCGGGGCCTGTGAAAGCATTAACAAAAGTTTGCAGAGAACCCTTGAGCAGTTCGACAAAAGGTTCTTTTACAGGATATTTTTCTGAGCCTGCGAGCACAGAATGTTCAAGAATGTGGGGAACACCGTTAGATGTTTTTGGTGGGGTGCGAAAGTTTGCACTGAAAACTTTGTTTTCGTCGTCATTTTCAAGAGAGAGTAATTCTGCGCCGCTTTTCAGGTGGCGAAAATGGCGAGCCTTTGTGTTTATTTCAGGAATGTCTTCTTCTTTGATCAGCTCAAAGCCATGAATATTCGTCATTTTTTGTCCTCTTGGTTATTTAAGACAGCGTTTAGCTAAAGTGACAGCAACATCTTGCCTGTATTCAGCAGATGCCCATTGGTCGGCAGTGTCGTGCGTTGCGTTTTTTGCGGCCGCTTCGAGGCCTTCAGCGCCTTTTCCATCCATTGCCAGTGATGGTGATTTACCCCAGCCACCAAGTACGAGACGAGTGCGTCCGCTCGCCCATTGAGTCAGCGTAGCGGAAACGATCGCCTTATCTGCGGGTGTGCGGGCTACATATTCGTAAGCCGATTCGACATTTGTGGGGATACTGATTTGCGTAATAAGCTTGTTTTCTGTGATTTCTTCGCGCAAAGGAAGAAAATCGCCAATCTGGATATTTTCCTCTTCGTTGTTGCTGTTTCGAAGTGTGATTTTTGCGTCAAGCCCCATCATTATCACGGCAAATGGGGAACGCCCGTCAGATGTGACTAAAGTCCCAGCAACGGTCGCAACATTACGTGTATTTAGGCTTGCTTCGTGTTTAATAGCTTTTTTTAGTGCATCAGGCGTTTCGGCGTTATCTAACAAATCTTGCAAAGTGACCGTTGCGCCGATCTCAAGCAGATTGCCCTTTTTCTCAATGGTGTTTAATGCCAAAGTCTGCAAGTCGACAACGGCATATTCTTCATTACTAAACTGATTTAGCAAAATGCCACCACCTAGCGGGTAGGTCTTTGGTTGGGCTATCAAGGTTAGGGCTTCGGTTAGATTTTTCGGACGATAGTATTGAGTAATCATAGAATTTTCTCCGTCTATCTGAGATATGTTATTTAGTATTAATTATGTAGAAAAAATAAGCATCCTTATTATACTCGTCAGGATGCTTATTTGTATTTTTGTCTTTAATCTTAATCTGGGTAAACTTTCCACCCTAGCTCTTCAAGGTTAGCAGAATCTAAGCTTTCTTGAGGAAGATTAATGAGAAGCGTTGTCGCTTCGGCGAGTAGCGTACCATCGGGATGATAGATGCCGGCCCAACCTTCTGCTGTTCTTTTTCTTGAATTTCCGGCTTTTCCTACAATTCTTAAAGGAACGCCAATGGGTACGTTTTTGCGATATTTGACTTCCATCTTTCCGGTATACATAAAGCGTGGTTCAGATGGGTCGCCCATATGCGCGCGCCCACTAATCTCATCAAGGATAGTGGCGACAATTCCGCCGTGAAGGACACCCGGGTATCCCTGAAAATGATCTGGAGCGGTGTAGGTAGTTTCAATGACACCAGGCTCAGTTTGGTAGATGTGTAGCTTTAGCCCAAGCGGATTTTCAAGCCCGCAGACGAAGCACATTTTTGAGTTGGGTTGTTTTAGTTTAGTCATAGTTTGTAATTTTTAGTTTTTTGTTGAGCGAATTTTTGTATAAGTGTGTTTGCTTATATTATATATTTGTGAAATTATAAAAATGAAGAAAAGCGGCTCTAGAAAGAACTTGAAACGCATATTTTCGCCCTTTTCAAATAATATGGTGACAAGAAAAATATATAACCCGGGAAGCACTAGCCCGATGTTTTCAAGATAGTCTTTCTGCTTAATAACTTTTGCTATCCATGACACGCCAGAGAAGAAAAGCAATAAGGGGAGTATTGGCGATGAAAACAGTTGGTCGTAAAGGTCTTTCCATGGAAGACGGTCAACGATTGTGTGTTTAGTATGATACTCAGTGGAAGGCCTGAAGTAGATTTGTATATTCTCCCAATATGATTTGATAATCGTTGTTATAGGTGTTGAAAGCATATATTCTTTGTAGTTTTCTATCAACTCTTGGTTGTATTCCAGATATTGAATGTGGTTGTAATTTACTGAGCCATCTGTTTTTTTTCTTCGCGTCAAAACATTTGGCAGTGAGCTTTTTTGTTCTTGGTAGTCAATATCAAGCACCCAATAGTCAGTGTAGTTTGGGTTGCCAACAGAGCGATTTAGATTTAATCCCGTAAATGATGATGTTGAAAGAGTACCAAATTGATAATATTGTTTTAATCCAAAAATGAGAGCAACAGCCCCCGTAATTACAACGAAAAATAGGATTTTTCTTTTTTCTACCTTAAGTAGAAAAAGCGAAAGCCCGGCTACTATAATAAAAGGCCATTGAAAAATTGCTCTGGTAAAGAAGAGCGAGAGAGCAATAATAATTAATGTTCGGAGAGATATATCGTGGCTATTTTTGATTCCCCATAGGAAATAATAAAATATAAAAACAAGAAATACTGTTAGGAAGTTGCTATCTAAGAGTGTTGAGTACTGGATAGATGCCGGATGCAATAGGAGAGCAAATGATGCGATGATAGCAAAGTTTCTGTCTGTGAGCTTGAGCAACCATAAAAAAGAAAATGTTCCAAGCACGCTATATAGCAAAGCCCATAATTGATAGAGCAAAAAATCTACATGCAAAAGAGATATTTCCATATCTTGTGCAGGCCAAATGCGAAGTAGTGATACTCTAATGGCATCGAAGCCGGGTGGCTTGGTGTGAATATTAGAAAGCGTTTCGAAAGGGGTGTCCTGCAGGTCTTTCAGTGAGACGCTTTGCATCATGGTTTCGGATGACCATTCCTGAAAATAGAACTCTTCGGTAGCATAGGGGCGCAACATGGCCTGCAAGCTGATTTGGAATAAAAAAGCGATTAAGGCGATAAGGATAGCAGTGAATAAGTTGCTTGAGCTTTCTTGTAAGTTGATGAGCATGATAAGCGTTACAAATGCCCATACACCAAAAAATGCCCATTCTGTGAGAAATGAAGACGAGAACAAAGTGCTAAAAATGGTAAGTACGCTGAGAAGCCCCCAAGCAATTATTGAGTACTTGTTTTTCTTCTGGAGCATGAGCGCCCAGAGTGTGATTTCAAAGCCGATCAAAGAAAAAAAGAAGGAAAGAGGGTGTATATGCTCAACGTATCCGATCGTGGAACCCAAGCCAGGTTTTTGAGCGAAGATTTGCAGGAGAATCAATGCCAAGCGACTAATAATAAGAAGGCTGAGTCCGCTGTAGATGGCATTTTTCCCCTCGAATAATGCCTTGGTTTTTTCTTGAATATTGATGCCCCAAATTGCAATTGCTACAACAAAAAGCGCAACAAGTATTTCTACAAAACGTGGCGCAGAGTATAGCAGAAAAAATCTGCCCTCGGGGGCGGATGGCTCTAATAATAAGGATAAAAGCAGAAATAGACTTTCAAAAAATAAAATTAAAAAAAAGACTTTGGTTGCTGTAAATTTAGAAAGTAATGTTTTTTTTTCTGCCATATCTAGAAAATATTTAAGTAGCGTTTTAGTTTGTGTTGAAGAGGGTTATGGTGAAGTGTCTAAGCTTAAAATCTTATCTTCTTGCATGATTTTCAGGTAAAAGAGCTTGAATATTTCATAAAGTTGGCTTACTAAAAAAATAAAAAGTAGAGGCTCGATAAAAAATTTGAAGCGCATGTTCTCTCCTTTTTCGAAGAGAACAGTTGTTAGAAAGATGTATATTCCGGGTAGGATAAATCCTATATTTGTTGCGAAAGATTTGTTCCTAATATTTTTTGCTACCCAACGAATTCCCAGCAATATTAATAACGAAGGGAGAATTGGCTTCGAAAAGACCTTTTCGTAAGCATTTCTCCAGAAAATACGCTCAATTATAACATTTTGAGAATATCTGCTCGAAGGCTTGAAGTAAATAGTGAGATTATCCCAATATGATTTAGCGAGCTCGGATGCCGGCATATTGACTATGTACTCTTTAAATTCTGCTCCTAGCTTTCGGTTGAATTCCAGATAATTAATGTGGTTGAAATTTGTTTGTCCGTTTACTTTCTTTTTTGTTGTTAGAGTACTTGCTAATAAATTCTCATTTTCCTTGATAGTGAGGTCAACACCCCAAGGGTTTTTTGTTTCAAGATTTCCAACTGAGCGGTTTAGGTTTAATCCTGTAAAGGATGATGTTGAGAAAATCCCGAACTTGGAATACTGCTTTAAAGTGTAGCTGCCAAATATGCATCCTGTAATCACTAAAAATATTAATACTTTTTCTTTGTTCGTTTTGAGCAATGCAAGAGACAGAAGTGTAACGATTAAAAAAGGAATTTGAAAAATCGCTCTGGTGAAAAAGAGCAATAGTACGCTAAAAGTTAGCCATACTATTGGTGTTTCGTGTTGTTTCTTTGTTTTCCATAGTATGTAATAGAATGTGCCGATAAGAAAGGTTGTTAAGTAGGTGCTATCTAGTAATGTAGCATAAAGAATATTGGCTGGGTGCAGAAAAAAAATAAATGTTGAAATATACGCAAGTTTTGCATTAGCGAGATGCGATAACCATAAAAAAATAATGACTCCAAGGATGCTAAATAGAAAAGCCCATAACTTGTAGAGCAAAAAGTCTACATGTAGAAGTGATGTGAGTTTGTTCTGAGAGGGCCAAATGTAAACCATAAAAGCCCTGATAGTATCTAATCCTGGCGGTTTGACGTGAATGTTGTTTAGGGTTTCCCACGGGTGTTTTTGTAAATCTTCCAGAGAGACAGTTTGCATGATGTCTTCTGAAGACCATTTCTGAAAATAAAAACTATCTTTTGCGTAGGGGCGCATTGTGGATTGTAGCGTGCTGATAAAGACAAAGGCACTGACGCCGATCAATATGGCGGTTACGAAAGTTCGCTTTTTTTGCTTAGGTTCTTGCGATGGCAGTTTCGTTTTCTGAGATTTGAAAATTAGCACGAAAAGCGTTAGAGATGTCCAGGCAAAGAAAACTTGCCATTCTGCAATAGGGGAATAAGAAGATGTGTTTTTTACAAGAATTTCAAAGAAAAGGCTGAAAATTAGCGTAATGCTTACCAATATCCAACAGATGATGATGGTCTTGAAGTAGCTCTTTTGTCTCTTCCACAAGATGTCTTGGATATTTTTGTTGACGAAAAAGATCCAAAGCACTATTTTGAGAGCTATTAGCGAAAAGAAAAAGAAAAAGGGACGAAGATGTGTTGCATAGCTGCTCAGGTCGTGTAAGTCTGCGCTTTCTGAAAAAATTTGCAGCAGAATTCTGCTAAAGCAGGTCAGTGTCATGAGCAAAATTCCCCCGTAAAGGAAGTTATCTTGCCAGATCGGAGTAGAAGCGTTTTTTGTGGTTTTTTTACTCCACACTTTGTTAGATGCTTTTTTTACCCCTAGTACTGATAAACCGATAATAACGAACATGACAATTAGTTCTAAAAAGCGTGGTGCAGAGTAAATGGAGACTACTCTACTTTTTGGATTAGATGGCTCCAGGGCTAAAGCTAGAAAAATAAGTAGGCTTTCCAGAAGCAAAGCAAAAAAGAAGATTTTGGTTGCTGTAAATTTGGAAAGTAGTATTTTTGTTGATTTCATATTTTCTAGGATAGACGTTCATCAAAACGCTGAATTTCTAGCGTGTAGCCATTTGGGTCTTTGAAGAAGAAATGATAGATTTGATATTTGGAGTTGTGTATGGGCGGAGTAGTGATATCTACGCCTTTCGCTAGGAGGGTTTCGTACCAAGTGTCCACGTTATCGGTGACGAGGGTTAGGATGATGTTTTTTGACACGGGCGTTTCGTCCAGATGCGTGCAGAAGCCGAGATAACCATTCCCGCTGGTTTTGTAAATCCGACAGATGCCCTGGTCTCGTATGAGAGGGAGTTCGAGTATCTCTTCGTAGAAACGGGATGTTGCATCTAGATCGCTGGTGTGGAGGAAGGTGAGGGTTTGGTCAAAGGTCATTTTCTTCACCACAAAGAACACCAAGGGGCACGAAGGAAAACTTGAAATTTTGTATTCCTTCGTGCCCCTTCGTGGTTAAAAACTATTGAACGGGGTCAAGGTGCAAGAGGTAAGAATAATCCTTTGCAACGACATCAATCATCTTCAGCAGCCCTTGCATTGTGGCATCTTGTTGAAGCGCTGAATTGCTGAATTTTGCTTCGCCATTTTCGAGCACGAGATCATAAATATTGCCTGCGTAGCGCATTTTCATTGTGCTCTCAGATGTGTAGACATAGCCTTCTTGCTCTGTGTATTTGTCGAATTCGCTCTCGCGCCAGAAGAGGGTGAATTTGTCCTTGGCGGGGTCGCTGTCGTAGGGGCAGAAGACTTCGCAGTTTCCACATTCGTTGCAGAGGCCTTCGAGATGCAAAATTTGATTTACGTCTCGATAGCCATCAACTTCAATAGCGAGATTGGCGATATTCGGGCAGACGGTGACGCATTTATTACAGACCTCGTTACAGGAGAGACAGCGATTTGTGGATGCGGCAAAGTTGGTGTCGAAATCTGCTGTGCTGACCTGCGGATTAATGATGGCTTTGCGCCCAAAGATTTTATCGAGTCGGCCATCTTCAAACTCATATTCTGTTGCTTCTTTGAGTGGCGCATGCGTGATATTTTCTTTTTTGATGATGCCTTCGGCAACGGCGCGTCCATCGGCAATCGCTTCGATGATGGAGGATGGGCCGCGATAGGCATCGCCGCCGAGATAGACATTCTCAACGTCGGTTTCGTGGAATTCGTTGGTGGGAATATCGCCTCGGTCATCGGCTTTTAAGCCGTTTTTAGAGAGTAATTCATAATCTACGAGTTCGCCGATGGCGGTGATAACGGTATCGATCTCGAAGTTTACGAACTCACCTTCGACGGGGACGGGTCGGCGGCGTCCGCTATCGTCTTTTTCGCCGAGTTTCATCTGCTGGCATTTCAAAACACCATCGTTTAAGCTGACGGGATTAACTAACTCATGGAAGACTGCGCCATCGTGTGTGGTTTCGAGATATTCTTCACGGGTGGCGGGCATTTCTTTATAGGAGCGGCGGTAAACGATGTTGACGCTTTCTACACCTTCGACGCGCAGAGCGGCACGGGCTGCATCCATAGCAGAGTTACCAGCGCCGACGACGGCTACATTTTTACCCAAATCCATTGTGGGCATTTTGATGCTATAGTCGTAGGAATCATTTCCGCGTTCAGCGGCTGTATCTACGAATTCGCGCAAGAATTTGATCGCACCGATCACTTTATCGCTGTCGCCTTCGACGGGCAAATTGCGGGATTTCCATGCCCCGATAGCCAAGTGAACGTAGGCGTAGCCATCGGCTTTGAGTTTATCTACATCAATAGCGGGGTCGCAGTTTAATTCAAATTTTGCGCCCATTTTCTTTACCAATTCAACATCGTTTTCGATGGCTTCGTCGGGCACGCGGTAGTCGGTGATTCCTTGTGCGACCATGCCGCCGATACGGCTGCCTTTGTCGAAGACGGTCACGTCGAAACCTTCACGTCCGAGGAAGTAGGCGGAAGATAATCCGGCCGGGCCAGCGCCAATTACGGCCACCTTAGAATCTCGATGGGGCGTTTTCGGAGAGATTCTGCCCATTACCTCGTCAAAACCTCGTTCGGAGGCAATCCTCTTCAAATCACGGATGCGCACGGTCTCTTCATAATCGTTACGCACGCATTTCAGCTCACAGGCGCTCTCACAAATATATCCCGTCACAAATGGCATCGCATTCGATGAAATAATTAGCTCGTAAGCATCCGCGAAACGTTCTTCGCCGATCAATTGGATATATTCGGGGATGTCCTGATGGACGGGACAGGCGACGATACAGGGCGCAACGAAACAATCGAGCAAACCGAGTTTGTCGTCCGTTTTCATCGGTGCATCGGGTTTTGCTTCTCTGTGATAACGCTCATCGGTGATGGATGCCGCAGCGACTTTTTCAAGTTTTTCCAGATCCATTTTTCTGGATGGATTTTTTGCCATTGAGCGTTCGAGGACGGTTGACAGCTGATTTAACCGTGAATATCCGCCTGGCTTCAAGAGGTCAGTCGCCAGTGTAATGGGCCTGATACCGCTTGTGAATAGATCGTCAACATTGAAATAGGTTGCGCCACCCGAGTACGAGATGGCGAGGTCGCCGTTAAATTCATGGGCGAGCTTATTTGTCAGATTGACCGTCAACGGATAAAGCGCACGCCCGCTCATATACATCTCGCCGGTGGGCAATCTGCGCCCATCGTTGATGACGGCGAAAGTATTCGTGAGTTTAATGCCGAATTCAACGCCATTTTCAGCAGCATGGGCTTTGAGTGATGAGATCATTTTGACGGCATCGTCATATTTCATATCATGCTCAAAAGATTCGTGTTTGAATTCGATATGGTCAAAGCCCTGTCTGTCGAAAACATCGCGGACATAGTCGTAGCCGAGCAAAGTCGGGTTGAGTTTTACATAAGTGTGAACCTTCTTCTCTGAGATCAGATAACGACAAATCCCTTCCTGTTCTTCGGGGGGCGTTCCGTGCATCGTCGAGAGTGTGATCGAGTTGGAGATATTCGGTGAAATGCTCTCCGCAAAAGAGGGGGCGCTAATGTTGGGAATTTGTCCCGCTTCAATAGCCGTTTTCAAATCTGCCACACATTCCTGGAAGATTTCCGTTGCGGATGCGTCTTTCAGCCCTTCAATAAAACCATCAATTTTCGGTGATTTAATGCCTTCAAGATCATAGCCCACGCTCATATTGAAAACAAATCCACGCTCATCCATCTGGGAGATGCCAAGTGCTTTATTCAAGATGTGGAGCAGGAACCAACCTTTGACATATTCGTCAAAAGCCTCTTGAACGCTAAACTCAGTAGACCACTCGGTGTTGTAGCCTTCATCGGGCATATCAATACAGGGCTTTTCGATCTCGAGTGAATCCAAGATTTGGACGGTTTTCAGCTCAAAGAAACGACCGCCTGTCACATAAGATGCAACGATATTCGGTGCTTGCTGTGTAGCAGGTCCTGCTGCGGGGCCAATAGCCGTCTCGCATTTTTCGCCAAATATCTCGAAATGAGCATCGTCTTTTTTATAATAGAAACTTCCTTCAGGGATCGAAAAAATACTCTGGTGGTTCTGGTACTCTTCAAGCATCCAGCGTAAAAGCTGCTTGAACTTAATGGGGCGCATAATATCGGTCATAGGGGGTTCTCCTTAATAAATAGTAAAGTCATCTTTTAGGAAATATCCTAAAACGGAACCAATCTATTTGCATTCTTCCCCATCTTTTGAAAGAATTTACGCAAAAAGAAATTGAGTAAAATTCAAGTTGTCTGACAACTTGAATTTTACTTTAAAAATATCGTATGAGCTAGTGCTTGGTGCCTTAATTGTATTGTTTCCCCTTGGTCTTTTTTTTCTAATTCTGTTTTCCGCTCATATAAGAAAAATTGAACTTTTCTGCAACCAGTTCCAGGTCTTCGGGTAAATCAAGATCTAATTCTATAGAAGGTAGCTCACAAATTTCCAGTCTTGCACCTGCTTTTCGTGCCTTTTCGCAGTGACGTTCAAATGAGTTTTCCCCATAACCATAATCAATAATGCCTGCCGGAGAAACGAGCAGGGCGTTGGTCCCATTTCTATGTCGGTCGGGTGTAATAACCACAACACGTTGTCCGCCATTTGCAGCAGCAATGATTTTTTCAATATCTTCTTGTGTGATCAAAGGTAGATCTGCCGGTAAGACCAGCACGCCATTTGTTGTATACATTTTGGCAACAGCTGTTGCTCGTTCTAATGCTGTATTTAAATGTGGAGAGCCGTTTTCTCTAATCGTGCGCGCATCATGGTCGCGTGCAATAGTTAATGCTTTTGGGTCACGGCTTACGACCAGAACTTCTTCCACATCGGGTGTTGCTTTCAAGGTTTTCAGGGTATGGGAAAGTAGATGACTATTTAGCTCAGCTCTTTCATCTTCGGTGAGCGTGTCAGCCAAGCGAGACTTTCCACGCCGCAAAGGTTTTACAGGCACGATAGCCCAGATGGTCATAAAAATCCTTTCAGAACAAAGTATGGACAAATTTTAGCACATCTTTAGCAAGGCGCTTCCTTTCGTCCGAATTTTTCATTATCGAATTTGTTATTAGCGTTTTTATGTCTAGTAAAGCGATTTCATCCTTTAATACCTCATCAACCTGATCGAAAATAAAAGCATCAAGCAGACCTTCGTAATGCTTGGCTACAGCTAATGCAGAGGGTTGGATGCCCAACTCCCGATACATTTTCGCGGCGGGACCTTTTACCGCTTTCCCACCAATAATAGGGGAGATGGCGACAACAACCTTCGTCTCGCACGCGGATTTTATGCCTGCTACCGTTATAATAGGGTCTATGCTGACCCACGGGTTGGAGGGGCAAATCACCACCGCATCGGCATTATTAATAGCCTCAAGCACACCTTTCGCAGGGCGTGCTTTCTCAACCCCAGCAAAACGAAAGCCGCTTACAGTTGGCTCGCAGCGTTGATGGACGAAATATTCCTGAAAAGGGAGTTCTCCCTGTTCGCGGGTGTTAACCATTGTATAAACAGGGTCATCCGTCATAGGCAGGATAGGGTGTTCTACGCCCCATGCTTTGCAAAAATCACGGGTGATGTTTGAGAGCGGAGCGCCTTTCTTTAGCCGATACGTTCTCTCCAGATGGGTGCCGAGGTCACGATCACCAAGTTGAAACCACGTTTGTCCCCCCAGTTTCTTTATATTTTCAAAGGTCTGCCAAGTTTCGTTTGCGCGTCCCCATCCCGTAAGGGGATTTGCTAATCCTGCCAGTGTATAGCAAACAGTGTCGAGATCGGGCGAGATTTTTAGACCAAGATATTCAAAATCATCGCCGGTGTTGACGATTATAGTTAAGTTTTCAGGAGGCAGAATTTGTGCAAGGCCATGTGCAAGTTTTGCACCGCCTACGCCGCCGGCTAATGCGACAATTTTCATATTTAGCTCCCTTCTTCTGAGAATAATTCGACGCAATTTCGTCCCCTACTTTTTGCTCGATAAAGAGCTATATCAGCGTTGACTAAAATTTCCTCGACTGTTCTTCCATGAAGTGGGTGGGTAGCAATTCCTGCCGAAAAGGTGATACGTAGCGCTTGCCCTTCCTTGTAAATCAGTGTAAGTTTCTCCATCTTTTTTCGCCACTCTTCGGCGCGAATAAAGGCGTCTTTACCTTTCGTGTTGGGTAAGATCACGGCGAACTCATCACCTCCATAACGACATATTGTATCGCCCTGGCGAATCGAAGCACTTAGTTGACCTGCGATGCTTCTCAAAGCATAATCGCCTATTGCGTGGCCGCCTGTGTCGTTAATTTCTTTTAACGCATCAAGATCGAGCAAAATAATGCTGAGATGGCTGCCATTTCTTTCAGATCGAGAAATTTCCTTAATTAGCGCATTGTCCATATAGCGGCGATTATATAGCCCTGTGAGCGGGTCGTGTAAAGCTTGTTCGCGTAGAGTGGCGTGCAGACTACTAATTTCTTTTAGTTTGTCTTCTAATTTCTCGTTGGCATCCATCAAAGCTTTTTCAACTTCTTCTCTTTTTTTAATTTCTCTTTGAGATTGATTTAAAGAGTTTCTTGTCATGCGAGTAGCAATAAAGGCGAAATTTCCTGTAAGTCCGAGGAGCACGGAATAGGTGACCCATTGTGTTATTCCGACTGTGTAGTCTGGTGTTACTAATAAAGCGTTTTTCTCTGCAAGGATGAGGCCTAAGATCATAAAAGAAGTGCTTGTGGTTGCGTAAATGATACCTTTCTCTCCGAATTGCAAACCAGCGAATGTGATTAATAGTATATACGCCATTGTTGTTGGTGTACGCACTGTGCCAAGTACGCTCATTGCTAAAGTTATGAGAATTGCACCAATAATTAATACGCTGATATTGATTTGCCTTACAAAGCCTTGCTTCATAAAATAGCGTAGGCAAAAGGAAAGTAATATAAAAGTTATATTGATAAAATAAATAAAGGGAGGTGATTTCCCTCCAAGAAAGTTTCCGATAAGCAAAAAAAAGGCCATTGTGATAACTGTCCATAATGCTGCATTAAGCGTGCTTGCTTGGCGTGTTTTTTTCTCATCACCCTGAAAAGTTGGATGAGAGAAAAGAGCAAGGGCTTTTTCTTTTATTATTTTTTGGATTGAGCGTGGTTGTTTTTTCATAAAGAAACCAATATTTTATCTAAAGGTTCTTGTTCTTTTTCAGAAGCTTCCTCATCTGCATAACCGAGAAAGAACATCGCTTGTGGTCCCCACGTTTTAGGTAATTCTAACGCATTTTGTATTTCTTGCTGTGCGTAAAGAGGCCAACAGATCCAGTTTGCGCCGAGGCCTTCGGCGTGGGCAGCGAGTAATAATTGCAATCCTGCTAATGCAACAGATTGGATACCCATGATAGTCTCTTCAGACTCTTTTTTTCGGATGGCTCTTTCATTGCGGCAGAGCAGCATAATTACAGGTGCTTCACTTATCCGCCGGATGGAAATATCGATTCGCTTCTCGATTTGGGCTTGCTCGGCGCCTTCAGCTTCCATATCCATACGCATTTTGCCCGTTAACGCCTTGCCGAGCTTCTTTTTTGCTCCCGAACTTTCGACGTGAACAAATCGCCACGGCTGCAAATTATGCGCGGATGGGGCAAAAGTTGCGGTGGTCAGAATTCTCTCCATAACGGAAGCAGGCACAGGGTCAGGTTTGAAACGGCGGATGCTTCTCCGCGTCCGGAGAAAGTGGTGGTAATCATTCATGAAGGGAATTATAATCTTCACTCAATTATTTTGCTAAAGGAGAGTGCTATATGGGCGAATCACTAACAAAAATGAGACGTAGCGATCGTGAGATTAAAGACAAAGAATGGATCATCGCGCTACTTAATCGTGCTGGCTATGGTGTTTTAGCTACTTGTAAAGATGGGCAACCATTTACGGTGGCGCGTAATTTTGCTTATGACCCTGAAAACCATGCGATTTATTTTCATGGCGCACGCAAAGGGCGTACTTTTGAGAATGTTGGCGAAGGCACACTTGCAAATTTAAATGTCAGCGAGATGGGCGAGTGGATTTTGTCTGAACGTGCGATGAATTTTGGTGTGTACTATAAAGGCGTGGTGGCATTTGGGAAGTTATCAGTTGTTGAAGATTCTGATGAAGCCAAGCGTGGCTTGCAGCTTCTAATGGACAAGCATTTCCCTGACTTAAAGCCTGACGTAAATTATGAAGCAATAACCGATATAGACTTGAAGGTCACCGCAGTTTTGCGAATGGATATTAATAGCTGGAGTGGAAAAGAGAAGAAAAAATAGGTTGTTTTTTCCTTTTTCATATAATAAAACCGCCCTTGTTTTCAAGGGCAGTTTGAGTTTTAGATATTTACTTCATAATCCAGTTTTAGCTCATCACCTGGCATTTCGCGTATTCTCCAATTTTCTAATGAATTCAAACATGGTGAAGCATAATCAACCTGTCATAAGTTTGTAACATCTTATTAGTACAATAGAGAGATGAAAATGATTACATCAAATATCAAACGATTAAAAACTATTAACTAAGGAGATAGATATGTCAAAACGAATTCTTGCTCTCAGCATTATATTGGGTGTTCTAGCTATTTGTGTTATAGGTGGTGTTATTTTGTTTTTTGAAATTGCTAACGAAGCTGAAGTATTCGAAGAAATGTCCACGTTTGACCGAATCCATGCTGAGAAAAACTACTCGTTGAGTGATTTTGCGCTTATTCAGTGGATCAATAAAATAGAACCACTTTTTTTTGGTCCAAACATCGGGTGGGGTGTTTAAGTCGCCCTGTATGAGGTAGGGTAGTATTAGGCAAGTTTGTCAAAATTTGGTTCAGTTATCAGTGTTTCAATATCAAAAGCTCCCCGAGCAGATTCAAAGTATTGAGCGATCCCGTGACCATAACAGAGATACATTTTTTCAGTGCGCGTTATTATTGTCTGGGGAGATCTTATGGTGACTGCGGTTTTGCGAATGGATATTGATAGCTGGAGCGGGAAAGAGAAGAAGAGTTAGTTTGAGTTTCTGTTGAAAAAAGAAGAGCGCTCCCTATGTCGCCGTTAGCATGGGGAACGTTTTTTTTAATAGATATTTCTTTAGTTTATTGAAAAAACACGGTTTCGTCCTTCTGACTTTGCTTTATATAACATTTCATCAACAGCGTTTAGCATCCCCTCGTAGTCAGAGGTTTCAGCGTCTGAGTATGATGCAACACCTATGGACAATGTGACTTGTATCGTTTTGCTTTTGTACGGAATGCGTATAGATTCAAATTTGGAACGGATAAGTTCTGCTCGTTCATGAGCAATCTCCAAGCTTGTATCCGGCATAATGATCAATAATTCATCGCCACCATAACGACAAGGGATATCGCTGGATCGAATATTATCGTGAATTAAAGTGCCCAGATTTTGCAACGCTAGATCACCAACCAAATGCCCAAAGGTGTCATTGACTTGCTTAAAGTGGTCAATATCAATCATGATCAATCCGATCGGCCATTTTTTACGTTTGGCTTGCGATATTTCGCGCTCTAGCGCCTCTCTCATATAATGCCTATTATATAAACCGGTTATAGAATCACGAAGCGCTTGCTCACGCAATTTACCTTGCAGAGCCTCGATCTTACTAAGATGTATTTGTAGAGCTGTGTTGGCGGCAACTAATGCATCTTCAGCTTTTTTACGTTGAGTAATATCTCTTGAAACGCCTAAAACAGCATAGGTATTTCTATCATCATCTGCAAGTAGCGTAGTGACAACTTCGGTATGTATTATGTGTCCGGCTTTGTGGGTTTCGCCTAAGTTTTCTGTGCGTACATACTCTGTATCATCCCCTGATTTATATGCTGCTAATCGCCTCGGTAATTCATGCCTAATATAACGGTAGGATTCCGGGCTTAAAACATCTTCTATGCTTTGTAACCTTACTTCTTCGGGGCTATACCCTCGTAAGCTCTGTGCTGCAGGGCTGATATAGGTGAATTTTTCTGCGCTTATGTCATACATCCAAATCACGTCCCCTGTATTTTCTGCGATCATTCGGAAATGTTCTTCGCTTTTTTGCAAGGCTTTTCCGATGAGGGTTCGTTCTGTGATGTCTTTTGCGAAAACTGATATACCAACAATATGATCGTTAATAGAAATTGGATTAAAGGCAGCCTCTACATATTGAGGGACACCTTCATAATCAAAAGAGTCGACCACAGTAAAGTGCTCGCCTTGTAGAGCGCGGTTATAACGCTCTTGCCATACTTTTGTTAATTCTGCTGAGATTTCTCTGAGTATGCCAATAATATTGTCTCCAATTTCTAGAGTGGTAGCGAAGGCTGCTACGAAATGCTCTTGAAAATTGGAGTTTAATGTCGTGATCTGATAATTAGAATCTATCGACCAGATATCGTCATTTGTGTTTTCGATCAGCGCAGTTAAGCTCGCTTGGTGGCTTCTCAAATCTTCTTCTGCTTCTTTACGCTTTGTAATATCTTCTTTTACTGCTACGAAATTTATCATTTCCCCTTGCGTATCCAAGATCGGAGAAATGGAAGCCAACTCGTAGTACAAATCACCGTTTTTCTTTCGGTTGATAAATTCCCCTCTCCATTCCTTTCCAGATGATATAGCCTCCCACATTTCTGAAAAGGTCTCGGGCGGAGTGAACTCCGTCTTTAATATTCTGGGGTTTTGGCCTATGCTTTCAGCGAGGCTATATCCCGTTAGTTCGCAAAACTTTGGGTTGACATATTCGATGGAGCCGGAAGCATCGGTAATAACAATAGAGGCCGGGCTGTATTCAACCGCTTTCGAGAGTTTTTTTAATTCGTCATTTGCATATTCAAGCTCTGTAATATCTTGAGCAAGAACCATAACGCCCTTCGGTATAGGGATGTGTGATATTTCATAGAAACGCCGATCAACGTTTTTGTCACCGGCAAAACTCTGCAAAATAAGCTGCTCTCCAGCGAGAGCCTTGTCTAGGTTTTTTTTTGCACGCGCTCGATCATCTAAAACGTGCATGCACTCCAAGAGGTTCTTGCCAATTTCAATATCAACATCGTAAATAGCTTTCATTGCTTTGGCATGAGCGCTATTGAAGGCTGTGTATTTGTATGCTGAATCAATAGAGAAGATGGGGTGCTCTACAATATCGATCAACATATTTCTTAGCAATAGAGCATTTCTGTTTTCTTCTAAACCCCTTTTTAGTTGCGTGTTTTCTTTACGCAAAGCTTCTAATTCTGTAATAAGCTCTGCTTTTGTTCTTTCTTTAGCGTCCATTTTCTGACCTTCGGTATTTAAAAGAGTGCCAATTTTAGCATCGAACTAAAGAAAGAGGACTTATGTCTCATGAGTTAGTAGATTTCTCTTACCTGAAAAGATCTTTTTCTTTTGAACGTAATAATTCTTCTAATTTACTTTCTCTGAGCGGATACGGGAAGCCTCGCACGTGGACGATGGGCTTGCCCTCGTTAGTTTGCCCCATCATGAGAGAAGCAGCAGCCGCTAATTCATCGGCTACGCCGATCTGTGTAACCTTTAATTCTTGCCCAAACAAGTCGGTGTCTCCACGCTTGTCTACCACGCCAGGCACGCCTGCCAGCCCAATAGTGATGCCGACAATGCCTTCTCTCCATGCCCGCCCGTGCGAATCGATAATGAGAATGCCGAGTTTTTTGCCGGTTCTCTTTTGGAGTGCATCACGGAGCTTTTTTGCGGATTTATCGGGGTTTTTGGGGAGGAGGAGGACATATTCATGCCCCCCCTCTGTCCTTCGGACATCTCCCCCCCGACGGGGGGGAGAATTAATTCCTTCCCCCTTCGGGGGAAGGTTAGGATGGGGGTAGGGGTTAATATTCGACCGATCAATCCCTGCGTTGGCGCAGATGAAGCCAAGTTTATGTTCGACAACGATCAGCCCGGGGCGGGTACGCACGATCTCGGCGGATTCTTGCAGAATTAACTCTACGAGACGGGCATCTTTTTCGGTAGCGGTAGCAAGTTGAAGGGCGCGCGAACTCGGTTTTACATCCGCTAAATTGACGAGCCGCCCCTCCGCTTTGCTGATAATTTTTTGGGCGAGAACAAAGATATCGCCATCCTGTATTTTAGGGCTGTTTTTGAGAATGATCTCGGCGAGATCATCATTTTTTTCGATAAGGGGGATGTTGGGGAGGGGAGTGAGGGTTAGCATGAAACAATTTTACCTTTGTTTGATTTTGCGAGGATGGTGTTTTTCCTGACGACGTGTGCCCTTCAGGGTAAGCAATCTCCCGTAAGATGAGACCGCTTCGTCGGAAGTGCATGCTCCTCGCGGAAGCATGAAAGAGGCGGGAACCTTTTTGCGATTGAAAGCGTCTGTGCTTCACGATAGAATATGTATATCAGAAGGAGAAATCAGATGAAAAGGTTTTTTATGGGCATTGCGCTTGTTTTATTGCTAATTATCGGATTGACAGCTTGTACGGACGGGGATGAGAGAGCTAATCCTTTACCCACGCCTGAAGAAGACGTAGGGGATGAAGGTGTGCCGCTCGAAGAAGATGAGCCGAAGCCCTTAACTTTCTCTCTTAGTGAAGGGGTGGAAGGGGCGGATGATTTTGTGCCATCTAGCTATGTGCGCGGCGATTCGCTCTCGGATGAGGAGCTTGCTTCCATTTTAAATCGTTTGCCCGATCTGGTGCAGAGTGCGGGCGACACGGTTGATTTCAATTTGCCGGATGAAGTTATCCCGCCGCCACGACCGGGTGAAACGATTGAAGAATCTTTTCCGCCGGAAGGTGCCGCGCCTGTTGAAGGCGCGGAATATGGCGCACTCGAAGTTTTGCGCTACTCGCCTGAAGGGGAAATTCCCATTGCTCCTTTTGTGAATATTACTTTTAACCAGCCGATGGTACCTTTGGGCACGATCGCTGATCTGGCTGAGTTGGATGTGCCTGTGCAGGTTTCTCCGACCATCCCGGGGACGTGGCGTTGGCTGGGGATGAAAACGCTTAATTTTCAGGCAGATTCTGAGCTTGTTGATCGTTTGCCGATGGCGACTGAGTATGAAGTTTTCATCCCTGGGGGGACAGAATCTGCTGTGGGTGGCGTATTAGCTGAAGATGTGCGTTTTACCTTTAGTACGCCTGCGCCAAAAATGCAGCGATATTTGCCTTATGGTGATCCGCAACCTTTAGAGCCTGTTTTCTTTATCTCTTTTGACCAGCGCGTTGATCCTGATGCTGTTTTAGCGCATCTCACGGTTACTGCCGATGGCAGAAATGTAGATGTGAAGTTGGCAACAGAAGATGAAATTGCTGAAGATGAAAAGGTCAGTTCTTTTGTGGAAAATGCCCAAGAAGGGCGCTGGCTGGCTTTTCGCGCTTATGAGCCGCTCCCTGCTGATGCTGAAATCAGGATTGTCGTAGAAGCTGGAACGCCTTCGGCAGAAGGACCTTTGTTGACGCCGAGTGACCAGAGTTATTCTTTTTACACTTATGCGCCACTGAAGTTGACAGATCATCGTTGTGGATGGGGGGATGAGTGCCGCCCCTTGATGCCCTTGACTTTGGAATTTAATAACCCGATCGATACGGAGATTTTTGACGAAAGCATGATTTCGGTTTCGCCTGAGATTGCGGGGATGACCATTAATGTGAGTTGGAATACGATCTCGATCAGCGGAATGACGGAGGGGCGCACCACGTATAAGGTGAAGGTCAATGGTGAGATTCAGGATATTTTCGGGCAGAAGTTGGGGCGCGACGAGCAAGTTCGGTTTAAGGTCGGGTCAGCGAATCCGTTTTTGGTTGGGCCGAGCGAACGTTTTATTACGCTTGATCCTTCGGCGAAGAATCCTGCTATCTCCCTCTATGTGATGAATTATAAGAAATTAGATGTGCAGGTTTATGCTGTTCAACCATCCGATTGGCAGGCTTATCTGACTTATCTTGATGAGTATCAGTGGACGGATGAGCATATTGACCCGCCCGGGAAAAAGATGCTGGATGAAACCCGCAGCGTAGATACGAAGACCGATGTTTTGAGCGAGATTGGCCTTGATTTGAGCGAATTCATGAAAGGCGACTTTGGTCATTTTGTGGTCATTGTAAAGCCACACCAGAGTCTATTTGAGAAAGATAATTATTATGAGACGGTAAATGTTTGGGCGCAGGTCACGCAGATCGGTTTGGATGCTTTTAGCGACCATAGCGAAATGAATGTTTGGACAACTGCATTAACCGATGGTGCGCCGCTTTCTGGCGTAGAAATTCGCAGCAATGCTGGCGCTGTGTTAGGAAGTTCTGGAGAAGAAGGCGTAGCAAAATTTGAGATTCCTTCTGGCGGTATTTCTTATCTCACTGCACAAGTTGGTGATGATATTGCGATGTTGCCGAGAAATTCCTATTATTGGGATGAAAACGGCTGGAATAGGCAAAGTCTTTATGATGAAATGCGCTGGTTTGTTTACGATGACCGCGCGATGTATAGACCTGGCGAAGAAGTGCATATTAAAGGTTGGATGCGCAACGTGGGTGCTGGTCAGTTGGGCGATATTTCTCTCTTTGGTGAAGGTATAACAGGTGTTAATTACACGCTGATCGGTGCGCAGGGAAATGAATTATTAACCGGACGCGCAGATGTAAGTTTGCTTGGCGGTTTTGATTTTGTGCTTGAATTGCCCGAGAGTGTCAATTTGGGTCATACTCAACTAACGCTTTATGCTGAAGGTAGCTTTGGAAATGTGAGGGATAACTCTTATTACCACTCCTTCCAAATTCAGGAATTTCGCCGACCCGAGTTTGAAGTTTCTGCGCGTAATGAAACAGCCGCGCCTTATTTCGTGGGCGAACATGCCATGTTGGCTGTTGAAGCGAAATATTATGCCGGTGGCGCGCTGCCAAATGCCGAAACGAATTGGTGGGTGCATTCCACGGAAACAAATTACTCTCCGCCTAATTGGGATAAATTCACCTTTGGTTTCTGGCAGCCTTGGTGGCGTTTTTATGATGAAGATTTTGAAGAACCACAAAGCGAAAGTTTTGTTGGCGTAACCGATTCAACCGGCACGCATTATTTGCGCGTTGAATTTGGTGGCGAAGCCATGCGCCCGACCAGTATCACGGCCGAAGCAACCGTCATGGATTTAAACAGACAGGCTTGGTCGAGCGGCACGAGCGTTCTCGTACATCCCGCCGATGTCTATGTCGGTTTGCGCTCTGAGCGTTATTTTGTTGAACGTGGCGAGCCATTGGATATTCAACTGATCGTCACCGATCTCGATGGCAATCCTGTTGAAGGGCACGCGCTTAGCGTTGTCGCTTCCCGCACTGTCTGGAAATCGGGCAGCGGCAATTGGCACGAAGAACTCGTTGATCCGCAAATTTGCGAATTAACCTCCACGCTTGAGCCGCTTGATTGTTCTTTCGAGACCAATGTCGGCGGGCGTTATCGCATCTCGGCCATCGTTAGCGATGAGCAGGGGCGCAAAAATGAGAGTCGAATTACGCGTTGGGTCAGCGGTGGCGAACGCCCGCCTTCCCGTGAAGTTGAGCGAGAAGAAATTACCCTGATCCCCGATAAAGACGAATATCAGCCCGGCGACGTGGCAGAAATTCTCGTCCAAACGCCTTTTACCCCCGCCGAAATTCTCGTCACTATTTCGCGTAGTGGCGTTTTGTACACTGAAAGGCATAAAATTGAAGAAGGAACCCTGACTCTGTCCGTGCCAATTAAGGATGGATATATCCCCAATATTCATCTCCAAGTGGACGCTGTTGGCTCCGCTTCGCGCGTGGACGATGGGGGTGCTCCCGTTGTGGACGCTCCTGCCCGCCCCGCCTACGCGAGTGGACAGTTGAAACTCAGCGTCCCACCATATTCCCGCACGCTCGAAGTAGACGCAAAATTAGCCGACGATGAAATTGAGCCCGGCGGAAAAACAAATCTTGAACTCGAACTCACAGATGCCAATGGAAAGCCCGTTGCCGATGCAGAATTGGCCGTTGTTGTCGTAGACGAAGCGATTTTAGCATTGACCAATTATCAACTCGCAAATCCGATCGCCACTTTTTACGCCGAACGTGGCGCTGGCTTAAGCAGTGTTTATGGGCGCGAAAATATCATTTTGGCAAATCCTGAAATCCTGGCAGAAGCTGCGCGTGATGCAGATGCGCAAGTCATGGCAACAAATACAGCAGATAGTGCCTTCAAGGCTTTTGGCGAAGGTGATGTGGCAGAAGAAGCCATGATGGAAGCCCCGATGGCGGCTGCTTTTGAAATGGAAGATGGCGTTGGCGGTGGTGCAGAAGCGCCTAGCCCAATTGCTGTGCGCAGTAATTTTGATCCGCTGGCAACTTTTGAAGCCGAAGTCCGCACCGATGAAAATGGGCGCGCTACGGTGAAAATTAATGTCCCTGATAACTTAACGCGCTACCGCGTGATGGTCGTTGCGGTGGATGCTGGCGGTCAGCAATTTGGCAAAACCGAAAGTAATTTGACTGCGCGTTTGCCTTTGATGGTACGCCCATCTGCACCGCGTTTCCTGAATTTTGGCGATAAATTTGATCTGCCGATCTTGATCCAGAATCAGACTGATGAAGATATAGAAGTTGATGTGGCTGTCGAAGCAACCAATATCACGCTCCCTGATGGCGCCGGGCAGAGAATCACTGTCCCTGCGAATGACAGAGTTGAAGTGCGTTTTGCGGCTGAAACAGAATTTGCGGGCATAGCGCAATTCCAGATCGGGGCGGTATCCGGCACTTTTGCCGATGCGGCAACGGTCGATCTGCCTGTTTATACACCTGCCACAACTGAAGCCTTTGCGACTTATGGCGTAGTGGATGAGGGTGTTATTGCGCAGCCCATCGCAAAACCGAGCGATGTATATTCGCAGTTTGGTGGGCTGGAAATCCAGACATCATCGACTGCGCTGCAAGCCTTGACTGATGCTGTGATGTATTTGGCGAATTATCGCTATGAGTGCACCGAGCAGCTCAGTTCGCGCATTTTGGGCATCGCTGCCCTGCGCGATGTGTTGACGGCATTCGAAGCCGAGGGCCTCCCATCTGCCAGTGAAATGGAAGCAAGTGTAATTCGAGATGTGACCCGTTTACAGAGGATGCAGAACTGGGATGGGGGCTTCCCTTACTGGCGACGCGGACAGGAATCCATCCCCTTTAATACCATCCATGTTGCGCATGCTTTGCAGCGTGCGAAGGATAAGGGTTTCGATGTCCCCGCTGAAATGCAGGAAAATCTGGGCTACTATTTGCAAAATATTGAGAGCCATTACCCCCACTGGTACAGCCAATATACGCGCCGCGTGCTGAGTGCGTATGCGCTTTATGTGCGTGATCTGATGGGCGATAATGATGCCGCGAAGGCGCGTGCGCTGCTCGAAGAAGCCCCTCTCGAAGATTTCTCTTTTGAAGCCATCGGCTGGATTTGGCAGGTTTTGGTCGATGATCCGAACTCGGCTGCGCAATTGGATGGCATTCGACTTTATATTAATAATCATGTTGTGGAAACGGCTGGCGCAGCGAATTTCACGACCAGCTACGATGACCAAACATACTTAATTCTCTCATCGAATCGACGTGCAGATGCCGTTTTATTGGATGCGCTGATTGCCGATGATCCGGATGCGGATTTGATCCCGAAATTGGTCAACGGATTGCTGGCGCATCGCACGCGGGGACGCTGGGGTAGCACGCAAGAAAATGTGTTCGTGCTCCTGGCAATGGATCGTTATTTCAACACCTACGAAGCGCAAACACCCGACTTTGTAGCAAAGATCTGGCTCGGAGAAAGCTACGCGGGCGAACATAGCTACGAAGGCTACTCCACCGAGCGCCACGAGACCAATATCCCGATGACTTATCTGGTCGATGGCGAAGATCTGCAAGATTTAACCCTCAGCAAAGAAGGCACAGGCCGACTCTACTATAGGCTTGGTCTAAAATACGCGCCTACCGACCTGAATCTTGACCCGCTGGATATGGGATTCGTCGTCACCCGCGAATACGAAGGCGTGGACGATGTTGAAGATGTCTGGAAAGATGAAGACGGCGTCTGGCATATCAAAGCGGGCGCAAGAGTGCGCGTAAAAATCAAAATGGTCGCCGATAATAGACGCTATCACGTCGCGTTAGTAGACCCACTCCCCGCTGGCTTGGAAATTGTTAACCCCGATCTGGCCGTTTCTTCTAATGCTGGCGTGACTGAACAAAACCAGAATCCATTTGAAAGAATGTATGGCTGGTGGTGGTGGCGAACGTGGTACGAGCACGAAAACCTACGCGACGAACGCGCCGAGGCATTTGCTTCGTTACTCTGGGATGGTGTTTATGATTACAGTTATATCGCCCGCGCGACTACGCCCGGCACATTTATTGCTCCGCCTGCAAAGGCAGAGGAGATGTACTCGCCCGAAGTCTTTGGGAGGAGCGGGAGTGATTGGGTGGTTGTGGAGTAGAGATTCGGATAGAATTTTATAGAGGAAGACCCGCTGGGGGAGCGGGTCTTTTTGTTGTAGGAAAAATAAATTTTCGTTATCTTCAGGTTGGTAGAGAGTTTTTATAATAGCCCAAGTTCCTTTGCTTTATTTATAGCCTCTAATCTTTTTTGAGTCCCCAATTTTTCATAGATGCTAGAAATGTAATTTCGAACAGTTCCTTCACTAAGTTCAAGTTTATCCGCGATTTCCTTGTTTCTTAGTCCATCTTTTAAAAGAAATAAAATTTCATGCTCTCGAGAAGTAATGCCGATAAAATTCCTGAAGTTCACAGGTTCCATCCGGTGTTTTATTCTTTCAATCTCATCAACATTAATTTCAACATCTTCTAAAACGCCTATTTGTATTGCTTTTTGAATAGCTTCTGATCTGTTTCGAGCATCAAGCTTAGAATATATTGATGATAAATAATTTCGAATTGTTCCGTAATTTAGACCAAGGGCATCGCCAATTTCTTCATTGGACAATCCTTGTTGGCACAATTGAAGTACATCTACTTCTCGAGTGCTCCATCTCAGATGGCTCTGTACCACCTCCATCTCGCGTATTTCAGACACAACAGTTTCGCTTGCGCCAAATATGTCTAGCAACGTGGAGAATGGGATCATATGGAAAAGTTTCCCATTTGATAATCGCCTAAATTCATCAACTAATTCATACCTTGGGTAGAGTGATTTCTTCTCGCTTTTGTGCCACCAATCAGGTTTTCCATCTCCTGTAACAAAGAACACGTCTTTTTTATGGAGCTTCCCTATTTCCAAAATTGTTTGCCAAATTAGCAAATCTCCAACACCTTTATCATCCTTGCTTGAGTCTTTATACTCAGGGGGTAATTTATGTGTCTTGTTTTTCTCAATTTGTTTTTGAACATTTTGTCGGTCAATCTCTGGCTCAAAGACTACATCTCCTGTAAACAATTTTTCGTATATTAGACTTACAGGATCGTTCCATATCATGTTTCTCACATGCTCAATAACATTGCTGAGAGATTTTTTGTACTCTTCGACTTTTTTGTCAATATCTTTTTCTAAGGAAACCACCTGTTGGTATTCAGGGAGAGAATCTAGTAATGGGTAACTTCCTTTTTGTAATTGTGGTGCATCCTGCTTTTTTCGTGTTAGTTGTTGGTGTAGATCGGATAATTTTCGGGCTCTATTTTTTACAAATTCACGTGCGACTTGCCCAGGTATATATAAGCGTTTTTCCTTTACCAAGTTTTCAAAAGTTTTATGAATTTCCTCTAAACTCTTTTTTCCAGTAGTGAAAGGGACAAGCAAAACATTGGTGTCTAAAACCACAATGCTTTCAGTTTTGATTTCCTGCAAAGATTGGGGCCCTGTTGCAAATAATGATTTTGCGTCTGGGAAAACGGAATTTGCGATAAAAATATCGTAAGGGTTATCCGTTTCGTCATTTTTGGTTTTGTCTGTCATAACAATTCCTTTGAGCTATATGAATTGAAAGTGAAAATAATTTCCCGCACTCAATTGTATCATTGCTAAGTTTTTGTTTTGGGGTGAGTTCGTGATGTTTTGGCTAGCACGTGGATGTGAAATCTACGCGGTGGATTTATTTCCATGTTTCTAAATCCCCATTCCTTCGTTTTTTTCGGCCAATCGCCTTTCGATCTCTTTGGATGTTTTTGTGATGGATAGGCCTCCGTGCGCCGTACAGCGAAGGGCGGAGGGAATCATTTTGCCAACCTCGTCCATGGATTGAATAACTTCATCAAGCGGAATGACGGGGTTATAATTGGCGAGCGCCATATTTGCACAGGCTAAGGCATTGCTGGCGGCCATCACATTTTTGCTTATCCAGCAATAAGCTCTCTAGCCAACTCTAAACTGAATTCGATCTCACCCGCGCCAAAATCAGCCTTCTTTCCGGTTTTCTCTTCATAGATGCGAATAAAATCAGCACCTGTATATTTTACAAAGTCGCTGACTGATTTAACGCCCACATCATAAATTATGCGGGCAAAAGCGGGGCCAACGCCATAAATTCTGGAAAGATCAGATAGCCCGATGAGTTCGTTCAAAACTTCTTGTGGAATATCTGCTTCTTTTGCCAGATTTTCAATTTCTTGCTTATCCTGGCTGGCGACAAATAAATGCTTTGAATTCTTTATGTCCGCTTTCTCTAAATTCTCTAAATAATTTTTCGGAATACCGGGGAATTTGTTCAATCTGATTGGCTTCGCAAGATAACTTTTTGCTTCTCTATTTAACAGAACAAGATATTCAATGGGTAAGCTTGTTTCTCGAGAAAAATGCTTGATCTTTTCCTTTGTTTTTAGCGCATCGGTCAACTCTTTTAAGTTGGTGATCCCTGCATTTTCCAATATCTGCATTCTTGATTCTAGATCATCCTTCAAACTTAATCGGCTGGGAATCAAGTCTCGTGCTTGAAGGCTTTTCTTGAATTTCTCTAAGCTATATTTTTCTAAGTCAATCTGGAATTGAGCGCTCATGATTATCTCTGTAAATTCTCTTTTCAGTATTATACGAAAATGATCGAATATCTTTTACTCAAACATATCCACTAAACTGAATTTCTTCGGAGGCGCTTTCTCTTCCACATCAAAATAATACAGAAAGAAATTCTCCCTTCCTTGTGGGTCGCTCATGGCGTGCGGGAAGAAATTCTCATCGAATCTTGGCTCAAATTTTGCCTCATATTGACCCGATAGCCATGTATCAAAGGTGACTTGCATCGTGTGCGGATTATGAAGGGCTGGGTTATATAACCTGTTCGATGTAAGAACCGGGGTATCTTCTTCCATGGCATCGAGCAAAGCGGCAAAAGTCGCACTTTTCTCTTTGAGCATTTTCTCTGCAATGGGGATGACAGTCTGTAAAGTTTCTTCTGTCATTTCTTCGGGCGTAAAAGCCAAAATATACATCCCCTTGATGGCATTTTTTGAGAATTTGTTTTTAATGAAATTGAACATTATTCTGTACCTTATCTAAAATAAAAAACCGCTAAAGTTGAGTTGTATTTATCTGGTCGAAAAAAAACTATCAATGCTTTCTCTCTCCTTGCTATGTTTAGGGCTTTTGCTCAGCCCGGAGTGCGTCGCACCAAAACGATGAGAATCTTCCCTTTGATGGGCAAAATATTTACCGATTAGCATCTTTTTATCGAAGTTGGTGCGACGTACTCCTTCACTCAAGCTTATTAACCCGTATTTCTCAAGCCGGATGCAATCCCGTTAATGGTCAGTGACATGACTTCGCGCAAAGATGTCGCTTGGGCGCTATTTTGATCGGGTAGTGCGCGTAAACGGCGCAATATCTCCACCTGAAGATAATTTAGCGGGTCCACATAAGGGTTGCGGACATGAATCGCCTGTTGCGTAATAGGTTCTAGTTCGAGAAGAGTATTGTGTCCGCTAATCGCAAGCGTAGTTTCTCGCGTGCGTTCATATTCGTCACGGATATTTGAGAAGATTTTAGAAGCAAGTTTTTTGTCTTCTACAAGGTCAACATAAAGGGCGGAGATGTCCATATCAGCTTTTAGCAAAGACATCTCGGTATTATTGAGCATGGTGCTAAAAAAGGGCCAGCCCTCATACATTTCTTTAAATATGCCAATGTCTTTAATGGATGCTAATCCGCTGCCGAGGCTGTACCAGCCCGGTAAATTGAAGCGGCTTTGCATCCATGAAAAAACCCAGGGGATCGCCCGGATTTGATTCACGGCTCCGCTTTTTGCGCGTGCTGCCGGACGTGAACCGATGCGCAGATGCTTGATTTCGTTCAATGGGGTTGCTTGCTCCCAAAAAGTGATAAATCCCGGTGTCTCGTAAACAAGTTGTCTGTAGGTGCGTTGGGCTCTTTCTGATATTTCGGCCATCACCTCCCGCCATTTTGTGGGTATCGTTTTATCGCGTTTTGGGCTGGATGCAAGCAACACCGCACTCGTAATCTGTTCGAGATGACGATAAGCTAGCGCTGGATGCGCGTAGCGGAACGCTATTGTTTCACCTTGCTCGGTGAGACGGAAACGTCCGTTAATGCTACCCGCAGGTTGTGCGCGAATGGCTTTATTTGTTGGCCCGCCACCTCGTGCAATTGTCCCGCCCCGACCGTGGAAAAGGGTTAGCTTGATATTGTGTTTTTTTGTAATATCTGCGATCTCTTCCTGCGCCTGATACAGAGACCAATTTGCCATTAAGTAGCCCCCATCTTTATTGCTATCTGAGTAGCCGATCATTACGATCTGTTCGTTCTTATATGCTTCAAGTTGGGCGCGGTAAGCTTCTGTCGTAAAAAGAAACTCGAGGACGCGGGGCGCTTCCTTTAGATCTTCGATGGTTTCGAAGAGAGGAGCAATCTGTGGGACAGCGTTGCCGCCTGCCCATTTTGCCAGCAGTAAAACGCTTAGAACGTTGGCTGAATCGCGCGTCATGGAGATGATAAAGGGGCCAAAAAGTTCGGTACCGTAGAGTTCGCAGGCACGCCCGATTAATTGGAATAACGCCCAGGTTTCTGCAGTGGCGAGTGTCACGCCTGGGTGTTGGGAGAATGTTGGGGTGGGCTCAGCAAGTAGACGCGAGAGAAGATCCGTTCTGTCCGTTGCGGGTAGATTTTCGAAGTCGCTTTCGATATTCAGGGCGCGCAATATCTCGCTGAGCGCGGCATCCAATTGGCTGGATTCTTCCCGAAGGTCGAGACGAGCTGCGTGTAGACCGAAGATATCCATCTCGCGCTGCGTTCTTTTTAGGTCATCCTCTTTTAAAGCAGAAGGCATAACTGATGCTATGAAATCTAATACTTGTGTGATGTCTGCACTGTATAGTTTTGTTTTGTGCGAGTATTGTTGTAGCAGATGGGTTTTCATTTCGTCACGCGAGGCTTCTGCTAGATCGTTTGCGAGCAAGGAGAGTGCCAAGCGATAAGGTTCTGTCACGTAACGTTCTTTGATATAGGAAATATGGGAGGGGAATGGTTTGCGTAGCTCGAGCCATTCTGTCAGTGATTGGGGCGGGGGGATGCGTTTGGAGCTGACGCTTAAGTGGCGTGCTAGCGTTTTTAAGCTGCGACGATGGTTTTCAACGGCTAAGCCACGATGCAGACGCAAGGTTTCGGCAGTAATTTCTGTCGTGACATTTGGGTTTCCATCTCTATCTCCGCCAATCCATGAAGCTAGCCTGAGCCAATTGGAAGGTGGAGCTAGTTTTGGGTAATGTAGTTTTAATGCATTTTCAAGCTCGGCATAGATTTTAGGCAGGGTCTCCCAAAAAAACGAATCCACGAAGAAGAGACCGGTACGGACTTCGTCTGTCACTGTGAGTTTAGCTGTACGCGTGCGCTCTGTGAGCCATAGCGATGATATTTCGCTGCGAAGGGATTGAGTGATATCGTTTTTCTCGCGCGCAGATAAGTCGGTATTGTCTAATTGTTTAAGGAAGCTGGAAATCCGCTCGAGTTTGGAGAAGACTGTACGACGACGAGCCTCTGTTGGGTGGGCGGTTAATACTAATTCGATAGAAAGATTTGAGAGTATGGTAGACATTTGCTCATCGGTGACCCCATGCGTTTTGAGTATGGCTATTGCCTCATCGATGGTCTCTTTAGCTGGCTCCCTTTCAGATTCTTTCTCCTCTTTTTGGAGAGTTAGGGCGTGTTGTTTTTCTTCCGCGAGATTGACCAAGTCAAAATATGTGGCAAATGCGGATGCTACAGCCCGTGCTTCCTCGACGCTTAATGAAGAAGATTCGCTTTGTAGTTTTTGTGCTGCATCAGGTTTATTGTTGCGGCGAGCTTTTGCTAAAGCGCGGATACGTTCTTCAATGTCAAAAATCGCCGGGGATTCCAGCTCCGAAATGACCTGCCCAAGCAGGTCGCCGAGTAAGTGAATAGTTTCTGAAATGTTCATAGATTATAAGTATAAGTCATTTCAAATATCTCAATTATTAGTTGAGTAAATATTCGACGCGACCTTAGTGTGTGTTTCTTGATCTGTATTGCAAAAAAACAATCCGCAAGTGTGTTAGAGCACACCTGCGGATCTAACTCTCGCATTAGGTGGTATCCGCAACGAAAGCTAAAAGTATTATAGCATGGTAGGTTGCGTGCAGAAAATGACTTTTCCTGTATGGTGGGGCTGTTTTTTTTTTCAATATTTGTATATTTCAAGTGTATTGCAGACAGCTATAAAGGCTTGATTTCTTTTATTAAAAAGTGTAAAGTCGTAAATAGTGCTATAGGCTAGGCAAAAACTGTACAGTAGACAATGGGAATATCAATGAGTGTAGATAAGGCAAAATACAAAGAACTTCAGATAGTGATGGACAGCTTGAACGTTGCTGTCTATGTTATAGATATTGAGACTTATGAAGTGCTCTTTATCAACAAGTATGCCCGTGATGTTTTTGGGGATATTGAAGGGGGCGCTTGCTGGCAGACCATACAGTCCGGGCAAAGTGGTCCCTGTCCATTCTGTATGAGCGATAAATTGGTAGCTAAATATGGGATTCCGGAAGGCGTTTTAGCGTGGGAGCAGAAAAATACAGTTGACCAGGAA
The DNA here is from genome assembly GCA_024224815.1 of Chloroflexota bacterium. GTDB lineage: Bacteria > Chloroflexota > Anaerolineae > Anaerolineales > Villigracilaceae > Desulfolinea. The sequence goes on from JAAENC010000355.1 coordinate 93,104, forward strand.
TGGTACGAATACCGCAGTCAAGAGATTTCTTGGGGTGATGGACGATCTGTACGTATGCAAATAGCAATAAATATCACCAAGCGCAAGGAGGGTGAAAAAGCCTTGGAAGCTAGAAAGGTACGCTCCAAAGCTTTGCTTGATGCTATCCCAGATCTTGTCTTTCGGATGGATAGACAAGGTGTGTTTTTAAGCTATATAGCTGCGAAATCAGAGCTTTATGCTGGTCATGTGGATACATTGATCGGCAAGAGAAATCGTGATATTGCTCCAAAGGAATTCGCAGATATGACGGAAGCGAAAATCGCGTTGACGTTGGACACAGGTGAAATGCAAACCTTCGAATATCAATTACCGATTCCAGGACGCGGAGTGGTTGATTATGAAGCCAGAATGGTTAAGAGCGGAGAAAATGAAGTAACAGCAATTGTTCGTGATGTTACCAAGCGTAACGAGGCTTATGAAGCGCTAAAAGAAAGCGAAGCTCAGTCCAGGGCTTTGTTGGAAGCCATTCCCGATCTTGTGTTCCGGCTGAACAGACAGGGTGTGTTTTTGAATTACAAGGCTGAGAATTCTGATCTGCATACCCCTGAAGTTGATACGCTCATCGGTAAAAAACATCGCGATCTTGTCCCTCCAGAGTTCGCAGATTTTATTGATTTGAAGGTTGGGCAGACCCTAAACTCTGGCAAGACGCAAACTTTTGAGTATCAATTACCCATTCCAAAGCGCGGAATAATTGATTATGAAGCTAGAATGGTGAAGAGCGGGGAAGGTGAGGTAGTCTCGATTGTGCGTGATATTAGTGAGAAAAAAGAAGCAGAGATAGCATTAGAAAAGAGCGAAAAACGATACCGTTCTTTTGTGCAAAATTTTCTAGGGATCGCTTATCAAGGCAGAATGGATTTCACGCCAATCTTTTTTCACGGTGCTGTTGAAGAGATTACCGGATATAAAGAAGAAGATTTTCTTACTGGTAAACCAAGGTGGGATCAAATTATCCACAAGGATGATCTTCCGAAAATAATAAAAGACAGCCTGAAGTTGCGAGAAAAACCTTCCTTTTCATGTGAACGTGAATATCGTATTGTGCGTAAAGATGGCAGTGAATGTTGGGTTTATGAGATCATCCAAAGCGTTTCTGACGAATCAGGTCGGCCGAGCTTTGTGCAAGGAGTAATCTATGATGTCACAAAGCGAGTAGAAGCAGAAGAAAAGCTCCGAAGACAAGCCATCACGGACCCTTTAACCGGAATTTTCAATCGTCGGTATTTCTTTGAGCTTTCTGAAAGAGAACTTAAACGTTCCAAGCGTTATGGGCATCCGCTTTCTGTGATCATATTTGATATTGACCACTTCAAGAGAGTCAATGATACCTATGGGCACGCTGTCGGCGATCAGGCTTTGTGTAAATTGACCAACGAAACACGTCTTGCTCTGCGAGAAATAGATGTTTTTGCCCGTTATGGCGGAGAAGAATTTATTATTCTCTTGCCGGAAACGCGCTTGAAGCAAGCGCATTTGATGGCGGAGAGAATCCGTATGATGTGTGTAGGGACAGCACCTCTTGCAGTTGGAAGCTCTGTCGTGTCCATTACCCTTAGTTTTGGTGTTGCCAGCCTAGATGATGAAGAACTCTCTCTCGATGATCTAATTCTTCGTGCTGACACTGCTCTCTATGAAGCAAAAACAACAGGAAGAAATAGAGTTGCTATCTGGCATCCTAAAATGGAAAATAAACTATCAAGATAGAGTGGGGCATAAGGCAATCGCAAAAAACGCTACCAGCTTTTCGGTTTTTTTCGTCTTCCGTATCCAAACAACTCATCGCCCCAATGGATAAGGCGGCGAAGCGGTGTTCCTGCCAACCAGCGGGCGCTACGATGCCACCAATGGCTAAAATCTTTGTTATAAGGGCAAACGCGGATGCAAACTGCACAGTCTGTGTTTTGTGCTGCCCAGAAAGCAAAGCAGCTTTCCACGTCTACTGTCCATTTGCGAACACCAGTTAAATTGGAGATACTCAAAGGTTTGTCTCTGGGTTCTCCCATAGGGATACTTTTCGACGGACAACTTTTGGCACAGCGTTTGCAAATCTCGCAAAACGCTTTTACACCAAGATCAATCGGTTTATCGTAAGCTAAAGGCATATTGGTATAAACTCTGCCTATTCGTACGCGGGGGCCATGGTTTTTAGTGATCAATAAGCCGTTTCGGCCAAGTTCGCCTAATCCCGCTTTGATTGCATAGGGAATGCTCATCGCTGTGTCGTTTAGGCTGCCGTGGGCTTCGTATCCCAACCCGCGAATATATTGCGTCAGCGCAATTAATGAACGCGCGTCGTTTGAGTAGCCTATTCCTGTTGATGCGCTGCCCAATGCCGAGGGGACGGTTTTCATCAGCTCGTAGTCCATCGGAATAGTGATGATTACAACCGAGAGCAAGCCCAAATCAGGGGTGATTTCGGGTGCTTTTTCGACGCTTTCGATGTCGCTAAATCGCCCTGTATATTGCCAGCGTTCATCATAGGCAGTGATTCCCGCATCTCCTGCACCGAAAAGTTTTGCCACGCGCTTGATTTCTGCAGCAGCTTCGGCGTGTGTGCCTAAATCCGCTTTTTCGGCGGCGACATCAGCTTGCAGGGTGAAAATATCGGTAAATCCCTCACGCCGACCTTTATCGTTGTGCACATCGGTGAAAACATCGCTGATATGCCAGGCGGCGTTGCGTAGGGCGTAATCTTGCTGCCGAAAACCCTCTGCTCTGCGCCACTCATTCACGCTTCCGTGAGATGAGTAAAATCGTTCTGTCTTTTCATTGCGGATGCTTTTATCCCATTGTGAGCGGCGGAACATCTCGTTTTTCTGGTGAAAACGCTCAAAGTTTTCTAGAATGTCGAAATTTGCATCTTGGTCGGTGTCTTTTGGTGTATTCATGTCCCCTATTTTATCTCAATTGGATTTTTTTGTTTCGTTCTTGTTTTTAACTTGCTACCGTTAAAAGAGCATTTGCCTGTTTTTAGAATCAAAAAGAGGCAGTCATCGTAAAAAATGACTGCCTCTTTGCAAATGCGGTGTTTTTAGCCTTTGAGCGAGCCTGCCAAAAGACCACGTAAGAAATAACGCCCTAAGAGGATATAGACCAATAAAGTGGGTAGCGCGGCGAGCAGTGAGCCTGCCATTTGTACATTCCACGAGATGATCTGGCTGCCAGCCATATTGTTGAGCGCAACGGTTACAGGCCAATCGGTATTGCTTGTCAGGATAACGGCAAAGAGGAAGTCGTTCCAGGCAGAGGTAAATTGCCAAATAAGTACGACAACAAAGCTGGGCATAGAGATGGGGAGCAGGATATGACGGTAGATGCCTAGCATATCCGCACCATCTATTTTTGCGGCTTCAAGCAATTCTTGTGGAAGACTCGCGTAATAATTTCTGAAGGTCAGTGTCGTGATTGGGATGCCGTAAATGACATGGGCGATGATTAATCCCGGTATCCCGGTTAATCCCACTGCGTTCATAAATTGCACAAAGGGAATTAAAATACTTTGGTAAGGGATGAACATCCCAAATAGAATAAGAGGGAAGATTATATCTGCGCCTTTAAACTTCCATTTGGCAAGAATAAACCCATTTAAGGAGCCAAGCATGGATGAGATTAACGCGGCAGGTACGACCATCTTAGCACTGCTCCATAAAGAAGGAGCTAGTTTCGCGTAGGCTTCAATATAATTGTCGAATGCGATGCCTTGTGGCAAATTCCACATGGTTTTCAGGTCTACTTCTGCAAAGCTCTTGAAGCCTGTTGCCAGCATAACGTACATCGGCAAAAGATAGAAAATTGCCATCCCGATCAGCGGAATATATAAACCGTGTTTCTTTTGGAGTTTAAGGTTTTTCAACATGATTAATCCTCCGCCTTTAAGGTGTAGCGAATATAGGGAATAATGAGTACCGCCACACTAATGAGAAGGAGAATGCCGATTGCAGCACCGCGACTATAGAAAAGTCCATCGAAGGTTGTTTGCCACATGTAAATTGCGGGCACATCCAAGGGGAGTTGTTTTCCTGCAATAGCGATGATGAGATCGAAAACCTTGAGAGACATATGCCCAAGGATAATCAATGCGCTCAAAGAAATTGGGGTTAATAAAGGGAGAATAATGCGGCGATAAATCTGAAATTCGCTTGCACCGTCAATTCGGGCAGCTTCACGAAGCTCATGCGGAATAGCACGTAAGCCAGCCAAATAAAGAGCCATTGTGTATCCGGACATTTGCCAAATAGCGGCAATCGCTATGGCTGCCATGCCCCAAATTGGTGTTGTGTGCCAACGATTGACAAGGAAATCAAGGTTTAGAGAGTCGAAGAGGAGGTTTAATCCGCTCATGCGTGAACCCTCAGCTGGGTTCATTAGCCAGCGCCAAACAACGCCTGTCACGATATAAGAGATGGCCATGGGGAAGAGAAAGATGCTTCTAAAAATCCCTTCTCCTTTTAGTCCCTGGTCGAGCATAACCGCAAGGATAAAGCCTAAAACTATACTGCCTATAACAAAAACGCCCGTAAAAATAAGCGTGTTTCTAATGTCCACGTGAAAGCGTGGGTCAGAAAATAATGCCAAATAATTTTTTGAACCAGCCCAAGTATAATTAGGGTTTAGGCCTTTCCAGTCGCTTAAGGAAACGCGTATAGACCACCCAATAAAACCATATACAAAAATCAAAACCGCCAATATCGACGGAGAGATCAGGATGATAGAAAGATAGCGATCTTTATTTTTGTTCATGTCTGAACCTATTTCTGCTAAAAAGAATCAATGAGGCTCCAAGTGGAGCCTCATTGATTTTACTACTCTATTAACTATTTGCAAGGACCAGAGCTTGCGCAAGCGGCTACAAGAGCATCTTGGAAGCCTGCTACATCTTGACCAGCAACGAAGAGACCAAGTGCTGTGTCAATTTCAGATTTCCAGGAGTCATTGGCTACAACGCCGTGGGTCAAAGAACCGGAAACAGTGTTGCTGCCCCAGTCTTCCATTGCGGATTGGAGATATTCACCGAAGAGGGAGGGGTCGCAGTCTGTGCGAGCACAAATGGAACCCTTGACGGGGTTGAAAGCTTCTTGACCGGCTTTTGAGCCAGCAACCTTTAACCAAGCTTCAGCACCCTCGGGGTGAGGAGCGCCAACGGCCAAGGTGAAGGAGTCAGAGAGGAATTGGAAAACACCAACGCTTCCCGGGGTGGGAGCCCAGCCGTAATCTTCCATTGCAGTAAGTTCGAGTTCAATATAGTAACCGGCAGCCCAGTCACCCATAACGTTGAATGCAGCATCACCGTTAACAACAAGCTGTGAAGCATCTTGCCAAGACAGGGATGCAGCATCAGAGTTAGTGTAGGTGAGTACTTTTGCGAAATCATCGAGAGCAGCGGTGACTTCAGCGCTTGCCCAATCAGTGGATCCATCCCAGAGACCATCATATGCGTCTGAGCCGAGGGAGCCCAAGAGGACGGTTTCGAGCAAGTGTAATTGAGTCCATTGTTCGCCTAAGGCGAGAGGGGTAACGCCAGCAGCTTGGAGGGTATCCATTGCGGCAAACCATTCGTCCATGGTGGCGGGAACTTCAACGCCGTTGTCACTGAGGACGGTAGGGTTGTACCACATTACATTTGCGCGATGGATATTAACGGGCACGGAGTAAATGTTACCTTCATGCGAGATGAGTGGGATAAGGGTTTCGGGCATAACATCTACCCAGCCTTCAGCATCATAAAGATCATTTAAGGCTTCGATCTGGCCACCAACAACATAGGTGCCGATCAATTCTTGGCCAGCGTGACCTTGCCAGCTATCTGGGGGATCGCCAGCTTGAAGGCGGGATGCGAGTACGGCACGAGCGTTTGTGCCTGCGCCACCAGCAACGGCTGCGTTGACGAATTCAACATCAGTATATTCAGCACCGAAGACTTCGATCATAGCATCGAGGCCAGCGGCTTCACCGCCACCTGTCCACCATGAGAAAACTTCTACTTGAGCATCTTCCATTTCCATGGATTCTTCTTCTGCTGGGGCTGCTTCTTCAGCGGGAGATTCAGGGGCTGCTCCACCACAGGCGGTAAGGACAACGGCGCTCAAAAGCAAAATAGCGATCAAGCTGGACCAAAATTTTTTAGACATTTTTTTCTTCTCCTAGAACAATTTATAAGATAGGGACTTGATTAGTAGATATTGATGGTTTTATTTGCTGAATAAAATCACCTCCTCTGAATGCTTGTTGGGTTTGAGAAAATATTGTCTACGACAATGCTTGCAGAGCCAATAAGGCTTGCGTTTTTGTCGAAGTTTGAAAGTAATATTTTTACATTAGGTCTTAGCTCAGGCAATGCACGCTTATTTATGACTTTTTTTATTGACGGGAGCAAGTATTCCCCTACGATACTTAGCGGGCCACCAATGATTACTTTTTCGGGGTTGAGAACACTCACCAAGGTGGCAATACCAAATCCCATGGCTTCGCCTGTTTCTTCAAGGGCTTCTATAGCTTCGGTGTCTCCTTTATCCGCCGCTTCTTTTATCAAGGGGATAGATAAAGAAACGTTTCTCTCTTTTAATATTTGAGAAAGAATGCTGGTTCTTCCCGCATCAAGCCGCGATTGCATACGGCGGATAATTGCTTGTTGGTTCGCATAGGTTTCCCAGCAGCCTCGGTTGCCGCAGTGGCAGGGAGCTTCAAGGGGTTCTGCCATGATGGGGGAGTGTCCGATTTCTCCAGCATATCCAATATTACCTCGATATAAATCCCCATTCAGGAAAAGTCCGCTGCCAATCCCGATCCCAGCAAAGATAAAAATAAAATTGTTAGTTTTTCGAGCAACGCCAAAAAGGCTTTCTGCTATTGTTGTAGCATTGGCATCGTTCTCAATGAAAACATTCAGGCCGGTGCTTTCGTGGAAATAATCCCGAAAAGGAACATTATGCCATTGTAAATTAGGCGCGAATATTAGTAACCCCTCATCAATATTGACAGTCCCTGGTGTGGCAATACCTATGCCGAGCGCAGCTAGCTTTTTTTCTTTTGAAACAGAAACGACTTCATGTACGAGTTCGAGGGCTTTGGCAAGCACCTTTTCTTTCTTGTCCTGAATTTCTGTTGTTTCGTTTTTGCTCCAAAGCATATTTCCTGTGAAATCTGTTAATGCTACTGATATATGATCCACTCCAAATACGACGCCGATGATACTGCCCGCGTTTGGATTTAATTCAAGGAGACGCGCTGGGCGACCCATGCGAACCGCAGAAGCTATTCCGGTTTCATGAATGAATTTGCGATCAATAAGGGCTTCAACTAAACTAGAGACAGTAGACTTGTTTAGCCCCGTTTCTTGTGCAATCTTTGCACGCGAAATAGGCGCTTCGTTGTGAATTAAGCGTAATACCAAAGATAGGTTTAGTTCGCGTACAAGAGCTTGGTCTGCAGAATTTTTATGTGTCATAGAATCAATGGAGTTAGTTTGTTGACGCAACATACTAACTCCATTGTAGTGTTTTTTTAGAAATGTCAATAGGTAGACCATCTCGTCTTGATGGTATTTGTAAGCCTCTGCATACGTCTTTTGTAATAAGAGAAGACATGCTCTGAGAACAACCCTGTTTCTGTGCCTAAATCCAAAATCCCGACTTTGCTTTTTTCATCAAAAGGGATGACTTCAAGTGCGACTGAACAAAGCTCGTTGTAGTTGGGTAAGGACAGCTTCATTCAGTCATCATAATATTTTACGGAGCGATCAAATGCTTTGCCTGCATTCATGATTTATTCTCCTAGCTTTCTTCGGTTGCATTCAATCGCCATAAAGAAAGTAAGAAAAAGACTGTTGCGTAAGTGGTCAGTACTACAGCCGGGATTATGACAGAATCAAAACCAAAGCCACGCACGCTGATGTTTTTGAATCCATCCATTGCCCAGGCAATGGGGGAAATATGTCCGATTGCCCTAAAGGTTTCGCCCGTGAATTCCAGCGGAACCCATGCACCGCCCAAGCCAGAAAGCACGAACATCGGGATGAGGGAAAAAGAAACCGCTTGCTCTTCATCTTTTGCAATAACGCCGATCAACAATCCTATTGCGGCGATACACAGGGCTGAGCAAAAAGCTACTAAGAATGTGGCCTCAGGAACGCGGAGATAATTGATTTTTAAGAAAAAATGCCCAAACAAAATCAGCGTAGTGAATTGCGTAAATATCAAGATGAAAGTAGCCAGATAATGCCCAAGCAAAATATGAATGCGTTTCACCGATGTCGTTAATAGGCGTTGCAGCGTGCGTGATTTTCGCTCGGTCACGATCACGGATGCTGCGGTCAATAACCCTGCAATCGCAAACTGAAGCATCATTCCGGGGGAAGTATGTGCTAGAGATGCAATTCCGTCATCGGTTTCTTTGACTGCGCTACTGGTCGTTTCAACAATGGAGATGGGTGGCTCTTGCCAGGCTTCTAATGTTTGGTCAAAGCCATATTTGAAAGGAATTCTTTCCCCAGCATATTTATCCATAATGGTTGCTGTGCGGGCTGCGCCGTCCAGTCGGCTGGTAATGCTTAGTAATTCAGCTTCTATCGTTTTCCACGCGGATGTGTTGGTATCAGCAATAACGATTAGGCGGGCATTTTTATCGCTAAGAATCTCTTTTCCGTAGCCAGAGGGGATGATGAGGGCAGCTGCTAACTCCCCCTCAGCAACCATCAAATCAAGAGCGGATGCGCTGAGAGAACTGTTTTCGCGTAGTCGAATAATTTCAGAATCTGTTAATAGATCGTGCAATGCTTCGCTGACCCAGCGCTCATCTTCATTTAGAAAACCAACGGGTAGGCGTGCATCGCCACCTTCTCCGCCCCCAAATCCGCCAAAGGCGTAGCCAAAGAGGAGGGTGAACAGGATTGGCATGAGCAGCAAAAACATGAAGGTTTTGAAATCACGCAGGAGTTGCATAAGGTCTTTGATGGCGATATCGAAAATAGAGATCATGATAGCTCCTAGGCAAACCTTTTATTGAAGCGCCACACACCGACGGTGAAGAAAAGTACACTCCATAGGAGCAAAACGAGCGTTGTGATCAATAAGCTTGAAAGTGGCTCTGCGTTCATGCTTTGCATTAGGGCTCGAACAGCCCAACCTTGTGGCATCAGCAGGGATACTGAGTTACTTAGTTTTTCAGCTGCGGGTGAGTTCATGGCAAAAATACCGATCATGCCGATCATGCCTGTTAGGGTCAATACGCCGCCAAATAATACGCCGCCTTGTTTGGTGTCTTTGAGGAAAGAATTCAGAAAAACCCCAAAAGAGGATGCTGCGAGAACAAGCCCGAGTGCCATCAAGATGACGGATGTGATATTTCCCCATTGAATAGAAAATATCAGACGCGCGGCGATCAGCAAAACGATGACTTGTACTGAGACTGTTAAGAAAACGGCTAATAATTTGCCGCCCAAGATTGTCGTTTGTGATGTTGGCGTTGTGAAGAGACGCGGCAGAGTGCGCTCTTCTTCTTCCCTAAGAATGCTCTGTGCTGTAGATGCGCCAGTAAAAAAGGCGTAGAAGATCATCATGCCCCCCATGATTGGGCTGATGATACTTAGGAGCATATTTTCGCTTTCTTCTGCTTTGTTTCTTTGTTCTCCGGTTGGAGGGCGTACATCCAGCAATTTCTTTTCTACGTTTTCTTCCTCTGCTAAAGAGACAGAGAGATAGTCCTGAACGACTTGTCCTGTGAAAATCATTTCTTCTTGTGGCGCATCTTCTAAAAATACTTTGATGGCAATTTTGACACCGGACATGCCATCCATAAAACGATTCATAATAGCGCGAATAATATCAGGGCCGATCGTTAGGGTAGGGTCTTGGTAGAACTCAATTGTTGCTTCTCCGTAAATATCGGCAAATTCCTTTGAAAAGTTCTCTGGGATGATAATAGCTACTTGAGATTCTTGGTTGTCTACGGAGCGTCGAGCAAGCTCAGGGTCAGGAGCGAAAGAAAGCTCAATGAAATCGGACATTTCTTCACTTTCCATGATGTTGACGATCAAATCTCCCATCGTATCCGCTTTTTTACCATTGGGGATGTTTTTCGGGTTGACCTGAAATTTAGGACCACCCTCATCCAGATTAGCAAGAATCACCTTTGTGCGCGGTAAACTGAAATCACCGTTTTCTGCGATATTTCCGAACATGAAATAGAACATACCCGTTACAAGCAGAGGGACGACGAACATAAAAATGATTGCGAAAAAGCTCCGGAAAGAGCGCAACATATCTTTGAGTGCGATATCAAGTATTTTCATCTTAATCTCGCAATGCGCGACCTGTTAAGTGTAAAAAGACCGCTTCAAGATTTGGCTCTAAAATATCTACAGATGTGATGCGTGCCTCGTGCTTGGTGGCACTTTCAAAGAGTAGAGGCAGAGCTTGGTTGCTGTCTTCCACGAGCACCGTTATTAAGCCATTTTCAGCGGAAACTTGTGAGACCCCATCTGTGTTTTTCCATATTTCCTGCACAATGCCGGCTTCTACATTTAGAGTCAGGTCAATACGCGTTTGTCCGCCAACTAGTTTTACTAATTCATCGTGTGTGCCGTTTGCGATCATTTTTCCGTGATCCATAATAGCAATATGGTCTGAGAGTTCTTGTGCTTCTTCCATATAATGCGTGGTATAGAGCACGGTCATTCCTTGATCTTTTAATGCAACCACGCTGTCAAGAATATTTCTCCGTGATTGTGGGTCAATACCTACGGTAGGCTCGTCCATATAAATAACTTTTGGTTTGTGGAGTAAAGCTACGCCAATATTAACGCGACGTTTCATCCCGCCAGAATATTTGCTTACGCGTTCCTTGGCTCGGTCGTGCAGATCGATTACATCCAATACTTCATTGACACGTTTTTTTAATGCTCCGCCGCGCAGCCCATACATTTTTCCCCAAAAAGTCAGATTCTCTCGTGCGCTTAAGTCTTCGTACAAAGCGATTTCTTGCGGAACGACTCCCAGTACTGATTTGACTCCCATTGGATTATCTTTGATGGAGTATCCCATTATGCGTGCGTCACCTTCATCAGGATGAAGAAGGCAGCTCAGCATAGAGATTGTGGTCGTTTTTCCTGCGCCATTCGGGCCGAGCAAGCTGAATATTTCGCCTTCTTTTACATCAAACTTAGCGCCTTGCACGGCTTTTGTATTCCCAAAAGATCTATGCAGATTGAGCACTTCAATGGCGAGCGAGTTGGTCATAAAAACTCCTATGATTGATGACTAAAGGCAATAATTTATAACACTGTTTACGAATGACAGGGGTCATAAGTTTCGCCTTTTTAGGAAATAACTATCAATCTTTGATAAAATTGCCGCCATGTCTCATATTAAAAAAATAGCATCCCAAATCAATGCCAAGCCCGCCCAAGTGGAAGCAACTATCCGCTTGCTGGATGAGGGCAATACCGTTCCCTTTATTTCCCGTTACCGAAAAGAAATGACAGGCTCTCTGGATGATGAGCAAGTCCGCATTATTGCAGATGAAATTCTGCGCCTCCGCGCTCTGGATGAGAGGCGTGCTGCCGTTTTAAAAAGCATCGAAGAGCAAGGAAAATTAACCGCTAAACTGCGCTCCGCGCTTCTTGCCGCCGATTCACTCACTGCGCTCGAAGATCTCTACGCGCCATATCGCCCCAAAAGGCGCACGCGCGGCATGATGGCGCGCGAAAAAGGACTTGAGCCACTCGCAGAATTAATCTTGCAACAATCGCTAAGTGGCTCTCCAGAAAAAGCCGCTGCTGAATATCTGAATGATGATGTAGATAATATAGAAGACGCCCTGCAAGGTGCAAGAGATATTATTGCCGAAAATATCAGTGATAATGCCAACGTCCGTGCCGAAACGCGTGAGAAAGCACTTAAATTCGCGACCCTAAGTTCAGAAAAGATTAAAAACGCACAAGATGAACGCGCCATTTACGAAAGTTATTACGCTTTTGAAGGGCGCGTAGATCGTTTGCAACCCCATCAGGTTTTGGCAATTGCTCGCGGAGAGAAAGCGGGAATTCTAAAAGTACGCGTCAAGATTGTTGAGAGAGATTGGCTACAAGCTGTTCAGCGAGAGTTCGCGGAGGATATACTCAGTCCCTTTGCCGAAGAGCTGGCAGAAGCCATGCAAGATTCTGCGAAGCGTTTGCTTTTACCTGCTATAGAGCGCGATGTTCGCAGACAGCTTTCTGAAAAATCAGACTCTCACGCTATTCAGGTTTTTGCCACAAATTTACGCGCTTTGCTCGGGCAACCACCGTTGATTGGGCAAGTTGTTTTAGCCATAGACCCTGGTTATCGGAGCGGCTCAAAAGTCGCGGTTGTAGATTCGACCGGTAAACTGCTCGATACCGGCACCATTTATCCACACGCCCCGCAAAATAAATGGGGAGCGTCCCTTTCCCTCCTCGAAGAGATGATAAATCGCCATCATGTCACATTGGTGGCTGTCGGTAACGGTACTGCATCCCGAGAAACTGAAAAACTGGTCGCGGAGTTAACACGCAACGCGCCATCTACAAAATATCTGATTGTCAACGAGGCGGGAGCCTCCGTATACTCGGCTTCTCCGCTCGCACGCGCCGAATTCCCAGATCTAGATGTTTCGATTCGTGGCGCAGTTTCCATTGCGCGGCGTGCCCAAGACCCTTTGGCCGAACTCGTCAAAATTGACCCCAAATCAATTGGTGTGGGCATGTACCAGCACGATGTGAACCAAAAAGATTTGGCGCACGCTTTAGATGGCGTGGTTGAATCTGTTGTAAATCGAGTTGGGGTAGACCTAAACACAGCAAGCCCGGCACTCTTGAGCCACGTTGCGGGCGTTGGGGGCAAATTGGCAGAGCGAATTGTTGCCCACCGCGATAAAGAAGGCATCTTCAAAAACCGCAAAGCTTTACTTGATGTTTCAGGATTGGGCAAAAAAGCCTACGAGCAAAGCGCAGGCTTTATGCGGATTCGTGATGGAGCGAACCCGTTGGACATGTCTGCCATTCATCCCGAATCTTATTCAATCGCAGAAGGAATTTTGGAACGCGCCGGAATTTCACCTGCTTCCGTTATGGATGAGCGAATTGCGGCCCTTGAAGCATTAACCGTTAAAATCTCCCCTGAAAACTTGGCTCAAGAATTGGGTTGCGGTTTGCCTACTTTGGAGGATATTCTTGAACAACTTCTTCGCCCGGGGCGCGATCCGCGCAGTGATGCGCCTACTCCTATTCTGCGTTCCGATGTTTTGAAGATGGGTGATCTCGCAGAAGGTATGAGCCTAAAAGGCACAGTCCGCAATGTGGTTGATTTTGGCGCCTTTGTAGATATTGGTGTAAAACAAGATGGTTTGCTGCATAAATCTAAAATCCCCTACGGCACAACGCTAAAAGTCGGGGATATTCTTGAAGTTGAGATCTTAAAAATAGAAGCTGAACGCGGGCGAATTAGTTTAGGGTGGCGATTTAACTAACATTGCCACTTAGCAACAACTAAAGCGACTCTTACCAAGCATGTTTTGGATATATCTCTCTTCAGTTTGGTCGGGCAGTTGCTATTCTAGCAGGTACGCCATGACACTCATTAAATATTATTGTGTTTTCCCTGCATCATTACTTTAGCAATTTTCGCAGCCAGTGTCGCGTTGCTTTGGAGTAATACCAAATTTGATTCTAACGAACGTCCGTTGCTTAGTTCATTGATTCGCGCCAGCAAAAATGGCGTCAGCGCTTGTCCGCTTATACCTTTGTCTTGAGCATCTTGCGAAGTTTGTTCTATGATCGGGTTGATAAAATCATCATCAAGCGAAAAATCTTCGGGGATAGGATTTGTTACCAAAACTGCGCTTTTTATGCCTAAATCCCAATGTGCTTTTGCGAAGTCAGCGATTTCTTCGGGGGAATCAAGGCGTACGCTTACTTTTAATCCGCTTTTATTCGAGAAAAAAGCAGGGAATTCATCAGTGCCATAACCAACGACGGGGACAGCCATTGTTTCGAGATACTCCAGTGTTGCAGGTAGGTCTAGAATGGATTTTGCGCCTGCGCAGACCACGATCATCGGGGTGTCTGAGAGAGCTTGCAGATCGGTAGAAATATCCATGTGCCCCTCGCGATGGACACCGCCGATTCCGCCTGTAGCAAATACGCGTATATTGGCTTGCTCGGCGGCGAGCATTGTCCCTGCAACGGTGGTTCCGCCATCCATTTTTTTGACGATGGCTTTCGCAAAATCTCGCCGAGAGACTTTAACAGGGTCTTTGGCATTTGCGAGCTTTTCAAGCTCTGTATCATTGATCCCAACGCGGATTTTGCCATCAAGCAATGCGACCGTAGCGGGAACGGCACCCTGCTCGCGGACTTTTTCTTCCATATCTCGCGCCAGTTCCATGTTTTGCGGGATAGGTAGTCCATGTGTAATAACGGTAGATTCTAGAGCAACGATGGGCAAGCCTAAATCACGTGCGCGGCTAATTTCCGGAGAGATGGTGGTGTGTTTTGTTTTTGTCATAATAAATTCCTTTTTTAAGAAACGATTATCCCACAGGTTGATTATCATCGTTAGGGCTAAGCCAGTGAGCAGGGAATGTATTTTTAAGTGTCTCTGTAAAAAAAGAGCTGCTTAGGTCAGGGTACTCTTCAGTATATGTTTCGAGAATATTACTCGCGTCTTTGATTAGACTCATATAGTTTTTAAGGGTTTCTTGAATGATTTTCTCTTTATAAGAATTTGGCGCACTAATAACTCTGGCAACATCCAAAGGAACTTTGCGTATTAGTCGCATTATTTCATCATGTTTTTCTTTAATTTCAGTTGCGTTTAGTTTTCCTTGGGTTCCATTTTTTGCATTCTCTTTTGAGAGTTGCCATGCCTCAAGGTTTTTCTCGGGGATTTTATTGTCAGGAGGTACCCAAGTGCCTGTACCGAGCCAGTATAAATCCACACCTTTTTGGCGATTATTTATTGAAAACTCTTCTGTAAACTCAGAAAAAAGCCGATTGACATCATCGCGTGAGGAGAAGTCTGGAGTTTTGAACTTTTCCCCAGAGGGAGGAGCATTTTCTTTCGATTTGATTATTTTTTCTCGCTCTTTCTGGAGGGTTGCCGCGCGCTCTTTGAGGCTGTCTTTTTCAGGTTCTCCTGCCGATGTAAGAAATTCACTTAAAGAATGATTGGCAATAAATGCGCTCAGTTCCCCTTTTATTTTGCCGATCATGGGCATTGCTGGTAGATCAGGTGCTATGTTTTGATAAAAGAAATGCGGTATGGCTTGTTTGCTATATGGGTATATTTTTTCTGCTTCTTCTTTTGAAGGGTGTCCACGCCAGATGCTATATACCATACGTACATCTTTTGCGCTGATTTTGATGCCTTCAAGTGTGCGTGCAGAGACCTCTATAGGGTCTATAGTTTGATCACGCAGGTCAATAACAGCGTTTATACCTCTGATGCGTTCAAATCCTTCGATGACTACCCCTCCCTTTTTCTTTGTGAGTGCATTAGTGATGTAATTAAGAAGTTTTTCCAGTTTTCTGACTTTCTTTTTAGGCTTGAAAGTAGGGCCAATTACATGTGGTCGCCCATTAGGTTTCTCAAAGAGTGCTGCGCTATATAAATCTACTTTGACGCGTCCTGGTCCGCCAATATGAATGATTGGTGAGTTTTTAGATTCTTCACTCACTTTGCCTTCTTCTATTTTAATTTCTTCGTACTCGCTTCCAAAAGCAGCTTGCCACATAAATTTTGCTGCTATACTCTCGTTTTCTAGTTCGTAGATGTCTGCAAGGTATTTGTGGGCGGTTTTTAGCGCTAAAAGAAAAGGGGTGAGAAAAATGGGTAGAAGACGCAACACCGAAGGTGCAAAGAAAGCCTTTAGTAGCGTTTTGGTAAAAACAACTAGTGAAGTAGGAATATCTTTGGATGCCGACAAGATGTGGCGAAAACTTTGAGATAACTCCTCGTACCAATTTGTGCCTTTGAGTAATTGTGCTCCTAAAAGAAGCCAAATTCCTAAAAAAGAGAGATATAGGATTTTTCCACGCCATGCTCCACCTTTTTCATCTAGAATAAAAATAAAATTGAAAAAGGAGCTTCGCAAGTGGTTTATATTCGCTTTGAAGATTTGCCAAGTATTGTTAAGAGAACAGGGTTTTTTAACTTGCATGAGAGCTTTCTTCCTTGTCTATCCAAAGGATCATGTCTGTCAGTTGAGCTATTTCTTTCTCTGCGATCTTATGCAATTGGGGGTTGCGAATTATCTCTCTGCGCGTAGCTTGGAGAAGTGCTTTAAGCGCAGCATCCGGTTTTTTTGATTCTTTTCGAAGCATTTGCTTGCTTAATGAAAATGCATATTCGAGCAGAGCTTTTTCTTGTCCTTTTCTTGCTCTTAATTTATGTTGCTCTTCGATAAAGTTTTTTTCATTTTCGGCATTTTTCAGCCAGGTAGTGGACCAGTTTTCTATAAGACCTTTCTCTAGTTCAGGGGCAAAGCGCAAGTTAGTTATAGATACGGCTAGTATGCGAATACCGCGTTCTTTTGTGAGCAGTTTATATTCAGAACTTTCTCGCGGCGAGCTGTCATCTGACTTTCCGTATCTGTCTGTTACAGGATAGGTTGCTTCTTTCATGCGCTGGTTGATGAGCCGCTTAATACTTTGCAGAGCGGTTTCTTTTTCTTGAGATATTTTTTTTAGAGAGGATGCCTCTAGTGTTTCTATGCATTTTTCCTCATCTTGAACAGGAGGAGAAATGCGCTTATCAATTTTTTGTGAAAGATTAAGCAGTATCTTATTGAGATCGCTCAATACATCGCAAAGAACACCGCGGAAGCCATAACTTGTGCTGGAGACTTTGGCTGGAGTTTCTTGTGCATTTTTTGTTTTTTCAAGATCTTTTTCTGTTTTTTTAGGAACATCCTGCGTTGCTTGGAATAATTCATCAAAACGATATTTCCCCAGATACTCTCGCCATAGATCAACAGCTATGTTGATAGGAAGCTGATGCCATTCAGTAGTTTGGTGCGTTCCAAGCGCAAGATTGACGCTTGTATGCCAAACCGCTTTATGAACAGCTTCTTTATTGAATCCAAACCGTGACCCTGCTTCTTTGCCTGTAGCAGGGTTGGCATCAATTTTGAAAACAACGGAAATATTCGGGACAATTTCAATCCCGTCGCGTGTGAGCGCGCTGGTTTCAAGCCGCCTGTTTTGGGTTTCTAAATAAGCTTTTGTTTTTTTGTCTTTGTTTTCTGGGACAAAAGGATCTTCTTTTTCACGTGGGCCAGCCGAATCAACCAATTTGTGAAGTGGGACAGGTTTTCCGGCTATCACTTCACCCTTTCTAGTAAAAATCACACCGGGACCAGATGTTCTTGTAAATTGGTCAAACTTCTTCAATACGACTGCGCTGGCCGTGTCTAAGACAATAACGCCCGCACCTGTTTTTTTACTTTCGTCATTTTTTTCTATTAATTTGCCGTTTTCAATAAAAAGAGCAGGTCCGCTAGAGCTAGAAAAAAAACGTAATAAAAGCCGTTGAAATATCTTTATACGATCTTTGTTTGTGCGAACAGGCAAAATGAATTGAGCAAAGAAGAATATCCACCAGATACTTGCAATGATAAAAAGCCTGATGTCTGCAAAGAATAAATTGATGTTTTCTCGTGTGCTTAATCCACCAAGCCACCACAAAGCCGTGATGTAAATCCCGCCCAGTAAAATTCCCCAAATAATTGGAGAGAATACAAGTCTGTACCAAAAAGGTTTCCCGTCCATGCCGTCCAATTGTATCAGCAAAAAAAGATTAATGCTAAAATCATCGACTATGATGTATCGCACCGAATTCCATTGCCACACCATTTATTCAAAAGACTCTCTCGTATCTCCTTTGCGCCTTGTTGAAACTTGTCGCCGCAAGGGAATTGACCGCGTCATTATTACCGACCACAATTCTATAGCGGGCGCTATTGAAGCGCAGAAAATTGCGCCGGAGCTGGTTATTGTTGGTGAAGAGATCATGACGACAAAGGGAGAAATTCTCGCCGCTTTCGTGAAAGAAGAAATTCCGCGCGGGTTAACGCCACAAGAAACAATCGGACGATTGAAAGAGCAGAGAGCATTTATCAGTATTTCTCACCCCTTCGATTTTACGCGCAGTGGGCATTGGCAAGAAGCCGATTTGCTCGAAATTTTGCCAGAAATTGACGCAATTGAGACCTTTAACGCGCGTTGTTTACTGCCGCGTATGAATAAAGATGCGCAAGAATTTGCCAAAAAACACAATCTCGCATCTACGGTGGGGTCAGATGCGCACACGCTTTTTGAGCTGGGGCGCGCCACTTTAACGCTACCCCAGTTCAAATCCGGGAGCGAGCTTCGCGCAGTGATTCGCCAAGGGATTCCGCAAATGCGCAGGACGGGCATCCACGCTCGGGTCGCCTCACGTTACGCTGTTCTCCATAAAAAAATATGCAAAAAATAAAATTTACGCTCATTTTCTTTTTGATTTTTTTGATTCCGCAATCCGCTCAAGCGCATCCAGCGGATATGTATTTTCATAGTTTTAGAGTCAGTCTGGATGCCGATGCTGTGCAAGTTTTTTGGGAATTGGTACCCGGCCCGATGGTGACGCACGTTGTCTGGCATGACGCAGATACAAATGGGGATGATGAGATTTCGGCTGCCGAAGCCGAAGTTTGGATTGCGCCACTTTTGGATGCTTTCTCTGCAAAAGTGGACGAAACGCCCCTGAAATTTGAAGTTGTTTCTGTGCAATGGTCAAATTCTTTGCCCGAACTGCGTACCGGTGAAAGCCCCATTGTCATCGAGCTGCGTGCCAATATTGGCGCAGATTCTGCCCAACACGAGTTGCTTTTGCTAAATGAATATAATAGCGCAAATAGCCTAAATTGGTTTGCGGTCAAGGCCACAGAGGGTGTGCGTTTTTCTGCGCCCGAGCAAGATAACGGACTTCTAAAATTGCGTTTTGGCGTGAGCGAAAAAGGCGCAGAAGTGTGGGAGAGCGGCATGCCTTCCATCCCGCCCGTTGTCGAAGCCTTGGGTTTGGGTGAAGAAGCCGAAGAAGCAGTAGCGCAAGCGGAAAATCAGCAGGGAATTTTAGCTGTTCTCGAAGGTTTTTTGCGTACGCCAAATATTTCCCCGCTGCTTTTTCTAGCAGCTTTTGCGATTGCGCTGATTTTGGGCGCATTACATGCGCTTAGCCCCGGACATGGAAAAACAATCGTCGCAGCCTATTTGGTTGGCTCACAAGGAAAAGCCTACCACGCGGCTGTTTTGGGGCTTTTGGTCACGCTTACGCATACAGGTTCTGTTTTTGCATTAGGATTAGCGACTCTTTCGCTTTCTCAGTATATTATGCCTAATCAGCTTTTTCCGGCCTTAGAGTTGATTTCGGGGTTATTGATTTTGGCTTTAGGGATTGGCTTGCTTTTGCCACGTTTGCGAACCTGGCTTGCAGAGCGAAAACGAGCAAAAGCCCCGCCTGTTGCTAAAAAAGTTGAAAAGAAAGAAAAAAGCACTCGCCTTGTGCTCAATGAAGAAATTCGCGAGCCGGGGCCTGAGCATAATCATGACCCTTCGCAATTTGGCTATGTGCCTATCCCCAAAGGTGTGAGAGATGCTGCCGAAAATCCACTTTCTGGGATTAGCTGGAAATCGTTGATCGCGCTCGGGATTAGTGGAGGACTCGTTCCCTGCCCTGATGCAATCGCTATTTTGCTGATAGCGGTCACGATTAACAAAATCGCTTTTGGGCTGGGGCTAATTATTTCTTTCAGTTTGGGCTTGGCAGTTGTTTTGATCGCTATTGGTATCGTAATGGTGCAAAGCAAGCAGATTTTTGCTCGTTTGCAATGGTTTAGTCGCGTTTCTTTTGTTGTTCCTGTACTGAGCGCATTGGTCGTATTGGGATTAGGCACAGCCCTGAGCATTAGCGCCTTCAAAAAGCTGCCGGATGGCTTTTTACAGAAAGAATCGACATCCGCTTTTGAGCTTGATGAGAGCTATATCACTTATTTGGCAATTGATGAAGCCTACCATAAGCAACTTTATCTTGTCCCCGCTGTAGGTGGTGAAGCGCAGCAAATTACCAGTGGCGATACAGGCGTGTGGAATTACAGCGTTTCCCCTGATGGGCGCAGCTTGATTTACTCTGTTCCCGATGGAAAAACAGGCTCGGAGCTTTGGCTTTGGAATGCCGAAATGCTCGCCCCAGAGCAGATTTTGCACTGCCCAGAAATCTCCTGTTCTGACGCGCTTTGGTCGCCGCAGAGCAGCCAAATTCTTTATAGTCGGCTCGAGTTTGGTGATGAGCAAGCTTATCTAGGCATCCCTTCACTGTGGTGGCTCAATCTTGAGAGCGGCGAAACGAAGCCCCTTTTTCAGGATTCTCAGCTCCCTGGCTATAATCCGCGCTGGTCTTTTGATGGGCGTTGGCTCAGCTACACTTCTGCCAGCCCGCAGGAGATTCAAGTCTATAATCTTGAGAGCGGTGAGCGGCAGACTTTCTCAACGGAAATTGGTTCTGCAGCTATTTGGTCACCAAATGAAGAGCAGTTTTTGCAGGCAGATCTCCAGTTTGTTGGTGATATATTTCTGAGCAAGATTTCGCTTTATGATGTTGCAAATGGTGTTTTGACCGCTTTGCCCTCTGAAGATAATTTTGATGACAACAACCCTTCTTGGTCGCCAGATGGGGAGAAAATCGCTTTTGCTCGGGGTGAATGGGCGGAGGATTCGGCATCTGCCGGGGATCAGATTTGGGTGATGGATGCCGGGGGCGAGAATCAGTATCCGGTCACCGAGCACGTCGAAACCACGCATGGCCCGGCGGCTTGGTCGGCGGATGGACGCTATCTCCTGTACCGTGCTTATTCCGTTAAAGATACCGAGACACCATCCCAAATCCGTATCTTTGATCTGGAAAATGGCGAAGAAATTTTAATTGCTGCGCCGGGGGATAGTCCAAGTTGGTTTTTTGTCGAGTAAAATATTGCCCATGAAAAATTCTATTAAAGCAATTGTATTTGATTTTGGCGGCGTTCTTCTTGATTGGAGTCCGCATAATATTTATAAGTCTTATTTCCCTGATGATGCGCAAGGATTAGAAGAGTTTTTGCACGAAGTTGATTTTTATACGTGGAATGCGGAGCAAGACAGAGGACGCAGTTTTGCTGAGGGAGTTGCTATACTTTCTGAGAAGTTCCCGCATCGAGCTGCGCTTATCAAGATTTATGCTGATGAGTGGGAGCGATCAATTACAGGGGAAATTAGGGGCACAGTGGAAATTTTGTACCGTTTAAAAGAAAAAGGCTACCCATTATTTGGTTTGAGCAATTGGTCTGCAGAGACTTTTCCTTTGATGTTAGCTGAATATTCTTTTTTTGACGAATTAGATGAGATTGTTATGTCAGGTGAAATAAATTTAATTAAACCGGAGCCGGAGATTTATCATTTCCTTTTGAATAAGATCGAATACTCAGCTTCTGAATGTTTGTTTATTGATGATTCTTTGCCAAATATCGAAACCGCTAGGAGTTTAGGGTTTTATGGCCATCATTTCAAGTCTTCTGATGGATTGGAAGAGGCATTGAAAGAGTATCAAGTTTTTTGATACCAAGAAGTTTTTTGAAAATCTTTGATTTTCGGACTGCGATAAAAGATTTCGGATTTTCAGATTAAGAAAAAAGCTCATCCACGCAAGAGTGGATGAGCTTTTTTGCGTTATGGGGAGTAATTTCCATCTGGTAAAAGAGTGGGGTTGTTATAGCGCGGATCTGTGAGTAGGGCGTAGATGGCAGGGTCGCCTTCACGGAGTTTTTCGGGCGTATTCAGTTTCCATTCGTGGCTAATTTCATCTCCGCGACCAGCGAAATTTTGCCCGTCGAGCAGAGATGTGAGTGCCCAATAATGATATTCGGAGATCATACAGGCATAATCACAGGTTTGGTCATCGTAGGTGTACCACGCGCCACTTGGGTATGAACCGGGGACATTTTCAAAATATCCGCCACGGGCTTCGTCCATCGCATCAGCGATCGCAGAGCCGGGGTTTTCCCCGAAAATATCAGGGTAGGCGTGTGCGTAGCCGGTATTCGTGACGAGATGAAATATTTCTTCTAGTGTGGCATCGAATTCTCCACGCGTTGCGCCGCCAGGAACGATCTCTTCGCCATAGCAGGGTTGTAGGGCCAGCTTTCCGCTGTCGAGTAGGTGCTCGATACCTTCGTGAAACTCTTCTTCAGCACGACTATCTGCGGTCGGAAAGATGTAGATAGAAGCCTGTTTGGCCTGCAACGCGCGGATGACGTTCGGATCATCGGGTAGGCCGTCTTCGTCATTGTCGAGATATTGGGCCATTACGCCCGCAGCGTGGAGTACTTTATTCTCAGGAATTTCGCTGCTGGCATAAATGCCGACACCGAAGACATCGACATATTGACTGAAGACTTCAAAGGCGGGGTCCGCATACTCAGGGATAGATTCGATGCTTAGCCCTGCCAAACTAGTGATTTCGACCGCTTCTTCATTTTGGTCGGCTTCGTATTCTTCTGCGGAGGCTTCTTCATCGTCGTATTCGTCACCGTTGTCGTCATAGCCTTCGTCATCATACTCATCATCTTCGTAAGATTCTGATGTGGACGGATCATCGTCGTAGTAATCATCGTCAAATTCGTCTTCGAAAAGACCACAGGCAAAAAGCAGAAAGCTTGCCAAAATAAGGAGGAGGATTTTGTGTTTTGTGAACATGGAGTTATTTTATCTTAATCCGCAGGGATGCTACAACGAAAAACTTTCGAGGCTTTTTGAGCCTCGGAAGTTTGATGTGGTGAGTTGATGAAGTTTTTTATAAGAGTTTGGAGAGGATTTGATTATGATTTAGTGATTATCTCCAAGAAGATTGGAACAATGTCAGGGTCAAACTTTGTTCCTGACTTGCTCTTGATATATGTCAAGGCATCTTCCTTGCTCCATGCAGAGCGATAGACACGATCAGATGTGAGTGCATCAAAAGTATCAATGATCGAAAAAGCCCGCGCAGTGAGCGGTATCTCCTCCCCTTTCAATCCACGCGGATAACCACTTCCATCCCAGTTTTCATGATGATTATAAGGAATGTCTACAGCGGGCTTCAAAAAAGGAATGCCAGAGAGCATATCGTATGCAAAACCAGGGTGCAACTCCATAATTTTCCATTCTTCATCGGTTAAGGGGGCTGGTTTTAGTAGGATTTTGTCAGGAATGCCCATTTTGCCGATATCGTGCAAGATCGCTCCCCAGCGCACATAATTCATCTGATCTTTAGGAATACCAATTTTTTCTGTTAAATAGAGCGTCATTTCTATCACTCGTTGAGAATGTTTATCAGTATTAACATCCCTGAGGTTGAGAGCCAGAGACCATCCCTTTAGTGTTTCGTTATAGGCCTTTTTGAGTTCTTTTTCTAGCTCTTTTCTTTCTGCGATTTCTTCTTGAGAACGTCTATAAAGTCTTGATACTTCTTGGGCAGCAGAAACGATGCTCATTCCTTGCACTTGATTCGTCTTTGATAGGGCGGTATTTGTTAGCTCTAGCTCTCTTTTGAGCAGGCGTAGCTCATTACGGCTTTGATTTAACTCTTGAATGATCTCCCCTGATTTTGTTGTATCTTTCACTACAAGAAATATACCCATCTTTTCATCTTGTTTTCCAGCATATAAAATTAAAGAGATGTAGTGAATTTCCCCATTTTCTGATATCAGGTTGATGTTTTCAAGAGAAATCGGTTCTCTTTGCCAGGCTAGAATCTCTTGAAGGTGAGATTCCAGTCCGACAGTTTCCGGGAACTGGACTGATAGATGTTCTCCTCTTTTAATATTGCGGTCAGGGAGAAACTCCTGGAGTTCAGAAGAAATATATTGAATATGTAGTGATGAATCAGCCCACAAAAAACCAACAGGTTGATTCTTTATCATAAAATGGGCTACGTTTTCGTAGTCATCTCCAAGTTTTGAAAAAGGTTTTGTTGTCATTTTATACCAACTCTTTTGCTAGCGCTTCAAATATGCTTTCGACGTTTCTGCCAGTTTTTGCGCTGGTTGTCGTAATAGCAATAGTGTTGAATTTTCGCGCCTCTTTTTCTAGGCTGTATCTGTCTATCTTGCATTCGCTTGCGAGGTCGGTTTTGTTGCCGACCAAAGCAATAGGAATATTTGGTGTTGCGTCTTCCAGCTGCCTATTGTATTTCTCCAGAGACTCTAGTGTTTTAGGGCGTGTTAGGTCACATACAAATATTGCCCCCTTTGCTCCTTGAATATAGCTGGATTGCACACCAGTAAACTCTTCGCTTCCAGCAAGATCCCAGATTAGTATATTTAATGTAACTTCGGGAGAAATGACAATTGACTTTCGGGAAATCTTAACACCTATAGTGCTTATATATCGCTCGCTAAAGCGATTGTAAACAAAGCGTTCTGTAAGACTGGTTTTGCCTACAGAGAAATCACCAAGTAGGCAGATTTTTTTTTGAATGAGAGTTGACATATTGTTTTTTGCCTATATATTAACTATCTTAACGAGTGACCCAAAGAGCATTAACCCAACCTTCTAGTGGATCTTCCCCTTCTGCCTCATGGCGAATATAGAGCCAGCCATGACTTTCCCGCAGAATGATGAAAAGTTCCCCTTCGTATAATATATCTAAAACTGTATTGTCTGTTCCTGGTCCGCTACGAATGTTTAGATTTCCAATTGCAGCGCCTTGGTCTGGACGTAAAGTTGGCGTAGGTGTAGGAGTAAGGGTTTTTGTAACCGTTGGGTGAGGCGTTTGCGTCATTGTGGCTGTTGGCATGACTATCGTCGCTGTTGGATGCGGTGTTTCCGACGGAAAAGCGTAAGGCCATAAGCGAATGGTAAAGATGCAGTAGAAAGTTGAGAGTAATAAGAATAACAGAAAACTAAGAATAATAATGAATGTCGATCTTTTTTGCTTCCTGGAAAGTCCAGCCGGTTTTAAAATATCATAGGGGTATAGAAGAGGGCGTAACTCATTTTGCAAGGGCGGGAGCTTATCCATGTCCCCATCGAAATTATGCAGCTCGTCTTCGTACTTTGTGTTGACTTCGATGACAACCAAGCTTAATAATGCATTATAGCCTTGAGGGATTGTCCCATTCAATACAGATGCCACATATATATCTTGTGATGTTTGCAGCAAAATTAACTGGTCACCGTGTTTGATTTCGTTAAGTTCTCCGGATTCTCCAAAGGAGTCTTTTGCAAAATCGCGAATGGCTGTTAGCATACCGCTGATAATATCTAGGTCTGCGTTGGGCTCACCAGATGCTGAAACTTGCGTAAGAAGCAGTCCGCTATTGCGGTGGATAAGAAAAACGCGCTGGATTTGATAGGGGAGATTGTCACGAAAGAAAAGTTCCCCCGGGGAAACGCCTTGCAGACGAGCAGTGATTATTTCCTGGGGCTTGCGTTTGCGTAAGCGACGATCTATATTTTTTGTAAATTCACTGAGCGCTTCAATAATAGATTTGGTAATAGTTTCGCCGATAACAGGATATAGAGCATCAACGAGATCGTCTTTTTCAGTGCGAATTTGTTGCCGAAGGGCAGAGCCTATTGCCGGCCCAAGAATTTTTCCCATTTCATGAGGTGAGTCTTGAACACTGCGCTTAACAAGATCGGCCATTACCGGAGCGATTCTTTCGATAAGACCTTCTTTTGTTTCCTCTGACTTCCTTAGCAAGCTCTCTATTTGAGATGTATTTGCTCGTGACTTGAATCGGTTTTCTCGAGAATTCTTGTCCAGCGTATTTAATTCATCTAGAATATTGTCGATGCGATCTTTTGATTCTTTGTCACTAGCCTCTATCTCATCTTTCCAGGATAAGATTTTATCTTCAAGTTCTTTCAATCGGTCGCGCTCTTGTCCTACAAGGATAGAGCGGACTGCATGAAGTAAAGCATCGTCTGCTTCTTGAGTAGACGATGCTTTATCTTTCGGCTCCGATTGAGTCTTCTTGAAAATTGGCATTTTAGCTTTTTGATTCTGCAGGTTTCTGCAAACGATGTCCCAGTTCAATTAGCAGATTGCTCAAATCACTTCCTGAGACTTTGTTGTTTTCCAGCGATGATGCCAGCATTAACAAATCCCCCTTGAGTTCTGTGTTATTTCGCTTTCCACTTTCTGCTAGATCTTCAATTTGCTTGCCTTGTTCATTTTTAAGTGTTTCTAAGCGATTGCTCAATTCTTTTTCTACAGAGACAGTTTTTGTTTGAATGTCAGAAGATAAAGCATCAACTCTCTCAGTTAGGGTTTTCTGCAAAATACGGAGCTTGTTCGTTTGATCTTCGTTTTGCTTATCCAGACTTTCGCTTTGCTGACGTTGAGCGGCCCGAAGGTCGGTTGTATGTTGATCGTTTTGTGTCTGAGTTTCTTCACTCAGTCTTTTTTCTGTATTTTGCAGTGATGTATTTTGTCTCGCAGCTTGTTCAGATAAATTTTCGGTCAATTTTTTTTCTAAGTTATTTATCTTTGCGTCCATATCCATACGCAAAGAATTTAGCCCCTCTTTGATTTGCGTTGACAGCTCCCTTTGAACAGCATCCAGATGATTGCGAAGTGTATCTAATCGCTCATCTGTAGCCTTGGCTTGATTGCCATAGAGAATGCTGCGCAGGCTTTCAAGCTCGGTTGCTACCTCGCCGTTTTTTTGACTGTTTTCTTCTTCCTGGTTGCTATCTTTTTCTCCTGTAATGCGTTTTAACATTTTTAGCCTCCTAATATGTGGGGACGATATTATTATTCTAGCATTATTTGAGATTATTTCAACAAAATTAGAGTGACTAGTTGTATAGGCATGATATAAATGATTTATGATGAAATGCCCACACTGTGCAAATGAGAAATCGCAAGTCAAGAATGGCAAGACCTCTTCAGGCAGCCAACTGTATAAATGTAAAATCTGCAATCGAAAG
>JAAENC010000356.1 GCA_024224815.1 Chloroflexota bacterium
GGCCACCACCACCAGCGACCCGCCCGCGCCGCCCGCGCCGCTCGACCCGGACCCGGCGTGGCCGTCCACGGTCACGAGGCCGGCGAGGTCGACGGAGCTGGACGCGGTGAAGTTGCACTGGATGAGCAACGACCCCCCGCCGGACCCGCCCGACGCCCCGCCCGACCCGCCCGCGCCGGCCAGCACGGGCCACTCGTAGTCGCCGCAGGTCTGTCCCGCCGGCCCGCCGCCGTGCATCCCGCCCTCGCCGGCGTCGTCGCCCTCGAAGCAGCTCGCGTCCCGCTCCCCGCCGGCGAACCCGATGCCGTCGGCGCGGATGGCGGCGCCGGGCGCCAGGCGCAGTCCGTCGCGCGCGACCAGCCGCAGCTGCGTCGAACGCGGACCCAGCGCCGTCACTCGCGACGTGGCCAGCACGTCCACCTGCGCCGCGCCCACCGACCGCACGCCCGCGTCGAGCGTGAGGGACGCGTCGCCGAGGAGGCGCAGCGACTCGAAGCCGTACCGGCCCTGCGGCCGCCTCGCCCCGCCCGCCGACGAGCACGACGCCACGCCGGCGGCGCACGCCCACGCGGCCCACTCGCCGTCCGCGCCGGTGCCGGTGGCGTTGTCGATCCACACGCCGCCCGACCCGCCCAGCGACACGGCGGCGCCCGCATCCAGCGTGAGGTGCCGCACGCCCGACAGCTCGCCGCGCACGGTCACCGTGGTGGCGCGCAGCCACACCGCCCACGCCAGCATCAGCCGTCCGTGCTCCGCCACGGTCAGCGACCGCAGGCCCAGCGCGAAGGGGTCCGCGGCCGAGGACTGCGCCGGGCCCACGGTCCAGTCGGTGCCGGCCGCCACGGTGACGCTCGAGGCGGACACGCCGGGTCCGGAGACGTTGCCCAGCACGATGCTGGACCGGTCGTCGGGCATGGTCTCGGGGTGGAAGGCCGAGGGGGCGCGGACGGAGAAGTTGGTCGGCGACCCCAGGTACAGGTGGTCGATCACGAACCGCGCCCGGGGCCGTACGGCGTTGAGCTGTGCGAAGTAGGGCGTGGCGGGGAGGTCGCCGTTGTCGATCTCCAGACGACGCGTGCCGCACCCGTGCGGGTTCGACTCCGACTCCGACCCCGGCGCCGCCCGGCCGTCGCACCACAGCGTCGTGCCGGCCGCGGCCTGGGCGGACCACGATCCCTGCGCCGCGCCGGCCCGCGTGCGCACGGAGCCCGTGGCGGCGGCCCAGGCGGGCTGGTACGCGTGCAGGGCGATCCGGCCGCCGGACCCGCCGTTGGCGTTGCTGCTCGCCGACGCGGCGCCTCCGTCGGCGGACAGGGTGCCCGTCACGGCCAGCCGCCCGGCCACCACCACCAGCGACCCGCCCGCGCCGCCCGCGCCGCTCGACCCGGACCCGGCGTGGCCGTCCACGGTCACGAGGCCGGCGAGGTCGACGGAGCTGGACGCGGTGAAGTTGCACTGGATGAGCAACGACCCCCCGCC
>JAAENC010000357.1 GCA_024224815.1 Chloroflexota bacterium
ATGCATTTGATTAACATAGTTCTAATCATTTAAAATCAATGAGTAGAATGATATTCTCAATAATTGTCTTAGTCTGTTTATGCGATAATCTAAGATATCTTTTATAAAATTACTACTGAACTACAAAAATATAATAAGCTGATATTATGATTAGTAATGAGTTTATGCGCCCCCTCTAAAGTATGTCGAACTTATCATTCTACACTGTTATTTTCAGCATGTTACAAGGCACTTCTTTGACAAAATTAATGCAAGTTATTGAATATGCGTAAAATTTTTTCCATCTCCCGGCGGCTGAAATTTTGCTTTATTTTCAGTTTTCTGTATGGTATATATATAATATACATACATCCGACCGTATAAAACTTCAGCATAAAAAGGAGATGAACAATGAGCAGTAAAAGTAAAAAATCAAAATGTTCCCGCATTTTCACACGACTGACCGGCAGAAATCTGAGGATACTGGTTATCGAAGCGGGTTTTCCCTGCCATAAGTCCCCTCATCTGTACCGGTGGCTGTGGGTCTTCATTCTGCTTCCCTTTCCTGATGAGTATACTCTTAACGATCTCAGTGAGAATTGCGGTCGGGAACTTCGGAAACTTTATAATATTCTGATAAAATATCCGAAGGCATTCGAAAAACTGCTCCGTCTGCTGGCTCTGCCTGTCTTCTTCGATCTTCTCAGTGAGTTTGACACTTCTGACGAAACAGCGAAAAGCCGCAGCCGGCCGATGCTCATTGTTGACGACACAAAAGCCGAAAAATTCGGTAAGTGTATGGAATTCATACACAAACTGTTCGATCATACCGAAAACCGGTATTACATGGGCTACAACTATGTCCTCATGCTGGCGGTTTCCGGTGATACGGTGATCCCCCTTTCCTTTGTTCTGTGGCTGCCGCCCGAACACCCCGATTACCGGTCGAAAAACGACATTACGCGCGACGAGATCAATCTCCTGAAAAAAAATTGCGAAAAACGCGGGTACAGCCTCGGAGAAACGGAAATTACCTTTGACAGCGCATTCTGCAGGCAGAAGGTTCTGAAAGCCGCCGAAGCCGCCGGCCTTCGTATTGTCAGCAAACCCTCGAATACCCATAAATTCGAATTCGAAAACGAACTGCTGACTCCGAATGAGATTATCGAAAAAGTGAAAGACCGCGAACGGAAACGGCTCGAAGCGGGACACTGGTATCACCGGGTGTCTGCCCGGCATCATGTATATGGCAGTGTGGTGCTCGTAATACGCAGCCGTGAACTGAAAAACGGAAAAGTCATTTACGACG
>JAAENC010000358.1 GCA_024224815.1 Chloroflexota bacterium
TATTCGCTTTTCTTCCCTTAATAATAATTGGTGCTTGCTCAATCCCCATAATGTGGATTCTTGGGATAAGCGAACCATTTAATGTATGGATTAAAATAAATGAAATGGTTGTGTTTAACGTGATTAACTAATTACACACAATGTTAAGAATAAAAACAGTAACGATGGAAGAAGAAAAAAACATAATTAAAATACTTGAAAATTACGGTATTGAAGAACCTAACTTAACACACATAACCCAAGAGTTATTGGTTTTATTTAGTGTTAGCAACTGTGGCAAACTACAAAGCGAAGTTGAAAGCAGACGTAAACAAATAACTGATATAAACCAATGGACAGAAATACTTTTGGCTTACAGACACAAAATAAGAGAACGACCACTTTGGTCTATAATTGCAGATATTAATAATAGAACAACTGATTAACCATTGTTGCTAATGGTTTGGGTATGGTTAGTGTGTGAATAATAACAGAACTTAATAAATAGAAATTATGGTAAATATAAACAGCATTGAAGAGATAGAAAGCCTTATAGATAAAAGAACAAAACCCTTAAAAAAGGAAATATGTAAA
>JAAENC010000359.1 GCA_024224815.1 Chloroflexota bacterium
AAAGATCAATACACCCTTCATCCGAGTGTTTTGGACGCGGCGCTACAGGCTTCGATCGGAATCGGTTTTAATGGCGACATGTTGAGCAGCACGTCCGGCAGCAAACTCTTGAGGCAATCGCTGCCCTTCGCGCTGGAAAGTCTTGAGATCATCGATAGCTGCACAGAATCGATGTGGACGTGGGTGCGCCGTTCTGACAGCACCTCGACGACGCTCGGGACAGGCAGTGCAGTATCGGATAAGGTGCAGAAGCTGAATATCGACCTGTGTGATGAGCAGGGAAATATTTGTGTGAAGATGAGAGGGTTTTCCTCCCGAGTGCTTGAAGGAGAAGTGTCAGAGAAATCTGAAAAGATTGGCACTTTAATGCTCAAACCGGTTTGGAAGGAAAAAGCTGTTGATTCGGAGCAAAAGGTCCCGGAGTACACAGAACACCGGGTCTTCTTATGCGGTTTAAATCAAAAGAGTCAAACATTACAAGATCAAATACCTGAAGCTATTTTTGTCAATCTGGAATCCAATCAAAAGACTTTGAAAAAACGTTTCGAGGATTATTCGCTAGAATTATTTGCAAATATTCAAAAGATTCTTCAGGAGAAACCGAAAGGGAACGTTTTGCTTCAGGTTCTTGTCCCGGATAAAGGACCTAAACAGGTTTTCTCCGGATTGTCAGGACTTTTGAAAACAGCGCGTTTAGAAAATCCCAGGATTTTGGGACAAGTGATTGCTGTGAGAGAGGAAGCTTCAGTAGAGGATGTGCTTGCTAAACTGCAGGACAACAGCCAATCTCCGGAAGATGAACAAATCCGCTACGAGGAAGCCAACCGTTTGGTCGCCTCTTTTGAAGAGGTGGCAGGTTTAGAAA
>JAAENC010000360.1 GCA_024224815.1 Chloroflexota bacterium
AATCTCAGCGAAGTCAAAGAGCAATTTAAAATTTGGCGCAGAACCAGAAAAAGTCCCCGGCCGATACCCGAGAAACTGTGGGCGGCCGCTGTAAGCTTAACGGCCAAGCATTCCATCAGTCAGATATCCAAAGAATTGGTTCTTGATTATAGCGCTTTAAAAAAACGTGTGCCCATCAAAAACAAAGATAGTGCAGCTTCGATGAGCCCGCCAGGTTTTATTGAACTGAACCTTGAACCACTGGCAGCTGCATCGGAATGTATTGTCGAGATGCAAGACATCCTCGGTTCAAAAATGCGGATGCACTTTAGAGGCAAAACGGATTTTGACCTTCTCGAACTTGCCAAAGCATTCTGGAGGAAAAAGCCATGATCCAGGTCACCCCGCAGATGCGGATATTTTTAGCGGTGCAGCCGACGGATTTTAGAAAAGGCATCGACGGTTTGGCTCAAGTATGCCGACAGGTTCTTAGAAAGGATCCGTTTTCAGGATATGTTTTCATTTTCCGTAACAAAAGGGCCACTGCCATCAAGGTGCTCATGTATGATGGACAAGGCTTCTGGCTGTGTCAGAAGCGATTGTCCAAGGGCCGTTTTAACTGCTGGCCGGCTGACGGCAACTTGTGTCTAAGGCAGCTGGCTGTTCATGAGCTGCAGCTTTTAATCTGGAACGGCGATCTGCAAAAGGCACGGGTGGCACCTTTATTCAAACCCATCGAAAAACCCACTGAAAAATCTTTAAAAAATTGACCCTGCAAACTTGCGTTCCGATCCGTAGTGTGCTATGTTGCACCTATGAGTTTGGAATTTAGATATCGAGGCAAGGTAGTTACCGACATTGATATCGCCTTGATCAGGCAATTAATTTTAGACAATCCCAACGATAGCCGCTGGGCTTTATCTAAAAAGCTTTGCCGAGCCTGGAATTGGGTGCAGCCCAACGGGGCACTAAAAGATATG
>JAAENC010000361.1 GCA_024224815.1 Chloroflexota bacterium
AACAAACGAACTGGCTTGAAGTTTCCATAACTGTAGATGGCGAAATGGCAGAAGCTGTTGCCGATGTTTTTGCGCGTTATGCACCGGGGGGCGTAGTAGCAGAACGCGGGATTAAATATCTGGATGCGGATGATCCGGGCACCCCAAAAGACGAAGTCATCGTTCGTGCCTATTTACCCGTAGACGCTCGTCTCGAGGAAAATCGTCAGCGGCTGGAACAGGGTCTTAGCTATCTGAACATGATCCACGCTCTCCCCATCCCAACATTTACGCCAATAAAAGACGCTAACTGGATGGAAGCGTGGAAAGAACATTATCGCCCCATCTCTGTTGGCAAAAAACTGATCATTATCCCCGCCTGGATGGAATCGCCTGACAAAAGTCGCATTCCGATCAAAATTGATCCCGGTATGGCCTTCGGAACGGGGACACACCCAACAACACAATTGGTGTTGGATTTGATGGAAGATATGATTATAGAAAGAGCGCCATCTACGCTTATAGATGTAGGCTGCGGTTCCGGGATTTTGTCTATTGCTGCGCTCAAATTGGGTGTAGAACGTGCGCTGGGTGTAGATATTGAAGCGCCTTCAGTAGAATCTTCGCGCGAAAATGCAGATGTAAATGAAATTGGTGATGAGTTTATTATCGGTCAGGGTTCGGTAGATGAAATTTTAGCGGGGAATTTTGAGTTCAAATCTGCGCCTTTAGTGGTAGCAAATATGCTCGCCCCGATATTGATCCGTTTAACGGAAGCAGGTTTGGGCAAGCTCGTTTCGCCTGATGGGGTTTTGATCCTGTCCGGGATTTTGGATGAGCAGGAAGAACGTGTCCGCGCTACGGCAGAATCCCATCATCTTGAAATTTTGGAACGCCGCCAAATGGGTGACTGGATCGCTTTTGTACTTAAAACCTGACAGGTTTTCTTATTTTCATTTTGAGGTAGTTTTCTTTTTGATGTAGCAGTTTTTGTACAAAAAAATCTTGTGAAACCTGTCAGGTTTCGCTTA
This sequence comes from Chloroflexota bacterium, assembly GCA_024224815.1. Classification (GTDB taxonomy): domain Bacteria; phylum Chloroflexota; class Anaerolineae; order Anaerolineales; family Villigracilaceae; genus Desulfolinea. The sequence continues at coordinate 1,011 of JAAENC010000361.1, forward strand.
ATATGCTATTATTGGGGGATGAAAGACCGTCAGCGTTGGCTCCCTTTTTTACTACTTAATATTTTTGTTTCTGCCGCGGTTACAAGCGCAATTTTGTTTTGGTATGACCGTAGCCAGAAAGGTGCAGAGATCCCCTCTGCACCAGTTAGTGTTGCTGTGCCTTCAGAAAATCTTTCTGAAGAGTCTGCCGATGTTGTGGCACCAGCCCCCGATGTAAAAATTGATGTGGATATTGTCAGCATAATCGGTGCAGAAACTTTTGATGCCGAGATGGTTTCAGTGCGCTACAGCGGAGATGGCGAGTTGAATTTAGCTGGCTGGTATCTTGAAGATGAAGATAAAAATGTCTTTGTTTTTCCGCAGTTGATTTTATTTGCCGAAGGCGCGGTGCGCGTGCATACGATGTCTGGGCAAAATAATGTTGTTGATCTATATTGGGGG
>JAAENC010000362.1 GCA_024224815.1 Chloroflexota bacterium
TCCCTGCACGCTTCTCGCGCTTATGTAGGTCCACTCCAGTTCGGAAAGTGGCTAACCGCGCCGTAGATGAGTTTTTGCATAAAAATGACACCCGCCACCCTGCGGCATTTTGTGGGCGCAGGTTTTTTTTTGGATTTCCGCAATCATGGGAAAGCAAAAAAACTCTGCGCCCACAAAATGCCGCAGGGTGGCGTGTTTTTGCTAGCCCCTACCTGCACGTAGACCGAAAAATGCCCATTTTTTTGGGTACCCCTTTTTTGGCCATTTTGACCAATTTTTGCAAAAAACTCAACTTCGCGAGGCAAAAAAAACACACGCCACCCCGCGGCATTTTGTGGGCGCAGGGTTTTTTTTGGATTTCCGCAATCATGGGAAAGCAAAAAAACCCTGCGCCCACAAAATGCCGCAGGGCGGCGTGTGTTTGCTAGACCCCCCTAAGTCACGCAAACCGAAAAATGCCCATTTTTGGGAACCCTATTTTTGACCATTTTGACCATTTTTTTGCAAAAACTCAACTTCGCAAGGCAAAAAAA
>JAAENC010000363.1 GCA_024224815.1 Chloroflexota bacterium
AATGCCTTACATTTTCTGTTGATATATACAAATATGAGGGATATACTTTTTATGTACCATTTTGTAAAATATTTTAGAGTAAAATATTTTATAAAATATTTTGACTTTTTATAAAACATTTTAAAAAATTATAAATCTTTTACAAAATATTTTACTCCATCGATTTTTTATAAAATCCGATTTCGACATTATTAATGTCTGTGTCATTGGAATATTTGGCATATTATCATAGAATATTTCCATATTTATTAGTACCATTTCATCCAATGAATGGTGAACGCATTATGTATTGTTTGGATATTTTATATATTACAATAAATTATATATGGATATTTTACTTTTTTGTAAAATATTTTACAATATATTTTGCTTTTGTAAAATATTGGTGTTATTTTTACAAAATATTTTGTAAAAAGTGAAAATATTTTAGAAAACATCGCTTTTTGCAAAATATTTTACAAAAAGCAATAATATCCATACAACCATATGGAGAAAATGGTGTCAACTTTTTACAAAAAGATTTTGCAAAAAGTTTTAATAAAATATTTTACAAAACGGTACATAAAAAGTATATCCCTCACAAAGTTGTTGCAAATCCATACCAAATCTATGAAAACATTTTTTTACTCTTTTTCTTCGATTGTAGTTTTTTTTTGGCAAATGTAAACTTCTGGTGATTCAACTAAAACCTATCAAAAGTGTTCAATTCTTGTTTTTATTTGCGCAGGAGCTAACGCTCCTAATCGATAATTGAACGGTTTTGATAGGTGTTGAAAAAAAAAATTATATCTGTTATTCAGCTGTTTTTGCAGCAATGAATTAATTTCGCACGGTGATTTGCGGGAGATTAAAAAACACAACATATGAGACTCAAGACATCAAAGAGCTTTGTGATATGTGACCAAATAGGTCTGTACAATTTTGCGACACATTCGTTCATAAAAGAAAAAAATAATACTGA
>JAAENC010000364.1 GCA_024224815.1 Chloroflexota bacterium
CACAAACCTTTGTCGGCATCTTGCCTGCCAGTAACGCGATATGATGTGCCTCGCAAATGGCAGGCAAAGGCTGATTATTTTAACAACATTTGGGGTTGTCGTCTTGCCAGGCAATAAACATCAATTGAATTATGATTTTGCCCACCCTACGCACTGTCATACCTTATGTTTGTAGCCGCAATATTCATAAATTAGGCTTAAATATTAAATGTTTCGCAAAGTTTACAAAACATCAATTTTGTGATACCAGCAATTCTAAATTTGGCAGTTTCAAAATATCGGATGACTTTCTCTATCGCATCCTTTTTACTTTTACTCAGTTTTTTTCGTTTTGTTATCGTTTGTCACAAGCCTTCGATAACATGACCGACATTACCTTGCAAAATCGATAAAAGCCACTTATAAACCTGTTTCTCCGTTTCAGGATGATTTTCACCATATAGCGCATTACCTGCCACCCATAAATATTCTGCAACATGGATGATATCCTGGATTCCCACATAATCTGCCCCGCAAAACATTTTTGCCACTAAATTCCACAACCCTGATGCTCCATCCATAACCACTGCCCATGGTCTCAGATCATCAGGATTCCCACTTTTAGCATCCTCCATAATTTTTTCCGCCACTTCTTTTTTAGTTCTTTCAAGACTGGCCATTCTACGAATATTCTGAGCTTTGGCAGGTTTCAGAACGATAACATCGGCTTTTTTATCAGCCTCCTTTTCAGCCTTAGCTTTTTCAGGGTATATCAGATTTTCAGCCACTTCCTGAGGTGTACGTTTATTCCTGTTCACCGTATAACTTACACCTACCATGGCCACTTTTTTCTTCTGGCGCTTTTCTCCTTTACCCTGACGCGCTTTAAGTCAGGCTGCCTCCTTTTTGATCACCGGGACACCTTTGCCATCAAATTGGACAACCTGGATTTCACCCTCACTATCTGATAACGGCTGCTTTTTTCCTTCATAAAATTTATCGTAATGTTTCCCGGTATCCCGATTAACAACTTCAAAACGGCCGGAACTCACTTTCAATCCTGATAGCTTTGCCAGCGTAATTTCTGATTCTTTAAAGCTATCACGGATACTCAATGTGTCCATCCATTCCTGTAAAAGATAGGAATAGCTGCGTTCGGGAAAATCTGTTAAGACATCTAAAGGCATAACACCCGCCATATTCGCACCACGATAGTACGTACGCGGAACTTTAATTTTTCCAAAAACAGAAAAATAATTGCGACTGCGCAATGTGCTTTCTTTTTTCAACACGGTTCCATTATCTAAGGCTAATTCCGCTCCTATATCTCCTGTCCCCTTTTCTGCAAAATAGCATTTCATTGCTGCCAATCCGATCCGCATAATCCTTGAAAAAATCTCTTTTTCCATATCATATGCTTTTAACGCATTCGCATCAGTTTTTACATATTTAAAAAGTTCTCTTAACTCTTTTTCGCCGTCTAAGATACTCTGTTCTACTGAAAGTGCTTTCATTTTTCCATCCTTTGCTGTAAACATTGCAGTTGTTTCGGATGTTTTAGCATATTGGAAGATATCTTGACAAGCACTATTTTAAAAAGTACTATATTTTTAACTGGTTATTGTAGACTCAAAAAGGTTACACTCAAACTAAAAAGGGCGGTCTTCGGGCATATCAGCCTTGATAATATGATAATTGCGCAGTTTTCAGGAGTTTAGATTGTGAGGAATTGGAAGAAATGAAAAAACAGTGGCAGATACTATGGATAATATTTGGGATTTGAAGGTTCCACTTAAAGTAAATATCGCTTGCGGGAAGAATTGGGCGAAGGCGCATGTGCCGGCACACCTCCATTGACCAGTCAAAACTTTGCCCGTCAGGAACATGATATCTATAGAAATAGCCCTCCCGGTACAACAAGTCTCTGGGACGCAATAGAAAACGCAACGAAACTTTTTATTCCAAAGCTGATGGGAAATCGGAAGTCCTACGGTGCTTAAACTGTTAGGTGTGGCACCTGAGGAAGCTGAAGAGCACACTTTCCGAGGGGTCAGGTGCCTTCTCCAAGCAAACGATTGAGCATGGCACCGATTTTGTCGATATTATACGGTTTAGGCATTACATCCTTAAAGCCGTATTCATTAAATTTACGCATTACATCTGTCTGGTAATGGCCGCTTGAGACGATAGCCTTAACATCCGGGTCGATGGCTAACAGTTTTTTGATCGTCTCCAAACCTCCCATGCCGCCGCGAATCGTCAGATCGAGGATGACTGCGTCAAAGGGGTTGCCTAACTCCTTAGC
>JAAENC010000365.1 GCA_024224815.1 Chloroflexota bacterium
AATATTCTTTTTGGTGTTCTTATCATGTATCAGCTTTTATTTTGCAAGTCTATTATATCACCCACGCCGCAAAATTAATAACTGCTTTTCATCATATAAACAAGGTAATATTTATCATGTTCTTAGCGGGGGAAATGTGTTAAACTTGCATAGTAGAAAAGGATTGATAATGTCAAAAGACAAGATAAAAAACCTTTACGAAAGCGGGGCAAGTAATAAAGAAATAGCAAGTGCCACTGGAAAAACAGAAAAATCGGTTGATAGCCTGATTTATAGAATGAAGAAAAATGGAAAGTTAGGAGAGCGTCCGTCCCGCTTGCCAAAAAGCTATATAGAACACAGGCAAGATGGGTCTGTCAGTGTTTCCCGCTTACTCGCAATGAGTGAAGAAGATACAAAATCTCCTGATAGGGTTGTTGAACTTTGTGGCTTTGATCCAAAGCTGTGGGATATTGTTAGATGTAGGGTGAATGACTGGAACGGAATGGGGGAGAGGGGCGCAGGGCAAATTGTAAACCATCAAGTAAAAGTTGACCTGAAACCCAAAAAAGATATGGGGATTTCATTTGATGACATAGACGAATATTTTAGCAATAAGGTTGATAAAAAGCCAATAATCAAAGTGAGCAAGGGGAAAAAAGGCGGGAGAATTTTAGAGCTTGTTATAGCAGACCCACATATAGGCAGTAGAGATTTCGACATATTCAAAAGAATACAAATGGTTGTTCAGGATGTAATAACCGAAACGTCTCATATTGATATAGAAAAAATATTTGTCGTTTTTCTTGGTGACACATTGCACTATGACACATTCAATAAAACAACAACGCGCGGAACTATTATAGATTACGGAATGTTGCCATACGAGATGTACGATGCGGCAGCCGAAGTTGTTTTTTGGGTTGTGGAGACTCTTGCGAAAATAGCCCCTGTTGAGCTAATCGGCATATATGGTAATCACGACAGACAAATAAGCTATGCCTTATTCAAGGGTGTATCATGGTATTATCGCGGAGAAAAAAATATCACTGTTGATGCAGATCGAAAAATGGCAAAGTATAGGGAGTTTGGAAACTGCTTATCTCTCTGGCATCATGGGGATATGCAAAAGAAAAGACTTGAAAGCCTTGTAATGAACGAAGCCAGAGAGGCGTTCGGAAGAACAAAGTTTGCAGAGATACATAGCGCACACAATCATTCTGTAGAAACAAGAGACTTGAACAACGGGGTTATAGTAAGACAAAACCCAACGATTGCAGCAGCTACAGAATGGGAAGTTCTGGAAGGGTATGCGGGACTCAAAAGCTCTGTCGCTTATGTATGGGATAAGGAAAAAGGAATCAAAAACATCATCCAAACAAACTTGTAGTATAATGCAATCAGCGGCGTGTCGTGGTGGCTCAGACCCACCCGCCGCCGCTCATATTCACTAGACCAAAAGGAAAAAAATATTATGTTATAATGCAATCAGTATTCTAATTAGAAAAAGGAAAAAAATATTATGGAACTCCCTGTGGAATTAGTTGGTTTGCTTTCGTCTCTTCTTGTGGCTGGCGTAACCTGGTTGGTTGTTGCTGGCTTTAAAGGGCTTGGCGAAGCATTTGATAAAGACTTTTCGGTCGCTGCAAAAGCAGTCGCCGCTGTAGTCTCTGCCGCTGTAGTCTCTGCGGTATTTGGTGTGATCGACATTGGCCTCGCTTATGTGCCGGAACAATTCGCCCCTGTGGTCCAGAGTGTACTCGCGCTACTTGTAACTCTATTCAGCGCAATGGGTATTCAGCGACAATCTAAACAGTAAATTTCTTCTCCTTACTCCCCGCTATTGGGGAAACGAAAACCCCCGCTGATTTAGCGGGGGTTTTTTGTTATCTTAGCAATTTCTCAGCACGCTCTCTGGCACTACGCTTCTTCTCTCTCTTGCAGTCGCCTAAGTAATTCGTCAGTAGGTATATCCTGCAATGATGTGTATCCTTTAGGCGACAGATACTTTAGTATCTCTTTATCTTTAGGCCAATAGTCTTTATTTGCTATCGCCCAAAGCGTAGTATCGTCCACTCTGCCTTTGAATATCTTCTGAGACACAT
>JAAENC010000366.1 GCA_024224815.1 Chloroflexota bacterium
ATTCATAACCAATAAGTCACAGCAGTGGGAATATGAATATTTGTAACAGCTTAAATCTAAACTGTAAGGATCCTTGCTTGGTTTGACACTAGTGTGTAGTTGACATTTCATCAAATTATTGAATTTTGATATACAACTCAAGGATGATCAAATAAAACAAAATCCATACTGAAAGAATCACATCCGTGCCAAACTATGATAATTCATAACCAATAGGCCACAACAGTGGGAATATGAATATTTGTAACAGCTTAAATCTAAACTGTAAGGATCCTTGCTTGGTTTGACACTAGTGTGTAGTTGACATTTCATCAAATTATTGAATTTTGATATAGAACTCAAGGAGGATCAAATAAATCAAAATCCATACTGAAAGAATCAAATCTGGGGCAAACTATGATAATTCATAACGAATAGGTCACAACAGTGGGAATATGAATATTTGTAATAGCTTAAATCGAAACTGTAAGGATCCTTGCTTGGTTTGACACTAGTGACTGTAGTTGACATTTCATCAAATTATTGAATTTTGATATAGAACTCAAGGAGGATCAAATAAATCAAAAT
>JAAENC010000367.1 GCA_024224815.1 Chloroflexota bacterium
AGTAGTGAAAACGCACTCAGAGCAAACCGCACGCCGCTAAAACTAAACGGTCCCACATAATCCATTCCGACCCGCTGGGCCACAAAAGCAAATCCCCAGATAGCAGCGGTAATCAACAACAGCGAGTCGAATTTTAATGTTTGCGTATTCATGAAACCCAATTAATAAGCGCAATGCCCAGTGCGCTTTTCAGACAAGTTCATCTTAAATTGACAAATATAAACCATACAATTCAGATCTTTCGCCGTCAAGCCCGGATAAATTGAAGCGATGTTAAAAAATCACAATGAAATATTCGGTCGTGATGGAGAATAAATGTATTATATTATTTTGCCATCGGTTTTTTGATAAAAATGCAAATCAGTTTAAATATCAATATGTTATACTATAATTGTACTTTACAGCCATATCCCATATTGTCAATTACTTATGACGTAAATTAAGTGGATTTATAGCAAAATAATCAAAATTTGGCATATTTTACAAAAAAAACGACAAATATAGTTGACATTCTGGCAACGGCCATTTATTATTCCAATGTGTCCACAACTCAATGCAAAGGAAGAAACTATGGCCGACACCAAAAAAAAGTTTCTCGAACAAGAAGGTTTAATCAATCCAAAACCTGAACGGGTTTCGCATCCTCTTTTTGAAACTCTTAACTTTTTTGACCCGTTAGACTTGCCACAGGTCCGATACGAGATGATTCGCACCGCTAGAGTCGAAAATATTTCAGTTTCAAAAGCCTGTGAACTATTCGGATTCTCGCGAGAGTACTTTTACAAGCTCGAACGCTCTTTCATGGCGCGTGGTTACGTTGCACTGCTCGGCTCAACAATGGGACGGCGGCCAATCATTGCGCTCAACCAAGAAATTGTCAACTTCATCGTACACCGTAAGATGGAGCAACCTACAATCTCAGGAGAAAATCTTCGCCAAGAGCTTCAAAAACTTTACCATGTGGACTGCTCGCGCAGAACCGTTGAAAGAATTGTGGAAAAGCTTGGGCTCACAAAAAAAAGGCCTGCTTCAAGTTAACTCTAAATGTTGAACTTCGACAATGTCAGCACAGGCTATTCCTTGAAAATGGCGACATTCCGCAGGTAATCTACGAAAAAATGCGTAAGGCTAATATGGACCGTCGTTTACGCTTAGACAAACAGGTTATGGGCAGTATGCAGGCACATGGTATTGCCGGATTGTTCATCGATCCGGAGAGCGCCCTTGTCTGTTTGTCATCATCACAATCGCGGATTTCTCCGCGACGAGGCACAGCTTTCCATCACACGCATCTGCCCGAAGAAAGTTTTGAGACCATCGCCAAGTCACTTGCAGAAGGTGTCGGTATTAATGCAACGGCTCGCATTCAGAACGTCGATAAAAAAACCGTTCTGCTCGTTCTGGCTAAAGCCGGTGAGCAGGTCAAAAGAGTTAGCCGTTCGCTTCTTGACAATGTAAAGGTCACAGAGTGTCAACTCGACGAGATGTGGTCTTTCGTAGGCAAAAAAGAGAAAAACCTTGATCCTGTTGAAAAATTGCAACGCTCATTGGGCGATGCTTGGATCTGGATCGCCTTTGATGCTGTCAACAAAATTGTCCTTGCATATATCGTCGGCAAACGAACTCTGCCTCACGCCGTATCCCTTCTCCAAGAGGTAAAACGGATTACTATACGAATGCCTGATTTATTTTCATCTGATCAATTGGATCAATACACCAATGCGCTACTGCAAGTTTATGGTGAGCTTGTCTATCCTATCCGTAAACCGGGTCCCGGTAGACCGCCTAATCCGCGCCTTGTCCCAGCAGAGGACCTGCTCTATGTTCAGGTCGTCAAGCAGTACAAACAATATCGAGTGGTCAAAGTGACTCAAAAAGTTGTCTTTGGCGACTCTGAAAAGGTCGAAAGTATTCTGGCTGCATCCTCTGTGAGTAACAAAATCAATACTTCCTATGTTGAACGATATAATGGAACCGTTCGCCACATGGACGCCCGTTGTGGACGCAAAACATTGTGTTTTTCAAAGTGTGAGGAAAACCATGAGATCCAACTGGCGCTATCTCTTGGGTACTATCATCTTTGTCGGCCTCACAAAACGCTGACTAAACGCTATGGACGGTCAACCACTCCTTTTATGGCAGCAAATCTTACCGACCATGTCTGGAGCATGGCCGAGCTATTGAAATTTAAAGATAAAAAACCTTACAGTTAAACTGGACCACCACCAAATTTTCCTTCCATTGGAATATTATTCAAAAAATTGGAAAATGCCTATCCTCAGCATTTAAACTTAAACCTCTTGCCTCACTTCAGTTTTGCGTTAATTGCGATGTAGAGATGATCTAAAAGTCGAAAAAATTAAAGATATG
>JAAENC010000368.1 GCA_024224815.1 Chloroflexota bacterium
CCGCGCCTTGCTTCTCTCGGAGTCAAAACATCGGAGATGATTTCCTCCGTCCCTAACCAACGCCCAGCCCATGACAACACGAACCAATCACGGATCATATTTTTATGGCTTATGTAATTCGTTTTGGGGCTAAATACTCTGTAAATAATTGTCGATGTTTCAATGTCGAATACAAACACTTTCGGCTCATGCGCTTCCATGTCCCCGTTTCGGCGCATGTCATTGATATGACCCTTGACTTGATTAACATTTCTTCCTTTTATCGCTTTTGATATTTCTTTGTTTGATAACCCTAACCCTACCAATCGTTTCAGCAACGACTCTTCGTCATCTGTCCAAGTTTTTCTCATGGAAAACTCCTTGATATTTCACAAGTTTAACACACTTCCCCCGCTTAGAACATGACAAACATTACCGTGTTTATATGATGAAAAGCAGTTCTCTTTTCAATCGAAACTCCCCTACTCTTCACCCTCTGCCTCTGGTCTGCTCGGCGACCATACAGGCACTTTCTCATATGATCTAATCTGCATAACAAGCAAGTTTATACCAGCCTTCCAGTTAGAATTAATTTTGCGTAATTCTTCATTCTCTTTCTGGAGTATTCGATTTTGCTCTATTATTTTTTGGTTATCTGCGACAACGGCTGAAACTGTTTCCTGCAAGGTAGCGATAGTTTCTGCCCCTGATTTTCTCCAAGTTACAA
>JAAENC010000369.1 GCA_024224815.1 Chloroflexota bacterium
ATGCCCCATGCAAGCGTTTCCTCTTCGGACGCGCCGAACTTAGTTCCATCGCCAAACTTGAAGGTTGCAAATCGGCTCATAATAACTGGTCACTCTGCATCTGTCTAACACCTTTCTCGACAATAGGCATCATCACGTTTTCTATTTCTTCTTGCGTTCCAAGCATAACCTGTGGAGATACTACCAAAGTAAAGCCACCACCAGCACCGCCAATTTTGTTATTTGGGATAATAGAGCCGCCTTGACTTGGCGCAAATATTTCAGGCCCACGCTCGCCGACCAAATAAGGCTTTCCCGCTGATACTGGACCGCCCGCCGCGCGTTCTCCTGCAACGTGCAGGTTTATATTAGACGGCAAAGAACCTGCGGTATTCATAAAATATGTAAATGTTTTCTGTGTTGGTAGACCGTTAATTACATCGGCAATCTCTTGGCTTTGTGATATTACTTTCTTTGCTTGCTCTACATATTCAGCGGTATAAAGACCCATAGCAAGCCCACGATCTAATAAAGCCTGCTCTTCTGCTACAGTTAAACCGTCAACAGACAAAATTTCTTCTGCACGTTTTAGTATTCGCCTATTTGCACTATCTTCAAATTTGTTGGC
>JAAENC010000370.1 GCA_024224815.1 Chloroflexota bacterium
CTTTGGCGCTGTATTCTTGCTGCGCGTCTTGCGCGGGATACTGCTGGATCAACGATCGCCTTTGGCGTAGCAGCCCTGATATTTTTTCAGGGTGCCGTAAATATTAGTGTGAATCTGAATCTCATCCCTGATTCTGGCTTGCCACTCCCCTTTATCAGCTACGGTGGGAGTGGTTTGGTCTCGCTAATGCTGGGCATAGGTTTGGTCGAAAGTGTTATCATGCGCCAGAAATCGGCAGAATTTAATTAATTAAAAACAAAACAACGGAGAATTATGACAGAGAAAAAAACACCGGCACGAGTACGATTTGCCCCATCCCCAACGGGACGAACACATCTAGGGAGCGGGCGCACTGCTTTATATAATTATCTTCTTGCACGTCAAACGGGTGGGCAATTCATTTTGCGCATCGAAGATACCGACCAAAAACGCTATGTAGAAGGCGCAGAAGAAGAATTAATGGAAGGTCTCCGTTGGTTGGGGATGGAGTGGGACGAAGGCCCCGACGTAGGCGGGGATTATGGCCCCTATCGTCAAACTGAACGGCGTGAGATCTATGCAAAATATGCTCGCCAACTTGTAGAAAGCGGCCACGCTTATTATTGTTTCTGCTCACATGACGAAGAAAAAGAAGTGGATACCGAAAAACACGCCCGCCAACAACATCGGGATATTTGTCCCGATAGAGATGTTGATTTAGCGGAAGCAGACCAAAAGGTCGAGAGCGGCGCGGGCTATGTTATCCGATTTAGAATGCCGCGTGAGGGCAATATTACCGTCACAGACGCAGTGCGCGGCGATATCACTGTCGAAAATAGCACGCTGGATGATACGATCTTGGTTAAATCAGACGGACTTCCCGTTTATCATTTGGCTGTGGTGGTTGACGATCATCTGATGAAAATTACGCACGCCATTCGCACATCTGAGTGGCTGCCGACATTCCCTTTGCATGGGCATATTTACGCCGCTTTTGGCTGGGAGCAACCAGTCTGGATCCACCCATCTATTTTCCTGAAACCGGACGGAAAAGGAAAAATGAGCAAGCGCGATAGCGAAGCATTGCTGGCTGCTGGCAAACCGATTTTCCTGAGCGATTTCGGGAAATTTGGCTATTTACCAGAAGCAGTGGTCAATTGGGCGGCGCTGATCGGCTGGAGCTACGACGATAAAACCGAAGAATTTTCGATGGATGAATTGATCGAAAAGTTTAGCGTTGAAAAGCTCAGCCCTGCTCCCGCCGCGTTGAATTTCACAAAGCTGGATCATTTTAACGGTGTCTATATCCGCTCTTTAGATGTGGCAGATTTAGCCGCGCGGATGAAACCCTTCTTTGAAGAAGCC
>JAAENC010000371.1 GCA_024224815.1 Chloroflexota bacterium
GCCATGTTAAGCTCTGCATCAATCATCGGCGTATATTGCCGCGTGGTCATGCTGGTAATACCCACGTTCTCATCGGGGCGCACCTTCGTGCGTGTATCTTCTAAACCCGTTGCGATACCGCGCCAGATAAAATCAGCGGCAACGGCTGTCCCTGCGGTTGTTTCACCGCCTAATTGTAACTTTCTTAATACTTTAATTCCGCTCATTCATCACCTTTCACCTGTGGCTCTGCCACCTTTTTTTTAGCCTTTTTTGAGATTTTTTTGTACAATCCACTTCGCTCGATAAACTTTGTGCCATGTTCTTTGACTTCGTTGTCTGTCAAATCTCTAGCAGGCACACCGAGCAAAGCAGAGCCTTTCCCTATATACTTCCACATGCTAACAACTCCTTTGAGATACGCCGTTTATAAAAAATCTATACCCAATGGTTTCTACTGCGTCCCATTGCATCGGCGTAAATTCATAAGTAATATTTTCAAACAATCCTACAGTGCCGCCAAGCGTTGGATCAGCCATTAGCGCGGCGGGTATGCTATCAATAAACGGGGCGACAATAGATATATCGTTAGGCAAATCTTTTCGCGCCACATGTAATTCGATAACAATTATGTGCAGCCCTTTCGTTGCGCTTGGTGTGTCGAAGTCAATAAGACCACCGCCCATATAAGCAACAGAAAAAGGGTATTCGTTTATCTTCTCAGGCGCGTAACTAGGCGCGGCTTTGATTCCACTTATTGCGCCTATGGTCGCTTGCACATCTTCAATCGCTGCTTGTAGGGTCATATTAGTTTCCTAAATCCTGCCAACAAGCCGACAATATCAGGGTCATTTACAATAGCAGGAATTACAACGCTTTGAGTGCCAACACCAC
>JAAENC010000372.1 GCA_024224815.1 Chloroflexota bacterium
GTCCCATTAATTACATCAAACGATGGGCTCTCAATTGCATTATTACTATATACCGTATAGTGAAATGTGATTAACATCCTCAGCCTACAAAATATTCAACGGCTTGAGCTTGTGATACTTGTATCACGCTCGCCACCGAAAACATTTTCTTATGGACTCGACGGACGTTTCATATTCTTATGCACTATTTCATTGCGTGTAAGCGTTTTATATCATTACTTGAAACATAGTAATAATATAGCGTGCACTTGATTTTCGGAGCTTTGCGCTCAAATTTTGGTGAGATGTAAGCACTGTGTCATTCTACCCGTGGACATTCTATTCAATTTATTGTTTATTATGCTTCCATTGTGAGTAGTTTGATATTTTTTATAATAGGTGTGAAGCACGCTTTAGGCACGCGCTTACTGCAGAAATGTCTGAGACATTCCCCTCCGGGGGTAGTATGCACGCAAGTGTGAAACTTGAAGGAATTGACGGAAGGGCACCACAAGAACGCGTGGAGCATGTGGCTTAATTTGACTCAACGCGGGAAATCTTACCGGGTCCGGACACACTGA
>JAAENC010000373.1 GCA_024224815.1 Chloroflexota bacterium
AACCCCGCGTTCTCAGAAACCCACCCATGAAAGAATACCTCCGCACTTCACCTGCGCAAAGAAAAAGGGTGTCGTTTGAGCGAAAACCTGCCAAAACCCTGTTTTTCTTGAATTCAATTAAACGCAAAGCGAGCGTTCTCCGCCCGGAGGACGCTTTTTTATTAAGGCAAGCTCGCTCAGGCTGGAACGAGAGCGAAACCCAGCCCGGCAGCCTTCTTCTTCACATACTTTAGTTGCTGCGCTTTGTACTTTTTCTCATATTCTTCAACACTGATCGTCTCGTACTCAACCTTGTATTTCAACATCCGATAGACTACGCGCGCAATCGCGTGCGCTACAGCCACTGTCGCCTGTGCTGGGCCCAGCCGCGCCCGCATTCGGCGATACTTCACCCCAAAGACCGTCTCCGAGCGCTTCACCGATTGCGCCGCCATCCGAAAAGCCTGACCCGCACGATTCTTCGTTTTTAGCGTCCTGTTCTTTAAGACCTTTCCCCCTGAAATCTCATGTTTTGGCGCCAAACCCAGCCACGAGCAAAAATGCTTCTCGCTCGGAAATTTGCTCATGTCCGTCCCAACTTCGCTAAGCACCGTCTGAGACAGAGAAACGCCAAAACCATCGACCAAGCTCAAATCCACGCCGCTGATCCGTTTCAGATGCGCACGAATCTCATCAGACTGTTTCGGTTTATTTTTGCTGTGCGAACCCCGCTTGCGGCGGCTCATCGGTGGCAAATCACCGGGGTCATTGTCCACGCGCAACCCTGCATAGGTCCGCTCGACCTCTTCATCACAATCGACAATCTGCTCGCTGTAGTAGACAAACATCTCAAAAGATTGCTTCAGAACGAAGAGATGTTCCTCCCGCCACGTCCCGGTTAGAGCGCGACCGATTTCCTCGGCACTCTTTTTACAGCCCGGCTCACGCAACGCGCCTAATTTGGCTGGTTCACGTTCCCCGTTCACAATCGCGGTGATAATCCGTAAGCCGCTAACCCCTGTGATGTCGCTGACTGCCTGCGAAAGTTGCACGTTCATTTGTAATAACGCCTTTTGCATGTGCTGAATATGCGGAGAGCGATGTTCGATCAACTGACCGCGATGACGAAGTAAAGTACGCAGCGCAATTAAATCTGCCTGTGGGCGAAATGAATTTTCCAGCAACCCATAGCTATGTAAGGTCTGGATCCATTGTGCGTCTTCAATATCGCTTTTTCTGCCTGCCACACGCCGCAACGAGCGCGAGCTAATCAATAGGCATTCAAAGCCGCGATTTTCCAAGGTTTCAAAAATCGGAATCCAGTAGACGCCCGTGCTCTCCATTGCCACTGTTTTCACGCCGTGTTCTGATAACCAGTCGCCGATATGCTCCAAATCGGCTGTGTAATTTCCGAAGGCCCTCACCAGTTGCGTATTCTCTGCTCCATTCACACTGGCAACAATCTCCACTGAGCCAATATCCATCCCTGCTGCATTCGGGTTGACACGACTGATCCCCTCGAAGGGCTGTGCCTTTTCGATCCCCTTTGTAGCCTTGCCTTTTCTTGCCATTTTTTCTCATCTTATCTCATTGGATAAATCGGCAAGCCCGGTCACTTGGGATATTTAGCTTTCTCATCGGGGTCACCCCCCTCGCCACCAGTTTTCAAATCAATTTGACCGGAAACCAAGGTTAAGCACGGGGCTATCCGCCAACAAAGTCGGGACGCCTCCACTGCGGTGTACGGCTTGCGTGCTTGCCTTTTTCAAGTATACTTTTTGTGAAACACGCGGGTTTCTCTCCGATAAAATGAATGCCCCTTCTTCTTGGGTTAAGCTGACCCGCCTTCGGCTCTGGGTATGCGGCGCGATTTTTGCTTAGTTTTTTCAGGGTAAAATTGGGTTGCGTTTACAAAGTCGGCGGGCAGCTTACGCAATCCGTTGGGCATTTTTGGATAAGACTTTCTCAAAACATTTCTAAACCGCGATTTAATGTGGCAAAAATCTTTCGAAAACCCAATATTTGGGGCTCAAGTGGAAGTTCTAATCTTTTTGGAGTTTAGATATGGCATTTCTTCTCTATTTATTAGCACTTATAGCCTTAGCGACAGGTACTGCTGCTATTTATATGGCACTTATCAAACCATTTCCAGTCGAATGGCTTTACTATCACTACTTCATTAGAAAACCCATCGTCTGGACGATATTTATTGGAACGGTCATCTGGGCTGTGTGGGAATCCAGCCAAAAAGGGACTATCCCTCTGTGGAGTATCATCCCCATTTTTCTTATGGGATTGGCTATTGCCCTGGCTTACAAAATGCATCAGGAAAATGCGTTTCCCGCAGTGGATTTCCCAGCGATGGCAGATGATATTTCTAACCTTCCCATGGTTGACAATATGCAATTGGCCATCATCGAGTATGATGGGATCACCAAAGCTTACCCGTTGGATTATGTGATTCACCATCATGTCATCAATGACAGATTTGGAAAGTATATTGTTGCACTCACCTATTGTGCAATGTGTCGCAGTATTATTCCCTTTGATGTGACGGATATTGGTCCTTTGTTTGTTGGTTCATTTAAGGGCTCAAATATGATTGTAGCTGACAGAAAAACCAAGACATTTTTTCAGCAGGCTACATTTGAATCGATAATAGGAAAACTACATCCACATTCTTTAACCATGCTTCCTTTTCAGATCCTACCTTGGAAGGAAGTGAAAAAACTTAATCCAATTCCTTTGGTAGCAGAAGTTACAGAAAAAGATTTTAGAGAATTTCAATTGCCAATTCCGGGCATATGGAAAAATATCATCGCAAGTGAATCAACACCAGGATTACCTACCAAAGATCGGGATAAATCATTTCCTGCGAGAACACATGTCGTTGGGGTTGTTGATAAGCTTGCAAAGCCGCAACTAGTTTATCTCAAGGAAGAATTATTGAAGCAAGGCATCGTCAGAAACGAAGATTTAGATATATTCCTTGTAGCTGTCAGCAATACCGTTAATGGCTTCAAGAGTAGCCTAAAGGGAAGATTATTGAACATAACATTGAACTCCAGCAAGACACTATCAGATAGTTCCAGTGGTACGGTTTGGAATCTTAGGGGCAAGTATATTAGCGGTGAGATCGAAGCTAATTTAGAGCCAGTTGCCCTTTCAGATGAGTATTGGTTTTCTTGGAAGAGATTTCATCCAACGAGTAAACTAATTCGAGTTTAATCAGAAATAATTTCTTTCAAATCTTATAATGGGTAGAGAAGAAATGCCTAACCCAAATTGCAGCGGACTTGGCTACGCCAAGGTGATAAGCGGCGCAAAAATCTAAATTTGAATCGAGCAAAATTAGCTTCAGAAGCAAAAACGCCAAGCCCGCTGAATAAACCCTTAGAAGGATGAAATGAAATACGCAAAATATCACGCCCTTGGCAATGACTATATTGTGATCCACCCTGCTGATCTCACAAATGAAATTAGCCCAGATGTGATCTCTTTGATATGTCACCGTAATTATGGCGTTGGTTCTGATGGCATATTGCTTGGGCCTTTTGATAACAAATCATGTGACTTCGGCCTGAGAATTTATAATCCTGACGGAAGTGAAGCTGAGAAAAGCGGAAATGGTCTTAGGATTTTTGCAAGATACCTGTGGGACAAAAAGCTGGTTGACTCCAAGCTTTTCACTGTTCAAACACTCGGTGGCTCTGTTTCATGTGAAGTCCGTACTGATGGCAGGAGCGTGAAGGTTGAAATGGGCGGCGTAAGTTTCGATAGTGTAGACATTCCTATTTTTGGAGCTTCACGAGAAGTGTTAAACGAAGAAATTGAAATTGACGGTAATCCTTTAAAGTTCTGTGCTGCAACAATCGGCAACCCTCACTGCATTATATTAACAGAGCATCCAACACCAGAAATGGCTCATCACTATGGTCCGTTAATTGAAAGAGATTCTCGATTTCCAAATCGTACGAATGTTCAGTTCATGAAGGTTATAGATCGGTTTAGCATTCAGATTGAAATATGGGAGCGAGGAGCCGGTTACACTTTAGCTTCTGGTAGC
The DNA here is from genome assembly GCA_024224815.1 of Chloroflexota bacterium. Classification (GTDB taxonomy): domain Bacteria; phylum Chloroflexota; class Anaerolineae; order Anaerolineales; family Villigracilaceae; genus Desulfolinea. The sequence continues at coordinate 4,046 of JAAENC010000373.1, forward strand.
AGTAGTACAGCAGCAGCAGCCGTTGCTCACAAGCTTGGGCTTTGTGATTCCAATATTAAAGTACATATGCCTGGTGGGCAAATTGAGATTCTCTTTGACAATAACTTTGTAGCCACAATGACGGGTTCGGTAATCAAAGTATGTGAAGGAATAATAGCAGATGAAATATTTGGAAAAACCTTCTAATAGAGCGAACAAATAAAACTTAGCAAATCTACGTCACTGCGAGGAGCACGCACTTGCGACGCGGCAGTCTCCTTCACTGTTGTGGAGATTGCTTACCCCTAACGGAGTACACGTCGGCGGTAAAGCTGCCTCGCAATGACATGTCTCTGTTTTATAACTTCTAAATGGTTTGTCCATAAGAAACCAGTGAGTTCAGCCCTTAGGCTATACAAAAGAGTAGCGAAGAATCTCTTATACCGCGTCCCCTTGACGCGGCATTTTTTTTGCGATACACTTTTAGCCTAACCTAAATTTTATTTTAGCCATGAAAAAACATTTAACTCGTGCTACCAAAGACTACCTTAAAGCCATCTACGCGCTGAGCGTAAATGGTCTTTCTGCCTCTACAAATGATCTCGCAAAGCGGCTCAATATTGCCGCCGCTTCTGTTACAGGCATGATAAAACGCCTCGCTCAGACAAATCCCCCTCTCGTAGATTACCGCAAACATCACGGGGTGACGCTTACACCCACGGGCGAGCAAGCGGCACTCGAAATTATTCGACATCATCGTTTGCTGGAGACTTATTTGCACGATTCTCTGGGATTTTCATGGGATGAAGTTCACGAAGAAGCAGAGCGATTGGAGCATGTCATTTCAGAAAAATTTGAAGCGCGGATCGATAAAGTTCTCGGGCATCCCACACATGATCCACACGGCGACCCTATCCCGGATTTGAACTTGGTCATGCCCCAAAAGGCATCTACACGGCTCTCAACGCTACGTCCGCCACAGGAGGCTATTATAGAGCGCGTCAATGACGAGGACGGGAATCTGCTCCGTTATTTGCAGGAGAAAAGCTTGGTCCCCGGTAGCAAGTTGAAAATACGGGCGCATTCGCCTTTCGATGGCAATTTAACGCTTGAGATCAATGGTGAAGAAATCATTTTAGGCCCAGCGGTTACACATCATATTTTTATTAAAGAAGCTTAACGAGGTCACTTATGTACAATCCCCTATTTGCTTTACTGATAGCAGTCCTTCTGACGGCTCTTGGTATTTTATTATTCACGCCTGAGCGCGGCGCCTTTTGGAAATGGCAACGCACTCGCCAACTGACAGAGCGCGTACTGCGCGAAGACGCTCTCAAACATATTTATCACTGCGAAAATCATAACGAAATCGCGTCTATAGATAGTTTGGCTGGCGCCATAAGTATTTCTACAAATCAGGCCGCAGAAGTTATAGAATCGCTGCAGGAGTTAGAGTTGCTTAAGGCTGAAGGAGCGAGATTTCGGCTTCTTGCTACTGGACGAGAATATGCCTTGCAGGTTATTCGCGCCCACAGGCTATACGAAAGATACCTTGCTGACGAAACAGGCTACGATGAAGTCGACTGGCATCAAAAAGCACATCAGCAGGAGCATAATTTAAGCCCCGAAGACATAGCCACATTATCCGCTCGTTTGGGTCACCCCACGCATGACCCGCATGGTGATCCGATCCCCATGTCTGACGGGACGATTATTTACCCGGAAGAAAGAATTGCCCTTGCTGATCTTGCCCCCGATACTATCGCCCGCATCGTACACCTTGAAGATGAGCCAGAATCAATTTACGCTCAATTGGTTGCAGAAGGTTTACATATCGGTCAAGAAGTCCGTTTATTGGAAACATCTCCAAAGCGAATCCGTTTTTTGGCCGGAGAGAACGAACGTATTTTAGCCCCTATTTTTGCGGCAAATATTGCTGTTATTCCCATCAGCGAAGAACCTGTTGAAGAAATTTTGCCCGGCTACCCGCTGAGCGAAGTACCCATCGGCACAGAAGCAGAAGTCGTGGCTCTTTCTGCACGAATCCGAGGTGTTGAACGAAGGCGTTTGATGGATCTTGGTATTTTGCCCGGCACAAATATTGAAGTTGAAATGTCGTCTGCAAGCGGCGACCCTGTCGCTTATCGCGTTCGCGGCGCAGTCATTGCCCTCCGCAAGAGTCAGGCTGCTCATATTAATGTTTCTACAAAGGCCTAAAGGAAAAGAAAATGACAACAAATACAAAAGAAGCCTGCGAAACCTGCCCTATTCATGACGCAGCGGCATTAAAAAAACTGGGTGTTGACATGGCCGAATTTGACTATGTCGTTGCCTTAGCCGGCAACCCGAACACTGGAAAAAGCACCGTTTTTAACGCCCTAACAGGCCTGCGGCAACACACAGGAAACTGGCCCGGCAAAACGGTTACCCGCGCAGAAGGCGGATTTGAATATGGCGAGCACAAATATAAATTAGTGGATTTGCCCGGCACCTACTCCCTCCTGGCCACAAGCCTGGATGAAGAAGTCGCCCGTGATTTTATCTTGTTCGGCCAACCCGACGTAACGATCGTCGTCGTGGACGCTACTCGTTTAGAGCGCAACCTGAATCTTGTTTTGCAAGTCATGGAAATAACCAGTCGTGTAGTTGTTGCGCTAAATTTGATGGATGAAGCCGAGCGACATGGCATTGAAATTGACGACCGCCGTCTTGCAAGAGATCTGGGCGTTCCCGTTGTGCCAATGATTGCGCGGCAAAGCGATGGTGTTCCCGAACTTTTACAAGCAGTCAGTGAAGTTGCAAACAACAAGACTCTCTCCAAGCCTTATCGCGTTAAATACACATCGCCGGAGCTTAAAAGAGCCGTCGAAAAAGTCAGCAAAGAGATCGAAGCCGCATATCCCGAACTGCCTAACGCCCATTGGGTTGCTGTACGTCTCCTTGATGGTGATGAAAGAATTGTAGAGGCCCTCCGTAAAGGAGAACTTGGCGATCTTAAACACGGCGATCTAGAGCAGCGCTCTGCAAACTTACAAGTTTTTGGCAATCAATAGCGGTATTTGGAGATATTCATGACTATAGAAAAAACAAACCCACTAGATAATATTTTATCTACCGCTCAATCCCTTCGCTGGGAAATTGATGTAGATTTTCACGAAAAACTAACAGAATCTATCTATACAGACGCAGCCCAGATCGCAGATAGAGCAACAACCCGCCCTGAAGAAAAGCCCAGATTCGATTTCGACCGAACACTGGATAAGATCATCACCAGTAAAACATGGGGTTTTCCGCTAATGCTAGTGCTCTTAATGATCGTCTTCTGGTTAACGATCTCCGGTGCAAATGTCCCCTCATCTATGCTGGCAACTCTCCTGCTAGATACAGGCCATCCCTTTCTAAAAGGCCTTGCTGCCAGTATCGGTATGCCCTGGTGGCTGGACGGTTTCCTGATTGACGGCATGTATATGGCAACAGCTTGGGTGATCAGCGTCATGCTTCCCCCCATGGCAATTTTCTTCCCGCTTTTCACGCTTTTAGAAGATTTTGGCTATTTACCACGCGTTGCCTTCAATTTGGATAATCTCTTCCGCAAATCAGGTGCGCACGGTAAACAAGCCTTAAGTATGACAATGGGATTTGGTTGCAACGCCGCAGGTGTAGTTGCAACACGAATTATAGACAGTCCGCGAGAGCGGCTTATTGCTATTTTGACCAACAATTTTGCGCTATGTAATGGACGTTGGCCTACACAAATCTTGATTGCGTCTTTATTTATCGGGGCATTGGTTCCCGCTCAGCTTGCAGGATTTGTATCTGCGCTTGCCGTTGTGGGAATTGCCCTTTTAGGCATTTTCCTGACTTTTCTCTCGTCGCGCTTTTTATCAAAGACCGTGCTCAAAGGCGAAGTTTCTACTTTTAGCCTTGAGCTTCCGCCCTATCGCCCACCCCGCATTTGGCAAACAATCTACACATCCATTATTGACCGCACATTGGTTGTTTTGTGGCGCGCGATCGTTTTCGCCCTCCCCGCCGGTGCAGTGCTTTGGCTGAGTGCAAATGTCATAATTGCTGGCACAAGCATTGCCGGGCACTTAATTAATTTCCTCGAACCTTTCGGTTTATTGCTCGGACTTAACGGTGTAATTTTGGTCGCATTTATCGTCGCAATTCCCGCAAATGAGATTGTCATCCCCACCATTATGATGCTCACCGTTCTTGTATCTGGTGTGACTGGCGTTGGTGAAGGCGCAGGCGTGATGTTTGAACTTGAATCGGGCATGGAAACAATGGCACTCTTTCAGGCAGGCGGATGGACACTCCTGACCGCTGTAAATCTGATGTTATTTAGCCTTATTCATAACCCTTGCAGCACAACCATCTACACTATTTATAAAGAAACCGGCAGCAAAAAATGGACTTGGATTGCATCCCTCGCCCCCGTTATCATGGGCTTTGCTGTGACCTTTGTTGTCGCACAAGTTTGGCGGCTTATAGAATCACTTTTATAGATCAGGACATAATCCTTGCCCCAATGCTCTGCGTTGGGATGTTGTAGACAGATTTCAACGCGGAGCATTGCATCTAGAGAAAAAATATTTTGCAAAAGCCCTAATAAAAACAACCACAAAAAAGGGCTGGCGAATGCCAGCCCTTTTTCTTTTCCAAACTAAATCAAATTATCCGTCAGTACCTTGACCTAAACCAGCGCCATTTCCATCCTTAGCACCATCACGATTTCCGTGTCCGCCACCGCGCTTTCCGTCGCGATTGGCTCCACGTTCTTTTGCTGCATCAGCTTGCTCTTGGGTGATAACGCCATCTTCGACAGCAGCTTCAAGTGCCTTTTCGCGGGCACTATCCTTGAGAGCTGAAAGTTCTTCTGTGGTCAAATCCTGTTCTTCGATGAGAGTGCGAACGCCACCATCTTCACGAGCAGCTTCGAATTCTTCAACGCTTATCCCAAGGGCATCTGCCATTGCCTCAGACATATAACCTTTCAATGCTTCATTTTTTTCGCCATTTTGACCGCCACGTTTTCCATCGCGTCCAAAACCACGCTCCTGAATTGCATCAGCTTCTTCTTGGGTGATAGCGTCATCAGCTACTGCGGCAGCTAAAGCCTTTTCTCGAACACCCTGCATCAGGGTAGAAAGTTCATCTTCACTCAATCCTTGCTCTTCAATGAGAGCGCGAACGCCACCATCTTCACGAGCAGCATCAAGTTCCTCAACGCTTATACCGAGCGCATCGGCCATTGCTTCGGACATATAGTCGTGCAAAGGGCTATCTCCATCCCCTGAGCCGCGCTTTCCACCAAAAGGGTTATCGCCTTTTTGGGCAAAAACAGCACCAACCGTAAGCAAACCGACCAAAGCTGCAACAACCATAGCAACTAAAATTTTCTTTTTCATTTTCGTACTCCTAAAGTTTTTGTCCGGGCATTTCCCGAACTGCGCCTATAGGATAGCAAGCGAATATAAAGTTTCTGTGAAGAAAAGAAAAAGGTTATTTAAAGACAAATACATCCAGACTAAAAAGCAACTTCTTTACACAATCTTCATCTTAGCTTCAAAAACTCTTTCATCTAAGCTGGCAAAATTGCTTTAGAATAAAGAAAAGATATTAAAGGAAGCCTCTAATGACAAAAGCAAAAATCCTTATCGTGGATGATGAACCAAGCATCATCAAACTGATCAAAGCTTATCTCGAGCCAGAAGGATATGAGATATTCACAGCCGAAGACGGAAATGCAGGATTAAAAGCCGCACGCACCCTTAACCCGGACTTGGTCGTCCTCGATGTAATGCTGCCCGGCATCGACGGAGTGGAGGTGCTCACCCGCCTGCGCCGAGAGTCCGATGTTTATGTCATTTTGCTCACAGCCAAAACCGAAGAAATGGATCGTGTAGTTGGGCTTACCGTCGGCGCAGATGATTATGTGACCAAACCTTTTTCTCCGCGTGAATTAACGGCACGCATCAAAGCTGCACTGCGACGCATCCACAACGGTAGCACGTTGAAAAACGAGCGCAACGTTCTATCCTTCAAACATCTCCGTATGGATATTGATGCACGAAAAATCAGCGTGGACGATAATCCCATCAAATTAACAGCAATAGAATTTGATCTGCTCAAGTCATTGGCAGAAAATCATGGGCGTGTTCTTTCACGCGAGCAATTGCTCGAAAACGTTTGGGGGGAATCTTATTTTGGCGAGTTGCGCGTCGTTGATGTTCATCTAGGCCATGTTCGGAAAAAGTTAGGCAGGGAAGGTTTGATAGCCACAGTGCGCGGCGTGGGCTACAGGTTTGAGGACGAAAGACAATGATTGCTTATTTTCAAAAACATTTAGGGGCAAAACTCTTTATATCTTATTTTGCTGTCATTTTAATCGGTGCTATTGCACTTGGTGCAGCGACCAGATTTACAGCACAATCTGCATTTGACCGACATTTGGGCTCAATGGAAGAAGTTGCACCAATGGGAAGAGGCATGGGCACGCCAGGTGGCAAAACAAATAATCAAAACGAAGAACAGCGAGGAGAATTTCGCACACGTCTTTATAGGCAATTTCAAAATTCTTTTCAAGAAGCCTTAGGTTGGTCTGCCCTTGCAGCCGGATTTGCCGCGCTAACGCTTAGTCTTTATTTGAGTAGGCGTGTAATTGTCCCCATAAAAGCGATCACATCGGTTAGTCAGCGCATCTCTGACGGACATTATGACGAACGAGTTCAGGAAGAAAACCAAGATGAACTAGGGCAACTTGCCCATAGTTTTAATCAGATGGCTGAGAAACTCGAAAAAGTTGAAGAGATGCGCCGTCAGTTAATTGGCGACGTAGCGCATGAATTACGCACGCCCTTAACAACAATAAAAGGCTCTGTAGAAGCACTGGAAGATGGCGTATTGCCTGCCTCGCCAGAAACCTATCAATTGATCTTACATGAAGCAGAACGCTTAAATCATCTTGTAGATGACCTGCAAGAACTGAGCCGTGTTGAATCTGGTGCTTATGAATTAGACCTGCAACCACTCCAACTTTCCTCTCTGCAAAGCTCCATTCAGAAACGTTTTGGCTATCAATTTGAAGAAAAGGGTCTCTCATTTTCCAGTCAAATCCCAAGTAATCTGCCCCTTATTCGAGCAGATGAACACCGCCTTATCCAAATTTTAACAAATTTGCTGAACAACGCCCTCCACTACACGCCAAAAGGCGGCGAAGTGAAATTGAGCGCATCGCAAAGCAACAAAGAAATACAAATCACCGTTAGTGATAATGGTGCTGGCATTTCTGCTGAACACCTTGAAAATATTTTTACGCGTTTCTACCGCGCAGATAAATCCCGCGCACGCCAAGCGGGCGGCAGCGGCATTGGCTTAACGATCACCAAGCATCTCGTCGAAGCGCATGGGGGCAAAATTTGGGCAAAAAGCGAGGGCGAAGACAAGGGAAGCACCTTCACATTTACGCTGCCTATCGACATCCCCTAAACGGAGAGAAAATGACAAAAATCGGATTTCTACACCCGGGCGCAATGGGCATTTCACTTGCCGCATCAGCAAAAAACAGCGGGCACGAAGCCTATTGGATCTCAGACGAGCGCAGCAAAGAAACGCGCGAACGCGCCGAAAAACATCAGCTCGTCGATGCTAAATCGCTATCGCACCTGACCCAAACTTGCTCGGTGATCGTCAGCATCTGCCCGCCCGCTGCAGCCGAAGATCTTGCCAAAAGCGTTGCTGCTTTATCATTTGATGGACTTTATCTTGACGCAAATGCCATCTCCCCACAACGTGCTTTGCGCATCCAAGAAATTGTCGAAAATACTGGCGCACGCTTTGTAGACGGAAGCGTGATCGGCGGCCCAGCATGGAAGCCCAATAATACTTGGCTACAACTTTCGAGTGACTACGCGCAAGAAATTGTGCAACTATTTAGCAAAGGTCCCCTCGAAACAAATATTATCGGCACAGAGATCGGAAAAGCATCTGCCCTAAAAATGGCCTACGCCGCCTACTCCAAAGGCACGACGGCCTTGCTCGCCGCGATTTTAGCGACTGCAGAAAAATTTAATGTGCGCAACGAGCTAGAAGCACAGTGGGCAAAATATGAACCGGATTTTGTCGAAGAAGCCCACGCACGAACAAAACGCGTTACTGCAAAAGCATGGCGCTTTGCTGGAGAAATGGATGAAATCGCGGAAAGCTTTGCTGAAGCAGGCCTACCAAGTGGTTTTCATGAAGCTGCGGGGGAAATCTATCAGCGGCTCGCAGATTTCAAAGGTGCTGAGAAAATACCCGAGCTAGAAACTGTGCTGGAAGAACTGCTAGATGTAAAGCAGTTATGACAGAGAACAATATCATCATCTTTGATGGGGTTTGCAATCTTTGTAATTGGTCTGTTCAATTTATTATCAAGCGTGACCCCAATGCTGTATTTAAATTCGCATCGCTCCAATCTGAGTTTGGCACAACGATTATTCAAAAATATGGGCTTTCGTCAGAAAATCAAGAAAGCCTTTTATTACTAAGAAATGGAGAGCTTCTAAGTAAAAGTTCAGCCACACTTGCAATTGCCGCTAAACTTAATGGAGCATGGAAGTTTTTTCCTGTTTTTCGTTTTATCCCCCAAAATATACGCGACAAAATTTATGACTGGGTCGCTACCAATCGCTATCGCTGGTTTGGAAAAAGAGATAAGTGCATGATAGCAACAGAAGAGATCGAAGAAAGATTTATATAAATTTGCGTTTCAATACCACCCCCTTGCGCAAATGAGTTTATAGCAAAGATGTCCGCAATTTACATTGCGGACATCTTTTTACTTTTAGCTACTCTTCAATAGCTACGTATATGTCAAACTCAGATTTATCCGAGTCAAAGGCAAAACGGTCGTCATAAAGCTCCATATCAAAATGTGGAGAGACCAATTCCAGTCCTGACTGCGGTAGCCAGGTTTCGTAAATATATTTGTAGGTATCTTGCAGCGTATCCAGTTTACCGCGGTGTGTAAAGACAGCATATTTATACGTCGGAACCTCTCTCGCGACCATATTATCAGCGAGACCACTAGCATCAGAGACTTCATAACAAGCGATATACTCGAAGTCACCATCTTCACCCCATTTTATATCGCTGAAACAGGCACCATAGGCACATTCTCCAATCATATTTTTAATTTTATTTGCCTGCTGGTTAAAAGTACCCCACAGTTGGGGTATCTCGTTATTTTTATTCTTGCCAACATAAGAGAATCCCACAACGGTGAATCTCGGTTTGTTAATAAATTTCGGTTGCATGATCTTATCCTTTTGACTAAATTGAGTTGATAAAACAGAAAGGGGGATCGCAGCCCGCTCAACGGGGCATTGCAGCTCCACAAAAGCAGAGAGCTCTTCTGATTCTTGGGAGCTATCCCCTATCTCAGATAGATAAATTTCACGATACGAACCAGTCATCTCGTAGGCATTTCTTTTTATCCAGGCGAATAAATTTGCATACGACGACCCCAGAGACGCGTTTTCACCATCATAGATGGTACTAGCCATGCTCGGAACAGCTTTCAATTCTCTCAACTGCACAGGCGCACCAGCCCAATCACCAGCGCTTTGGCCACATCTCAATTTCACAGAAACAGCCAATTCTATGCTCTGCTTATTTTCAACCGATGGAAACTCAGAAAGAAGAGAAAACCAAGGGCCATCTGCTTTAATGCGAGCACGCTCTAAGTTACTAGAGAGCAAAGCTTGTAATTTTTGACGAGTTGCCAGAAAAGCGACCTTGCTCGTTATTGTCGATTTCGTGCTCAACACCAGCATGGATGATATATCCTTTAGCACAATTTCATACTTTGGAGACTGTCCTTCTTCTTCGATTTGCCTTAAGCGCATCTCTACTTGAGAAAGGCGTGCTTGCTCCGCATTTACACGGTCGGCCAATTCAAACTTCTTCATCCGCAACATGCCACGCATCTCCTCTAACGAGAGCTTTTCATCCAGCAGATTCGTAATTTGCTCCAGAGAGAAGCCTAAATCTTTGAGTGCCATAATGCGATTTAGACGCGGCAGTTGCGTCAGCGCATAATAACGATAGCCCGTATAACGATCTATATGTGCAGGGCGCAGCAAGCCTAACTCTCCATAATGATGAAGTGTTTTTACAGTAACATGCGCCAATTTTGAGAAATCACCGATCTTAATCATTTCATTTACCTATCTTTGGGGTTGAGGCCATCAACAAATATAGTATAGACCCTCCTATAGGAGGAGAGTCAAGGCTTTCTTGAATCTTTTCAGTTTTTTAAAATTCGCAAAGACCCCAGAAAGCAAAAAATCCCGATATAGAAAATTTTCTTTATCGGGATTTTATTTTTTTCAACTTACTTATTCATAACGCAAGGCTTCTACCGGCACCAAATTTGCGGCTCTATTTGCTGGGTAAATCCCAAAGAAGAGACCGATCACTGTGGAAAATATGGTCGCAAGCAAAATAGCACTTAGGCTGACAACAGGCTCAAAGGCGGTACCAGAATTTGTAGAGATAACCCCGACAACTGCCCCAATTGCCCATCCAAGCGCAATGCCTATCAGCCCCCCCACCAAGCTGAGGAGCGAAGATTCTGTTAGAAATTGAATCAGTATATCTTGTTTACGCGCGCCGAGGGCTTTTCGCAAGCCGATTTCACGAGTCCGTTCCGTAACTGAAACGAGCATAATATTCATGATGCCGATTCCGCCGACGAGGAGAGAAATCGCAGCGATTCCGCCGATAAAAGTTGTCAAAATCCCTGTGATAGAGGAAGCCGTATCCACCATATCCTGCTGAGAGAAAACGGTAAAGTCGTTTTCGCCAACGGCTGTTCTATGGCGCTGAGAAAGTATTTGCGAAATCTCTTCTTCGGTCGTGGTGACAGAATCTGCATCGACTGACTGAACGAAAATCACATCCACTCTGTCTGCCGGGCTGCGACGAAGAATGCGGGCTTGCGCGGTGCTAAAGGGAATTAGGATTTCATTATCCTGACTTCCCATCATACCGCCGCCTTGCTCTTCCAAAACGCCGATCACGCGAAAAGGCTGACCTTCTACACGTATTGTTTCACCAACGAGGCCGTCACGATGACCAAAAAGATTATCAGCTACTTCGACACCTAGCAGCACAACTGAAGCTCGCCCCAAAATATGCTCTTCTGAAATGGTTTCCCCTTCTGTAACCGCATAATTGCGCACAGGGAAATAAGCAGGGGTTACGCCCGTCAGGGTGACTGTGCTTGCTTCACCACCATAAGAAACCTCGGAGCTCCCCTGTAAAATAGGCGCGACCGCTTCGATTGAGGGTGCCGAAAAAGAATCTTGCAGTGCTTCTGCGTCGCCAATTGTTAATGGTTCGGGGTTACGAATGGATTCATCTTCTCCGCCACTAAAGACAAAGAGGAGATTTGTGCCGATTCCGCTCAAGGAACCAAGAATAGTATCTTGTGCGCCAGCGCCAAGTGCTAACATTGCAATCACTGCCGCGACACCAATCACGATTCCCAACATTGTCAATCCTGAACGCATTTTGTTGCCATTCAGACTTTCTAGTGCTTCAATAACTGCTCGCCAAATATTCATGCCGGCACCTCTTCTCTGATTTGTCCATCATGCAATCTAATTGTGCGCTGGGCTTGAGCAGCAACTTTTGGATCATGGGTGATGATGATGAGCGTTGTTCCGCTTTCTTTATTTAGATTTAGGAGTAAGTCCATAATTTCTTGCCCAACTTTCGAATCAAGGTTGCCAGTGGGTTCGTCTGCCATGAGAATAGCGGGTTCGTTAACCAGCGCGCGCGCAATAGCAACGCGTTGCTGCTGGCCGCCAGAAAGCTCTGCGGGGCGATGATCAATTCGATCCCCGAGCCCTACAGATTCAAGCGCAAGACGAGCTTTTTCTTTACGCCCACTTGTTGTACCTGAGTAGCGAAGCGGTAGCTCTACATTTGACAGAGCAGTTGAACGCGCAAGCAAATTAAAACTCTGAAAAACAAAGCCGACTTTACGATTGCGAATATCGGCGAGCTGATCGTCATTTAAATCAGCTACAGTTTCACCATCCAAAATATATTCGCCTCCTGAAGGTTGGTCGAGGCAGCCGAGCGTATTCATCAACGTGGACTTCCCAGAGCCTGAAGGACCCATAATAGCAACTACTTCGCCTCGTTTTATCTCGAGAGAAACACCTCGTAATGCGTGAACTTCCATCTCGCCCATTTTGTACACTTTTGTCAAATTGCGCGTGATAATAACGGGAGCATCCATCTAGTTACCTCCTGGACGCTGCCCTCCTGGAGGGCCATTTCCCATCATTGGTTCACTTGGCGGATTAAGAATAACATCTGCCCCTTCTGCTATATTATCCGAAACAAGAACGCTCACCCCTTCGTCAGATGCGCCTAGGCGAATTTCTACCATTTCAGGGAAGCCGTCTTTTAGCAAATAAACAACGCGCTCACCATCCACAAGGCGAACAGATCGATTTGGAACCAAAATAGTATCTTTAATTTCTTTGACAACAATATTAACAGCCGCTGTCATGCCTGGTCGGACGAATTCATCGGCATCGGTTACTTCAACTGTCACGGTAAAATTAACCGCACCTTGAACTTCGTTACCAATTCTTCCGACTTTAATTACTTTGCCATGATATTCGCGATCTAAAATAGCATCGAAGGAAAGCGTTACTGCTTGCTCAAGACTTACACTATTAATATCGACTTCTGAAAGCTCGACATCAACCAGAAGGCTTCCAAGATCATCAATCCGAAAACCAAGCGTTCCCGCAGAGACCTGGTCTCCAGGCATAATATCTGCTTGCGTGATCGTTCCCTCGAAAGGAGCAGTGAGCTGAGCGAGATTAAGTGTCGCTTGCGCTGCGTCAACTCGGGCTTGAGCGGCATCAATATCAGATTGATTTCCACCGCTTGCGATACGCTCCCACTCTCGTTTAGCATCATCGTATTTCGCCTGCGCCAAAGCCAAGTCCTGATCTGCTTCTTCTTTGGTCTCATCATCAGCTTCATCAACTTTTACAGTTTTAAGCATAGGGACACGACTACCGTTAATTGTTGTGTAGACGATTTTTTCGTATTTATAGGGTTCGTCCAAAGAATCACGATAATTTTGCACTGTTTCCAAAGTCTCTTCTGTCTCGCGTAAGGTAACTCGGGCTTGGGCTTCTGCTGTTCCCGATTGAAGCAAATCGGTTAGGGCTTTTTCTGCGCTAACAAGATCTGCCTGCGCTAGAATAATATTCTGCGACAAAGAGGTGCTCTCCAGAGCAGCAAGAACAACGCCCTCACTTACCCTATCGCCTACAACAACGTTGACTTCGCCAACTTTCCCGCTGGTTTGCCAACTTATTAATGCATTTTGATTAGAACGCACAGTCCCTGTAGCACCGACCATTGCCGTCAAATTGCCTCGTTCGATCTTTACGGTTTCAAACTCGCTCCCTACTGTACCTTGTGTTTTTGTGCGTAAAACAAAAAACGCACCTACTGCAAGCACAAGTATTACTGCAATGACGATCCAAACTTTTTTGCTTATCTTCTTCATGAAATAGATCTCCAAATTTATGTATTAAAAGAAAATCTTTTTTGATTTTCTCAATATAGACGTAGGTTATTAACTTAATAAAGCGTATTATACGCTGAATACAAAGTAAAACCTATATGAACCCCGTTAATTAAATTGATCATTACTGTTTTTTAAATCATCAACCCAAAAAGGTCGGGCTCAAAGATATTCAGTTCAAGTGACTTCATTTATCCCATTAACCTGTGAAGGAAATATGAAGGGGTAAAATTATATAAAACACTTTGTTTCAAAAACTTTTTTGACAGAAGCTATAGAAAATACCAGACAATCAAATGATTTTCTCTCTACTAAGTACGTTTTCCCTGCAAGAAAGGTTTCAATTTGAGTATAATACAAGTACGTTTTCATTGAAAAAAAACACTATCTTTTGAATATGACCATTGTCGCCTGATTTCGTGACATAAAAACCTGTGTCCATCGGTAAAGATTAGGTATCATCACTCTGGTATTTTCATAAACTCTCGCCGGAGGTAAGTATGCAAACTGTTCCAAGCGAAAATTTGGCAATAGACCGCAAGAAACGTGCCAAAGAGCCTTTTCTTGAATTAGATTTACGCCCCGCTGAAGAGCGGGTTTGTGATTTTCACGAAGTCGTTATTGGTTTTACTCCCGAACAAGCAAAAATTGAAGCTGCACGTTGTATCCACTGCCCAGACCCTGCCCCCTGCATGCTTGGTTGTCCTACGCACAACGATATTCCCTCAGCAATGTGGCTAATCGAACAAGGTCGATTTGCAGAAGCAGCAAGACTTTATCATCAGACGAGTGCCCTCCCTGAAGTCTGCGGGCGTGTTTGCCCTCACGAACAACTCTGCGAAGGCTCTTGTGTCCTAAATAAAACCGGAGAGCCTGTTATTACTGGTCAACTGGAGGTTTTCGCTCTCCAGCAAGAACGAAAATTGGATCCCTTCACCCCTGAAGTTGCCCCTCCATCCGGAAAGAAAGTTGCTATCGTGGGCGCAGGACCTGCAGGCCTAGCCTGCGCCGATGAATTACTCATCAGAGGTCACGATGTCACTCTTTATGATGCCCTCCCTGCTCCTGGCGGATTATTGGTATATGGTATCCCGAACTTTAAGCTTTCCAAAGATATTTTCTTCAAACGCTGGGAAGATATGGAAAAACTCGGCGCAAAATTTGTCGGTAACACCTATGTTGGTAGAGATACCACCATTGACAAAATACTTGCTGAGGGTTTTGACGCAATGTTTGTCGGGGTTGGGAGTCTAATTGATGCCCCAATGAATATTGAAGGGGAAGATTTGCCCGGTGTATACGAGGCGACAGATTTTCTCATCCGCGGCAACGTAATTGGTGAAAATCTTCCAAAAAATAAAGAACCCCTCCCCGACCTTGGCAGCGATGTAGTCGTCATTGGCGGTGGAGATACCGCATCTGATTGTTTGCGTACATCTATTCGCAGAGGCATCGAAAATGTGACTTGTCTCTACAGACGCACCGAAGCTGAAATGCCAGGAAGCGCGAAAGACCGCAAACTCGCGAAGCAAGAGGGCGCAAAATATAGCTTCTTGACCCAACCTGTGAAATTTATTGCGGGCGAGGATGGAAAACTTGCGGCTGTTGAGTGCATTGAGATGGAATTAGGTGAACCGGACAGCAGTGGTCGCCGTCGACCGGTAGCTGTCGAAGGCTCAAATTTCAGTATCCCAGCAACAACAGCGGTCAAAGCGCTAGGCTATTGGCCTGATGAAATTATCGGCAAAACAACACCTGATTACGAAGTGGATAAATGGGGACTCACGATTGTCAAGGATTCAGAAACAGGCCAAACGTCAAGAGAGAATATCTTTGCAGGTGGGGATGGTGTTACGGGGCCAGACCTCGTTGTGACAGCAATGGTTGCGGGCAAAAAATCTGCAATTGCAATTGATAAATATTTAGAATCGAAGAAGTAATCCTTCTCACATAAACAGACAAAAAAGAGTTCAGTGAAGATCACTGAACTCTTTTTTGTGTAGATTTATTCGCTATTTTATTTATTCCATCGTATAATTTTTGGACATAAAAAGCCTTTTATGTATTTATTATCCAAATTTGGAATAAAAAAACATGAGAAAATTTTTTATCATCACTATATTAGTGATTTTCACTTTGTCTTGCGCTTTGCCAATGCAAATCACGCTCAATCCGCGCACAGATCAAGCTAAAGTCGACTTGGCGCTAACCGTTACAGCGCAAGCTCTTATGATATCTGAGTTACCCGGTGAGATAATACAGGCGACAAACACCCCGATCCCGCCAACATCTGCTGGGGATAATATAGCACCAACAAGCACGGCCGTCGCTCAATCTACTCCAACGTCTGCTTTTACACCAATACAATCAACGGCGATGGTCAGCGTTAGTCTGGACACAAATTGTCGTACAGGCCCCGGACAAGCCTACGATATCGCCGGAGCACTTTTAGTTGGTGAAAGTGCAGATGTAACAGGAAAAAATAGCAGCAACAATAATTGGATTATTAAAAACCCTGATAATCCATCAACTACTTGCTGGCTATGGGGAAAATATGCAACTATCACCGGAGACCAAAGCAATATAGCTGAAATAAGTGCTCCGCCAACACCAATTCCTACTCCTACAGTAACGCCGACAAAACCATCTCCTCCTAACCCTGTATCAAATTTACAAGGGAGTGGTTCTTGTGATGACCCTGGTGGTGGCCCTAGTTACCATTTGCATACAGTTTCTGGCACTATTACTTGGAAAGATAATGCAAATAACGAGCAAGGTTTCAATATCTATGCTGATTATTTCGGAGGAGACCCTCCTGCCCTCTTAGGCTCTTCAGGTGCTAACGCCACAAGCTACGCATTTTCTGCTCTTACTATTGACAATCCTTTTGCCTTATTGGTTGAGAGCCACAATGCTGCAGGGGTATCAAAAAGAGTAAGCATTAATATTCCTTATAATTGCCATCCATAAGCTTTATGCTTATGAAAACACTACGTCAGTGTGTTTTTTGGCACAGAAGCCCTTCGTTTATTTATTATCTAGAGCGAGGAAACTAAAATGAGAAAAACATTTGTTACCATAGCTATTGCGGGAATTTTAGTCTTATCCTGCAGTTTGCCAATGCAAATCACGCTCAATCCCCCCACGGATCAAGCGAAAGCAGATTTAGCGCTGACTATCACAGCGCAAGCGCTTGTCCTTTCAGAGGCATCGAATGGTGAAGAACAAGAAAGAAACACGCCCCTAACGCCTACAACTGAAGTTAGCACAGTATCGGATACGCCAACACCAAACTCAGCGCCTGTGGTTCAAGAAAGCCCAACACCTTCTCCCACTCCAACACCTTCAACAGCAACAATAAGCGTTAGCCTGGACACAAATTGCCGCACAGGGCCTGGACAAGCCTACGATATCGTTGGCGCACTTTTAGTTGGCGAAACAGCCGAAGTAGTGGGGAAAAACAGTAGCAGCAATAACTGGATCATAAAAAACCCTGATAACCCCTCGACTACTTGTTGGATTTGGGGGAAATATGCAAGCGTGAGCGGCGATCAAAGCGCGTTGGCTGAAATAAGTGTTCCGCCAACGCCAACGCTCTCTGTCACAGCAACACCTACACCTACAACCGCCCCTGCGTTACCCAATGCGCCATCCAATCTTAATGAACAAACCACTTGCGCCCCCGGTTTCAATTCAAGTAACTCTGTATATTCTGGAACATTGAATTGGCAAGATAATTCAAATAACGAAGATGGCTTCAAAATTTATTTTCATCTTAATGGTAGCGGATTTGTTGACCGACTAATT
Source organism: Chloroflexota bacterium (assembly GCA_024224815.1). GTDB lineage: Bacteria > Chloroflexota > Anaerolineae > Anaerolineales > Villigracilaceae > Desulfolinea. Next base: position 21,444 of record JAAENC010000373.1, read on the forward strand.
GGTACTGTCGGACCGAACACAACCAGTTTCAATTTTAGTGAGCAGAGTTTTAATTACGACGACCTCAACCATTTCTTGAAAGTAGAGGCCTATAACAGCGCAGGCTCATCAAACAGAGTTTCGATACTTATTCCAAATAATTGCGCAACTTCCCCATAAAACCAAAAACGCCCCGCCGACAAATCGGCGGGGCGTTTTTTTCTACTTGCGAGACAAAATCAAACTATCTCGTTCAAACTCTACAGGCTTTTCAACACCCAACAGATCGAGCACGGTTGGGGCAATATCGCCCAATATGCCGCGCGGGCGGATCGTAAGCGCACCTTCTCGGATGTAGATGAAAGGTACGGGGCTAGTCGTGTGATACGTATGAGGCTGACCGGTGACAAAATCGGACATTAACTCGGAGTTACCGTGGTCGGCGGTTAAAAGCATGGTACCGCCCCGCTTCAGAACTTCCACTCCGATCTCACCGACACACTTATCTACCCTTTCAACAGCTTTAATGGCCGCTTCAAGAATGCCGGAGTGCCCGACCATATCCGGGTTGGCAAAGTTGACGAGAATGAAATCATCTGTGCCTGCTTTGATACGCTCAATCGTCTTTTCAGCGACGATATCGGCGTTCATTTCGGGTTGCAGATCGTAGGTAGCTACTTTTGGAGAAGGGACCATCTCGCGGTCTTCCCCTTCAAATTGGACTTCGTCTCCGCCGTTGAAGAAGTAGGTAACGTGGGCATATTTTTCGGTTTCAGCAATATGATATTGCGTCATCCCCGCATTGCTGAGGACTTTTGCCAGCGGATTAACCACATTTTGGGGCGGGAAGAGAATGTCTACATCGAGATTGCTTTCGTATTGCGTCATGGTCAGGATGGAGAGGTCTTTTAAATTTCGCTCTGTGGGGAAATCGGGGATTTCTGCACCGGCAAAAACTTTGACGATCTGGCGCATACGGTCGGCGCGGAAGTTGAAGAAGAGTAGCGTGTCGCCATCTTTAACGGTAGCTGCCGGGGTGATAATGGCCGGGGTAATGAACTCATCGTTCTCGTCGGCACCGTAAGCTTCTTTAACGGAAGCAAGGAAATTGTCACATTCGGCTCCGGCTTCACCTGTCATCACTTGATAGGCGACGGAGGTTCTTTCCCAACGATTATCACGATCCATATAGTAATAGCGTCCGCCCATTGTTGCGACAGTAGCTTTGCCCATATCAACCTTTTCACTTAGCACTTCATAAAATCCTTCTGTGCTGCGTGGCGGCGTATCGCGCCCGTCGGCGATAAGATGTAAAGCGGGCACAACACCATGCGCGGCGCAAATATCTATAAGGGCGAGCAGATGGTCGCTGTGACTATGCACGCCGCCCGGGCCAAGCAGCCCGACAAGATGGAAGTTTTTGCCATTCTTTTTGCAGACTTCCAATTTTTCGGTGAGCAGGGGCATATTTTCAAGCTCTTTGGTGGCGATGGAATGATTAATGCGCGAAATACTCTGACGGACGATGCGCCCCGCGCCAATATTGAGATGCCCAACTTCTGAGTTGCCCATTTGCCCATCTTGTAGGCCAACGGCTTCGCCGGAAGCATCAAGAATAGAACATTCGTAATCGGCTAAAAAACGATCATAATTTGGGGTGTTGCCCTGTATAACGGCATTATCTTCTTCTGTAAAACGGATTCCCCATCCGTCCATAATCACTAAAACTACTGGTTTTTTCATGTATAAAGCTCCTTTTAAAAATAGCCTTGTGATTTTACCCGAAGATGCTTAAAAGGCAAAAAGAGAATCCACGAAAGGATACGAAAAAGCACGAAGATTTTATCTTTTGAAGCAAAGCTTCAAAAGACAAAAAGAAAATCTGCGTAATCCGCGTAATCTGTGGATAAGCTCTTAAATCTCCGTGAACTTCGTGTCTCTTCGTGGACCAAAAAACGTGCTAAAATTCTTCCTATGGCATCCAAAGCAAACACCCCTGTTCGTCAACAATATCTTGATATAAAAGCACAGCACCCCGATGCAATTCTCTTCTTCCGCTTGGGCGATTTTTACGAAACTTTCGGCGAAGATGCTGTTATCACGGCTCGCGAACTTGATATCGTTCTGACCGCACGCGGCATCGGAAATGGAGAAAAAACACCGCTAGCGGGAATCCCCTACCATGCTGTTGAGAATTATCTCTCACGCCTTGTCGAAAAAGGCTATCACGTTGCGATATGTGAACAGATCGGTGAAAAACCCGCTAAGGGACTTTTCCCGCGCAAGGTTGTGCGCGTGGTCACACCGGGGACATTGGTTGAACCGGGATTGCTCCAAAGCCACGACAATAATTATCTCGCCGCGCTCGTCATTCACGATAAAAAAGCGGGCATAGCCTACGCAGACATCACCACCGGGGAATTTGCCGTTACAGAAATTGACGCCGAAAATCTCGACCCCGTCCGCGCAGAACTGATTCGGCTAAATGCTGCCGAAATCGTTCATCCTGAAAACCTTTCGATTAACAACGATCTGCCCGGTCATCTCACGCCCTATCCCAACTGGAAATTTGAAAGCGGACGTTGTGCAGAAACTCTTCGTTCGCATTTTCGTGCATCCACCCTCGATGGTTTTGGGCTAAAAAGCCGTCCCCTTGCCACGCGCGCGGCAGGCGCAATTCTTCAATATATCAAAGAAACCGAGCCAAACGCCCTCGATCTGCTCGGTAATTTGCGCGTTTACAGCCTAAACGAATTCATGACACTCGATGCCGCCACACGCCGAAACCTCGAACTCACAGAAACCCTGCGCGGCAAAACCGATGGCTCTCTACTCGGCAGCCTCGACCAAACTGTTTCGCCAATGGGAAAACGTCTCATTCGTCAGTGGGTCAGCCAGCCGCTTCTCGATATTCAACAAATTAACAACCGCCTCGATGGCGTCGATCATTTCTTTCAAGACGGCATGGCGCGCGCCGAACTCCGCAACGCTCTAAAGCCCCTCGCCGACCTTGAACGCCTCACAAATCGCATCGTTTCTGGCTACGCCGTCCCGCGCGATCTCGTTTGCCTGCGCGAAACACTGACCAGAATTCCAGAAATTAAAAATCTTTTTGTGGATGAAATACCCGCGCTCGCCCCTGTTTTAGACTTGCTCTCTCCGTGTGAACAGGAACTCAATCGTTTACAGATTGCCATTTCCGACGAACCCCCAGCAACCCTGCAAAATATCGGCGTGATACGCGTCGGATACGCCGAAGAGTTAGATCAAATCCTCGATGCCACCAAACACGCCCGCGACTGGATCGCCAATCTAGAATCCGTTGAACGAGAAAGAACGGGTATCAAAACCCTCAAAGTTGGCTACAACAAAGTCTTTGGTTACTATATTTCCATTACTAAAGCCGTTGTAGATATGGCACCCGAACATTACATCCGCAAACAAACGCTGGTTAATGCAGAAAGATATATCACCCCCGAACTCAAAGAGTACGAAACCCTCGTCCTGAACGCCGAAGAGCGAATTCATGATGTAGAAGCACGTCTCTTCAAAGAAGTTTGTGCAAAATTATCGAGCACGGCATCACGCTTATTACAATCTGCCCGCGCGCTCGCCGAGCTAGACGCGTATTCCGCTCTCGCCGAATCAGCAGCCTTGGGAGGATATAGCAGGCCCAAAGTCACGGATGATTCGAGGCTAGATATCCGCGAAGGACGACATCCCGTTGTAGAAGAATCTCTGCGCACAGAACGATTCGTCCCGAATGACATCATTATCGAAGATGGCGAAATTGTACGCGTCATCACCGGGCCGAATATGTCGGGTAAAAGCACTTATTTGCGGCAAGCGGCGCTGATCGTGCTAATGGCGCAGATCGGCTCATTTGTGCCTGCCAAAAGCGCAGAAATCGGGCTGGTAGACAGAATTTTCACCCGCATCGGCGCACAGGATGAGATCCACGCCGGGCAATCGACCTTCATGGTTGAAATGGTCGAAGTCGCGAATATTCTGCACCATGCCACCCCACGCAGCTTACTTGTTTTGGACGAAGTTGGGCGCGGAACCAGCACTTACGACGGCGTTTCGATTGCCTGGGCAATGGTCGAACATATTCATAATCACCCTGAATTGCGCGCGAAAACGCTTTTTGCCACCCATTATCACGAATTAACCCAACTCTCCGATCTGCTGCCCGGCGTACGGAATTACAATGTTGCCGTCAGTGAAGCAGGGGGACAAGTTGTTTTCCTGCATAAAATCATCGCAGGTGGCGCGGATAAATCTTACGGCATCCATGTTGCGCAATTGGCAGGGCTACCGCGCTCTATCGTTTCCCGTGCTGATGAGATCATGGCTCAATTGGAAAAATCCTCCGGCTCAACAGTCAAAATTGACCCACAAGCGGCGCAACAAGTTGCGCTCTTCCCAGAAACAAACCCACTGCTAGATGAATTAGAAAAGCTGGATATCAATTCACTCTCACCGATAGAGGCACTTAATAGATTGTTTGAGTGGCAGAAAGCGTTTTTGAAAGATAAATAAGTCGTTGACATTTAGATATTTTTCCAGAGCATATTACAAAAAATGAGACATATCACGGTTATTAGCACATCTTTTCCTGATATATCCTTCGAAGAGGGGCAAGAAGCCGCGGGCACCTTTGTATATGATTTTGCATACGAACTATCTCGCCATATCAATGTCACAATTATCGCCCCTGGCAGTCAAACAAAGAGCGTAAAAATAGAAAATCTAAAAATTGAGTATTTTGGTGTGCCTAGCTTACCTCTCTCTTTACTCAAAGCGGGGAACCCAACTCATTGGCTAAAAATTATCAAGACGCTTAAAGCAGGTCAAGACAAAGTTAATGAAATAGCATCCAAAAGCGATCACATTTTTGCACTTTGGGTCTTGCCCTCTGGATTTTGGGCAAAAAGAGCGGGGAAAAAATATAAAGTCCCTTATAGTTTATGGGCTTTGGGGAGTGACATTTGGAGTTTGGGCAAAATTCCTATTATCCGCTCTGTTCTTAAATCTGTTTTGCAATCAAGTGCCCATCGCTTTGCCGACGGGTACCAACTAGCCAATGATGTAAAAAAAATAAGCAAACTAAACTGTGACTTTTTACCCAGTTCTAGAAAACTCCCTTTAAAAAAAGAAAAAGAACTCGCAGCATCCCCGCCTTATAAACTGGCTTTTCTTGGCCGTTGGCATCCACACAAAGGCATCGATCTGTTATTAGATAGCTTGAAATATTTAGACAAAGAAGATTGGGGAAAAATTAGCGAAATAAAAATCTGTGGCGGTGGCCCCCTTGAGGAAACAGTGTATGAAGAAGTTAAAAATCTGCAAGAAAAAGGGTTTCCAATCACACTTCGAGGCTATCTTAACAGAGAAGAAGCAACAGCCCTTTTCTTATGGGCAGATTATCTCCTTTTACCTTCGCGGATAGAAAGCATTCCCGTTATTTTCTCTGACGCGATGCAAACAAATTGCCCGCTGATCTCAACACCCATAGGTGATCTTCCAAGATTACTAAAAGAAGGAAATGTTGGTATATTGGCAAAATCTACAACGCCCCTTGCCTTCTCTCAAGCAATAAAACAAGCATTAGAACAAGAGCCTATTAATTACAAGGACAGTTTGGCGATAATGCACCAAGGCTTTGGCGTTGAGGTTGCAGTTAGAGAGTTATTGGATTTGTTATTTTAATAGATATACCCCTACATTTTTACCAGCTAGAGTAACCCATTTTCCAAAAAGCATAAATATCTACAAACGGTTTTCTCTATGTTCTAAAAAATGATTTGGTTTTTATCGGCATTAAGCGCAAAGTGCAAGAATCTAACAATGCGCGAACAACAATCCATTCGTGCAAAGTCATTTGTTTAGTATAGCTATTGTTCGACAAAATAAAAAGGGAAGTGTTTTTTGGCATCTGGCTTAGCACCTTTGGCGGCTTCCACACAAAGACACAACTAGCTCCTTTTTGCCTACTCCAATTCTCAGGGTTTTCTTGAAATGAAAACCTAAACCGTTTGAAGAGAAAAGAACATTCCCAAGTGTTTTCATCAATCTGTTTGACAGAGCCACCTTTTTGTTGAATATTCTTAGCACATCCATCCAAAACAAGCTTGATTTTTTCTTGCGGGGTCACCGTTTTTCGATAAATGCTTTCTTCGGCCTTTACCCGACAAGGAATACCAGTTGCAAAGACTCTGCTCGGAATATTTTTAGTTACCACTGAACCAGTTCCGATAATCGAATATTCTCCAATAACGACGTCAGGCAAAATGATGCTAGAGGGGGGTAACCAAGCGCCTTCTTTGATAGTCACCGAACCCAATTTGCTTGGATACCCATCTGCTGTTGAGGGAAAATATCCATGCGTCCATAGCTGAGAGCGGCAGCCGATCCCTACATTTCCTTCAATTGTAATATTTCGTTCACAATTCAATATGGTTTCACCACCAATCCAAGAATTATACGATATTGAAAAAATAGCGGCCCCATCAGTTCCATTTTCAATATGAACTTTTTCGTGAATTTTGACGTAATCTTTTATTATTACCGATTTAAGTTTGTCGAAAACAACGCCACTACCAATCACAACACCATCGCCAATTACAACGTTTTTTGGATTTATCTTAAAGGTAGCTCGCCCTATTAACACTCGTTTACCAATTTGAGCACCTCTAATCCTCAGAAAAAAAACTTTTATTGAACTTATAAGCAGGTTAAGAAAATACGAGACAAGTTTATTCATGTTTATGAATCTCCTACTGCGCTTGTTCTTTTTGATAAAACTTACTGAGAGCAAACCCGATGCTTACATTTCCAAATCCTAATAAAATTTCCCAGAATCGATAAATAATCGCAATTGCTGTCAGCAACTCAAGTGTCACACTTTGGTCTTGATTAAAAGTTTGCGCTAAAAAAATGAAGGTGATTTCTCGGACACCAATCCCCGCAGGAAAAAAAAATGATAAGACACCAATAACCCAAGAAATCCCAAAATAAGCAATATATTGAGTTGATTCTAGCAGAGAAAACCCAAATGCAGAGTGCATGACTAAAAAATGGGCAAGTAAAAATGTTACCCAATTCAGTATACCGATTAAATGAACAATGAAATTATCAATTTTTGATTGGCAAAGGGCAGTTTTGTTTGTTTCATTACGCTGAAACAAAGCTTGAAATATGTAGGATATCCAACACGAACGGGTCAAAAGCCAAAATGTAATTATCCCTAAAATAGTGATCGTGAGTGCAACTAAAATGTTCCATTGACACAAAATTAAGGTAACAGAAATAATAAAACTACGTAACACAGAAACAGCCATTAAGTCTAAATTGGCAAATAATATTACTTTTGTAGCACCAGGACGCTGTAGAAATGTAGCATGGTAGAAAACACTCCAAAGCCTACCTGGAATATATTTCGCAATTTGTCCATAGAAAAACATCTGCCCAACTCTTGGATAATCAATATTGAAATCATATTTTTTAAGAATCTGTTGGAAGAGAAGGCTAATTAATATCGCATCAAGCAAAGCTATCCAAATTGACAATATAAATAATGGCCAATTCAATGTTTGCAAAACAGATTGTATTTCATTCCAACTACGATAAACAAGGATAATAAAAAAAACAAACCCTACAAAAAATAATATAGAGCGTAAGATATTTTTATAGAATTTATTATCTCTCTGTGTTTTCGGGGTAGATGAGATCATAAGACAAGAAGGAATGTTGCAAATAATTGAACTGAAAGCTAATACTAGTTCACTTAACTAACTATTTCTGATACAGGTTCTTCTTCAATTCATAAAGCTGTCTATCTTGAAGAATCCGCATACGCAAAAGCATATCGGCAATTAAAGCAAGTAAAAAAATGAACATTGCCAAAATAAGAAAAGCCAAACCTATAAACCCTGTTGCTTTATAGGGGGTAAAACTGCCGACAAATATATAGTGAGCTAGAAGAAATACTTCAAAAGCACAGCCAATGAGAAAAAAAACACATCCTAGTGTGCCAAACACACGAATTGGAGAGTAGTCTAATAAAACACGCAAAATAATAGTGCTAGTTCGTAAAGCATAACGAGGTATAGAATGAGCAACGCGAGATTTTCTGCCTTCAAAATACCTCACTTGAACAGGATGCTCTTTAACGCGCAACCCTTGGTAGACCAACGATAAAATTGTTTCATGAGTGTAGGTAAATTTGCCAAAAATATTCAATCTTAACAAAGCATCACGACTATAAGCGCGATAACCACAAGAAACATCTCGAAATTTTTCTCCCGAAATATAACCAACTAATTGAGCAATTTTTTTATTTCCCCAATATTTGATTTTTGGCATATTTTCTGGTCTACCTGAAGAGAAACGACTACCAACGACCATATCAGCTTTGTTCTCTAAAACACCAGCAATTAAAGCGGGAATTTCTTTCGAGTCAAATTGTCTGTCAGCATCTATCCCCACCAAGATATCGGCTTTCTTTTCTAAAGAAAATCGTATAGCTGAATAAAAAGCCGCCCCTACGCCTCTATTTCTACCATGCGACACAATACTTGCCCCAGAACTTAGTGCGTATTCTCTTGTTTTATCTTGGCTCCCATCGTCTACTACGAGGTATTGAATCTCATCTATGCCAACTATTGCTTGCGGTAAACTTGCTAACACTTTTTTGATATGCTTTTCTTCGTTATAAGCTGGTAAATAAATAATCAACTTCATTTTCTGCCTCTTATTTGGGATTATTTGAAGAGAGCAAAAGAAAAGCATCTGTCGTAAAGACAGCTTTAAATTTTCTCATACAATTTTTTGTGACATCTTGAAAACGCCTTGCTTTAACTTCATCTGCAAGAACAAACTTTAGGTCATAGTCTTCAATAAAGTTGCAATACTCATTTGAAGGCATTAATTTTTGAATAGTATTGCTGGCATAAATTCTATCTTTAATTTCTTCAACAGAAAGGCTGTTATTATGTGGGTTATCTAATTTCCTTTCTCTAAAAGAAATTAATCGCGCATTTGAAGACACGCCTGGCAAAAATTGTGTATCTTTGTAATCTAAAGCAATAACCATAACAGGTGAGTCTGTATGTTGGTCAATATAACTTCCTACTTGGGCTAATTCACGATAGTATTGCATAGACTCAAAATATGCTGCGAAACGTGCAGAAATGCCTAGAAAAAGAACAGGGCTTACGAAAAGAAAAGAAATAATCAAGGCGTTAAATAAATTTTTTCTTTTATCGACGAAGGCTTTCTTCCTTTCTAAAAACTCACTTAGGAATTGCCATATAAGTACAATACCCAAGCCCAGCGGAAGAAACCAAGAAGCCCTTGAAATCATCCGTCCTGAGACAAAGTAACCCAAAATCCACCCCGTATAAGGGAGAGTAGCGAATATTGTCAAAAAAACGGACGCAAAGATATACCAATATAAATGTCCCTCTCTGATTTTTTCAAAGGCAATAAAAAAAGCCAAGATAGAAATAGTAACTGGTAAAAATCTAAAAAACAAAACAAGAATATTCCCTGTATCATTTTTCATTTCAATATCCATCAATAATAATGTGTTTGGAGCCAATCCATAAAAAACATCATTAAGTACAGAAACAACTTTATGCGCTTCAAAAGAGTCCTTAACATTGGTCGCATTAATAGAAAGAGTTCCTATACTACGAAGATATAAGCGAATCAAAAAATGAGGCAACATCATTAGCCCAAAGTTCCCTGCTAAGAAGAAAAAATTACGCCACGTTGATTGTTTTGAAAACAAAGCAATTAGAGCAATTAAAAGAATAATAAAAACTGAAAAAACAAAAATGACAGGGTGCGTTAAAACCATTGCCATTCCAGAAAGAAAAACAAAAAGAAGGTTTTTTCCTTTTTTTTGTTCTATATATTTCAAGCTAAAAAAAAGTAGGGAAGGAAAAATCAAAAAAGTTGCAAAGACTTTGTCTTCTGACATATTCAAATAAAACCAATACCCCGTTGGAACATATTCGTAGATCATCCACGCGTATAAAGAAATTTGAAACAGAACTGATAGGCCAGCTCTCTTCTGAGACACACCTAAAAACAGAGCTATCCAATATAAAGAAAGCACCGCTAAAAACACCAGATAAAGTTCAAGATAGTTTCCTAAAAGCAAAAGCCCTGGTATACCACTTAAAGAGCCCAACAGAGCCTGACTCATAGGCAGTAAAGCCAGCCAATAACGAGGAAACTCAAGTACGTCCATTTCGTGAACAATATTTTTAAAACTTAGGGGATCTGCATGCTGCCAACTTGTCAAATAAGACAGGTAGGTATAGTCATCTACAAAAAACAAACTGTCATGGAACATCATCAGAGTTACTAAAAAAACAGCAAAAACCAAGGGGATATTTTTTATCAACTGGCAAAAAGCTTCTATTATTCTCCCCGTTGTATATATCCTTTTTTTCTCTGAAGAAAAAAAAAGAAGAATCTCACCTAGGCCTATTAGCCAAAAAAAAATTTTGACCTTCTCAAAAGAGAGCCCTACTACACGCCCAAGTAATCCCAAAGCAGAAATCAATAAAACAGAAAAAACAATCCCGATAAGCACAGAACTACCAAGAGCTACATTTTCTTTCGATTCCAATAAAATATATAAAAGAATGCCCGGGACAATAAATAACGTAATTGATAAACCAAGCTTAAACATGTCTACTAGAAAAACTATGGCCAAATTTCCATCAAAGACTAATATATTTCCCCAAGGGACTGTCCAAGCTAATCCCCACACTAGCGCAGAAAGAATAGCGCTTTTTTTTTCTCTTGAGGTATTTATCTTAAGCTCCATGCCACTTATTCTAACCCACCATCTTGTTTTGTGCATATAAATATAGAGCTTATTCTCCAAAGCACAAAATCCTCGCTCATTTTCAATGAGCGAGGATTTTGATTTCGAAACAAACTTTCTTTACTCTGCTACTGCAATCTCAGGCGCAGTTGCTTTTGAGCGTTTGATTGCCCAGACCAATATACCTATTAAGACAACAACTGTTACCCAGACACCAACGGCAGTACCTCCTGTTGCATCAGCATATTTCACAACAACAGGAGCAATGATGAGGGAAACCAGATTAGCAACCTTAATCATCGGATTAAGTGCAGGGCCAGCGGTATCTTTCATTGGGTCACCAACAGTGTCACCAACGACAGATGCTTTATGACGCTCGGAGCCTTTACCTGTATTGTTTTCAATACTAGAAGGCTCATCTTCGACCAGTTTTTTCGCATTATCCCATGCGCCACCAGCATTATTCAGGTACACAGCCAAAAGCTGGCCAGAAAGAATCAAACCAGCATTGAATCCGCCCAGCGCTTCAACTTGCAAGGCAAGACCTACAACAATCGGAGCCACAACACCGATCACTGCCAAAGAGACCAATTCTTTCTGTGCAGCAGTGGTGGAGATGGAAACAGCTTGACGATAATCCGGTTCAACTGAGCCATCAAGAACGCCCAAGCCAAATTGACGGCGAGCTTCTTTTACTATCAAGGCTGCCGCACGGCTGACAGCCTGAATTGCAAAGGATGAGAAGAGCCACGGAATAGCACCACCGATGAGCATACCTACAAAGACCTGTGGCATATCAACTCGAATACCGACGCTTTGGATCTGCTCAGCAAGGGGAACACCCATGCCTGCCTGTGTACGGCTTACATCCACGAGGAAAGATCCGAACAGGGAAACAGCGGCAATAACAGCGGAACCAATCGCAACACCTTTAGTGATCGCTTTAGTAGTATTGCCTACAGCATCAAGATCAGCCATAATCTGTTGCGCGCTAGCATTTTCTTCTTTTTCCTTACCGGTCCAGGACATTTCACCAATACCATTGGCATTATCTGCAATCGGACCGAAAGAGTCCATTGCCACATTGTTGCCGGTTAAGGTAAGCATACCAATACCGGCCATTGCAACACCATAAAGGATGAAATGAACTCTATCCGTGCCTTCAACACCAGGGATGGTGCCAAAAATAACGATAGAAGCAATAATGGTGAGCGCAATGATCAAAATAGACCAAACAGAAGATTCGAAACCAACAGCTGTCCCTTGAAGGATCAAGGTCGCAGAACCGGTATCGGCACTTTTCTTAATATCATTTACAGGTTCAGCATGTGTACCGGTGAAATATTCCGTCAAGCGATCAATACCTATAGCAAGTGCGACACCGACGAAAACAGCAGTCGGGGTACGCCACCAGCCACCCCACTGATCAATGCCATCGTTGTTCATATAAAAGAAAGCAGCCAGATAGAAAAGGGCTGATGAAATAACGGCAGATGTAAAGAAGCCCGTAAAGATCGCTTTCATTGCATCGCCGCCTTCTTTGGCATCACTTTTGACAGCGTAAGTACCAATAATGGAAGCCAAAACACCAATACCGCGAACGATAAGGGGGAAGATGATCCACTCAAGACGACCGGTATGATGCCAGAGTGCCAAAGCAAGGATCAAACCAGAAACGATCGTAACTTCGTAAGATTCGAAGATGTCAGCAGCCATACCAGCGCAATCACCAACATTGTCGCCAACGAGGTCAGCGATAACAGCAGGGTTGCGGGGATCATCTTCGGGCAAATTTTGCTCTACCTTACCAACAAGGTCAGCTCCTACATCAGCCGCTTTGGTATAAATGCCGCCACCGACACGCATAAAGAGCGCGAGGAGCGTACCACCAAAACCGAAACCAAGCAGAGCGTCTGGCGCTGCGATTCCAAGCCACATAAAGATAACTGTACCACCGAGAAGTCCGAGACCATCTGTGAGCATACCGGTGATCGTTCCTGCGCGATAAGCGATACGCAATGCATCACTAAAAGATGTACGAGCAGCTGATGCCACGCGAACATTCGCCTGTACAGCCATACGCATACCAATCTGTCCAACGGTCAAAGAAAAGCCAGCACCCATCACAAAAGCGATGGCGCGCGCTAAACCAAGCGTAAGACTAATCTGTCCAGGCTCCATATCCTTGAAGCGCAACAGAGCTTCTGGCGTAGGGGGAACAATATAGACAGAAAAGAAAAGAGCAACTGTCAAAACTGCGACGAAAGGCAAAATTGATTTCAGTTGCTGCTGCAAATAGGCGTCTGCTCCATCGCGAATCCAGCCCCAAACTTCCTGCATTCGCTCAGTGCCTTTATCTTCGCTCAAAATTTGAGAGCGCAAATAAATAGCATAAAGAAGCCCAACAATGGCAATCCCAAAAACTGCCCAGATTGCAACTGTTTCAAAAGTTGAAAGTCCCATATGACTCATAGTGTTTCTTCCTCCAGAAGAAAAGTGAGATTAAATGAATTTTAGGCGGGTTACGCCTAAAATTTTAGAGACTTGGATTTTACAGGCGGCACACAAATGTGTCAAGACAACTAGAAATGTGTAGACGTAATAATAGAAGAAAAAGAGCATTCTACTATTGCTACTCTAAACCTATTTTCTCCATTCGACTTATTTGCTTTGTTCGTGATAACATTCAGCCTATGTTTCTCCCTACTACTCAACAAGAAATGAAAACCCTCGGCTGGGATTCGCTCGATATCATCATCGTCAGCGGCGACAGCTATATAGACAGCCCCTTTATGGGAACAGCAGCCATCGGCAAAGTGCTTGCCAATGCGGGATACCGCGTCGGGATCATCTCCCAACCCCAAACCGATTCACTCGTGGATATCGGCAGGCTCGGCGAACCCGAACTTTTCTGGGGCGTAACCGCTGGCAGCATCGACTCGATGGTCTCCAATTACACAGCCCTAAAGAAAAAACGCCGCACCGACGACTATACCCCCGGTGAAATCAACAATCGTCGCCCGGACCGCGCAACAATTGTCTACACAGGACTAATTCGGCGTTTTTCCAAACAGGTTAGCCCCAAAGAAAAAAGCAAGCCCATCGTCCTCGGCGGTATCGAAGCATCCCTGCGCCGCGTTCCGCATTACGATTATTGGACAAATAAAATCCGCCGCTCCATCATCTTCGATGCCAAAGCAGACTATATTCTCTACGGCATGGCCGAAAAATCAACCTTGGAATTCGCTGCCGCCCTGCGTGATGGCAACGACCCGCACGAAATACGCGGCTTGAGCTATATCGCCAAAGAAAAACGTGAAGATTATCTCGAAATGCCCGCTTATGAAGTGGTTGCAAAAGACAAGTTGGCATTTATCGAGATGTTCCACACTTTCTACAAAAACAACGACCCTATCCCCGCAAAGGGATTAACACAAAAACACGGCGACCGCTATCTTATTCAAAATCCCCCTGCTCTTTATCAGACAGGAGAAGAACTAGATGCCATCTATGCTCTGGATTACGAACGCGCTCAACACCCCTATTATGCTAAAGATGGAAAAGTGCGTGCGCTCGATACCATCGGATTTTCCATCCCATCCCATCGTGGATGCTACGGAGAATGCAATTTCTGCGCTATCGCCGTTCACGAAGGGCGCACAATTCGCTCACGCAGCCAGGATTCTATTGTCTCCGAAGCAAAAGTGATTACGCGGCACCCAAAGTTCAAAGGCTATATTTCTGATCTTGGCGGGCCAACCGCGAATATGTACGGCTACGAGTGCGGGAAGAAATTGAAAGCTGGCAACTGTCCAGCCAAGCGATGTGTCAGCCCCGGAATTTGCCCCGTTATTAAGATCGACCACCGCCCCCACGCCGAAGTGCTGAAAAAGGTTCAGAATCTGGATGGTGTCAAAAAGGTATTTGTTGCATCCGGCCTCCGTTACGATATGATTTTGAGCGACACCGAATACGGGGATGATTATCTAAAACAAGTCGTCACGCATCATACATCCGGGCAAATGAAAATTGCGCCGGAACACACCGAAGACCACGTTTTACACACAATGGGCAAACCCGGTACAGAGTCGCTGGTCAAATTCAGAAATCGTTTCCAGCAACTCAATAAAAAAGCCGGTAAAAAACAATTTCTGACCTACTATATGATCGCCGCCCACCCCGGTTGTGACGATAACGATATGCGCAAAATGAAAGGCTTTGTTAGTAGCGAACTACGCATCTCGCCCGAACAAGTACAAATATTTACCCCCACACCTTCAACCTACTCAAGCGTAATGTATTGGACAGAAATGGACCCTTGGACACTCGAACCCATGTTCATCGAAAAAGACCCGAACAGAAAACGCAAACAAAAAGACATCATTACGCAAAAACCGAAGAAAAGAAAAAAGAGATATGCCTAAAAAAATCACCCGTCGCGATTTCCTTCGCCTAAGCAGCTTAACGCTTGGTAGTAGCCTTTTGGCTTCCTGCCGAGCGCCTTTTGGCATAGGTGATGATCGCCCAAATTTTCTCGTTATCCTGACCGACGACCAACGCTATGACACCATGCAATATATGCCCAAAACGCAAGAGCTGATTTTTGATCAGGGCGTTACTTTTTCGTATGGCTATGTCAGTTCGCCACTTTGCGGGCCAAGCCGCGCCAGCATTTTGACCGGTACGCACGTTCACAAGCATAATGTCCGCGACAATAAAGGCGAGCTTAACGTCGGCACTTTTGTCGAAGATTTACAAGATAATGGTTACTACACTGGCCTTGTCGGAAAATATCTCAACAAATGGAAAGGCGAAATGCGCCCCGAATACGATTATTGGGCATCTCTCTTCAAGGATGACAGTCGCTATAACGATCTCGATTACAACGTCAACGGAGAATGGCATTGGCAAGTTCCCGGATATATTACCGACATCACCCGTGATTTTGTGCTTGATTTCGTTGATGAAGCATCTAGCCAGCTCAAACCTTTTTTCCTGCTATTCGGGATGACAGCCCCGCACGGCCCCGCTATCCCCGCTACAGAAGATGAAACCCTTCACACCGATCTGCCCCCGCATCGTCCGCCAAACTTCAACGAGGCCGATATTTCAGATAAACCGGATTCTATTAACTGGCGCCCCCTTTTCGACGAAGCTGGTATTGCCAACATTGAAGATTTTCGACGAAGGCAAATTCTTTCGCTACTTTCTGCTGACCGCGCCATAGAAGCGATAGTCCAAAAACTCGAAGAAAAAGGCGAGCTTGATAATACAGTTCTTATTTTCCTTTCTGATAACGGAAAGCATTGGGGAGAACACAGGCTAGAATCAAAAGGAACCGCCTACGAAGAATCGGTGCGCGTTCCTTTTGCTTTACGTTACCCCCCGCTCGTGCCCGAAGCTTATACAGAAAACCGCCTTGTCAACAGCGTAGATATTGCCCCAACATTCTACGACCTGGCGGGCATTCCCATCCCAGAACATCTCGATGGCGAATCTCTTGTGCCCCTTTTGGTAGGAGGCAAGTGGCTACGCGAAGAAATTTTTATTGAGTGCTGGCCTTCTCGTGGGCATTGGGAAGCCATCCACAGCGGAAAATATAAATATATAGAAACTGATGACAATCGCTCAGAGTTCTACTACCTCGAAGAAGACCCTTACGAGTTAGAAAATCAGATCGACAATCCCGATTATGCGGAGGTTATCACAGAAATGAAAGCAACTTTGGATGAACGAAGAGGGGATTATTCTTAAAGCAAAAGCCCGAGTGTTTGTATGAACTGCCCCCATTAGGCAAGACACAAAAAGAAAGCCCTCCCCTTAGATTATCGAAACAGGCACCTAGTTTGATAAGGTGTCTGTTTCGTTTTTAATTGTATCCTTTCATGGTTGTAGAAATCAATATACCCATCCACA
>JAAENC010000374.1 GCA_024224815.1 Chloroflexota bacterium
AACTACCGCGCAACTGCGCCGCGGGTACAACCTGGTTCGCGATGAAGCGGGCAAAGATACTGAAACTACCCTGAGACAAGCCATTTTCATCACACTTCCCAAACCCTCATTTGAGAAATGCTCGAATGGCTGCAACGAGCCCACTTCAGACCTCCAGCGCGTGCCGCAATTTGAATTGCCGAAAGATAGCGAGGCCTAAAATGGTAGCCTATATCGGACCTTGGTCTAATTTGGCCAAGGCCAACACCGCAGACGAAGCTGACTGCCGGCAGAAAAATCGACCATAAATGGCATCAGCACTTAGCGGTCAATTTGACTAATCCAAAACGACGTTTTCTTAGCACATATGGAATCCGACCAGTTGCTAAGTTAAATACATCACCCTTACATGAGCCCTTTAATATTTTCTGATGATAAGCAACGGGCATACATTCCCATCTTCCACCGCGTTTTTTTGTCACCGGATTGTAAGTATTTGCCCCGTATTGGAAACATATCTGTTTTCCTCTTCTGCGCCACCGACCCTTCACAACCCCTCTATTTCCTGGGTACCATAAATATGCCCCCCCTGAGGATGAATAGTACTCTACTTGGGTCCCATGGGATCTTTCATAGAATATTTTTGTTTTACCAGAGTAAGCCTTTGCCCATATTACGTTGGGTAACAAAAGAAAAGAACAAGCTATGAGAAAGAGAAAAACAGATTTGTTTTGAAATTTGGCGATAGACATACGATTTTGCACCTTAAGAATGAATTCTAGAACAGCCCCAATCTATATTTGGCCAGTTTTTTGCTACCATCTTATTGCTCCATATTCAAACGGGAAAATGCGTTGCATATCATCAAGGGTTGGTTTTGGCGCTTCGTGACATCAAGGGCATGTCGTTCGCTGGACAACAAACCAAAACGAAAACAGTATAAAGTCCGCATTGTTGCCATTAGGTTTATGTCATGTGGAAGCAGTTATTAGCTCTTGTCGTACAACTTCTGCACGATCGAATATCGGCAGGTTTTTGTGAAGGTTGACATTTGGAACAGGCAGCCGGATTGGGAAAGGGTGAGTAATTACTCACCCCCTTGTCAAATCGGTATTTTTCTGAATCAATGGGCATATGGAACGGGATGATTTGGAAAAGTTGAGCAAGCAGCAGCTTGTTGATATGGTGCTGAAGCTGCAGCGCCCTGCCAAGACATCTCGAACC
>JAAENC010000375.1 GCA_024224815.1 Chloroflexota bacterium
ATTGGCTTAGCCCCTTGTTTTTAAGTATTTGCTGGCATTCTAAAAGAGGATTCGCATCCCGGAGGAATCGACTTATAAAGGCCTTACATTCTGGAATTTGATCAAGGCTTGCTCGTAGTTTTGAAAGAATAGAGCCTTCTGGCGCACGGCCCTTTGGAGAATGTTTGAGCAATTGATCAGCCCATCTTACCAGGCGATGAAGGTTCATAAACCTGGCTTTCGTTGAAACTTTGGGGGGTGCAAGACAAGCAAGAACGGTCTGTTTGAGTTTCTTCGAAGCTTTGCCGCAAGAGGAGATAAAGGTTTTAAACATCGGATGATCTTGGTATTCATGTTTAAAAAGATTTGCGATAGTATGAGATATATCATCAATGGAAAGGCAGGGGCAGCCTTGTTCGCATAAAATTCTTACAGCTTTGGCGAGATCTTTTCCGCCATCTTTGAGAAAAGCTACAGGCCTTCCTGAGGTGGCAATGACTTTTTGTAAAAAATCAGCGATACTTACACCATTCCATGACGCGGCTACTGAAACAGCGACGCAGTTTACATTTTGAAGCGTGGGTGCACCTTCATTCAGAACATGATGCTTATTATCAAGTGCGAGCACAGCAAGAATTTTACCGGAGCCTAATCCAATGCTGATATCGATCAACCAAACAAGTCCGTTAGGAAACGGGTTCTTGTCAATTTGAGAGCTAACCGGCTGGTTTGTA
>JAAENC010000376.1 GCA_024224815.1 Chloroflexota bacterium
CACCCCGCGCCCTCCGCTACTATGACGTTCGTCACTGTACGCGGAGGGGGAGGGAAAACCTGTCAAGTTTTCCCTAATGGCAACATTCACTACAGGAGATACGAAATATGTGTAACGCAACAATACAAGAATGGATAGATCAATATGACGAGCAACAACTTCGAGCCGTGAAAGCGGAGCAAGAAGCCGACCGCTTTCGCGCGGTGTTAGAAGAGCTTACTTTTGCATTAGAAACCGTTGCCCATCTTCAAGGTAAAGAAAGAGAGCTTCTTCCTATGTGCGAAAAAGTAAGAGAAGTTTTGAAAGAAGGTCAAGCCATCATCTGCGGAAGCGAGTCTGCGTACCGCTCACGCCAACGCTAGGCAGTCTCTGTTATAATAGGTTGACTTGATTAGACAGGAGCGTGTATGGAAAAGATGCGGGTTGTAGAAGGAAGATCGCCAACTATTAGGCCAGGACCTAGTAATCATGGCTGGAAAGGAAAGTTACGCAAGGGTGACACGGTAAATGTTATCGGCGAAACAAGAACGCCAAATTTCAGATTTGCTCATTTTATGCACGAAGGGGTTTTGCGCTATGCTGCAATAGAGAGATTTTTCCCGCCTAA
>JAAENC010000377.1 GCA_024224815.1 Chloroflexota bacterium
CGTGTCCTTTTGGTTTTGGCTTGTTGTTTTTATCCGTTGTATGTTGTTGCGTGGATTTTGAAGAATCAGATGTTTCTTTGTCTTTGATCACATTTTTCAGCTTTTCAGTGCTGGGGCCAAACAACATGCGCAAAAGCCGTCGAATCGATGTGGCCTTTTCATCCACACACTGGCATAGCAGCTCAATGGTTTGCACCATCGCCTTGATGATTTCATAATCACCGTCTTGAAGACAGCCTGTTTTGACACGCTTTAAAAGCTCATCAACCTGCTCAAGGTTCAGATCGATGCGTTGGGGGGTCTTCATGGCGCCCCCGTCGATAACAGTGTGCGAAAGTGTTTGCTCAGCGGATAGCCCCATACCGCTTTTATGGAGCGGTTGGCTTTGTTGGTGTGATCATTTTTACCACGGCCGGTGGTATCACCCAAATAAATCCAGTTGGCGGCTTTATAGCAAGTGCCGGCAAAGCGCTGTTTGTCCACAAAAGTTTCAAGAAAATAGATGGGATGCCAGTAGATTGCCTGCCAGTCTTCACAGACAATTTTAGCCATGCGAGCCAATATGTGCGAAGCCAGGCAGCCAACCCGAATCCAGGGCAGTATTAAAAACCGGGTATTGTAGGCCAGCAGATGAATATGTGCTTTTCGGCTGTGTGCCGACCAGCCGATAAAGCGGTCCCGGCAGCCGATATGACGCGGGGCTGAAGACCAGGCCAGACAGGCAATGGGTTTTTGCTGAGAGTAGACGATATACTTAAGCTGTTCGCCGACCGGATGACAATAGCCCAGATAATGGTAGTGCTCGATGAGGCTGTTAAACAGCTTTTCCAGCCCTGTGCGACGAACCTGACAAAATCGCAGGGGTTTGATGTCAGACAGTTTTCCATTAACAGGGCTGTGATCAATTGTGACTTTCGCTGGCTTTGTGCGGTTGACAAACGGGTTGTTGACACGACGCTTTTTGGCCGGCAGCCGGATATGCCCGGCGCGGTGAAGCTCAAGCATCAAGCCTCGGCATATCATATCTTTAAGCGCCCCGTTGGGCTGAACCCAATTCCAGGCGCGGCAAAGCTTTTTAGATAAAGCCCAGCGACTATCGCTGGGATTTTCACCGATTAATCGATTTATAAACGCAACATCAGCGCTGGTGACCACCTTGCCCCGATATTTGAATTGCA
>JAAENC010000378.1 GCA_024224815.1 Chloroflexota bacterium
AACTATTTGGATTTGTCAGTGAAGGATGATTCAAAGCTTATTGAGTGACTTCACTAAGAAAAACGATCATATATTAGTATCATGTAACCTTGAGGTTGTTCCGATCTTTAATGTTACTAGTAGATATATACTTTTTTTTTTAAAACTAGCTAAATGAACAAAATTCTCAAGAGAGAGAGTAAGATTCTTAAATAAAAACAATTTTCATGCATTTCAAGACACGTAATGTCATGATACTAATATATGATCGTTTTTCTTAGTGAAGTCACTCAATGAGCTTTGAATCATCCTTCAATGACAAATCCAAATAGTGTCCAGGATGCCATTTAGTATTGCCACAACACCTACAGTGGTTAGCGTTGGAGCCGTACATTATTCACATCATGTCTCGATTATTATTGCCTGTCAATGTGAATCAATAGCATGCATAATCAACAAAGCAAAAATGAGCATTGAATTGACCAATCCAACTAATTCGGAATCAGAAATTCATTATGATGCAACAAAAACATCAATTCAAGAAACAAATTATTATTATACAATTATATCATTACTGAATGTGGCTTATGAGCATATTGCATGTGGCATCAATTTAAATATTGTAAATAATAGTTATATTTATCATATTATCAATTCAAATTCATTGCTATTAGAGCTCATTGTAGTCATTGGAAACAAGCAATATTTGCTAAATAAATTTGATGAATTATATTTTCAATTGTTTGAGTCATTGATATTAAATGATAATCAATATTATTATATGGGAATTATACGTATTATATATTATACACAGATAATCTATATGTTGTTAACAATAAATCATTGGAGGAGTAGATTGCATTTAAAAACTATTTTATATCTATTCTTTGTAAATGCGATTGTGGAAAGAGAAATAAAT
>JAAENC010000379.1 GCA_024224815.1 Chloroflexota bacterium
AAAATAGGATTTTTCTCGAAAATTCTGTGCCGGGATTTCTGGGAATTCTCGGACTTAAACCAATCAGAAAACAGTTGTTATACAGGAGAATATATATGAGTATGACTCATAGAGTGACTGGAAAATGTGGACTGGCACCTTGAACTTGCAGTGATTGGCTGTTTCTCTGCTACAGAGCCGGCCCCATCTGGGCGGGGCTTAGTGCGGGGGCGGTGCTGGGCGGGGCTTAGTGTAAAAATCATGAGAAAATCTTGTCTTTTCTCAAAAAAATAGGATTTTTCTCGAAATGACAGTAAAGACTTCTCAAGAAAACAAAGAATTTTGGAGAAAAACAAAATTTCTCCACATTTTTCCCAGTGCAGCACAGGTCTAAAACTGTCTAATGTGATGTCATTGTTTACATTCTGATAATAGCACATGTACAGCAGCATTTAATGAATGTCTGCTCATGCCAAGTTTGCATGCTTGTTTAATTTTGAGCACATTCTAAAATAAACCTTATTTTCAAAATACATGTATGTATCAATACTTTTTCATAAAAAGGCTTTTAAAACCAAGAATTCGATGAGCTGAAAAAAGGTGATAATGAAATTGAAACAATCAAAACATGAAATATGTTCTTAGCTGGCATACCTAAAAATATTTAGGGTTTAAAAAGTACTTACCTCAAAACCAAATTTCTAACAGGATGTTGTTTAACATGTTTTTCTGTGTTCAAAAGCCATACACTTTCATGCAGGGCTCATGCCGAAGGGTGGCTCTCACTGGTCTGTCCAAGACCTTTGATGGGCCCCCGACGGACGGCCCATTCTATAAGCGACAACTTATAGATAAACTGACCAAACAACAACAACTGCGCAGAGGACATTATGTGAATATGTCACATACAGCACATTGGGAAAAATATAGAGAAAGTTTTGTAATTTTCTCTAAAATATTTCTGATTTTTTCGAAATAAAAACAAATAAAAAAAATTGAGAAAAATGTCATTTCGAGAAAAATCCTACTTTTTTAGAAAAAGACAAGATTTTCTCATATATATCATGTTCACAGTGCCAGTCCACAGTACCAGCCACTCAGAATACAGCTTTTTAAATTATGCAAAAAAA
>JAAENC010000380.1 GCA_024224815.1 Chloroflexota bacterium
CATGCCTAGTTTTTTATAGATTTTGGTTTCGGCACTGGTTGATTTTTCAGCGGTTCCCGCGGTGATCGTAATGCAGAAAGTATCGTTCGTCGTTAATGCGGTTTAAGCTCCGAGGTTTCCCAATTTCTTTGGTCTAAAAGACATTGCCGAATTCAAATTCTTGAAGCCGCATTATTAAGTTCCGAGTTGGCGCGTTGATGTTTTGCGGTTACTAAATTGCGGCAATCACTTTGCCAAAAGAGTATTTTATTTGCTGTGATTTTGGTGTCTGGCTTACATCTGGCTCCATGTCGGGTGATAATTTTTCGTCAGCCTCGGTGGGGCGGCCAAGCCGCATTGAATTCAGCGTCAGCATGTAACAATGCAATCAAGGTGATGCGTTACACTCGGCAGTTTTGGTTTGAAGTTCGGTGCGCTTGGCTGGTTCAGCGTGGCACACCTTATTGCGGGCGTTAGCCCAACTGGAAAAGTAAGGAGGAAATGTGCAAGGTCGCTGCCCTAATTGTCAGGCTACGGTTCCTAAAATTCCAACTACAG
>JAAENC010000381.1 GCA_024224815.1 Chloroflexota bacterium
ACTGCTAAGACTACAAGGGTATCTAATCCTTTTCGCTACCTTAGCCTTCGTCCATGAGTGTCAGTATTGTGCCAGTAAGCTGCCTTCGCCTTTGGTCTTCCTTGTGATATCTACGCATTCCACCGCTACACCACAAATTCCGCTTACCTCTCACATACTCTAGTCTACCAGTTTCAAATGCAGGTTCAGTGTTAAGCACTGAAATTTCACATCTGACTTAGTAAACCACCTGCGGACCCTTTACGCCCAGTAATTCCGAATAATGCTCGCCACCTACGTATTACCGCGGCTGCTGGCACGTAGTTAGCCGTGGCTTCCTCTGGGGGTACCATCATCGTTTTTCCCCCCTGACAGATCTTTACAACCCGAAGGCCGTCTTCGATCACGCGGCATTGCTCCGTCACGCTTTCGCGCATTGCGGAAGATTCTCGACTGCAGCCTCCCGCAGGAGTCTGGGCAGTGTCTCAGTCCCAGTGTGGGTGATCGTCCTCTCAGACCACCTAGCCGTCATAGCCTTGGTAAGCTTTTACCTTACCAACTAGCATAATGGCACGCGAACTCATCCCTAAGCGTAACCTTTAAATATTAGATCATGCGATCTTATATTCACATCCGGTATTAGCAGTCGTTTCCAACTGTTGTTCCAAACTTAGGGGCAGATTATTCACGCGTTACTCACCCTTTCGCCACTTTCCATTCACCGAAGTGAATTTCTCGTTCAACTTGCATGCCTAATCCATGCCGCCAGCATTCATTCTGAGCCAGGATCAAACTCTCCAATCAATTGATTGTGTTTGTATCCGACTTAATTACTTAAAATATTTCTATTGAGTTTTCTCTCGAAAAAATTAACTCTTAAATCATAAATGATTTAGGAGCCCGTTACTATCATATAATTCAACTATCAAACATCTTCTTTTTCTTGCTCGTAAAGCGCGCTTTCGGCTTCGTTTTGGCCCCGTCGTTTCTGACGAGGCCCTTAGGTTATCCCCAGTTCTTTTTTCCGCAAACCGCTTTTGCATTTTTTCTCAATCTTTTTAGGTATACCTATTTTATACATGTATAACTATCTTGACAGATAGGCATATTAAAAGAGTGTTTTTTAATCTTACCATGTAAAATATCCTCAAAAAAGAAATTAGAGCGTCTGCCGCCGCCAGCAGCCGTTTCAAAATCTTTGATTGCCCGATACAATATAAACGTAAGAAAAGCACCGGCGGTAAAAACATAAATGGCCGACTGGTGGCTGATCAATCCACCGCCGCCGCCATAGCCGCAATCATCGCCGTACCAATCGTCACGGTCAGCAGCGGCGTAGCCAGATCCCGCCATGCTACCGTAGCGCTCCGGCGGCATGGTGCCGTCAATATAGTCG
>JAAENC010000382.1 GCA_024224815.1 Chloroflexota bacterium
GCCATGGTGGCGTAAGACTGGTAGATATGCATATACAAATTACCAGGATTTAGAAAAAAAAGGATTTGAGGTTTATAACCAAAGTAAACATGATAGTGCATGTGATAATTGTGTTGGTCATAGGGAATTTATAATATGTGATATTAGAGTAGGTATGATGTTTGTAGTTGATTTTTTACAGCATCATGATGAAAAAGGTAAATTGGAATGGGTAGCAACGAAGGTTGAACGGATGGACGGTAGAAATATAATGGTTTGGAAAGGTTGTACGGGATCAAGTGGACAATTTAGATGGGTTCCACCATATCATCGAGATTTGGTGAATTCACGTGATCGTGCACCAGAGATGAGATGGGCGGTAGGTGAGAAAAGGGAGCCATTTAATTTTGCAAAGGCTGAACAAATGCGATCGGATAGTGGTGCAAATTATTCAAGGCAAGGACCAAATCAAGGACCAAATTATTCAAGGCAAGTACAAGGACCAAATCAAGGTGGTGATACTTATGGTGATGATCAGATAGGTGATACTTATGGTAGTGATCATCAAAATGAAGATTATGATAGTGGGTCAAAAGGTGATTCTTGTCCAAATGCAAAATAAAAGTTGTTGAAAATTTTTTTAGCAAATAGGAAATGTTAAATATAAGGCTTTTTGTTTTTTATATTATTTTTATCACAGGTTATTAGGCTATTTTTTTTTTTGCATTTCTAAATCAATGTTTAGATTTATTAGATCCTATTGTTCTATCCTCCAC
>JAAENC010000383.1 GCA_024224815.1 Chloroflexota bacterium
ATTTCTTGCAGCGAAGCCCGGACTTGCGCCCATATACACCTGCCCAAAGAAGTTGTTGATAGGCTTGAAAACTTTTTGTAACGAGCTATCTCTGTTTGAAATCCACTTAATAGCCGTTGGTACTTCTTTCAGCATATCAGCAATTTTGTGTGTCTTATCAGAAACGACATCTCCAGCGGCAATCGCTGTTTTTCTCAACTTGTCTGCTTCTTGCATATCAGAGATGGTGGGGAATAGCTCTTGCGCTGTTTTTCTTCCCTTTTCTCCGAAAAATTTTATAAGCTCCGGCAAGTTGTCTTGTAGTCCACTAATAGCAGAGATAAACGATTTCGCGTCATCGCCTTCGCCAATAATCTTATTCAGATATACACCAAGCTCCAGCCCGTTATTACTTAGTAACGATCTGCCAATCTCACTCTTTGCCAAGAATGGGATTGCAGAGTTTGCAACTTCTTCTACTGGGCTTGCTGCTCTAGCCAGTTCGTGCAGGTGTTCCACAACATCCGCACCCGTACCATTCAGTTTCTTTAGTGCTTGCGCGATACCTGCTATATTATCTGACACTCTCGTGAAGAAGTGAGACTGTCGCCCTGTGGCTACAACTGCTCCAACCTTGTATTCTTGTCTCAGCTTCGTGGTTCGTATTGCAGCAAATTCAGCTTTCACCGCGTCAACAAGGGTTTCTGTTGCTTTTGCATAATCTGCCGCGTCGTCTGCCGCATCTAAGGCTCTTGTAGCATCTAAGGCATCGCCCACTTTATCCGCAATAACAGCTGCGTCAGAAACAAGGTCTGTCGCTTTGGCTGCTTTTCCCATCCATGTTACAAAATTCAGCGGGTCAAGAATAGCCTGTCCAACAAACTCTGCAAAGGGGTTAGCAAGTTCTTGTGCCAAAAGTTCAGGGTTTTGCCCCTTGCGGTATTCTTGTAGAAACTGTGATGTAAGCGTTGTGTCCAAGAGGGTAGAGTAAAAGATGCGACTTGCTTGAAAAGCCTCGTCTAATGTTTCTGTTTGGTTAGCAAGAACGGCTGTACCAATACCGCGCTCGATTGCGATACCACCAAGTTCCAATAATTTCAGTCCACCGCCAACAATTTCTTTAGAGACACGCAGAGCATAAGTAAGGGGGCTGTCAACACCCGTTGTGTCAGAAAGTTTCCCAAACTCACCAGCGTTATACAAAGCTCTTGCGCCCCATTCGAGAAAATCTTCGTCGCCGTCTGATTTTCTAAACTCTGCATTTAGCTGTGTCGGGGATGTTACTCTGGCAACAACACCATTCCAGTATCCCTTTAGCCCTTCTCCATAATAAGGGCGACCAAAAGCGTCCCAGCTTTCAGCACCGTAGGGAAGTTGCTCGCCGTTCATGCCTAACTCGGCAGTTCGGTAATCCCAATTCTGCTGTGGGTTAGGAATGCTTTTAGTTCCATCATAACCACCGCTTACATAGTCGCCTGTTTTGGCAAATCTGTTATAAATTTGCTCGTCAAATGATGCCCAAGCATCACTATCTTGCGGCTCTTCTACTTGCCTTTCTTCAAAGTTTAGAGGCATAATTTATCCTGTTGCTACTCTCCAAGAGAGCATATTTGTAGAAAGAACTGTCCCAACTCGACTTGTAGGACTTGGCTTTGGTTGCTTTCTTCCTGTATCCCAGTTCCAATCTCTACCACCAGCACCAGTAAAGGCTTTGCTACCGGGTAAAGCCCCAGTATAAGATTGCTCGGTGGGTTGGTGGGCGGATCCACCTTTTAGCCTTAGAACCGTCTCGCCAGTTGGAAGCACTTCTGGAAAATATCTCTCGCTTAATGCTTCTCGCAAAGCAAGTCCACTTTGACCTATGACATCAGGCGCAGCTAACATCATTGCGCCTACTGATTCAGAC
>JAAENC010000384.1 GCA_024224815.1 Chloroflexota bacterium
GATTTAAGAATCCGATTCCGAAAAGATTTTCAGTCAGATGTTGCGTATGTTTTTTTACTTAAAAATCCGATTTATTTTAAGATTCCGAATGCGTTTTGCGTCGGACTTTTTGAGCGTTGGCAGCATTGTACACAACGGTTGGTGTAAGGATAGTTGCGTGTTTAAGCAACTAATTTAGTAAACAAAAACGAGCCAGAGAAAATTCCGAAGGAATTTTCCAAGTAGGCAATTGCCCAAGCAATTATTTTTACACGTTGTTGTGCAACGTTTTTTATTTCTTTTCAAATGCTTTTTTAATCGATTCAGAAACTAATTCTTTCGTTTTAGCATCTTCCGTTTCTGTTTTACCTAAACGCTCGTAAATCGCATTTAATTCAATTCCGTCGTGGATTGGATTCCGCAGTTGAGTGAGCACAAATTCCAATATTTTCTTTTTCTTCGAAACTCTGCTTAAAAATGCCACAAACTTTTTCGGATTCGATTCCAGCGTTTTAAAAATCAGTTCATTATTAAATTCGGAATATTCAACATTATTTGAACATTCAGGATTCATATTCGCAAAGAAAACAGCAAAGTTTTGGTCATTCAATTCCGTTCCTTTTTCGAGAAGAGAATTTATTGCAACAAGTGTTTTAAATTCGCAGTCTGTTTTTTTTTCAGATACAACATTTTCTAATTTACTCTCTGTTACTTTTTCAGTTTCCGATTCTACAATTTCAGTAATTTCAGATTTATTTTCTGTATTAGCATATTCAGTTTGTTTCTGCTTACAAGACAGAAAAATTAGTAGAATAAATATTAAGGTAATTCCGTTTTTCATAATCTCGACTAACGTCAAATTATTATATTGAAAATCAAGATGTTGATAAATCGAGATCTTCTGGTTTAATGTCAAATTTAATGATTTGCTTTTTAATTCTTTTGACGAGCCCCATTTTTCTTTTTTGATCAAGAAA
>JAAENC010000385.1 GCA_024224815.1 Chloroflexota bacterium
AAATCAGCTATTTTTTAATTATTCATAATAATTCAAATACTTTTTTTAATAATTTTAATATATTTCGATAATTGTTTTAATAATCGATAATTTTCAGAATAATTGTTAATTGTTTTAATTAATTTGTTCAATTATTTCAGTAATATTTAATAAAATTCATTCAAATACTTTTTTTTAATAATTTTAATATTTCGATAATTTCCAGAATAATTGTTATTATAATTTTCGAAAGGGTTCAAACATTTGCATTTGAATAATTGCGCGAAAGCGATCAATTGCAGAATTTGTATTTTGTTGGAAATAGTGTGAAATATACGAACAATCACAAGTTTATAAATTCTAAAATTCAGTGTATTTTTATGGAAATAGTAAGAATAATCACAACAAATTCTCCAATATTTCATGTTTATCATTCGTTTTCATAATATTTACGTTCGTATCGATGAATAAACACAAAATATTGGAGAATTTGTTGTGATTGTTCGTATATTTCACACTATTTCCAACAAAATACAAATTCTGCAATTGATCCGTTTCTCACAATTATTCAAATGCAAATGTTTGAACCCTTTCGAAAATCATAATAATTGTTTTAATTAATTTGTTCAATTATTTCAGTGATATTTAATGAAATTCATTCAAATACTTTTTTTTAATAATTTTACATAATTTCAAGAATAATTGTTTTAATAATCGATAATTTCCAGAATAATTGTTAATTGTTTGAATTAATTTGTTCAATTATTTCAGTGATATTAATAAAATTCATTCAATTCACTTCGACTGGGTGTGCAAATATAATACTATTCTTTCCCAATTGGATAGTTTCAAATATGTTTTATTGTTCAATAAAACATCCACTATCTCTCTACCTGACTGTAGGAAGATAAACTTCTTTATAACATATCATATGGTAGATTGAACCGCCTGTCTGTACATTATGCAATATACAAGTCGTGAATAACAGCGTGAGAGTTTGCGTGGTGCAGGAAGTCTCTGTGAATGAATTTGTATCCATGATGAAAATTAAAGTTTTTTTTTAGCTTAGTAAATTATTTTTTGAAGTTCAATGATCACTGAACAAACACAAGTAACACCCATTGATGATGCAGCATCTGTATTAATTTAATTAACACTACCATCACTAAATTTACCAAATGAACAAAAACAATCACAACCAGATGATCCAAACTCATATAACAATATCCGGATCAGATCCAACGCTTGCTCCAATAACCAATGCAACACCAACACCAATTTCTTATCCAACACCAACAGTAATATTTAATCCATTACAGAAACATTTAGTTGGTATTTGAAATATATTTTGTTATATTTTTAT
>JAAENC010000386.1 GCA_024224815.1 Chloroflexota bacterium
AATGCTGCGAGATAAATTCGCAGCATTCTATTCTTTTTTTTAACATGTTACTACGAACTATACGGGAGCATGTGATAGACCTGTATGTAGTATTCATAACTTATTACGTGCAGTCGGTGTGGATCTCAGGAATGTTGAGAACACCAACCTTTTTTTTTAAAGGTAAGGTACAGGACGAGAACGCATATCACCCGAATACGGCACCTGAGTGTATTGCACACTGTCTTTCGCAGACTGCATGGCACTGTGGGTGCCGTAAACGGCACCAACAATGCCATGCAGTCTAAAACTGTGTTCTACGATACTCCTTCAGGGCGTATTTCGACTATTTTGCCCTTCTTTTTGCCTTATTTTACCCTATTTTTGGCGTATTTTGCCCTATTTTTGGCGTATTTTGGTGCATTTTCGGCATATTTTGACCATTTTTTGGCGTATTTTGACCCATTTTCAACCATTTCGAGATGATTTGAGGGTTTTGTATCAGTTACAGTAGGTTTGGACCGGTTTTGAGTGAGGCAGACTTTGATTTTGGGCGATTTTAGGCGATTTTCGGTCATTTTGGCCATTTTCCCCATTTTCAGCCCCAAAATATCTCTAAGTGTGAAAGTGCACGCCAGGTGGTACTAAGGTAGTCTGGGTCTCTCTTTTCTTCCTTCGCCTTCCGCCACTGTTTGCCGCTTGGGGGTTGTTTTTTTTTTTCCCCTCTCGTGGGCGTGTCACATAAAAATATTAAAAGGGGGGGGGGGGGGGGGCACGTGGAGGGGGGGGGGGTGTTAGGTCTTAGTAC
>JAAENC010000387.1 GCA_024224815.1 Chloroflexota bacterium
GGAACCCAACTTTGAACATTTTTTTCTCTATGAAGGAGGCAAAAGTCCTGCAGACAAGTTTGCTTTAAAAAATGCAGAATTTTGTCTAGTTTCCAAAACTGTTAAGTATGTGTTTGTACGAATTTTCTAATTCGAGTTCTTATTTTTTTTTTTTATTAGGGTGAATTTGCGACGCGTTATACTTATGAATGTTTCTGCAATAACTTGGATCAGGTTCATCGGATTTAGACAAAATTTGGCATGGACATACTACTTGACCCTAGGAACAAGCTTGTGGAAGAATTTTTCCTTTTTCTTAAAATCCAAGATGGCCGCTGGCGGTCAAAAATTGAATTTCGACATAATTTCGGCTCAAAATTCACCTTTCGGCTTGGCAAATGGATCCCTTTCATCCGATTTGGACAAAATTTGGCAGGCAGATACTACTCAACCATAGGAACAAGCTTACGCGCGGCCGCCATTACGGCAAAATATGAAATCGGTCATAACTTGAAAAGTATACTAGTTAGAGACCCATTTTTTTTTCCTAGACCCATGTTTTCAAGGGTAAGGAATGCCATGAAGCTATCTTTAATGTTCTACGATCACAGCAA
>JAAENC010000388.1 GCA_024224815.1 Chloroflexota bacterium
ATAGGGGAGGGCCACTAACGTTCTTTGACAGCCAGACAGAGATCCCAGCAACTCAGTAGTCCGAGGCGGCGAATATGCTTTATTTTCATTCGTTTATTGTCAACGCGTGAGATACGCTTGTATTTCATGCACCGGATTCGTTTTCGAATCCATCCGTCCAGTCTTTTGAACTGAGCGATGACAGTGGCGAATGGTGGCGCGCAATAATTCACCGTCCCGCGTATGACTCGGTTGAGTTTTAAGATAACCTCGGCATCCAGGTTATGGGATCGTTTCGTCAACGTCCTGATCTTCATTTTGAATTTCTCTTCCGATTTGGAGCGCATCCTGGTGGTTCTATCCGAGATATAAAATCCCAGAAACTGGAATCCGTCATACAGGCGAGTAATTTTCGTCTTTTCCGGACTCAGTTGTAGATCCAGATCCTGTGACAGGATGTTTTTAACCAACTCGAGAGCCCTTTCAGTCTGAGGTAGGGTTTTGCACGTGATGACGAAATCATCGGCATATCGTACAAACTTAAACCGGTTGGCATGAAGCTGCCAATCCAGGTAATTAAGGACGATGTTAGCCAGCAACGGCGAGATGACTCCGCCTTGCGGAGTTCCCTTGGTTGTCGGTTTAAAGACACCGTCGTCCATTACCCCGGA
>JAAENC010000389.1 GCA_024224815.1 Chloroflexota bacterium
TAAATTTTTTATTTTATTCTTTTCATTATTATTTTTTTTTTAATTATTTTAACTATTTTTAATTTCTTTAATTATTTTTATTTTAACAAAATTTTTCCTATTAAAATATCTAATATAAGAATAGATGATAAAAATTGTAATGACAAATAAAAAGTACATAAAATAAATATAATAATACAAAATATACTTAATTTTGATAATAAACCAGACAGAAATAATGATATTGAAGTATTAGATTCACAATGTAACTCTGGTAATCAATAATAAAAAGGAAAAGTTGGAATTTTAATTAAGAAAAGTAAAATAATTAATAAGGAAAATAAAGAAATAGAAGAGATTATATAAAATAAACATAAAATAAAATTAATACTACCAAATAAGGAATATAATAAAGAAAAGAAAGCAGTCCTAATTCTATAAAAAGATGATATAAAAATAAATAATATAAAAAATGATAAAATAATTAAACACTCATAACAAATAATAAAAATAATTAATTAATTAAGTATAATACAGAATAATAATAGAAAGAAAAAAAAAAAAAACATAATA
>JAAENC010000390.1 GCA_024224815.1 Chloroflexota bacterium
AGATCATTAGAAGAGACGGCATCAAAATATTTAAAATATCCTAGGAGAAGATAGGTTTTGAGTAAATTATCTTATTTTAGTATTATTTCTTTATGAATCAAGCTTACTGTAAATCCATTATTTTCTAAGCTTTTTGAGATTTTTCAATTCCGTCTGTTGGGATAACTTCTTAAGA
Source organism: Chloroflexota bacterium (assembly GCA_024224815.1). Lineage (GTDB taxonomy): Bacteria > Chloroflexota > Anaerolineae > Anaerolineales > Villigracilaceae > Desulfolinea. Next base: position 176 of record JAAENC010000390.1, read on the forward strand.
GCATTTGCAAGGATCAAACAACTCAATAATTTATACTTTCAATATATTTAAGCCTATAGGCCGCAAATAAATGTGAGTTCATACCAAAGAAATGAGTTTTATGCGGCCCCTAGGGCCACAAAAGTTTAATATGAAAATTATCGGATCATACAGCTCTGAATAAAGCTATTTTCAGATCATTGGAAGTGACAGCAACAAAATATTTAAAAAATCCTAGGAGAAGATAGGTTTTGCGTAAATCATCTTATTTTTCTATTATTTCTTTATGAATCAAGCTTACTGAAAATCTATTCTTTTTTAAGCTTTTTGAGATTTTTCAATTCCGTCTTTTGGGATACATTTATAAGATCAATTGCAAGGATGCTACAACTCAATAATTCATACACATTATATACATAAGCCTATAGGCCGCAAATAAATGTGAGTTCATACCAAAGAAATGAGTTTTATGAGGCCCCTAGGGCCACAAAAGTTTAATATGAAAATGATCGGATCATACAGCTCTGAATAAAGCTTTTTTCAGACCATTAGAAGAGACGGCATCAAAATATTTTAAAAATCCTAGGAGAAGATAAGTTTTGCGTAAATCATCTTATTTTACTATTATTTCTTTATGAATCAAGCTTACTGAAAATCCAATATTTTTTAAGCTTTTTAAAAATTTTGAATTCCGTATTTTGAGATAGCTTCGTAAGAGCATTTGTAAGGATCCTACGACTCAATAATTTATACATTCAATATATTTAAGCCTATAGACCGCAAATAAATGTGAGTTTAAACCAAAGAAATTAGTTTTATGCGGCCCCTAGGGCCACAAAAGTTTAATATGAAAATTATCGGATCATACAGCTCTGAACAAAGCTTTTTTCAGACCATTAGAAGAGACGGCATCAAAATATTTA
>JAAENC010000391.1 GCA_024224815.1 Chloroflexota bacterium
ATCCCCATCATTACGCCATCGGCGCTCAGTGCCTCGACTGATATTAAATATTCCTCGAACTTCTTTGATGCTTAAAAATCTCCTTTGACTCTCATTTTTCATTAGTACTCCCTTTTTGATTATTTCGACAAAGGTTAGTCCTAACAGGACATAAATGAACAATTACTTTTCAACAAATTCACTGTTGGGGCGATTTTAGGGTGGAGATTACACGGGTGATTTACTTTTACATCCCCTTCATATCGTGGCATGATATAGTTAGACAATAGCACCGCAGGCCTGGGATGCTCAGGTGTTTTTTTTGTAGGAGCATTATTTTCCCCACTTTCTGTCATAAACATTCATTACTTTCTGTCATAAACATTCATTACTTTCTAATATAAAAAGTAACTAAGCCTGAATATCAGGTAGTTAGTGGAGTTAGGTACAAATAAGGTACAGAACGTATCAATGTACACAAAAACACAAGGTTTAGACTATAGTCTCCCCTTCTTTCAAAAGTGGAAAATATTCATCCCAACGCTTGTTTTTTTTTGAGCAAAAAGTGATCCG
>JAAENC010000392.1 GCA_024224815.1 Chloroflexota bacterium
CAGCCATTAAGTCGGCGTACCGGATCCAACTGCAATCCACGTAAGTTAATGTGAATAACTAATGTGACAAAGTAGAACTAAGCAAAATCATTATTCTCCTACCCACTTCTGAATCCTTTATAATTACAGATAAATGATCTTGTTTATTTACCCACTCTTTAAAAAGCCCGAATTCATGAAATTCAATTAATGAATCGGCATTCTTTTATAAAATCGTCTATAATTTGGTTCCATGGACGATAAGATCTGCGTTTATCGGCCGGTTCGGAATTAAAAAAGCTTTCGCTAAGGGTACTATACCCTTACTTCTTCTAGTTTAGGCTGATTTTGGGCGCACTCCAGCTTATAGTTTATGTACCGTTTCACATTGCAGGCAATCGATGCGAATATCAATTGAAGCCTCGATCGCCCCTCGGTCCTGTGTCGAGATTTTCGTGCACCATGGCTATTTGCTACTTCATTAACTAAGCTCTCTGCTCCAGCTCGAGTACTGCATTGCTTCCTATAGTCCGGATCGCTCATATACTTATGATGGCGCTCAGCACCCGCATATTGCTCTTCGTCTATCGTTAGCGTCGACTTTCGAACGCCTATTTTGACCGGGCATCGCTTATTGAGTGGACATTCTTTGCATTTCTCATTATCAAAATGAATTAACAATTTGCCGGTCTTTTTGCTTCTTGCTTGATCAATCGGTTCTTGCTTATTCGGACAGGACAGAACGACTAACTCTTTTGAGTCATTTTCTATTTTAACCTTAAAATCAGCCACATCAAGTGCTCGCTCCTCATTTGCAAAATTCTCAATGCTTTGAGATCGACCTGAGCTTGGACCTTCAAGCTTGATTCCTTTGCTTTCGGCTTCCAAAATTGACTTGCCATTGACAAAGCCGGCATCACCATATAGCTCTTCCGGCTTTGATGAATTCTCTTCCAGTCG
>JAAENC010000393.1 GCA_024224815.1 Chloroflexota bacterium
TGTAAATACTCATAATAAACTGAGATCGCTATAATTGCTTGAAATTGAATGTATTATTAATTTGGGGGTTTGAGCAAAGGCGGGTTTTCCCAAACGGGCAAATAAATCAGATTTATTTTATTATTAATATGTTAGGCTCTCATGCTGAGTTTGGGCGAAACAGATGTGGCTTTTTCTGACCTGATGCGGTATACTGTCTGAAATTCAAACCGGTAACCGGGAGGTTGTCATGGAATCTGATATTCGGAAACTGTCGGAGTTCAGAGAAAAACTTCATGAGTCTTTTCCCAAAAGAGCAGATGCCGTAACGGATCTGATTGACGCTGCATCATGCAACAGTTCAGCCGGGTCACCGGTCGAACTGAGTCTGAATACACAGTTTCAGAGGCAATACGGCAGTATTTACGATGCCGTTAAAAATTTTTTCAAACCCGATGATCCGCAGAATGCGGAACAGGAACGTACTGAGCATCAGCAGGCTCTGCTCCGCATTCTGGTCGGACAGTATCCTGCACCTGTCCGACGTAATTTCCACCTGTTCGGCCTGGCTACGACAGGATATCCGCGTCCTTTTGCCGATCCTCTGGCAGATCGCGGTATTAACTCTCATCCCAACCTGGCACCGGGCAACAAACCGACAGCGGTCGGACACAACTACTCAGTTCTGACGGCACTGCCGGAAAAAGACGGGAACAACTCACCGCCGTGGGTGATTCCTCTTCTGATCCGACGGGTGCCGACTGATAAGAAGTCTGTTGATATCGGAGCTGCCCAGGTGGCAGATGTTTTGAAGGATGAGACTCTCCCCTTCGGAGTCGAATTCTGTGCCTTGGTAGGCGACAGTTCGTACAGCGCCCGTGAGTTTCTCGGTCAGGTTGTCGAACACAGGAATCTGGCTTCGATTATCCGAGTTCGCGGTAATCGGGTATTTAACAGGAAGCCTGAACAGAATGATTCGGATAAGAAAAAAGGGCATCCCAGGTGGTACGGAGCAGCTTTCGATATGAAGGATCCGTCAACTTGGGGCAAACCCGACGCCGGAGAAGTTGTTCCTGTCACTTTAAAAAACGGCCGCGATTGTCGTGTAAGAATAGAAGCATGGCACGATCTGCTCATGCGCGGCAAACGTAACATTCCGATGCACAAACATCCCTTCACCCTGATACGGATCACAGTGGAAGATAATGACGGAAAATCTGTATTCGGGCGACCTTTGTGGCTGATCATCATCGGAGAGCGCCGTCATGAGATATCGCCGGTCTGCGCATACGACGCTTACAGACAGAGATACGATATGGAGCATTTCTTCCGTTTCGGGAAAAACAATCTCCTTCTGACGTCGTATCAGACCCCTGATGTCGGACACGAGGAGAACTGGTGGGAGATTGTGGGACTTGCGTATATTCAGCTTTATGCAGGAGCTCCGTTGGCGCAGAATCTTCCCCGTCCTTGGGAGCGCTGGCTTCCGGGCGTCGGAGAAATCAAGTCGGGACGACTCGCATCTCCGTCAATGGTGCAGCGGGACATGCCTCGAATACTTCAGGCAATCGGGACACCAGCCGAACCGCCCGAACCTCGCGGCAAATCACCCGGAAGGAAGGAAGGGTATCATCCCGCCAAGCGGGAACGCCGTCCGATAATTATAAAAGGAAACGGAGGTAGTCAGAAAAATGCCCGAGCACCATGAAAAGCTAATCCGCTCTGACAATTTCGAAAAAATGACGGTCTTCGGAAATTTTTTCCGCGGTTCCAAGGGTGAAGTTTGTTCAAAGTCCAATTATACCGGCAATCCTTTTTTATATAATGACTTTTATTGCGGCTCCTTCAATGGCCGGAGATCAGCCGGAAAAATCGGCTGCTCTTTTCCGGAAAAAAGAAATTCTGACAGAACTGAAGGGCTACGGAGAGCCTGCAAAACTGGCAGAATCGCTTTCAGTGTCAGGTATCTCTGTTCAGACCACAAAAGGATATAATGAGATATATGATTTATACAACGAATATACAGAAAATATTCAGCCGGTGTTTATCACAACAGATATCCTGTTTCATACAACACATAAGGTATTTGACTATTCATTGAGAATAATAGAACTTGAGCAGTTTCCGCTTCTGAAGGATTTTTCAAAAGAAATGTATGAAACGGCTGTCAGACTGAAGAAAGAATTGGGAAATAAAAATGATGATCTGGCTGGGCCGGCAGATCATCTGATTGCGTATTTTGCAGTATCCAATATATTGCTGGGCAACGAGATTAAGATTGAAGATGCCCTGAAAAAAAAGGTGGACCTGGAGCTTGAATTAATCAGGGCCAGCAAGGGTTTTGCCTTTTCAAAGATATTAAATCAGAAAGAGGATTATTCCCAGTATACTGTAAGGGGGCATTATACACGTAATGAAAACCTGGGAAAATACTTTCTTGCATCCATGTGGTATGGAAGAAGGATGTTCAGGTTTGATGAGACAAAGCCTGATGGAGCAGGTATCCCCAAAGACACGCCTGATGTAAA
>JAAENC010000394.1 GCA_024224815.1 Chloroflexota bacterium
TAATATTCTTTCATATAATTTTCCAAAACATGATGATATTGCAATTGGTCTATAATTCTCAGCGTATCTGTGATCTTTGTTGGGTTTGGGGATGGGGATAATATTTGCTTTGTTCCAAATCTCTGGAAAAATGTGGAATTTCAGGCAAAGATTAAATAATTTAACCAAAATATTTTTAATGAATTTGTGGCTGAGATTTTTTAACATTAAATTATGAATTTCATCTTCACCAATTGCTTTTTGTTTTTCAAGAGCTGCAATGCAATTCTTGATTTCATATGTATAAATTACAGAATTCAATGTAGATTGTGGATCTGGATCTAGATCCTGATAATTGAATTCATTTTCATTGATTATCTCTTCAATTTCATCAGTAATCTGTTGATGGTGTAAGAGATGATCAGCAGTAAATGTGGGTTGTGGGGGGTTTTTGGTTGGGGCATGTATTAGGGTTGCTTTAATGGTTGGGTGATTTGCAGTGGAATTGGAATCTTTATCAATGAATATTGGTGGTATTGTTATTTCATTTCTAAATTGTTTTGAATTAACAATTTTCCATAATTTCTTTGTGTGTAAATGTGGATGTTGTAATAAATTATTAATTTCGCGGATGTATTTGCGTTTGGCTGCACGTATTAGTGATGTTTTTTTATTTCGTGCTTTTTTTCGCTTAATGTTTGTTGTGATCCAATCAGGAAATAATTCAACTCTATGGTAATTTTGTTTCCAGTGAATATTTTTCCTGAAATTTGCTTCAATTTTTTTTAATTTTTTCATCAATTTATCAACAATTTTTCTTTGTGTTTTAATTTCTTTATTCCACCAGGGGTTATAACCAACATAAAAAGTTTTTTTTCCAATTGTTGAATTTGCTGTGTTGATGATTGCATGTGTGATTTCATCATTTAATGTATTAATTTCATATCTGATTTTGTCTGGATTATTAAGATTATTTTCAATATTTTTTGTACGATGTGCAATAAATTGGTTCAGTTTATTAATGCATTTATCAGTACAAATTGTAAAATAATTCCAATTTTTTGAATTTAAATTCCATGATTTTCTTCTCATATTAAATCCAGCAGCTTCAGATAAATTAATGTCATATCGCAGTAAATAGTGATCAAATTGTTTGTGGTATGGATGTTTAATTGATTGCCAATTGTCAATGTCCACATTATTTGATGCTAATGTTAAATCAATATGCGATTCTTTGTTGGTTGTGGCATTTCTATA
>JAAENC010000395.1 GCA_024224815.1 Chloroflexota bacterium
CTTTCTTCTTTCTTCTTTCTTCTTTCTTCTTTCTTCTTTCTTCTTTCTTCTTTCTTCTTTCTTCTTTCTTCTTTCTTCTTTCTTCTTTCTTCTTTCTTCTTTCTTCTTCTTCTTCTTCTTCTTTCTTCTTCTTTCTTCTTCTATCTTCCCCTCCAAGTAATTAGCATCCAATCATCCTCCAATGCTCTTCAAATTGAGCATTGAGTTTAGGTTAAAAGTTTTAGTGACCATACAGCAAAGGGTGATCGCACGCTGGGCGCATGCACCTAACCTAACCTAACCTTCCATATGCAACCTCACCAATTTACTTAAACCATATAGCAATACTGTTGTTGAACCACGTGATTAATTCTAATGGAAACTTGAAAGTCAAAGAATAGCATTTAACAGAACATGAAGAGCATTGAATGAGCATTAGACGAGCATTCAAAGAGCATTGGATGAGCATTGAAATTTGGTGCCCGTTCAGGGGGGTTGCCCCCTATCTAGAAAAAAACGGATGGGGGGATCAGAACCCTTGTAAAAAATGTCGGTAAGGATCCGGGGTCAAAACCGGGATTCCGCACCATGGGCCCTTCCCAATGCTCGCCCAATGCTCCCCAATGCTCCCCAAAGTCAAGTACTATCCCCTTGTGGACATATACAGGAAAAAACACAAAAAGGGGAAAGATATAACCTACGTACCCGACACAGAGAAAGACAGGATAAACCCAAAACTCGGAAGAAGACTCGACAAATTCCTGGTCTCAGAAGAC
>JAAENC010000396.1 GCA_024224815.1 Chloroflexota bacterium
TTAATTAACCGTACAATATTCCAATGAAAAATGAGCTCAATAATATTCAGCAGTTACGTGTTTTCTTTTCAGATAAAAAATTAAAATTTAGAAATACTTAGTACGCTATACTTTTTATATCATTTGTTGGAAAAGAATGAACATGCATATAGTAAAACAATACGTAACTGTTGAATATTATTGAGCTTATTTTTCATTGGAATATTGTGCAGTTGCCATTTTGTGTACTGTTTATTTTGATGAAACTATTTATATATACACATTTTCGAATACTCAATGTACATTTTTATCACCTTCATAATATCAAACTATATATCAATTCAAACCCTTTATAATATTAATGTGGGGTTCGTACTAACCAATTATTAATATCTATATATTTGTATATTATTATTTTGTGTTTAGTTTGTTTTGTTTTATGATAATATATGAAATAAACCTAACTTGTTTTTGACAAATAAATATGGTTTAATTTTTCCCTTTATTAATATTATTACTTATTTATTAGCAATCCAATTATGCACTCTGTTCCTGTTCATTGTTTCTGTGCATACTTTACATACGACCACGTTTGTGATGGTTTATTTTTGAAAATCGCCATTTGCTCAAAAGTTGGGCTCGTCATCAAAAA
>JAAENC010000397.1 GCA_024224815.1 Chloroflexota bacterium
AGTGATGTGAAAATGTCTAATTATTACTACATGGGAGATTGCAAAAAAAACGCATCGTTCTGATTTGAACTCTATTTGTTTACAAGTTATCGGACGAAAACGTGTTGCTGTTATTTGGATGACCAATAATAATTATTGAAGGAAAAGATGAACCATATTTATCAACATATTTTTAAGTTGTGTTTATATTGGTTATTGTGGTCACATAAAACAAACTAAACACAAAAAAATAAAACTTATATATAAGTTGCAAACTCCTGTGTAGTACGAGCTGGGATTTAATTTTATAAAGGTTTGTATATCATTATTTTTTGGTCAATAAATATGCATTGGAAAACATTCAGCGGAATATTTGCCTAATAGTTTTATAATTATTAATTATTAATTAACGCAAAACAGATACACTGAATGTTGAACATTGCATATTAATACACTTCTCTAGTTTTTTTGGGTCATTCAAATTGATGCTTTAATTATTCTGTACATATTGAAATAATACAATGCATATTTATTGACCAAAAAATAATGATATACAAATCTTTATAAAATTAAATCCCAGCTCGTACTACACAGTAGTTTGCAACTTATATATAAGTTTTATTTTTTGTGTTTAGTTTGTTTTGTGTGACCACAAAAACCAATATAAACACAACTTAAAAATATGTTGATAAATATGGTTAATCTTTTCCTTCAATAATTATTATTGGTTATCCAAATAACAGCAACACGTTTTCGTCCTATAA
>JAAENC010000398.1 GCA_024224815.1 Chloroflexota bacterium
AAGATGGTTTCCAATCCCTTATAACTTACCCCCATTCACTTCCATATTTTTATTGCTAATAAAACTGTTTTCCTTTTCCTTATCCCCCATACCCATGCTCATCTATTTTTTTATTGCAAATAAAAATGGTTTCCATTTCCTTATGAATTATACACATTCCCAGCTGTATTTTTATTTCAAATGAAAATGGTTTCCATTTCGTTATAAATTTTAAACATTCCAAGCTATGTTTTTATTGCAAATAAAAATGGTTTTCATTTCCTTATAAATTATACACATTCCGAGCCATATTTTTATTCCAAATAAAAATGGCTTCCATTTCCTGATAAATTATACACAGCCCCAGGCATATTTTTGTTGCAAATAAAAATGGTTTCCATTTCATTATAAATTATACACATTCCGAAGCTTATTTTTGTTGCAAACAAAAATGGTTTCCATTTCCTTATAAATTATACACAGCCCCAGGCATATTTCTGTAACAAATAAAAATGGTTTCCATTTCCTTCTAAATTATCCACATTCGGATGCTTATTTTTGTTGCAAATAACATTG
>JAAENC010000399.1 GCA_024224815.1 Chloroflexota bacterium
ACGAATTTGCATTTTGACCTTACCATCGTGTTCTCCGGTACTTGAACCTCAAGCACGTAAAATTTCAGAGCCAAATGCAAACTTTTACAAACTTGGGTCCCGCAACGAAAATTACCATAATTTCACCTGATTTTCAGGGCCAAATTGAATTTAAACGAAAAATTCCTGCTCAGCATGGTCAATTATCGATTTCTACAAGTTTTTACAAATTTGGGTCCCGCAACGAAAATTACCGTAATTTCACCTGATTTTCAGGGTCGTTGCTCGAATCGGGTATCGGATTCGTAATCAGCACATTCCATTACCCCATCCTACCAATTTTCAGCTCCGCAGTACTCTCCAAGCGAGAGAAACGCGCTAAAACAATTATTTCCACGACCATTTATACAGTACCCTTCTAGCCGAATTTACATAACGAATTTGCATGTTGACCATACCATCGTGTTCCCCGGTAGTTGAACCTCAAGCGTGTAAAATTTCAGAGCTAAGCGCCTTCCCTACAGCGAGTTATTCAATTTGAAACAGCGATCTACGGACGGACGGACG
>JAAENC010000400.1 GCA_024224815.1 Chloroflexota bacterium
AAGGGCACTGAAAAGCAAGGTGTCTTGGTTGCCGTCGAGCGCCATGGCCCTGTACGTTCGGCTTTGATTGAAAGTGATAAAGCCTCTGAGGTGTCCCCCTTGGTTGAAAGTTTGGTGCACAAGGATGCCCAACTGATGACCGATCAGAATCCGGTCTACCAGCAGATTGGCAAAGAATATGCGGCGCACTCTTGGGTGAATCACAGTGCGAAAGAGTTTGCCCGGGGTGACACACATAATAATACCGCCGAGTCCTTTAACTCCATTTTGGAACGAATCAAGCAAGGTGTCTTCCATTATATGAGTAAAAAACATCTAGCACGCTATCTAAATGAAATTGGTTTCCGCTGGGACCACCGCGTTCCAGTGGAGAAAGTAACCAAAAAAGGTAAAAAAAAGATTAAAATGGTAGCGATTCCCGTTATGGATCTACTTCAATCGCTATTAAGCCGGGCTAGGGGCCGTCAATTGCGGCGATCAAAAAAGGGCGGAATCTTCTGCCCGATCAGTTGCCCTGCGGGTCCATAGTAGCCTTTTTTTTGGTTATAGTTCCGAAATATTAACTTTTATGGTTTTAGGAGGTGTCCAATGAAAACATACGCTGGAATTGATTTGCATTCAAGTAATAATTTCATCGGTGTCATCAACGCCGA
>JAAENC010000401.1 GCA_024224815.1 Chloroflexota bacterium
AATTTATTACATAAGACCAAATATAGTAAACTTTTACCATCAGCGACTACCCACAGCACACTGATGGCTCCTTAGAGAGATATAACCAGCTGCAACTCCTATCTCACGGAAATAATTTTTAAAGGCCATTTTGAAGGCTTTTATAAAATCCACAATAGGCGATTTTCCTCGCAACATTCCGAGTTGGTGAATCACCTAGCGTGCTAAAACGCCGATATTGACGCTCGAGGGGTACTAAACCCTGGCCGTAATTGCTCTACTTTTCCTTAAGGTGACCATTTGCGAACCACGTGGTCGAAAAACTCGAAAAAAGCGTATTTTCGTGTTTTTTAGGCTAAAATCGTCTTTTTTGGACCTAAGGGGATTCGAATCGTGAAATACGCCACCATAAGGAAGATTTGGCTATTGATTAGCTATGTTTGGTCTCACTGGTAGTTCCCATTAGCGGGCCTGCGCTGATGGGAACTATCGGGCTAGGGAATCGTGCGAGGAATATAGTGCATAAATTAACTAAAGCAATGGGAAATAAGAGATCG
>JAAENC010000402.1 GCA_024224815.1 Chloroflexota bacterium
CACATTGTTAAGGGGCCTAAGGGGCCAGGGACAATATTTTTGAAGTCGTCTACAAACGTCGACCCCCACTTTTTTGGACTTCCTGACATCACTTTTTAGGGGTAGGACAGGTTTTAGGCGAAAATTTTTCCTACCTCCAAAAAGTGATGTGATGAGGAAGTCCAAAAAAGTGGGTCTAGATGGTTGTAGACGACTTCAAAAAAATTACCTGGCCCTTAGGGCGTCGGTGACGTTACAACACTGCTTGTAAACACGATTGGAGTCGATCTTGACCCGTTTCGAACCTACTGTGGGCGGTCAGCAGGCAAGTGTTGTCGGTTTCTGGCCATTTTTTGCGAATTTTGGCTATTTTCGGGCGAAAAAATTCTCTAAGGTAGCCAAATGCCCCATTGCCAAGGTGCCCTAAGGGGCCAGGTAATTTTTTTTGAAGTCGTCTACAACCGTCGAGACCCACTTTTTTGGACTTCCTGACATCATTTTTGGAGTGGTAGGGCAGGTTTTAGGCGCAAGTTTTTTCGACCCCCAATCCCCCGCTATTTGGGTCATTTTGGGTCTATTATGGGCAGG
>JAAENC010000403.1 GCA_024224815.1 Chloroflexota bacterium
AAGACTCACTATTTTGAAAACGGCGGCTAATTTTGTCAACTTCATGGACCTCTGAAGATTTAGCGATTCTAGAAAAAGCAATAGCGCTTGGTGCGACTAAGGTTAAGTATTCTAATGACAAAGAGATAGAATATCGATCACTCGAAGAAATGCTGAAAGTTAGGGATTTGATTTATCAAGCTTTAAACTCAAGCGCAAAAAATAATCGGGTTATTTATACGGAGTATAGAAGGTAATTATGGCTTGGTATAATCCCATTTCTTGGTTTTCAAAAAAAAGCAGATATGATGCACTTGATTCAAAAATAACAAGTGACGGATGGAATCCCGGCCCAAGTTCGCCCACTGCAAACCTTTGGGAGATAATGGGTCTAAGCGATCGCGTCAATTGGCTTTTAAAAAATGATCCATTTGCTGAACGAATTATCAATACCTTTAAGGCTTATGTCGTTGGAGATAGTGGTATTGCTTTTCAAGCAATTTCAAAAACACAAAATACAGATATTGTTAAAGCAGCCGAAAGCAGCATTGTAAACTTTTTTGATACAATGCAGTGTGATGCAAATCTAACTCAAACTTACGCAGGCATTCAAGGGACTGCAATGCGGGAGATCGCAAAGCAAGGCGGTGTTTTCATTCGCAGAAGATTTAGAGCAGCTTCGATGGGGCTTGAGGTTCCGTTCCAATTGCAAATAATAACTTATGACTATTTAGCAACGAATTATCAGACGGCTAATGGGAATAATGTAATAATTCAAGGAATTGAATACAACTCGAAATGGCAAGCGGTTGCTTATTATTTTTATAAAAACAATCCCAGAGAAAATTACACCTATTTTGAAGGCGCACGAGATTCTACAGAAGTCATAAGAGTATCGGCAAAAGAAGTCTGCCACCTTTTTAGAAAAGATAACGGAGATCAAAAATTAGGTGTTAGTTGGTTAGCTCCTATTATTCCAACTTTAAAAATGATGGCTAACTATCGGCTTAATGTTTTGACTAAGCAACAGATACAGTCTGGACTTACTGGAATTGTGACAACTGATGACACAACCGGAAATCCTAACAATCTAGTCGGTAATGCAAATGAAGATGATTCTCTTTCTATTATAAAACGTGGCCAAATGAACAGACTTGGCTATGGGGAATCAATTACGTTTCCTGAAATGCCAGATATTAGTGGCGACTCAGATTTTTATAGCCAATTTATTCGCATGTGCGCGATTGGCACAGGTTTAAGCTACGAAAGTATATCGACCAATCTTTCAGAGGTTAACTTTTCCTCTGCTAGACTCGGCTGGGCTGACATGTACCGCAATGTGCGCGATTGGCAGGAAAACATATTTATTGCTCAACTTAATAACAAAGTTGAGATGTGGTTTAAGGATGGTCTAGCGCTTTCAGGGAAAATGAGCCCTGAGCAGATTGCAGACATTGAGATGAAAAGCATTAAGCCACGCCGGATTGCTATTGATCCAGTGAGAGAAACCCAAGCAATGATCAATCAGATTGATGCGGGTTTTATATCGCTTGTTGAAGCTATTGAGGCCGATGGCCGTGATTACCTAAAAGTTCAAAAACAGCGTGCTTATGATAAGCAAATTCAGCTTGAACTTGGTATAATGGAAATAGATAATTCGCAAAATGAAGTAAACGAGGTTTTGGTAGATGATGAGTAAAAAAATACCGAAAGTTGGAGATAAATTTCATAGGTTTATTGATCTTGAAAAACTAGAAGAAGGAATTGATACAGAAGCTCGGACTGTTCAACTAGCTTTTGCAAGCGAGGAACCATACGAGCGTTGGTGGGGCATTGAAGTTATAGACGTAAATCGACTTGATCTGACAAGGCTTAATAATTCAGCGGCTCTGTTATATAATCATGATCCAGATGCTTTGATTGGCGTGGTGACCAGAGCGTGGACTGATGACGATAAAATCGCAAGGGCTTCAGTTAGATTTTCAGAAAGTGACCTAGGTCAAGAGAAATTTAGTCAAGTCATGGAAGAAGTGCTTACAAAAGTAAGTTTCGGATATGAGATCACCGCAATGGAAGAAATAAACATGGTTGCGAAGGTTGGCGACGAAGACAAAAAAGCTTATCGGGTCACAGCAAGCCCTTTTGAAATAAGTATGGTTTCAATTCCGGCTGACGATGTTGGCGCAGGAGTAGGCAAATCAATTGATAAAGATATCGTTCATGGCTCGGCTGTTGTTGAGTCTAAAGATAAACTTAAAGCTTTGGAGGTTTCCGTAATGGAAAAGGAAAAAACAGTCGAGAACGAAGTAGAAAATACTCCAACTATCGACACTAAAGAGCTTGAAAGAGCTGCTTTTGAGAAGGGCCAACTTGCTCGAGCTGCTTACGAAAAAGAAGTAAGAGAAATTTGCGGGCTAGTCGGTATGAATGAAAAAGCTGATGTTTTCATTTCTGAAAATGTCGATGTTAAACATGTGCGAGAAGCTTTGATAGAAGCAAAAGCCGCACAAGACACTCAGGAGGTTAGTGTAGTGAGAATCGAAGCCGGTGAAGATCTCAAAGTTAAAAGAGATGAAGAGAGAGTTAATCAACTTGCACATTTAATAAACCCTGCTCTTAAAAGATCCGATGTTTTTGGTTCTATCAGAGGCCCTCAAGGTTTACTCAAAAACATAATGAAAGAGTCAAACGTTGATGTTTCTGAAATGACAGCTGATGATTTAACAGACAGCCTTCTTTCAAGAGACCATTCAACTTCTGATTTTTCTATAATCTTAAAAGATGCTGCAAACAAAGCGCTTTTAGAAAGTTTTGATGCTCAACTTGCTGTTCAAAACTGGAGAGTAATGTGTAGAGAAAGAGAAGTTGCTGATTACAAAGAAATAAACGTTGCTAGACTTGGTGAAAGCCCTGATTTAGTAGAAAAACTAGAAGGCTCTGAGTACACTTCAGGAACTGTTTCAGAAACAGGCGAAGCATACAGAGTTAAAGATTACGGCCGAATGGTTTCATTCACTGACAGAGCATTGAGAAATGATGACTTAGGCGCTTTTTCAAGAGGACTTTTACAGTTCGGTTCAAGTGCTGCTAGAAAAGAAAGTGACATTTTCTACGATCAGTTCCAAAACGGTACTGTTGACGGGTCGACAATGTATTCAGTTGCCAGAAATACTTTGCAAGCAACTACTTCACTTGATATCCCTGGTCTTTCAACATTGCGTCAAGCTTTGATGACTCAAACTGGTCTTGACTCAAGTGCTGCTCTAAACTTAATGGGATCTTACTTAGTTGTTCCTCCTTCACTTTATACAGAAGCACAGCAACTTATGAATGGTCAGTATGTACCAACTCAAGTTGGACAAGCAAACGTATTCCTAGGAACTATGCAAGTCGTTACTGACTCTAGGCTTCCAGATGGTGCGTGGTACATGACTGCTGATTTAAGTCAAATCGACTTGTTTGAAATTGCTTATCTTTCAGGACGTAGAGTTCCAATGCTTGAAAACAGAATCAACTTTAGCACTGATTCTCTTGATGCGAAAATCAAGCACAGCTTTGCAATAAAAGCAATTGATTACAGAGGACTTCAAAAAGCTACTATCTAATATTAGCTTTCGGGCTAGGCAACTAGCCCCAGTTTTTAAAATAACTAAAATATTTATTTTTATAAGGTTTAAAAAAATGAAGAATCAAGTATTTAAAAAAGGCGATCAATTCCCAATCGCAGCTTCAGTGGCATATGTGAGTGGAGAAATAGTACTCGAGGGATCTTTAGGTGGCGTCGCTGTTGCTGATGCTGTTAATAATGAAGTTGTAGCTGACTTTTCTGGTGTTTATTCACTACCTGCAGTTGACGGCTCTTACGCTGTTGGCGATCAAGTTGAAGCTACTGCTGCTCAAGGTTCAGTTCAAGCATTAGCTTCTGGTGATCTCTACGGAAAAGTTATCGAAGCTGTAACTGTTTCAGGTGGCGACAATAACGTTAAAGTTAGACTTGTAGGTTAATTAAAATGGTAGGTGTTTTTGATTATTATGCAAAAGCTGCATTCAATAGCGTCGAAAACATGATGGGCGAGGCTATCACTTTTATATCTGAGAGTGGTAGTTTTCCCGATACTATTTCACGAGGTATTGTTGATAATGTTTATCCTGAAATTGATGAGTTTGGTAATACAATCATTGTCGAAGCATATCGCGTCACAGTATCTCTTGAAAATATCCCTGCGGGTTTTGTAATTGGTGATTCGATCAGATTTGATGTTGATGGTACGCCAAAAACTTTTGAAGTTATTAACACAAAGCCAGATGTTAATGCCTCAAAGGTTTTTTATTTAAGTGAGTAATTTAAAAAATGCATCCTAGGCAAGCAGTTAGAACACAAATTCAAAACGCAATTGAAGCTATACCAGCTTTTCTTCCAGTTAGTTCTATTGTAGTCGGCGGTGCGAACAGAATTGAGGATTCACAACTTCCTATATGCTATGTGATATTGGCAGGTGAAACCGAAACTCTATTGAATAGTAATTTTCCGCAAAATGATTACAGCAGAGATTTGACTGTTTTTGTTTTATTAAAAACTAAAAACAAAGACCGAATCGATGCTATAATTGAATGCGAGGATTACGCGAGACAAGTTGAGGATAGTTTATTAAAGCCAAACTCAATTGCTTTAAGTGATTTAATAAAATCCATAAGCTATTCTAGTTTTGAGATAAGCGAGCCGAGAGAAAATGACCCTACTTTTAGTGTCCAACTCTCATTTAGTGTTAAATATATTGATAGTTTTCTGAGGAGTTAAGAAATGTCTTTACAAACTGTAAATTTTAGAGCCGGCACGCTCGCACTGGTTGAGGAAAGTACCTCTGGAACGCTGCAAAAGCCGGCTGCAAATACTGATTTTAGTGCAATACAAAGTGATATTGCGATAAGCCCAGGTCTTGAAAATTTAACAAATGATGAATTAAGAAATAACATAATGGCTGGTAAGCAAATCGTTGGAAGACAAAATCCAACTTTTACAATGAGCCATTATTTTAGAGCAGGCGATTCAGGAACAGAGCCTAGCTATGGTGTTATGCTAAAAGCTGCAATGGGTGCGGTTAAAACAATAACAAGTGAGCAGGCAATCACTGGTGTTACAGATTTGAAAACATTTGATGTTGCAGATGCAAGTGAATACGAAAAAGGTGACCTTCTTTTGATTCAAGCATCAAGTGGCAATGAATGCCGCCCGATTGAAAGCGTTGTTGGTAATACAATTACACTTGCTTTTGAGCTAGATAATTCTCCAAATATTGGCGCTTTAATTGGTAAGCCTGTTACTTATCAAGCATTAAATGATAGTAACAACATACCGACTCTTTCAGCATGGTATTACCTGCCAGACACAATAGAGGCACTTGCAGGAATGAGAATTGAAGGTGTAGACATCTCATTTCCAGCAGGCGAGCTAATCAATGCAAATTATACAGGTTCGGGATTATCGTTCTTTTTCGACCCACTTGTAATTGATGCTTCCAATGATCAAATAAATATTGATGTAAGTGCTACTCCATACTCTGCAAGTATCCCACAAAAAAGT
>JAAENC010000404.1 GCA_024224815.1 Chloroflexota bacterium
AAATATGTTTACCACCGTTGTGTTCAAGATATTTCACATTATTATCATTATCATATTCATGCATATTATTATCTTTATCATTACCATTTTCTATATGAAATCCACCATGATGATAATCTGTGTGAGAAATATTTTTCAAATGAATTAAATGTTTCATAAAAGCTTCAACAGGCACATACTATGAGACTTTCTAAAGCAATAGCTATTCTGGTCACAGTCCTTCGTCTTCATAAGAGTGTCATTAAGTTAACTTTGAAGTTAACTTCTTAGTTGGATCGAGTTAATTTGTATTCACTAATTTCACTAGGTGAAAAGTTGGTATTTCACCAATTTCACTTTGGTGATTTGTCCAATTATTCTGTGACTGAACGTAATTAGAAATCAATCATATGGATCAAATTGAGATTAATAAATCCTAATAGATCCAATAAATTCCAATAAGATCCTTTTAATATTTTGTCAACTTCACCAACTTCACTTTTTTAGAATGAAATGTATGTGATTCTGTTTTCACTATGAAATTCAATCTTAGGTAAACAATATGACATCAATTATGTTGAAGCAAAAGCGATTCATAATGCAATATTGGAATTACAGAAGAATTACAAACAGTTGCTAAAACAATATAATTGTATACATATTATTACTGATAATAAAAATACATATAAT
>JAAENC010000405.1 GCA_024224815.1 Chloroflexota bacterium
CTGAATTCCCTCGTCTACGCGCACCATTTTGTCAGCCGACAGATTTGAGCATGACAATTCCCCGCTCTCTTTGTCATATCCAATATCCATAGTCACAGACTGGCCGGCTTCAATAAAATCCTGACCCTCTTCTACCAGGCCTGATTCAACTGTCATTTTGTTGATGGTATCAGCTTGTTTTTCAGATACATCGGGCAGGCTGATTCCCCGTAAGGCACTTTGTAATATTGACCGGCCTCCTGGAGTGTGTGTAAAGCTTTTCATCTGGTTGTTTGTACGGTAAGAAAGCTTTCCATTTTCAAGGAACTCGTTCACAGCTTTTTTAACAATATTCGGTCCATGTTGTGCCTGGTACTGCAAAGTTTCAAGCTCTGTTTTTTGTTCGTCGGTCATCTCCTTTGTGGCCATCTCATATCCTTCAAGATTTCTTCTTTCTTTTTGGCCTTGCACAGACCCTTTAGCCTGTATGTTTTTAAGTCCTTTGAATATATCATCCTCGTTTTCTGCCATGGCCCTTGTGGAGCCTAAATTTTTCATGTTGGATGCGACTACACCATATGCATTTTTTTGTGCTGCAGACATGTCGTTCCACGAACTACTGTTGAATTGCGTTTTATCCTGACTTAAATTTTCTGATTATTTTGAACAAGGTTGGGAAGTCGCTTCGCTCCTTTGATTTGGGTTTTTAAAGGCATGAGCAAAGAGCATGAAATAGAATGGGAGAAGCAGGTGTTACCCCACTTCCCCCAGTTGCATTTTTCAATGCTCCTCGCTTCCGGCTATCCCTTACCGGGTTGCTCCTCAGCAGAGCCCGGCTCCGTTTCACCGAAATTGTAAAATCCTTCTTTGTGGTCATTCAGCTGTATCTCCAGCAATTCCTGAATAAGCTGATTTTCCGTGTTTATTTTTTAAAGACTCATAAGAAGGACAGTCATCATCAGCCCTATTCCTGTTTCAAAGTTTCTCCCCGGTCATCACACCCCAATCCTAAAATATTTCCGATGATGCTATGCGGACGTGTTCCGCCGATACAGTCATGGATTTTTCTGCGGCAGATGCAATCAGCGCCCCCCTGGCAAGATTGTTAGCCTTTCGCAAAAGACCGCCTGATCCCTGATGGATCGCTGTAATTGCCTGGTCAGAGAAAAAATTGTTCACCCCGCACAATTTTAAATGATGAATAAGATAGGATTTCATGCCCTCCATATCCAGACCTTTCAGGTGACTTTTGGCCACGATCCGTGATGCAAACGGTATGGATGCCCGATATTGGAGCTTGTCAATCAGGGTCGGTTGACCGGCAAGGATAACAGGAAGCCAGCTCTTTGAGTCCTTCTCAAACTGAACAAGCGTGTGAAGCTCGGCAAACACCTCCATACGCAAAAGGAAAGCCTCATCTATGATCAGGACAGTTTTCATTTTCCTGCCCTGAACGAACTCCCGGATCTCATTTTTAATAATGGAGATCATGATAGCCCTGGATGTCGATGATCTTTCTATTCCCAATTCCTCCACGATCTGGCGGTACAGTTCGATGATAGAGCCGGTAGAGGCCGTCACATACAACACCTTGAACTCGGAAGCATGAAGCGATGATGCAGCATATCTCAGGGCAGTTGATTTACCGCTGCCAACATCGCCGGTAATAACGGCACTGCACCCTAACCTGACGGCGTAATCAAATCTGTTTTTGACACCGGTGACCTCAGGTGTTACCAGAATTTCATCAATATCAATCTGGGCCGGGAATGCCTCTTTGGACAGACCAAAAAAAGTTCTGTATGTGTCACTCATAACAGCTCCCCTCCCTTGTAATCAGAAAATTCAGGGAAGATTCGGATATCGTTTTCGTTCCATCGATGCCGTTTGACCCGGCAGTTAACAGACAGATCAACAGGGGTTAAAAAACCGTAAGATCTGGCTTGATAAATGGCTTCCGCCTTTTGAGGCAGATCTTCATGATATTTGACATCAATATGCCGGCCGATCAGTGCAACCGGTGCCTCAAACATCTTACCATTAAGAGTGACGGTACGGTCTTTGGCAACCTTGCGCCGGGCAGTTTTACGAAAATGGTCTTTCAAATCCGGTGGGGCCGTTCTGATGCATTCCATGGATGAAGTAAATCTTTTAAATGGACTTTCACCTGTGCTGCCGTGTTTACGCTGGTGGTAAACATCGTTGACCCATTTGTTAAAAGCAGTATTCAAATCCTGAAGGGTTTTACCGGTAAATTTTTGAAGGAACTGAAGTCTGACGGTTCTGAACCAACGTTCAATCTTACCTTTTCCCTGCGGTTTGTATGGCCTTGCATGGATCAGGGCAATGGATAAAGATGCTGCCACATATTTTAAATGATGGGATCTGAACGCCGGGCCATTATCCACATACAGTTTTCTGGGCAGCCCCCGGCTTAAAAATGCCTGTTCCAGCACCGCGAGGTATGTTTTTAAATTCTCAGACAGATAAAAACCGGCAGCTGAGATCAACCGGGAGTGGTCATCCATAATGGCAATCAGGTAGGTTTTTCTCTGTTTGTCCTGAACCAGCATCTTTGGACCGTGCATCACGTCGCTTTGCCATAAATCATTGGGATGCTGTGCTTCAAATTTCCTTCTGTCTTCCGGACGGGTGCTGTTTATTAATTCCCGTGACTGTAAAAATCGATAAACACTTGAGTAGCTGTATGTTTGACATGTGATTTTCTGCAAAGACTCTATCAGAGTCTCAACAGTCACATCCGGTTTGTCAAGCCGCAGTTTGATAATCTGAGAAGCAGTCTCATCATCAAAGGATCTTGATTTTCCCCGGTCAGACCGGTCTTTGGGATAAAGGGATTCTATCCTGCCGTTGTACTGCCTGATCCATCCCAGAATCGTGCTTCTGGAAAGGCTGGTCCTGCCGGAATATGGGATCGACCATTTACGGGCACACTTCTGCTGCAGTAACTGTTCTTTTTCTCCATAATTCAGGTCTGCACCGTTAACAAATTCGCCAATGACTCCAAAACGGAATACTGCAATTTCTTTTTTTTGCTGTTCTGTCATACATCCTCCTTCAAATTTGAGTTTCAAGGCTTGTATGACAGCCAATGCATCCTGGTAAATCACAGCGTTCGGTAGGGTGCACAAAAACTGGGGTGGTCTGATCTTTAAATTGAACTTGTAACCGGGATTCTACCCTTCCTGATTAGTTCACGAAAACCAGCCACAAACCCTTTGTTCCATGTGTTGGAAAGATAAGCTGCCATGTTACGTTTTAAGGCAATGAACCAGAAATGTTGCCGACTCCACGACAACCCAGGCAGGTATTTTTCTTTGTATATCCGGCTCAGGATACTTGAAAATATCAATTTGATATCTGCCTGAAACCTGTTGAAGTATCCGAAAGGCTTGAGCTTGAAAACCGTATGGCAATAAGGACACCGGTACCGCTTCAGGTACAGCCCTTGATTAAACCCGTCAAAAAACGAAAGAACAAATCCATGACCCCAAAGGGTTGGCTCTTTACAGTGATGACATCTTGCCGGTTTTTGCCACTGATATTTTTTGCCCAGCTTAAAAATTTTCTTAATATCTGCTTTGACCTTCACTATCATTTTTTTAATTTGTTTGAGATTCTGTAATCTCATTGCTTAAAGGGCGACCGTTGACAAAACTATCGCCCTTTTCATTTTAGCCAAAACAATCTGATAAAAACCTGGGCAGAATAATTTAAAAAAATCGTAAACTTGTCAATTTAATGTGAAAAATAAGGCGGGGTTTTGTTCAATTTATTGCGGGATATAACAC
>JAAENC010000406.1 GCA_024224815.1 Chloroflexota bacterium
CTTAGGGTCTGTATAGTCAAAGATCAGTTTGGTTTTATACTTCATCACCGCGTAATGCAGAATGAAACGGATGATAAAGTAGCAGTTTCGATTATCAAAGAAACAATAGAACGGTTTGGTGACCTTAGTAGTTGCAGCTTTGACAAAGGATTCCACAGTCCCAGCAACCAAGAAGATCTTGCTAAAATACTAGACAAAGTTATTTTACCACGCAAAGGCAAGCTGTCGGTCATAAACCAAGAAATTGAGAACTCCGAAGAGTTTATGAAAGCTCGGCGTAAGCATTCCGCAGTCGAATCATCAATTAGTGCTTTGAAAAACCATGGCTTAGAGCGCTGTCCGGATCACGGATTACATGGGTTTAAGCGTTATGTCGGAATGGCCGTGGTTGCGCGAAACATTCAGATTATTGGACATATCATTCAGCAAAGGGAACTCAAACGTCTTCAAAAGTTAGAAGAGAAACAAAGGAACCAACGACGCGCATGCTCGTAGCTACTTCTTAAAACCAACCCCCTCATACATTCAGATGGAGCAGTACGTTCAAAAGCAGTAGAGTGATCTGTTAGATATCAGTAGTTTTGATATTTATAGTAGATATTATAGAACAAAGCGATTTTCTGCTTGACTTTTATCAGCGAATTCTAGTAAGAAGTATTATCTACAATTTTGTC
>JAAENC010000407.1 GCA_024224815.1 Chloroflexota bacterium
GATAACGCGGTACTTCTTTTTGGCTCTCTCTAAAGATTGACTTGGCGCACCGTATTGCAACAAAGCGAAACACATTTCCTGTATACTACGTCCCATGTACCTCTTCTTTACGATAGGCACACCGCTTATATCAGTAAACAGCATCACTTCGGGATAATGTTTTTCCATTCGCGCTTTTATCCCTGCATCGTCGGGATCAACAATACCCTTTTTTATAAGCTCAACATCATGCAACACTCTATACAGCGGCTTTAATGGTTGTTCTGGTGGTGGCTCTGTTTCAAATGTTACAGGATAAGAAAAGCCGTCACCGTTAGACAATTTACCCTCTATATGTGAGTATGGGCCAAGAATGTCAATGCAATCACCATCGTTATAGCAACCGAGTAACGATACCAAAGTTGTTTCACCCTGAATTTCTTCAAGGTATTTTTTAGGCGGGAAAAATCTCTCTATTGCAGCATAGCGCAAAACCCCTTCGTGCATAAAATGAGCAAATCTGAAATTTGGCGTTCTTGTTTCGCCGATAACATTTACCGTGTCACCCTTGCGTAACTTTCCTTTCCAGCCATGA
>JAAENC010000408.1 GCA_024224815.1 Chloroflexota bacterium
AAGACTCATATCTGGGCATGTACTCCCCTGGATTTGTTCCTTTTTTCGCCCGGGCCACAGCCCGAGGCGAAATCTATAGGAGAGCTCGTGTACGTACGTACGTATGTATGTATGTATGTATGTATGTGCGTCCGTGGGTCACGCTCTTCAAGTGGGAATAACTCGGCAGCGGAAAGAGCTAGCGCGCTGAAATTTTGCACGCTGCTATATCAACTCATTCTTTACGGGTTTCTGTTCAGGTTTGACGCCCACGCTTTATCGATCGTCCGTACGGTTACGGTAGCAAGACAATAGATATCCAAACTTTGTAAGTCTACTTACAAACTTTGTAAGTGTACTTACAAAGTACAGTAATCGTAGGCAAACAAAGTTACAGAGTACCGTAGTCGTGTAAAAAATTTACAGAGCGTACTTACAAAGTTGCGCGCTTCACTTCAAGTGGGAATAACTCGGCAGCGGTAAGAGCTAGCTCGCTGAAATTATGCAGAATGCTAGATCAATTCATTCTTTACGGGTCTATGTTTTTGTTTGACGCCCACGCTTTATCGATCGCGCGCAAGGCTACGTTAACGAGACAGTACTTTTGGCACGAAAATGCTCCGAAAACGCTGTAAACTGAACGGTTTTCGGAGCGGAAAACATCGGTTCTGGGGTTTTCGGGGTCAGTGAACTCGAATACGATGACAGATTTTGCGTAGACGCGATGGATCTTACTATAAGTGGCAAATTTAAGTAAAAAATAGGAGAAAAGCTCAAAAATGGGTGAATTTGACTGCGGAAAACGTCGATTCGGGGTATTCGAGGTTGCTGAACCCGAATATGGTAATAGATTTTGTGTAGACGCGCTCGATCTTACTGTAACGCACAATTTTTAGTAACAACAGCAAGACAAGCTCAAAACTGGACGAATTTGACAGCGGAAAACGTCGATTCAGTGGTTTTCAAGCTCAATGAACTGGAATAGGTTAGTAGGTAGTGATTTACCGTGGACGCGGCTGATCTTAGTGTAAGTGGAAAAATTGTAATAGTGTCAGACAGGTTTAACTGAACCAATTTTAGTGCGGAAAACGTCGATTCTGAGGTTTTCAAGGTCGCTGAACTCGAATACGTAACAGATTCTGCGTGGATGCGGCCAATCTTTCTGCATGCGGGAAAATTGAGTAAAATACGTGGAAAACTTTCTGTAGCTTCTAAGCACCATTGAACTATATTTTTAGCAGGTGACAAGTTAAAATTTACTGTAAATATGATAATTAGTTCTTGAAGTTTCTGCACAGTTTTTGACAGCTTGGCTGTAGAAAAACCCTCCCGGGCGATCCAATTTAGCGAAGCCAAAACTGCTCCAACAGTAGCAGTGTCAGTGGAGCATGGAAAAGTGTGCTCCGGGCGATATACTGAATTGGGAGCAAGAAATGGTGGTGTAAAGGAAGCTGAATGGGGGCATCACCATACCTGCAACTAATTTGTCATCTGAACAAACAATCACTGCTGAATAATCGCTGAAAAGACAACCGCTCGCTTTTTGAAAGCTGCTTGTTGCTCATTTCTCGCGCAGCGTGTTTTGCCAACTTTTCGGTGTCGTATCATTATAATGGCGCTCTAAACTATGGCGTCGTAGCATAATTACTGTTAAGCTAATGCGGCGATT
>JAAENC010000409.1 GCA_024224815.1 Chloroflexota bacterium
ATTTTGATCATCATTTTTTAAATTAATTATTTTTTGTGTTTCTTCTTGTTCATATTTTAATTTTGCAATACATTTTGTTAACGTATCTGATAGTGTTGGTAATGGATTCGATATAGGATTGGATATAGGTGGTACATTTGCTGCATTTAATCCATCCAAAATTATTATCAAATTATGTTAATTAATTTTTTTTTTTTTAGTGAAAATAAATATAAACATACAGTACCTCTTTGTTGTGCATTTGAATCTGGTACTGCATCACCACCTAAACCACCTGAACCTGATGATGATCCATTGAAAACCATATAAATCATATTTTGATGCATCAAATTTCGCATCATATGATGCAATAATCCCACCAATAAATGGATAAATATTATTTTCATCTTGATTATCACAATATCAAATAGAGCATTATTATTATCAGCAACTGATGACGGCATTGTTGGTGAAAATATTGATGATTTTGTTGGATTTGTTGGTTGTTTTGTTGGATTTGTTGGTTGTTTTGTTGGAGCTGATGTTGGAGAATTTGTTGGTAAAAATGTTGGATTGTTTGTTGGTTGAATAGTAGGATGAATTGTAGGATCAGTAGTTGGATTAGATACTGCAACTATTTTTTATTTTATTTTAGTGTGTTTTTGTATATATATTAAGAAAGCACATAAATGTAACATACGTTGTCACATAATTCGATCACCATCAGCATGATTAGATTTAATTTGGGTGAATGATGTGAATGGCTGACTGGTTGAGTCGGATCATTGGTAGGATCTGATGGTTGGTGTGGATGAGTGTTGAAGGAGTTAGGTGTTTGTAGTGGCATTATGGTTGAAAGTGAAGTTGCTTGAGTTTTTGATTTAAGA
>JAAENC010000410.1 GCA_024224815.1 Chloroflexota bacterium
ATTTATAGCAATGGTTTAATATACGGATATAATATTATTTATCACAATGATATTAAAATTAATTGTCTGTATATATAAATTATATTATTACGCTAATCAGGAAATTTCATACACATATAACTGTTTCAAAATCCAACACAGATTTATTGAGTGTACATTACAAATAAACCAACATTTGCAAAGTGTGTAATGAATCCAATTAAGATATGTCTCTCTTTGTCATAACATAAATGTATGCACTCAGATCTAGTATACATTCAAAAGTATATGGATCAATCAAAGCCAATAAAATTCTTTTTTTTTGAAATGTTTGCATAGTTTACTTTATTTAAATTTTAATAAATGTTGGTTTATCAATCTGTTTTGTAATGTACAGTATTGTACACTCAATAAATCTGTACGTGTTGGATTTTGAAATAGTTATATGTGTATGAAATTTACTGATTAGCGTAATAATATAATTTATATATACAGACAATTAATTTTAATATCATTGTGATAAATAATATTATATCCGTATATTAAACCATTGCTATAAATCTCACAGATGGATATATCCAATGTTTATTTGATTGAAAAGAGTATATATGATTGATATAATTATGTAATTTTATACAACGATGAACGATCATCTGATATTAGATAACATATAATTTCAAAATTGCATTAGTATTTATTTTATTCATAGTTTCCTATATTATTATTGTTATTAATATTTGTTCGATAGAATTTATCTCTTTTTTTATTCCTTATAATTATTTATTCAATATTACTCTGTTTTATGTTAATACAGTTTGTTGTATTTCTTTGTTTCTGTGTAATATAGATTTGTTATAAGCCATAATTTCGTTTGGTTCAACTTTACCTGTTTGTGTTTTTTTCTGTTCATTGTTTACGTTTAATTCCATACCCCCTTTCTCAAATTATATA
>JAAENC010000411.1 GCA_024224815.1 Chloroflexota bacterium
ATAGAAACATAGTAGGTAAATAGGAAATGAAAATCACTCTTCTGGTGTCCGGAACTACGGATAGTAAAATAGTGAATAAGACTATTTGTTTGATTGCTACAACGACTTAATTGCGCGTGTGGTGATTGGCGGTTAAAGAAGAGCCTCATATCATCGATCCAGGTACGAGAACCGCGGAAGTTTTGGGACTAGAACCCAAAATAGAACATGACCTACTGGATATTACTTTGTACCCCAACGACGAGTCATTATGTAGGCGGCCTGCAGGCGAAACGTGTCACTACTCTCCCCTTGTGACTCTAGTGTTTATGATTCGATGCTCCATTGCCAAACCATGCATTCTTGACTCATAGAGGGAACACTGAGAGTTGCTGGTGGACCTGTTGAGAAATTCATGGAGCATGATTCTGAGGATTTATTGTCGAGTGGCTGGACAACTTTCTTATCTACTCACTTAGACTCTAGCGTGCCTCAGAGAGAAGGGAAGAAGAAAGGAAATACCAGGAGGAAGAAAGCTCACGGCTTAAGCCCTCATGTGCCACCTCTTGAGAATGGCGAGAAGAAAAAAAACCCAACCCATGAAAAGAAAGCACACCAGATGAGAATACCGCAGGATAAAGCCCTTAGCCATGGTGTTGAGTTGTATAATGCGCCTGATTTTGAACCCCCTTCCGACTTAAAAAATCCTAATGTGCCACTTCGTGATAATGGTAAGAAGAAGAAAAAAAAGAGAGCAGCTCAGAAAAAAAAAGCAAAGAATATACCGCAGGATAAAGCCCTTAGCAATGGTGTTGAGTTGCATAATACGCCTGGTTTTGAACCCCCTCCCGACTTAAATCCTAATGTGCCACTTCGTGATAATGGCAAGAAGAAGAAAAAAACGAGAGCAGCTCAGAAAAAAAAAAAAAAGAATATACCCCAGGATAAAGCCCTTAGCAAAGGAGGAGAGAAGCATAATAAGCCAGAGATAGAACCCCCAGCC
>JAAENC010000412.1 GCA_024224815.1 Chloroflexota bacterium
AATCCCGCTCCGCTCTCAAAACCGCATCCCCGAATCCTGATCGGCGGGATGGGACCAAAGAAAACCCTCCGCATGGTCGCCCAATATGCCGATGCCTGCAACTTCTTCGAAATGGCCGGGAAGGAAAAACTGCAATCCGCGCTCGATACGCTCAAAGCACATTGCGAAAGACTAGATCGCGATTATGACGCAGTTGAGAAAACATCTCTCGGCACAGTACATCTTTCCGAAAATGACACCGTCGATAGCGTCATCAAGCGCATCAAGGAACTCTCATCAATGGGCTTCACACACGCCATCTTCAACATGCCCGATGCTTATAAGATCACCCCGCTTGAAACTTTTGCGAAAGAGATTATTCCTGCCGTAGCAGAACTCTAGAGAAAGCGGCACTCTCATTAATGAAAGAGGTATATTTCTGTGAAGATACTGGCTATTGAAAAAGAAATGCCCGGCGCTAGCGATGATGAATTTGAGCCCCATCTCAAAGCAGAAGCAGCCAGAGCGTGGGCGTTATATCAAGCTGGCGTGATCCGCGAACTATATTTCCGTCAAGATCAATCCACAGCTATCCTGATACTCGAATGCGCAGATATCGAGGAGGCAAGAGAAGTTCTCAGCACATTGCCTTTGGTAAGGGAGAGATTGATCACTTTTGAGATTATTCCGTTAAAATCCTATCCGGGCTTTTCGAGATTATTTTCTGAAGAATAAAAGATGCAGAACTCTCGCTTTAGAACGCTCGACTGATGAATCCTATGAACAAGAAAAAGCGCGCATTTTATGGAAAAAAATCTGGCCTGGTGCGGGCGGTACTGCTAATAGAGCGACGAACAAATAAAACTTAGCAAATCTACGTCACTGCGAGGAGCACGCACTTGCGACGCGGCAGTCTCCTTCACTGATGTGGAGATTGCTTCGGCGGTAAAGCTGCCTCGCAATGACGTGTCTCTGCTATATAACTTCTATTTGTTTTGCCCTTAAGCAAGGATAAAGAAATGGGAAATCAATATCATCTAAAACTAGAAAGCTACAGAATGATATAAAAAAAAAAATCAAAAATACAGGGAAACTTATGCGCATCGTAAGAAAACTGAATGCAGATCAAGAAAATATCAAACGTTTTATAACCGTACTTGGCGGCGGGATGGTTGAGATCAGCAGCAACAAATTTGCCCGCCCCGAATTCTTTATTCTGGCACACACTTTCATCAAGGGCTATATCGAGGGGAGTTTCTTCAAAAAAGAAGAGATGCTTATCAATGCGCTGGATGAGCTCGGTTTTCCTCTTGATGATGGCCCCATAGGCGCGATGCGGGCCGACCAGGAAAAAAGTATCGAAGCC
>JAAENC010000413.1 GCA_024224815.1 Chloroflexota bacterium
CTTACTAGGCTAGGTATAACGGCCTAATGTCACTGTTTTAACGTTAGAAATAGGGAAGTATAGTGTTATAGCCTAACCTACTGATAATCAATCTGTTACGAAAATGATTTTATAAAAACGGCCCCCACCTTCCTTTATTTTAAATTTAAATAATATATTCATTTTAATTTATATTTTCCATATATCGTCTTAAAATTTACAAACCAACTACGATGCCACATAGATAATATATATAACTACTAATTAATAATAATAATAATAACTATGACAACATCAATAATCTTTATAATTACATTTGTATCACTCAATCACTTAATATCTAACTATATAGATTAAGTAATATATAAATAAATTATAGTAAACATCTGAGTTATTCAGGGTAAATTACTGAGAACTCATGTGTAAGACTAGAAAGCTAAAACTAACATACAAACAAAGTTACACTTTTACAAACTAATTACGACAGACAAAAGATAATAATAATAACTAAACTAAATTAATAATAACTAAATATAATAACTATGAAAAATAATAAAATAACTACTAAAAGATTTGTAATCAGAAAATCATTAATCGGTCAAAATAAAATAATAACTTTCACTAACAAAAAAGGTTTTAAGTTTACTTATGACCACGACGAAATATACACAACATTTCAAGAAAAATTTGAAAGTATGCCGTGTTTTCAACAATACAAATCATACACTAATTCAAATACTGTTCCAAAATTCTGTAGAGAATATAGTGAAATCTTAGACCATTTAGTATCTGAGTAATAAAATAAACTCTTAGTTGATAGTAATACTTTAGAGAGTATAAATATAACGAACATATTACTCAACACATAACTGAAATGGTTGGTAGTGAGGTTCGACTCCTCACTCAGTTACAAACTAACTA
>JAAENC010000414.1 GCA_024224815.1 Chloroflexota bacterium
GTACATTTTATTCGGAAAATGAGACACTCTTTATTTGTAATAAAAATAAGTGGTTTTAATTGCAGTAAATCGCAAGACCACCGAATAAAACCACTTGAAATTAGTATATTTTATTCGGAAAATGAGACACTCTTAATTTGCAACGAAAATAAGGGGGTTTGATTGCAGTAAACCGCACGACCACCGAATACAACCACTTGAAATTAGTATATTTTATTCAGAAAACGAGACACTCTTGATTTGCAACAAAAATAAGTGGTTTTAATTGCAGTAAATCGCAAGACCACCGAATCAAACCACTTGAAATTAGTACATTTTATTCGGAAAATGAGACACTCTTTATTTGTAATAAAAATAAGTGGTTTTAATTGCAGTAAATCGCAAGACCACCTAATAAAACCACTTGAAATTAGTATATTTTATTCGGAAAACGAGACACTCTTGATTTGTAATAAAAATAAGTGGTTTTAATTGCAGTTGAATAACATCACTTGCAATTAGTATATTTTATTCAGAAAATGAGACACTCTTGATTTGCAACAAAA
>JAAENC010000415.1 GCA_024224815.1 Chloroflexota bacterium
AAATTTTGATTGGTTTGAGACTCAATCCAATAAACTCAAAGTGACTGGGGTCACCAAACTCCAGGGTATTTTTTTTGGTGTGATTGATGTGGGTGGTGGGTTTGAGGTGAAGGTGTGTGGTGAGATGTTGATGTGTTATTTTATTTTTTTATTTCTTTTAGGAGAAAAAACACCGAAAAACAAAAACATGAAAAAAAAATGACATTGAGAAAATGTTTTTCTCAGACTCTGAGATCGCTTACAAAATCGACACCAATAATCCGTTTTTTGAATGGGAATGTGTTATATCTTCGCATATTATCACCACAAAACGGATTATTGGGTGTCGATTTTGTAAGCGATCTCAGAGTCTGAGAAAACATTTTCTCATTACTGATGACTAGTTAACAAAAACTGGAACTTTGGGATTATTGATCTCACATTATAAACTAGAATTTGAATGTGAAACATTATTTTTTTGTTGAAATCTGGCTATTTTGAAGTTTATAATGTGAGAGCCCTAATCCCAAAGCTCTGGTTTTTGTTAACTAGTCATCCATTACTGCAATATGTTTTTAGTTTCTATTGTTTGTGCAAGGATATTTAATGATAAAAATAAAAGAACACTAATTAAAAATAAACACACAAAAAATTAAAATGACAAAGGAAAAATGAAATTAACAAAAAAAATTGAACCACATACACACAAAAATAATTTAACAAAAAAAAAAAAAACATTTCAATTTTTTGATCCAATGAAGCAGCATCAATTGATCCAAATGCAAAAGCAACAGGTGGTTGAGATAAAGCAGCATCACCTAATTCAACTGCAGCATCAACCGCAGACCTAAATACTGTTTTACCACCTGCTCTATCTATATTTCTAGTTTTTTATTTTGTTGGAAATTGTGTTGGAATGATTTGTTTGAATGCGAGGATTTTGTT
>JAAENC010000416.1 GCA_024224815.1 Chloroflexota bacterium
ATGAAGGGTGCTTTTCATCGTTCCCTTACGGTACTTGTTTGCTATCGGTTTCCGTTGCATGTAAAATAAACACCAATATTTAGCCTTTGATGTGTCATTACCACCACCAAACTATTTGAGCTGTAGTCCCAAACAACTCGACTCAGGTTCAACATTCACGAATTACGTAAATTGCCGCTATGCAGTAAAGGGTATGTATGTGTGAGAAAAGGTGCGTGCGAGCATTGTGTAACAAAATTCATTTCATAAAACGTGGCTGTCACACTCTATGGCTGTAGTAAAACTACAAAGATTGCTTTCCAACGCTAAACGCTGTGTGTTTGAAACAAAATGAAAAATGAACAATGTGTGTAGACGCGGGTGGTCTGCATAAAAATTTTGTACACGCTGTGTGTGTATGTGTGTGGATGCGTGAAAAAATGTGTCGGCAATACAACTTGAATGCTTTCGATTGCTACAATTCCTTCGAGATGAAGTACCGAAGTACGACAACTGCGAATGGATTTTATCGACGGGCTGAGCTACGAACGATCCAAAAAAGGGTCGACGTATGCATTGCTTCCCACTTCATTCGCCATTACTAAGGGAATCCTGGTTAGTTTCTATTATTGCGCTGCGCCGACTGATATGTTTAAGTTTAGCGCGTATCCTCACTCGAGCTGATGTGCCTTAATGAAAAATGGGTGATGCAGTCATTAGTAACAGCACAATTTATATTTACCGCTGTGAATGTACACGAGTCGCCGACTGAAAAAAATGCACACGACGAATGTAGCTCAAAAAAGTACACTCGAGAAAAGTTGGGTAACTTCGTTGAGTGTGTCATTGAGCACATTAACGTGTGTAAAAAATTGAGTCATACTCGGCACACGGTAAAAAAAATGTGCATGTGTTATGATTACACGCAGTCGAGAGATATTAGCAATTAAGAAGATATCTCTCTGCATACACAGTTATTCCCTCGCAGCGATAAGACCGAGAGGGAGATAGCAGGGTATGTGTAAGTTCTGTCCTTGTGGGTAAAAAGCGTAAACACTGTTCACAGGAGAAAATTTTGAAAGATTTCTGCTGCACAGCACACAGACACAGCGAGTGTGTATGAGTGTATGTACAGAGAAAAAAATATGTGTGCAGTAACATGTAAAGTAAATTACAGTTATGCTGTAAAGCACTCTCAACCGAGCGCGCTGCAGTCTACGTGCGAACACGAAGATTAATCTGCCAAGCGATATAAACGTTCAGTGAGTAAGGTGTTCCGCAGCCCAAAAAGGGCCAATGTG
>JAAENC010000417.1 GCA_024224815.1 Chloroflexota bacterium
AAAAGTTTCAACCGACAGTGCTTTTCTTTGTGTCAAAATTAAAGTATTATATTGCTTGATATGCCAAAATGGTTTTAATTACCTCATTCGGTGTTGAATTATTGCTAAAAAGCTGAAAAACCACTTATTGGCTAATTTTGTGTACAAAGCATTAATTGGTGTTTTAAGGTGCTCATAAAAAGATAAATATTGATTTTAGAGCCTTACATGTTTTTAAAAGTTTGATCAGTACTAAAATACCTTTAAAATGAGACCAAGCTGAAGTATGTGAGACAATTTTGAAAATTTCATTTATGTAGGCTTAAAAACAAATAATTCTTCGGTTTTCTGCACGTTAATGGCCCTAAAATGAAAAGTATTTGACCGATTTAGCTTTTCTTGGTATCAAATGAAAGATATATTTAGCCTCCATTTGCCTGTTTAATAAAAATAGACTTTTAAAAAACATTCATCCTTCTATAGTTTATTTTTCGGATAAACACAACAAAAATAGGCGATTTTCTTATTTTCAACGCAAAGTTGCGGGGGGTAGAAATTTTTCAAATCAACTTTTTTCTTTTTTTTTGCTTTTTTTAGACCAAAAACTAATACAGATTTTTTGTACGAGATGAAATTCCAAAAAAAGGGGCAAATAGAA
>JAAENC010000418.1 GCA_024224815.1 Chloroflexota bacterium
CAGTTAGTAGTTTTATCATTCCTATCCTTTCCCGCTCTGCGGGGGTTGTAAATCACCTGTTATTACTTTACCGCAAAATGGGCAAAAAGAAAAATCGAATTCATTAGGGGATACAGAAATAAAAACATCACCGTCATTTGTTTTGTATTGGTAAAGAGTTTGGTTTACGTCAACAAATTCCCAGTGACAGCTTTCTGCCACCGCGCCGTACTCAGCGATCTGCGCGTTCCGCTCGGCGCGGATGACCGCGTACTCTTCGGGGGTTAGCTCGGTGATTGTTACTGCTTCGCCGAACTCGGTGTAGAGGGTTTTATTTTTCATGCGTTTTCTCCCGCTATCCTGCTTGAAGGGTATTTTAATAAAATGTAACTAACAAGTTTGTCGTGGATTTTCCTTATGTATCCATGTCTCCTGTCATGAATTGGGCATTTATGATAAGGAGGCTCGTCTGAACGCCTGTTTCTTGGCTTGTGGCAATCACACTTTTCCCCAAATGGATGAGGGTTTTTCATGTCATTTCTGAACTCAAAAGGGGAGTATTCCGTGAGATCATCCCCATATTTTTCAAATACAATTTTCCACGCAAGGCGGTTGACAGCCGCCTTGTATGTTCTATATTTTTTCTGGTCACCCTTTACTCTGTATACACTTACAATCTCAATTCTATTTTCGCTCATTTCCTTATCCTTTGATAAAAAGAATCACAGTGTCAGCCCCCGAACTTCCGACAAACCCACAAGTATACTTCTCTCGGTAACATCACAATAAACAAGATGACCGCTGCCCACAAGGGGAGGTTTCCGCTGATCGTTTTATGGTTCATATTTTCTCCTTTGCGTTCGTACTCATTTCACTTATAGAATGAGTGTCATTGTATGTCGCACTTAATGATATATCAAGCGCGATATGTCAGTTTTTTTTGTCGTTTCTTTTTAACGATTTCTATTATAAAAAGCTCTTGCAAATCCGTCAGCGCAAAGACTTCGCAGGTCAGCATCTGTTTTTATTCGATCTCTTGCCCATTCATACTCTGGCATAAATTGAATTGCGCTCTTGTGTAAAAAAGCTAAAGATGGTTTGCTTCGTTTTGGTCTGATATATAGATTTTCATTTTTAGGGCAAGTGTCCCATGTATGCGTTGGCTCTGGCATTGTAAAACTGCCCCACAAGGCGGTGCGTTTTGTCCATCCATTGCCGTATTGGTATGGCTGATAAGTCGCATACGGCTTGCCTAGATAGTTTTTAAGTGTGCCTGTTGCTGGATTTTCTAATACCCACCAAGACGGCTTTGCTTGTTTAATAATTCTAAGGCAATGATTAACCAGAAACATTCCTTCACTAGAATCAGGGACTTTCCCATTGTCAAAATTATGGAATCTTGAAAACTCAGTACAAACAGGGTTAGCAATAACCCCATGCACGTTATTTGGTGGCGAGAAATTTTCTACGCCTATTTCTTCTCCAACCATAACGACCTTGTAATTATCGTCCAGTTGGTAATACCTACTGTCACTACCAATATCAGCGCACAAATGCAGTATAGTTTTCTTCATTCTTACTTATCTCCAAATATAAATGTCTCGCGTGTCTTTCACCGTCGCGATCTTGATATGCCGCTCGTTATGCTTGTTTAGCAACTGACGTAAGTGGTGATGTACGCGGATGAACCTTAGATTTTTAGGCACTTTGACTTCTGTCTTTTCAAAGTTGCGGCGTGCGAATAGTAGCTCTGGAGAGGGGTTATTCATTCGATCTCCTTTTCATCTTCTAAATCGACAAGTGCGCCGCTGTTGTCGTCTGTCCAGATAAAGTATGCTAAGTATCGCGGGCGACCACTTGTGCGATAAATATATCAAGCATCTTCGTAACTGCAAACTAAGCGCACCTTTATATTTTTCCCTTGCGGTACTTCGGTTAACTTTTTCATAATTTTATCTTACACCAA
>JAAENC010000419.1 GCA_024224815.1 Chloroflexota bacterium
CTACGTTCCACAAAGCTGATATTGATGGTCTTGCTGCATGGAGATTGGTCGATTATCTGTTTGACTTTTCCTTTTGTGCCGATGCTAATCTCAGTCTCTATCGCCTCAATTCTGCCGTTCCTACGTGTTTTCTTCACCTTGGCGTACTTGAGTGCGTGTTTAGGAATGAGATAAGAATATTCACTGGGTCGGCCGACCAAGCCTTCACGATCGACCCGTGCTAGTTGGCCGTACTGCCAAAGGAGGGCGTCTAAATATGAAGAATATTCATCGGTGGTAAATAATGGCACATGTCCGTCGCTCTTGCAATGGACCGCTTGAGTCAACGTGCGCAGATTCTCCAACGTGCGCTTGCCTGGAACTATAGCAACTAAGATCTTCATGCGCGGTTCAAATGCGACATGGAGCCATATGTCGCCGATATCGTTTTGAAGTTGTTCAAAGGGCTCTAAATGGTGCTGCTTTTTATACACAAAGGACCACATCTCATCCATTTGGCATTCTTCGAGGTGTAGATGATGCATCAAGATCGAATCTACAAATTGACATTGAATTCCGGCTCGCAATGCACAACGGGAAACCGTATCTTTATCCACATCGAAGATACGGGCTGTTGTCCGAATACCGACTCCTTCGGCTAAAGCCTTAGCGATTCGACAGTAATCTTTCTCGTTGATCCTGACGTCCCATAGCGCCGTAGCGTGCCGAGCAGAGTAGCGTCTCCTGCAGAGTGGACACCGAAATATAGGCACATTTGATTCACCATAGCAAGTGTGTGAACCAATAGTTCCACGGTTTACTCCAGAGGTGATAGTGAGGGTTGAACAGGTTGTGCATCGTTCTATGAACGAGTGGTTAAAACCAAGAAGTCCACTCATCCCCTGATTTCGGAAATGCCTCATGAGAGCCTCGCTGCCACCATTGAGATGGATGAGCTCTCGGCCGTCTTGAAAGAAATCGTTTTGGCCTGTAGAGATATAACGCAAAGATTCGTACAATTGTTGAGTAGGGCTAACGGGTTCAAAGAAAGATATTCGTGGCTTCGTCTCCAAAGCCCCTTTATTGACACGTTGATACTCTTCGAATTCTTTAACTTCGTGTACATTTAACTTTTTTTTGATACACCATAATGTTGCCAAACGTGTTGGATCATTCTCACGGAAATTTGTACGTTATATCGATTCATTAGGTCAGTGACCATTTTTGAGGCTGAAAGCTTCGGATTCATAGCTTTTTCGGCGATCAAATAACCGAGCACAATCTCATTAAGCTTGATAGGCTGAGGGCGGCCTCTTGGACGTCCCATAAGAGATGGGATGCCACCTTGGATAAAGGCCTCATAAACCTTATAATATGTCGTTCTAGAAAAGCCAAAGCGCATGCAGGCGGAAGCTACATCGCTACCTTCCACCTCGCATGAGCGAAGCAACTCGTATTTGACCTGTACGATATCTTTAGGGTCGAAAAAGCCGCTTTCTTCCTGAAAGCGTTCGACATGGACTTTTTCAGGAGTAAGATGAAGACAGCGAGCTTGTTGCAAAAAATTTGTATCAGCCATGTGTATCTCTCCTAAATAATCTGTGGTAATGAGTCGAATTAAATATAGGTAGAAGAGTAGCACATGGCTAATCAAATGTCAACTATTTAATTGCGTTTTTAATGGGTGCGGAACGTAAGTAAAAATAATAATGATGCTAACACCCATCTATAATGCATTTTTCAGCTATAAACTGATATACTCTAAAAGGCGGAAGGTTATCAGCGCAATTAATTAGTTTGCACATGATAGATTGTAAGGACTGTAAATCCTTAATTTATATCAGATGAGGGAACAACGATATACAGACACGACCCGGGATTTAAGCATCGGATTATACTTGAATCCCAGCATACAAAAAATTCATCCAAAGAATAGCTCTTGCTTATATCTTACACAAACTATCAGGCTTTTCTTATTCTTAAGTAGGTCAATCCCGAGGCAATCACCATCGGAACGACACCTATTATGATCAGGATTAGGTGCGATGGCATGCTGACCCATTCGAGCATTCGAATACGGTCCGTGCCGATGAACTCAAGACTGCGTGCATGCCAGTAACCATTTTCAAGCACATCCCAAACCTGCAAAATACCCTCTGGAAACAAATTGGTGATCACCATCAGGGCCAGCCCAATGTTCAGACCCCAAAAAGACATTTTGACAAATTTTTCCGGTAACACCCACTGTTCATCCGTCAGCACGTGGCGCAGGCCTAAAACCAGAAGTGCCATGGCCAGCATGCCAAACGCTCCCAATAAGGCGGCGTGGCCATGGTTCAGGGTTAATATAGTGCCCGCTTCAAAGTAGCTGACAACTGGCATATTGATCAGGAATCCGAATATGCCGGCACCCACAAAATTCCAGAATCCTACGGCCATTAAGAAATAAAAGGCCCATTTGTGTGGAATGCTTTTTTTCGGTGCATTGGCGGTGTCCCCTGTGCCGGTCAACTTGATAAAGTCCCAGGCGTCCAACGTCAGCAGGGTGAGCGGCACAACTTCAAGCGCCGAGAACATGGCCGCTAACGCCATGGTAAAGTTGGCCTGTCCTGTCCAATACCAGTGGTGGGCCGTACCGATGATGCCGCCCGCCAAAAAGAGGATGGCATCCATGTAAATCACACGCACCACGTTGATGCGCCTGACAACCCCCAGTTGATAGAAGGTGACAGCCACAAGAACGGTTACAAACAGCTCGAAGAAGCCTTCCACCCAAAGGTGGATTATCCAGAAACGCCACGTGTCCACCACCGTAAAATTGGAGGTGCTGCCGAAGAAAAAGGCCGGGAGATAAAAAAACGGAATGGCGGCAGCGCCCCCCAAAAAAAGTAGCGTGATTTCTCTACGCTCCGGGTCTTTCAAAGCGGGTGCGGTCGTCCGGTAGAGTAGTCCCAACCAGAAGCTAAACCCTATCACCAAAATGATTTGCCAAAACCGCCCGAGCTCTAAAAACTCCCAGCCCTGGTGTCCAAACCAGAACCATAAATCGCCAAACAGCTGATGAATGCCCGCCAGTTCGCCCAA
>JAAENC010000420.1 GCA_024224815.1 Chloroflexota bacterium
AGAGAAGAAGTATTAGACTTGAACAACTTTTTTAACTAACAAACAAAAATACACTTTTATGACTAATAAAAATTATAACAAACTAGACAAGAAATCAGAAATTAAAATATATATAATTATAAGTATTTTACTAACAATAATTATCACACTTGACTATTTAAACGTAGGTTTACCATGTTTCTTTTAAGAAATTAGAAATCAATTAATTACAAACTAAATACGATACTCAGTAGATAATATAATAAACAAACAAAAATGTATAAATCAACTCACATAAAAACAAAAAAACTTAAACAAAATAATCAAACTTATATTGGTTTTTACTTAACAGACTTATATACAAATAGACTCTTAACTAAAATAATCGACAAAGTAGATAACTTTAATCACTCAGGTTTAACTTATTTTAACAAATTTGACTTACCAAAATCAATATTAGAAATTATATAAAACAAACAAAATGAGAAATGAAATAAAAATACTACAAGAGTTTTCAAAGAAACACTTTGATATGATACCAATAACTATCAAACAACTCAAAATGATAAGAAAAGAATATAATTCTTTTTACAATAAAAAATAGAAATTATGAAGAAAATAATAATAACAATAAGTATATTCACTGTGGTATCATGTAATACACATAAAACAAGTTATACTTCAATAGAATTAGCAATAGAAAATGTAGAAAACTATATAGAATGGTTAAATGAAGATTTATTTCAAGGAAATATAACTCAAGAAGAATATGACTTAATGAAAGAATCTTATTTAGAAACTTTAACACTATTAAATAAATAGAAATTATGACAAATAGGGAAATAAAAGAAACTCTTGTAGAGTTAATAGAAAACGACGAATTAACAGAATACCAACTTGATTACATACTAAAATGGATACAAGGTAATGGATATGTAAGTGAATAAAATAGAAATTATGAAAGAATATAAATGGAATGAAGA
>JAAENC010000421.1 GCA_024224815.1 Chloroflexota bacterium
AATTATCTCGGACTTCTCGTTCCCAGGCTCCGCCTGGGAATGCATGCCAAGAGGCTCCGCCTCGATCCACGTGGAGGCAGAGCCTCCGGATACGCATTCCCAGGCGGAGCCCTGCACTTATCCCACAATTAAATGCGCGGCAAGCTAAACACGGATAATTTACGCAACATCCCCCCACCCTGTCCCTCCCCCAAGGGGGGGAGGGGACTTTCTAAGCTATGCCCAGCCATTTTATTTAGCTAAGATCCCGTTTATAAGTCCCCTCCCCCCACGGGGGAGGGACAGGGTGGGGGGCTTTTCACCATTGACCTCCATACATGACTCGATCCTTGCCCATAACCTAATGAGATTTGCTGTGCACCGATTTATGGGATAAGTGCAGGGCGGAGCCTGGGAACGAGAACCTCCGAGTTATGCGATGGATCATTTTATCACCGTTCACCGGCACTTTTTTCATTCGATGTTCGATGTTGGACGTTCATCTTTTCAATATTGGGTTG
>JAAENC010000422.1 GCA_024224815.1 Chloroflexota bacterium
AGTAAAGCAGAAACTAATGCTAATACTATGTACTCACTCATTGGTAGCTCTCTTTTTTTTTCATCCGCGGCGAAACAGTGTCGCCACCGGTGTGCACTAGCGCCCATGTCCAGCCCCGGTCATGGGGGGCGACTTCGATAGCTCTTCCACTAAATACAACGCCCAAAAATGGACCATTTTCGCTACGTCCCTCTCGCAGATTCCAGTTACCAGTTACCGTGTATATGTTGGCTTGCGTAGGCGGGGGCGATGGCGTGATCTGCGCGGTGGGGGAAAGTGGCGCGGTGACGGTGCTACGCTTTAGTGGCTGCATACTGGTTACGGTAGATGATACACCGCAAGAGATTGCCACTAAAGCCACCAAAGAGATTGCCAGTAATATTTTTTTCATGTAATCACCTTTCCGTTGTATACAAATTGACCTTCTTTATTGATTTTTAACGTATCACCAAGCGGGGCGGCATAGGTTATTTTTACCACGTTTACATCTAAGCCGACACTAGCTTTTAGTGGCTCATTTTCCATTGCCACTAAAAAACCAGCCTTGCGACACACATTCAAGTCGTCCCTAACTTTTGCCACTAACACGGGTCTTTTTTCGGGGTTTGTAATTAGACCACTCGGTTTTGTAGGTTTCTTTGACTTGCTCGATTGACCCGATGTATTGACTTTCTCTTTTTCTTTTTCCATCTTTGGTTATGCTCCTTCTAAGTTGCCAGTATAAGCACTTCTTGTCTTTTGGCTCTACGCGCCATGCTGTAGGATTGCCACCAAAATCCTTAGTGTCTTCGCTTGTATCTGCGTTGCCACTAAGCCAACTTGCCACCAACTCGTCATGTTTGTTATTAGTGGCAAGCGAGCTATCTTTTAGTGGCTCTATTCTTTTGGGGCTAGTTCTTCTTTGTTCACTTCACTTGCCAACGCTGGCATACCGAAAGAATTTTCGTTCACAAGTTGCACGGCATCATCGCCGTAAATCTGACGAAGTTTTGCCTCAGCCTTTTCTAATGCCTCAGCC
>JAAENC010000423.1 GCA_024224815.1 Chloroflexota bacterium
CAAAATATTCTGTCTCCATAAATCTTAATATTAAATTATTCCAGGATGTTAATTGCCCACACAATCCGGTAGAATGAGTAAATATTCTTTGGTTGGGTATTCAGCATATACTCTAATTTTCGAAAAATAGTTCCCTGAAAATCAATTAGTTGGCATCACCTTTGCTTAAGCCGCCTGCTTTGATAGATGCTCTTGGGGCCCATCTAATAGCACCAATTGCTTATTTTGCTTTCGTTGTTTGAATATGTTTTTCTCTTCCACGGCTAACCACTTTTGTAAAAAACCATCTTCTCGTTTTACTCTCTCTACGATTGCCTCTAAATTCTCGTATTGGGCCCGACGGACAATTGAAGGAATCGTTAATGACTCCTTTGGCAGTTTTTCAGCAGTGCTTTGCTTATAGTTCTCAAAATGGAGGAGGAAGTCAATCCAGGACACCAGGCATAACGCTGTTGCTACGCCTTGTTCGCTCCTGATAGTGACTCCCTCCATATCCGTTAGCTGCTTTGCATTCCTGAAAAACTCCTCAATTACCCATCGG
>JAAENC010000424.1 GCA_024224815.1 Chloroflexota bacterium
ACTGAAGTTCAAAAACGCAGGTCCCGAGACTTGTAGGCGACTTAAAAAAACGACTTTTGTACTGGGCCCTTACTGATGTATGGAGTGTTATTAGACCCTACTAACATATTTCTATGACGCCTGGGTGGGTATGGGTGGGTGACTACTGCGTACGCAATCGCGTGATCACTCCCGAGGATTCCCATGTGGGACCCTATATTTTGGTAAAATAGTGCAAAATGGCCAAAAATAGGGGTACTGATCGATGTTAAGTTAGACCCCCCATGAAATTCAACGGCACCAAAATATTTTTTCTGGGACGCTTTCGGAGCGGAACCCACCCTCATGCGTAAACATAGTATAGACCCCTCTAAGCCCGCATAGGGTTCCCCGCTCAGGATGAGGCCCCTATGAAAAAATATTTCGGTGCCGTTGGATTTTGTCTCCAAAAATAGGGGGTACCCCTATTTTTGGCTATTTTCC
This sequence comes from Chloroflexota bacterium, assembly GCA_024224815.1. Classification (GTDB taxonomy): domain Bacteria; phylum Chloroflexota; class Anaerolineae; order Anaerolineales; family Villigracilaceae; genus Desulfolinea. The sequence goes on from JAAENC010000424.1 coordinate 463, forward strand.
CAATATATAGTGGAAATATAGGGTCCCACATGGATTTCCTCGGGAGTGATCACGGAGTTGACTACGCAGTAGTCACCCACCCATACCCACCCAGGGGCCTCAGAAATATGTTATTAGGGTCTAGTCAATCCCGTGGTCACTCCCGAGGAAATCCTTGTGGGACCCTATATTTCCACTCTAAACAGGGAAAATAGCCAAAAACAGGGGTATACCCCCCTATTTTTTGAAACAAAATCCAACGGCACCGAAATATTTTTTCATAGGGTCCTCATCCTGCTCCGAGAACCCTATGCGGGGGTTGAGGGGTCTATATTGTACTTACGCATGAGGGTGGGTCCCGCTCCGGAAGCGTCCTAGAAAAAAT
>JAAENC010000425.1 GCA_024224815.1 Chloroflexota bacterium
TTCGCAGTCGCTCCCACTACCGCACAGCCATCTATTTTCATTGCGGTGGCTTGGATCTTTTTCCACGGTCTCCTGCTCGACCAAGCCTAAGTTTCAAAACACTGTGTACACAACATGTAGGGGGTACCCACTAGAATGTCGGAACAGCCTATTATATTTACTGTAAAAAGTATTTTATCATCCATCTGTGCTATATACCGGAAACACTACATCTTGTATAGACCCACTAGAATGTCTGTTGAGCCAAAAAAGGCTGTTCCGACATTCTAGTGGGTACCCCCAACATGTTGTGTACACAGTGTTTTGAAACTTAGGCTTGGTCGAGCAGGAGACCGTGGAAAAAGATCCAAGCCACCGCAATGAAAATAGATGGCTGTGCGGTAGTGGGAGCGACTGCGAAATCCATAGGCCATTCGTTTGATCTTTTCGATCTTTGTATTGACTCCTTCTGCCAGAGCGTTGGTGATACGATGCCGTGCGTATGTAACAATATTATCCAAATGGGATTTAAGTGTCTTGGCCGCTTTTATAATCGGTTTAAGCCGCGAATGCGTCGCCCAAAAATACCAACGTTTGAAGTACTTTCGCATCCAGGCTCCATAACGGTAGCTCCAAAGATGACGAAGATTTTCCTTTATCGCCCAAGCGCGGCACACACGCAGGTCTTTGGCCCTAAGTGCCTCGAACTCTTCATTACGCCATACAGGTATGTTTTCTTGGCTCCACAACCACAAATACTTTGTCCCCGTAAGAATCTGTTCTCCAATCTCTCTGAGCTGCCGGTGTTCGCTTATTCTAACCTTATCAACCGCCTTCAGCACATGCCGCATCACGTGAAAGCGGTCAAAGACGATCTTTTTGTCTGCATCCGGCACATATGCCTTTGTCGCGGCAATATAGGGATCCCACATATCCATGGCAACGGCCTTAATCTGAGAAAGCTCCTTGCGGCTAAATTGTTTGTAATAGCTTTCAAGGCTTTCCTGCCTACGATCATCGTAAACATACTCAACAGTGCCTTTATCAATGTCGTAAACCAACGACTCATATTTGTGGCCTTTGGCAATCGATTTCTCATCCACTCCAATGCATTTGGGTACCCGATGTTCTTTCCGGCTCTGACCCCTAACCACTGCGCGTTCCAAGGCGTTCCAGCTCTGATCCCAGCTCAATCCACAAAGCCGGCCGGTGGCTTTGATATTACATTCCTTCGCCACACTGATCACAAAGCTCTCATAGGCAAATGTCATATTCGAGCCGTTTTCACCAAACTCCGAATCAACCTGCTTTACGCCGTGGTCAGGGCAGTTTGCACGCGGCAGTCTGACGTGAATATGGGTCTGCATCTCGCACGTATCAAGATGGCGGTATACCCGTTCAAGCGAATGATCATACACCCCATAAAATCGATTGCACTCGGGACATCGCACTCGGATCCCAGCCTCGTGATCAAGGTATATGTCTATTCGTTTCTCTTTCTCTGCAACCACCAGCTCTTTAATAAACCATGGCGGGTGTATGCCTAATATTCTGGTAAAAAGTATTTTATCATCCATCTGTGCTATATACCGGAAACACTACATCTTGTATAGACCCACTAGAATGTCTGTTGAGCCATGATTTTTAACCGGTTTATTTGATATCAAAATGCTGTTTGTTTTAAA
>JAAENC010000426.1 GCA_024224815.1 Chloroflexota bacterium
GGAGATGGAGCGATTTAGCGAGACAGAAGAAAAGATACACCAACAGTTTGTTGATGAAAAGATAACTCTCGAAGAAATGAATACCGCTTTAGAAGAAAACGCCAACAAATTTGAAGATAGTGCAAATAGGCGAATACTTAAACGCGCTGAGGAAATCTTATCTGTTGACGGTTTAACTGTAGTTGAAGAACAAGCCTTGTTAGATCGTGGGCTTGCTATGGGTCTTTATACCGCTGAATATGTAGAGCAAGCAAAGAAAGTAATATCACAAAGCCAAGAAATCGCAGACGTTATAAACGGTCTACCAACACAGAAAACATTTACATATTTTATGAATACCGCAGGTTCTTTGCCGTCTAATATAAACCTGCACGTTGCAGGAGAACGCGCAGCGGGTGGACCAGTATCAGCGGGCAAGCCTTATTTGGTCGGCGAGCGTGGGCCTGAGATATTTGCGCCAAGTCAAAGCGGCTCTATTATCCCAAATAACAAAATTGGCGGTGCTGGTGGTAGCTTTACTTTGGTAGTATCTCCACAAGTTATGCTTGGAACGCAAGAAGAAATAGAAAACGTGATGATGCCTATTGTAGAGAAAGGTGTTAGACAGATGCAGAGTGACCAGTTATTATGAGCCGATTTGCAACCTTCAAGTTTGGCGATGGAACTAAGTTCGGCGCGTCCGAAGAGGAAACGCTTGCATGGGGCATAGAGGTAGA
>JAAENC010000427.1 GCA_024224815.1 Chloroflexota bacterium
AAGGGTGTTCTCACCCTCTTGCAGGATGAATTCGCCGAAATTAAAATGTGTGCCGATGACTTCGCCTTGTGTACTCCCGATTGCGATACTCAAGGGGTTGGCGTCGTTGATTTTCCCGGTTAGAGTAAGCTTTTCTTTGTTGGTTATAACGTTATTAAGGGGGTATTCAACGGTTATGGCCGGTGCGGTATTATCGGCTATTACCTCCACATACCGGGTGGCGGTATTTCCGCCCGCATCTTCGGCTTGTAGAGTGATTTGATTCACCCCCTCCGTTAATATTACGGTGGTATTAAACGCATCCTCTGTCAAAGCAACACTATTACCGTTTATTTTAAGCGTCACTGCCGACTCATCGGTGACCTCGCCGCTTACCGTAATACCGGTTCCCGTAATACAGGTCCCGTCTGTGGGCTCAGTTACCGTTATCACCGGCTTATCAGTCTCCCCGTAAATATTAACGGCCAAAACCAATGCCAACAAAATTATTAATATTAAATTTTTAAATCTATTCATTTTTGCCTCACTAAAAAATTATCGCCCGATGGTTCTACGCTTTTTTGTTCTTTTTATTGATTCGTCTTTTTAAACCTGCATTTTCGCGTTCAAAAAGAGTTTTTCCGTTTATATATCAGAATTAAATATCCCCCAATAAAATTACCGACATTATTATACTATAGTGAGTTAGCGATGTCAATATGTAGTTCGGGGTAAAAGTATC
>JAAENC010000428.1 GCA_024224815.1 Chloroflexota bacterium
AAAAACACAGAAGTTAATTCACATAATTCACCATGAGGAGATCCAATCATAATAAAAGACACAGTAAAAGCTTTGGGTGTATTCTCAACTAACAACCTAATGTTTAAAGAACATATGGAGAAAATTATAAACTCTAGCAAAATAGTAATGGGCATGCTTCTTAGAACATTTAGTACTAGGGAGAAAGAGCCAATGTTGAGAATGTTTAACACGTATATCAAAAGCAAACTGGAATACTGCTGCATAGTGTGGTCCCCTATACAACAAACATGGATATATAAAATAGAACAAATGCAAAAAAGTTCGAACAAATTGTACATGGGAATACTAAAAACACAGAAGTTGAGTCGTATAAGGCAACATCAGGAGATCCGATCATAATAAAAGCTACTGTAAAAGATTTGGGTGTGTTCTCAACTAATGACTTATGGTTTAAAGAACATATGGGGAAAACTATTAACTCATGTGAAATACTAATGGGCATGCTTCTTAGAACATTTACTACTAGGGAGAAAGAGCCAATGTTGAGAATGTTTAACAAGTATATCAAAAGCAAACTAGAATACTGCTGCATAGTGTGGTCCCCT
>JAAENC010000429.1 GCA_024224815.1 Chloroflexota bacterium
CTATAGTGGGATTTCACTTTTTTAGGCGGACCTCCTAGGGGGGGGGGGTAGGAGGTCGGACCTCATAGGGGGGGTAGGAGGTCATCCTGTAGTTTTGGCCAATTTGACTAGGCAGGTTTTGGCGTATACCTATAAGCGACTTGCTGTCTGCCCGGCTTGGGTCCCTCCCCGAGCCGGAAGTCTTCCAGCGCCCTGAGCGTGCCACTAAAAAAATCGCGTTTTTGGGTCCCCAAAAAAGCGCCAAAGTGGGCTACAATTGGGGAAACTATGGTGAAAAACCGGTTTAAACAGGCCTGGTGGGTCGAGCGGCGACAATATCGGACCCCAAAAAAATTACCGTTACCACCACCGCCTGGGCTCCCTTACCCGGTTTCGGCCTTATGCATTTCAGGCGAAATGGCCAAAAATGGCCAAAAATGGCCAAAAATGAAAAAAAAATCCGCCAGGACTCGCCCCAAAACCGTGTCTGGTCGACTCCAAACCGGTCCAAACCGACTCCAAATGACTTCAGAAGCAACATGCGACCACTACCGCACCGTCCGGACCTCAAACCGACGTTCCTCCGCGGAAATCTGGGGTTCTCCAGCAGGGACTTTGCTGAAAATAGGCCAAAAATGGGCCAAAAATGGCCAAAAATGGCCAAAAATGGCTAAAAATGACAAAAATCCGCCGAAACTCGCCCAAAAAAACGTGTCCATTCGACTCCAACCCGGTCCAAACCGGCTCCAG
>JAAENC010000430.1 GCA_024224815.1 Chloroflexota bacterium
CGACAAGAGGAGACCCAAAAAGAAACCATGGACACACAAATAACTGTTTCAGATAAGATTTTGCATCTGAAAAACATTCAGATATTTGAAGACCTGGCCGTTAGCGAACTGGCGGCTATTGCTTCGGTAACGAATGAAGTGACCGTCGAACCGCGGCAAGACTTTATCAAAGAAGGCCAAAACGGCAATGTTATGTACCTTGTGGTCAAAGGTGAGGTGGCGGTGATCAAAAACCCGCAACTGCCGGGCGGCCATGAAATAGAGCTGGCCCGTATCAAAGCCGGCGATTATTTCGGCGAAATGGCGCTTTTTGAAGACGCCCCTCGTGCTGCCACTATCAGAACCGTTGAAAAATCGTGGCTGTTGGCGTTGCCTAAAAATGAGTTTGCCGAAATCGTAAGAGAATATCCCCAAATCGCCTTACATATTTGCAAGGCCTTTGGCGGGCGCATTCGCGAATTGCATGATAAGATCAAAAACTATGAAGCATGCTGATTCTGACGGATTCGGTTTGTATCGATTATCACATCATTATATTGCCGCTTATGTTGTGAAACCGCTTGTCAAACAGGAAATAGTGAAAACAATGAAGAAGCTGTTGCCCGGGAAGTGTACGAAGAAGCGGGCATTATTGTTGATCAGATAGAATATATGGCTTCTCAGCCATGGCCTTTTCCTTCTTCGCTTATGCTGGGATTCAGAGCAAAAGCAGTAACAACTGAAATTAACTTTGATAAAGATGAAATGGAAGATGTCAGATGGTTTACTAAAAGTGAGGTGCAGGCAATCAAGTGGCCTTCATTAAAACCGATTGACCCACAGCGCAATGAATCAATTGCTTCTTATCTTATTGCCCGTTGGATTGAGGACTATAGACGTTCAGCTAAATAGTATCTGCTGAATTTCTCGTTAAACAGATTGCCCCATATTCTGATACACATCTGATGTCAGGGTTGAAAATTTCCGCTTTAAGGGGTTTTGAATGCTTTTTATAGAATTTCAGAGAAAAAATTGTCCGAAATCCGGTTTTTCGGACAGCCCTCTCCTCTCTTCGGAATACCGAATTTCGGAAAGGGATAAAAACGAAAGCCTGATAAAATCAGGCAAGGCCGAGCTTTACCAGGCTTTCTTCTTCTATTTTGTCTGCAAACTGCAGTTGAAGAAATTTTTTGAGATTGCAGGCCGTCTGACAGAGCAGAGACCATATCCGATGTCCCTTCAGTCCGTGCCAGAGACTGCGGCCGAAACCGCGAATATTTTTGGCTACAGCGATAAACCCTTCCGTAGCGGAGCGGGCGCTACGGCAGAAGTCTCGCTTATCTTCGGCTACGTCATCGCTACGTCCCATGAAAACATGATCGATCTCCGAAGGAGTGTTTTTAAGGTTTTTCAGACTGCGACATCCGAGATCGGTTACTGCCGTATCCGGATATTTTTTCATCCGAGTGATAAAAAGGTCGAGGGTGTCGCCGTACAGAATCTTGTCGGAGGGGTTTCCGATAAAGTTTTCAACGGTGATCATAAAACCGTCCCGATTGAACATCATCTGTGCTTTTGTCCCAAATTCACAGTCCGGACAGCTCTTCCCTTTTTTGATAGGACGGGCGTCAGGATCGTCGAGGGAGACGACGCGGTCCTTTATATGCCGTTCTCCGGCAAGCTTCTGAACGGTCTGTTTTTCGAGAACATTCAAAAGGTCAGACAAATTCGCGGCTTTCTTTTTCCGTTTGTTAGAAACCTTCAGCAATCCGACTTTTTCCTGAAATATTTTAAGGGCGGGGATAAACTGTTCGTTGAAAACGGCCAGATGTTCCGCCCTGCTCCCTTTCTTATCCAGACTGAATTCCCGCCACAGCCTCCTCAACATCTTATCATCATACCAGAGGGGAATGCCGTGCGGTCTTGCAAAAGCTCTCATTTTTTCAAATGCTTTGTAAATCAGTCTGACATCATTCGGATAAATGATGTCGCTTTCCAAGACGGTCGAATCGATCAAAGCATCATCTCCCGATATGACGCCGGCACGGCGAAGCGTTTTGAAAACCTCGCACTCAATGACAGCGACCCCTTCCTCGCCGAGACGTTTTCTGAAAACGCAAAGAGAGGAAGGATGAAGGAAAGTCTGCAATCCTTCGTCCGCAACATTGCAGAAATATTGAATATACCGGTTTTCTTTCACCTGTATCACAACTTCGCGATCACTCAGTCCGCGGAGCCGGGCAATTATCAGGAGGGCAGCCATGATCCGGAGGGACTTTCCCACAGGTCCTTTGCGGTCGCTGTGAAATCGGCTCAAATGAGAGACAATCTTTTCCCACGGAATGATTTTTCGAAGAACGACGAGCACATGAGCGGAATCAGTGATATTTCTTTCTGTC
>JAAENC010000431.1 GCA_024224815.1 Chloroflexota bacterium
GCATAGATTTCAGTGAAAATATTGGCTATGAGTATTTTTGGCCGAGACGTTTGTTTAGTATGTATGCCGGCCATTATAAAATTACCCCTGATATATATTATAGTCTAAATAAAGATAATTATGTTTTAAGCAAATTTGATCATAGTTGTCGTGTGTCATGCTTTATGAGACTGGCATTCCACGTTTCATGAGATTGCTATTTAGCTGAGGGTGTCTTGGCTTCGAGAGAGACCGATTTAGAAGATCAGATTTTACGAATCCAGAGTAAATGAGGTCCGCCGATATGATTTAGCGATCAACGAACACGAATATCAGGCGCCACACAAAAACCGGTATTACTACCCGTTATATCTCTGCACGACAAAAACGCAATTCTCCCCATGACCCTCTGTTAACAACGATGATCTTCGTGTCAATTGTTTGAATTTCAAGTTTTTGTTGCGCGATTTTGCCGGTGTAGAGCAGAAAGTTTTTGGCGGAAGTGTAAGCGATCAGGAGCCTGTAGGGCAATTTTCGAACACCAGATCCAAGCGCACCTGACCGGTGCAATGGTTTCGGTCGGGACATTGTTGGCAGAGTTTTTTCGCGTCTTTAATCGCTTTGACGGCATCCAGTGATCGGCAGACGGGGCGTCGCTGGTGATAGAGGGTTCTGGCGGCGC
>JAAENC010000432.1 GCA_024224815.1 Chloroflexota bacterium
AGATAAACAATATAAGGATATATACTGATATGACAACTAAAAATAAAACAACTAAAACAACTAACAACAACAATGATGATACTCTTGCCAGTGCAATTGAACTGAATATGCCTGTGGATTTAATAGATGTTGAACTATATACTAAACTTCAGCAGTCGGGTTTAAAGCTACAGCAGAGGGAGATTGTAGCTGTATATTTAATGCAGAATAAGCTCGGACATAGTACACAAGCACAAATCACAGCATTATGTCAAGCGGGTAAGACTGGTCATCAATCTATTATAACTATGGCTCAATGGTTAAAGACACAAGGACAGGATACAGCCACTATCAAAACACAAGTTAATAGAGCTTTCACCAAACTTAAAACTGGTCTATCACTACAGGGATTAGGTAAAAACCAAACTGTTACCATAGCACCAAAACAAGAAAAGAAAGGAGGCAAAGGAGCCTCACAGGATGGTGTATTAGATGGTGATGTATTAACTATCCAGTATGATAACGACTCATTTAATCAAGATGCGTTTGATTTAATGTTTTGCGACTGGGATAGAGAGACACAACATTATTTTATTAATCATCTATTGAGACAAGCGGACAAATAATCCCCTATGACATAACACTTGTTATGTAACAATATAGCACTTAATCATTTGACATAGGTGCTATACCGATATATAATACAGCCACAACAACAACAACAACAAGGAGAAAATTATGCAGTTAATCAACAACTTAAACACCATAAAGCCCATTACTACAATCAAACAAGCATTATCAATAGTTAAGGGTTTTACTGATACTGAGAAAATGCCATCATTAAGCTATTCAATACCCGCAGA
>JAAENC010000433.1 GCA_024224815.1 Chloroflexota bacterium
AGTAAACGCATCAAAGGAAATATTGTTGGAAGATGCCGAACCTATAGAAACCTTGACGTCATACGCACGGAAAACAATGTCAGAAGGGGGAGATGCAAAATCAATAATAGAAACAGCGCGAGACGTAGCAGCCGCAAGAACTCATGAAGAGAAACAAGCCAAGATTGATAGAATGCGTGAAAAGGCTGAAATGTCTTGGATGGTTGCTGACCCTAAAGGGTATAAAGAATATAGAGAGCAGAAAAAAGGCGATATTAGCTCTGATTTAAAAGTAGGCTCTCAGGAAATATTAGAAGATGGAACAATAATCCAATCAACATCAAAAGGTCCGGTTGTTTACAACCCACAAGGTGAAAGAGTAGCGGGGCAGGCAGCAGCAGACGCAGTGGCAGTAGCAAGGGCGCAAAAGGTAAGCAATGCCAGGAAAGCCGCCGGAGAAAAGAAGCGTGCCGTGCTTGAATCAGAGCTTGACCTTAAGGCAAAAGTTGAGGCGGGGGTTATTGGCGCAAAGGATGCCGCCAAGATATCAACAAAAGCATTCGATCGTCTCGAAGGTATAAACCAGAACATTGCCAATCTCGACGAGGGTATACGGCTTTTAAAAGAAGAAGGGGCTAATACAGGCGTAGTAGATAAATACTTACCAAGTTTTAAGAAGGCAACAATACGCCTAAACAATCTACAGGGGCAATTAGGGCTTGATGTCCTAAGAAACACAACCTTTGGCGCTCTTTCTGCTTCTGAACTTGCATTTGCTTTAGACACAGCCGTACCAAAGGGATTGCAGCCATTAGAACTTGCAGCTTGGTTTGAAGAAAAAAAAGCATCTCAAGAAAAATTAGCCGATTATGTTGAATCGGCAGCTATATACTTAGGAACACCCGGAAACACTGTTGCGGGATGGATAAAAAAGAAACGGGATGAGGAAAATAAAAAGCCACCAAAATATAAAGAAGGACAAACAGCAAACGGCGGCAAGCTTATTTTCAAGGGTGGCGCATGGAGGGATAACACATAATGGCTATTTACGGCGCTGAACTTCCAGAAGGGGCTATACTTGATGAACCACAGGAGCCACAAGGTAAAATATATGGGGCTGAACTTCCTGAAGGATTCACACTTGATCCTGTTGTTGACGCATACCAAAACGGAACCCTGAACGGTAGAAAAAAGCAGGCGTTTGAGGAATTGCAAAGGCGTGGCCAGATTGATATTAATCAATTTTTGCAAGATGTTCCAAAAACAGCAGAGCAACCTGTTTCAGAGCGTCCATTCGGCGTTGCTGCAATGACACCCGAACAAGCACCAATGGGCGATATGGGGCAACCTATCCAGCCGCCACAAGAACCACGTCAAGCACTTGGAACCCTTCAAAGAATAGGGGAGGTTTACCCGGTACTTGAAACAGCAGCAGAAATGGTAACGTCAACATATGGTATACCTGTTTCAGGGCTGGCTGGTTTAGTTGCCTTACCATTTGGCCTTGAAACATCTGAAGATGTAATGGAAAAGGTTCAAAAAGCATTAGTATATAAGCCACAGACAGCAGGAGGCCAGGAACTTGCAAGGGCAGCACAATACCCAATGGAAAAACTTGAAGGTGTTGCGGCTATGGCTGGCAAAGCACTTGAAGAAGAAGGTCA
>JAAENC010000434.1 GCA_024224815.1 Chloroflexota bacterium
GAAAGGTGTTAGACAGATGCAGAGTGACCAGTTATTATGAGCCGATTTGCAACCTTCAAGTTTGGCGATGGAACTAAGTTCGGCGCGTCCGAAGAGGAAACGCTTGCATGGGGCATAGAAGTAGATTGGGCTGATAAAGGTTACTTTACAGGCGCAAACGAAGCTAAGTATATGCAGGGAATAAGTATTCGGCGTGGGCGGCGTAACTTTGTGAAGAAGCGCGGGCAAGGCTTTGAGCCTATAAAGAAAGGACGCGCTATTATAACGCTGAATAATCAAGATGGGCGATATGATGGTTGGAACACAAACAGCCCACTCTATCCGTTTGTATCATACGGTCACGATGCTAGAATAACTGTAAGGGATATTGAAAACAATGTCACTTATCCCGTGTTTTATGGTGTTATATCAGATGTTCGCGTGAGTGGGTACGGAAAAAACGCAGTTGCAAAACTATACATTGACGATGCCTTGCAATATTTACTGGATTACACGGCGCGAGTCGCTATCAACAAAGACGTTGACCCCGCAGA
>JAAENC010000435.1 GCA_024224815.1 Chloroflexota bacterium
CGGGGAAATATCGATCTCAGCGCCATCCAAAAACACATTCTTCTCAGAAGATGGATTATCAAAATTCTCAGCACATTTCGGGTCAGGCGTGGTGCGCTCTTCCGCGGTCAGGACAACGTCATTGCCATCGCCGCCCATATAGCTGATACGCAACTGCACATCACAGAAACCGTCAATAATTGCACCTTCTGGTGCATTTGCAAAGGTTCCATTAACATGATTTGCACCGCTTACAGAAATGATCTCAAACTCTTGTCCGGGTTCGGGGTGGAAACCGTAAACAGTGAAAATGCCAAGTTGACCGTCCAGATCTACAGCGCGGCCCTGCATACGAGCATAATGGCCAAGGCCTAGCGCACTTGGGTCTGTAGGGGTTTCGCCACCCAACCCAAATCGTATAGGTGTTTCTGCTTTATAAAGGATGATACGATCCGCTTCGAGAAAGGATGGATTAAATAGTATGCCACCACCACCAGGATCAATAAAGGTTTTTGCTTTAATATATGAATTATAAACTTCGATGCCTGAGTTAACCGAATCGAGCGTTTCAAATTCCAGGCGGGCGTCACGAATGGTGAGATTTGCGTTATTGCGCAGTATCAAACTGCCCAAAGGAATCACCTCTGGGCTATTCGGGTCTATTATAGCTCTTTGCCCATCCAGCCGAGCATTCTGCCCGGGGCCAGGCAGGCTCCCGTTATTATTCCAATTTGAAGGATCAAGATAATTTTCATTGATGCTCAGAAAACGAAATACTGTTGCAGGGTCAGCATCATCATCATTTTTGTCTTCACCATCATCATCAGAAGATGGACATTCAACAGGTTGACCGGCTGAATCTGTACAGCCTTGCGCAAGCACTTCACTGGCAAAAAAACCTGCACTGAGCATAACCGTGATTATCAATACAAATAATATCGTGGTTCGTAATTTCATAAAAATCTCCTTTTCATTTGAAAACACATATATACATTCTCCCAGAAATAAATTTAAAAAGGGTAGGGTTAACCCTACTCTTTTGCGTTAAACTTAGTAGGTCTAATTACTCTAGTTACTGATAAACTAAAGCCAAATGAAAAAGACCAATATCCCAGCACAACAAATTAATCTGATCGGGCGTGAAAAAGACGCGCGGGCTTTGCGCGCTTTGCTGGTAAGAGACGAAACCTCCCTGCTCACGATCACCGGACTGGGCGGCATTGGCAAAACATCTCTAGCAACGCAAGTAGCCGGGTCTCTACAAAAAGAATTCCCCGATGGCATCTATTTCATCAATCTCGTTCCCCTCACAAATAGCGAAAATATCTCAACCGAAATCGCCCATACCCTCCACATCCAGTCAGAATCAAAAACAAGCGTTCTCGAAAGCTTAGAAACAGCCCTGCTAAAGAAAAAGATACTGCTCATCCTCGACAATTTCGAACATATTATGGATGGCGCATCACAAGTGAACGAACTCCTTCAAGCCCTGCCACAACTAAAGATCATCATTACCAGCCGCGAAGCCTTATTGCTGCGTGCCGAGCAGGTTTATCCCCTTGCGCCGCTCACTACAGATCACGCAATCAAATTATTCGCCCAGCGCGCTCGGTCGGTTAACCCAAACTTCTCTCTCTCAAAAGAAGAAAGTAAAGCAGTCGCAGAATTATGTGAAAGATTGGATGGATTGCCCTTGGCCGTTGAACTGGCCGCTCTGCGCACCCGTTTATTCACCCCGCAAACACTCCTCGACCGCCTCAAACCTGACCTTGAGCCTGCTTCCCGTATGTTAGACCTCTTCTCAACCCGAAGAAGGGACCTGCCAGAACGCCAGCAATCACTGCGCAAAATGATCGCCTGGAGCTACGGATTACTCGAAAAAAATGAACAACACACCCTACGATGGGCATCAGTTTTCCCCACCAGCTTTACAACCCAAACCCTCGCCAAACTAATGAGCATCCCTGAAGCCCAGGCCATAGAATTTCTCATCTCATTAGCCGATAAAAACCTGCTCAAATCATCTCTCGAAAACAGTGACGATACACGCTTCTCAATGCTCGAATCCATCCGTGAATTTGCCTGGGACGAGATCCGTGCAAAAGATGAATTAGCAGAGATCAAAAAAGCCTACCTTGGCTTTTATAAAGCTTGGGCACAAGAAGCAGAAGAAGGTCTGCGGGGCGCCGAACAAGTCAACTGGCTCATACAATTTGACTTGGAATATCCCAACCTGACCCTTGCGTTAGAGATCGGTTTTACCGCTCCTGTTAATTCCGAGCTATGGATAAAAGGTTGCCATATCCTCGCCCATATCGAACAATACTGGATCATCCGCTCTTATTTTAACGAGATGATCCAATATTCAAACCGCGCTTTGGCACAAATAGAAGAAAATGACTTTAGCGACAAAGATTTTCTAACCGCCAAAGCCAATATCTATAGTTTGGTCGGCACCTGTAGCTGGGTACGCTCCAACGTCGAAGCGGCGCTGGAAAAACACCAACAAAGTCTCGCTCTCTACAAAGAACTGGGTATAGAGAAGAAAGTCGCATTTGCACTAAATAACATCGCCGTAAACCTCGAAAGTACAGGCAAAGCTGCCCAAGCGATAAAATCCTTTCAGCAAAGTCTGGCATTATTTGAGCAGCAAAATGATCTCTGGGGGCAAACACAAGTATCTTTCAACATGAGCAACCACTATATGCTCGTTTCGCAAGAAGAGGAAAAAGCACTCTTTTTTGCAAAGCAAGCATTTGAATGTGCAGAAAAGATCAACGCACCATTCTTTCTGGCCGCATCAAGTTATAGTATGGCTGAGATCTTTTTCAAAAAAGGGGCCGAGCAGGAAGCAGAAAAAAATATTCAACGGGCGGTAAAATTCTCGCGTGAATATCAGTTTGCCCAACTACTGGGGTGGAGTCTGGAAGCGCTGATCCGGCATGAAATATCAAAAGGAAATATCAGCCTCGCCTCCAAATATGTGCGCGAGGGGCTTTCTCTTACACACGGGTTACAACAAACAGTAATCTTTATCAGATATTTCCAGCTTTCTGCTCGTTTGATGTATGCAACAGAAAAATACGCCAAAGCAGCTCAACTCATCGGCGCGATGGATGCATTAAAGGAAGCGCTGGATAACACATATAATATCCCCGACTGGCCGGGCTATGATGATGCAATTTTAAGCATACGCGCCAGACTGGGGAAAAAAGCCTACGATGAGAAAAGAGCGATAGGGGAAAAGCAAACACAGGCCGAGATAATAGCATTTATTTTGGATAAATGCCTCCCGAAAGACAATCAGAAGACCGAGTCGAACCCGACCTTGGGCTTGCTGACCGCACGAGAAAAAAATGTTCTGCTTTTATTAGCTGAGGGCAAAAGCAACGCCCAAATAGCAGATGCGTTAACCGTCGTCGTAAAAACAGCCGAAAAACACGTCGGCAACGTCCTCAGCAAGTTGCAAGTTCAAAACCGTACCGAAGCCGCTGCCTGGGCCATTGAGCATGGGGTGGTCAAGCCCGATATCGAAAAATAGAGGGAAGTTTATAAATTAAAGTGATGTAATGAATCTGCGAGGAGCATGTACTTGCGACGTGGCAGTCCTATTTCCTAAAAACGAGATTGCTTCGGCAATAAAACAGCCTCGCAAAATCATCATCACTTATTGCATTACCATTACCAAATAAAGATAAGCCCCGTCATTTTGACGGGGCTGTAAAGATTAGAAGGAAAAATTATCCACCAGTGGGGTCAGGCGTTTCTGTTGGGCGCGGGGGCGGTTGTTGGGTTGGCTGTGGGGATGATGCATCATCATCGTCGTCTTTATTGTCGGAATCCTTTTTGGATGGTTCATTATTATTCTGATTGCCATATTCAGTAGGCTTACAAAGCCATTCTCCGGTATCATCTTGCGTGCATAAAATACCGACGCCCGCAGTTTCACCATCGAAGGTACAGAAGAGACTGCCATCATTTTGCGGAACGCAGCTAAGGCCGCCATTTTCCCAAGTACCCGAACATTCAACTTCAGAACCGTCAGATGCGATGGGGTTACAGGCAACTTCTCCTGTCTCGGGGTCAGAATCGATTAGTAGATCAATATTGACGGCTTCTTTTTTCCCGCCATAATAAGTAGATTGAAAGCAGCCGGTTCGGTTTTCATGATCGAATGTGGCAACCAGTCCTGTGGGTTGGTTGCTCCCATCCGGTTGGGACCAGGCGAGGACGATGGGCAGTGGCAAGTTCGGGTCCACGTTCGGATCGTTCTGTATCAATCGGTCGATTCCGTCCCAATCCGGGAATATCTGCATATTGGAAGAAGTATCATCATCCGCCTGACAAGTGGTCATTGGCTCAGGGATATCAACGAGGCTGGGTTCACAGGTGAATTTTGTCCCACCGTAATAGCTAGATGCAAAGCAGCCATCGGGGTTTGCGTCTGCATCTGTAAAGAGGAAGAGTTCTGCATCGCGCGTTTCGGCGGGCACACTTAATAGAATTTGGATCCAATCTTTGTGCCCATCACCGGTAGCGCCAAGGCCCGAGGCCAAAGAACTTAGATCGCTCCAGCCTTGGTGGCTTTTATCACCTCTGGGAGCAAAACAACCTGTGCCGGCACTAGGGTTGAGAAAAACGATAAAATCTTCTGCGTTGAATTCGCCATCCAGATTTGGGTCACCCTCTAACCCAGCACCATAGTTAAGGTCAAAGAAAGAATCTATTATATGTTCTGGATCTACCCAAAAGATACTGATATCCAGTTCGGGAACGACACTGCCTTCAACTTCACAGGCCGGGAGACGAACCAGCGGTGCTTCTACTTTCTCTTCACAGACGACCTTGGAAGTACCATCAGATTGTGGGATAGCATAGCAAACTTTTGGTGTGTGGTCTTCCGATTTTTCCAGAAGTAAAGTTGGGGCGTTTTCTGTGGGGCCATTGCCAACAGGGGTGTAACAATTTTCATGTATGCCGCCTCCTAATGAGCGGAACGACTCGAAGGTATCTAGTTCCGTTTGGACGTTCTTAGGGGAGGCGAGCAAGGTATCCAACCCGGTGCCTACAGGGTTACTTTCCGGGTCGCAAATATCCATTGTCACAAAATCTTCGGTGACACTGATCTCACAAGAGATGATATCGGTTGAGTTTTCGGGGAAGAAACAATCAAAACCGTCATCTGTGGGCGAGACGAGAATATCTATTGCTTTTTCGGGGTCGGGTTCTGCATCTCCTTTGCCACCGTAATACCCCTCAGCAAGACAGCCTGTTTGGCTTTCCATGCCCCAAAGAATGACATCTTCTATCACAACGGTCCCGTCGTCAGCGTTTCTCTGGACTGCTACATTTAGAACGATGTCATCCATTTCTTGGATTTCGATCTCGTTACCGGCAAAATTACCCCAATTCAAAATTAAACGGTCTCTACGCGATACAGAAACATCCTGTTCACAAGTTTGGAATTCGGGAATATCACAGATCGTTTCGCTCCCGTTCGTAAAGCATCCTTCCAAAGGTGCAGCAGCTTCATCAGGCATAGGAGTAGAGATATGGTCATCATCGTCGTCATCTACAATGATCGGACCGGAGCTAAAGCCACCATTTCCGAAGGATATTGCCGCCCAGATCAAAGCCAACACCAATAATCCGCCAACTACGAAGACAATCATCTCCTTATTCTTTAGTTGATCCATGCTCATAGCACTAGCATTTTGATCATCGTGATTCTTAAGAATCATCTCTTTATTTCTGAGATGGTCAATATCTGTTGTCTCGGGTTCTTGATTATGATGATTCGTAGTGATCATCTCCTTATTCTTCAACTGATCCAGCCTCGCTGTTCCAGGTTCCTGCTCACCAAGCAAAATATGTTCGCGGCCCTCTTGCGAAGGGCGTGGGGTATCTTTTTTAGGGGTGGTATTTTTTCTTTTCATAATAAGCTCCTTTGATTAGCATTATTATGTCTAAGCCTTTCATGATTGTCAGTAGGGTTAACCCTACCTTTTTCCCCCTACCTTTTATTCCCAGTGAACAAATTAATCTCCGTTTAACGGAGATTAATTATCACAAACGAAGAAAACAAAGAACTTATTCTTCTCTATTTACCTTCCCCCGCAACTTTTTTACATTCCCTCTACGTTTTTTTGCATCTACTCGTTTTTGGATGGATGCACGCGTCGGCTTGGTTTTACGCCTTTTCTTTGGCGGGGTGGATGCCTGCCCCAACATTTTCTCGAGACGCGCTACAGCATCGGCTTGATTCCGTTCCCGCGTGCGGAAACGGGAGGCTTCGATAATCAGAATCCCATCTTCTGTCATCTTTCTCCCCGCCAAACGAATCAAACGCTCCCGCACGGCATTGGAGAGACGAGCGACATCTACATCAAAACGCAGCCGAACAGCCGTGCTGACTTTATTCACATTCTGCCCGCCGGGGCCAGATGCACGGAAATATTCAAAGGAGAGGGATTCTGGGGGGATATTCATAATCACGAATTATAAATCACGAATGTGGCGAATAAAACGAATAGCACAAATGCAAAAACTGCATTGCACGCGTCAGCGTGCGTTGCAGTTTGGGTTATTCAAAAGAACCGATGTGCAACGCATCCGCTGGATGCAATGCACATCTCCTTTTTGCTTTTAGAATCTGCCTAATCCGATAGATCTGTGGATAAAACTACTCCGCCAACTCTTCCCACTCGATCAGCATCGCGTCCATTTCATCTTGAACTTGGGTATATTCTTCGCCTAATTTTCTAATTTCACCCGCATCTTCAGGGGGATTTTCCAGTTCTTTGCCCAATTCGGCTAAACGGGATTCTAGGGCGGCCACTTTATTTTCCACTTCCTGTAAACGTGCCAGACGCCGACGTTTTTCTTTTTGCGCGGGGTCACGCCGAGATGTTCTTTTAGAACCGGATATTCCTTTAGCGCTAGCAAGTTCGAGCGCGGCGCGTTCCGCTTCCTTCTCCCGTTCTTTACGCATTTGAGAATAAGTCCCCTTGAAAACGGAGAGATTCGTCGCATCCGGAAAAATTTCCCAAATCTGCGTTGCGAGCGCATCAATCAAATAACGATCATGTGTGATGAGTAAAATCGTGCCTTTATAAGCATCCAAAACCTGCTGCATAATTTCTTGCGCGGGGATATCGAGATGGTTGGTCGGCTCATCGAGCAGGAGCAGATTTGTATCTTGGAGCGAAAGTTTGGCGAGCGCCAAACGCCCGCGCTCACCACCCGAAAGCGTGAGCACTTTTTTGAAAACATCATCGCCGGAAAAGAGAAATTTACCGAGATATTCACGGATACTGCCCGGCAGCATGGGCGAAACGGATTCGATCTCTTCCATGAGGGTATTTTCTTCGTCCATACCCTCGTGCGCCTGTGAAAAATAGCCAATTTCGAGCGATGCACCCAAATTGACTTTCCCCGCAAAGGGCAGAATTTCTTTCAAAAGGGTTTTAATAAAGGTGGTTTTTCCTGCGCCATTAGGCCCGATTAATGCAGCGCACTCACGCCGATGTAATTCAAGATCGGGCGAGCTGAAGAGCGCTTTATCGTAGCCAATTTTAAGTTCTTTGCTCCGAATAACCATTTCACCAGAGCGTTTTTCGGCGCGCAATTGCAAATGGAGTTGCGGCGGGCGGTGGTCTGGCAAACGCAAAGAGCGCACGCGCCGCTCGGCTTCGTCGGGGCTAAGGTCGCTGGTCGCCACATGAATATCTTGGCTGACCACGCTCCATTTTCGGTTTAAAACCGCGTCCATGCCCACTTGTTCGATGGCCTGAATAATACGGCTCAAACGGCGCAATTTTCCCCGCGCCTGTGAAACACGCTGCCCTTCGATATGTTTTTTGATATATTCGGCTTCTTTGAGCAGCTTTTCCTTCTCCGCCTTAAAAACCTTCTGTCGCCGCTCCCAACGCTCCGCGCGCTGCCCCACATAATGGCTGTAATTGCCCCTATAAGTCTCCACGCCCGCCGCCGTCATTTCCAAAATACCGTTTGCGGCGTGGTCAAGAAAATAGCGATCATGCGAAACAATCAGCACCGCGCCATCCCATTTACTGAGATAACTTTCGAGCCACTCAACGGCGGCAATATCAAGGTGGTTGGTCGGTTCATCGAGTAAAAGCAAATCAGGTTCAGAAAGTAGCAGTTTTGCGAGATAAGCCCGTGTACGCTGTCCGCCAGAAAGATGAGCGATGGGCATTTTAAATTCAGAATCGGCAAATCCTAAACCGGATAAAACCTGTCGCATGCGCGTCTCGTAGGTATAGCCCCCACGAAGCTCAAATTCTGCCTGGATTTGCCCGTAACGCTCCAAAATTTGGCTTGATTCCGTTAAATCAGCCATCTGCTCGGCGAGAAGATTAATCTCGTTTTCCATCTTCCTTAAATCAGCAAATACCGCTAAACACTCATCCCAAACTGTGCTATCAGACTGAAAATCCTTCGCCTGCGGCAAATAGCCAATTCGCAACTTCTTCGCCTTCGTCACTCGCCCCTCAGATGGCGTATCTTTCCCAATCAAAATCCGTAATAATGTCGTCTTCCCGACCCCATTCGGACCCACAATCGCCATCCGTGAGCCATGCTCAATAGTGAAATTCAGCCCGCTGAAAATATCAACGTGCCCGAAGGATTTGGTGAGGTTGGAGGAGATAATTAAAGACATAAATAAGTAGAGAAAAGAGTAATTGAATTTATAGCCGCCCTATTATAGTTGAATACTGCAAGGTTTGAAGGTCGAAAGTTAAGTCAAGATAAATTCATTATCAAACTTGTTTAACTATTCGTTTTTTGTATACTGTATAAGATATGACCTTATTTACATAACATAGGGAGCTGATATGGCCATGAATAACTCACAAAAAAAACCAGAAGAATTTTGCCGAACTATAAAGGGGAATGGGCACTTAGCGAAAAACAGGTTGATGGCTTGCAAGCCCATCATATGAATCTAACGACGCAGATGTTGCAATGGCTAGATAGCAAGTTTCGCCTTCGCCCACGCGACAATGCAAATTGGCTGATGCTAGGCCAGCACTTAATTGAACTACTGCAATTATCTGATGCCCCAGCATTTCAACTCACATGTCAGGGACATTATTCAGTCTATGACATCTTCCTACCACGTAACCAATCCTTTTTTGGCTGCGTCTATTGCTGAAGCAGGCATGACTGAAGACAAGGTATTCAAAAATCTAATTTTGAAGGAATTTCTGAAGCAAAATGCATATGGACTCTTCCCATTTGCTACGGGCTTCTTAGGTTTAGGAGACCCTTTTTCCACACTCTGGGCATTAAGACTAGTCACCCTTGCTGGACTAACAGATGAATATCCTGAAAAAATAGAAAAAGCGATGCAAGGCTTGAGACAGGGTTTGCCTGATTTAGAAAAGACTCATGATTTTCTTGGGTTTCTTCTTTATGTACTTGTCATGCTAAGGCGAGAAGAAGATAGTGATTTAATCACCTATTGTGCAAATAAACTTATCAAAGAGCAGGGGTGGACAGATATTAACCAAAATCTACGTCAAGGAGGCTTTGTAGCTTATGATCTTATGTTCGCTAGCGAGTTATATCCTGAAGGAATGCCAATTGCCGAGCAATGGCTGGAAAAGGCCTTCTCACTTACAGAAAAAGAACCCACGAACATCCCTGAATCATTTATCAATTCTCAAGAGAATCTACATATAGATGTCTGGGTACAAGGTTACTTACGTGCTCTTGTTGCCGCTTCTCTTTATCTTCGTTTGAGACGCCCTAATTACACACCAGCAAGTGCCATCATAGCAAAGAGCGTGCGAATTGAGAATCAACATGATGGACTAGCAAACTTCTATCTTGCAACAAAAAATTACCTGCCCGCGTTACAACGCCTAGAGAAATACAAACCCCTCCTAAATGAGTTTTGGGACAGAGGTAATGACAACAAATTCTGGGAAAGTGATAACGAAGCATATTCCAAAAGTGTTTTTATCTCTCGCTGGATGGGAAAAATAGGAAATGATGAAAACCCACTAGAGGAGAACCCCATTGCTAAAAATATCGTCGATGCTATCTTCGAAGAGTTACAGAATGTAGGATTGATTGGGCGCTATGCTGGTGATCGGAACGTTCCCCATTCAGAACATCTTTGGGATAACAACGAAGTTTATATGCGTGGTTGCAAATATGGTATTGCCATCTTTGAAGGCATGCCTGAGCATAACAAAGTAAAATGCGGAACAAACCACAATGTTCTTGTCGAAGCTGGATTTATGTGGGGGAAAGGCGCTGATGTTTTGGTACTTCGTGACCCAAATGAATATTCTGTTTTACCTACGGATTTAAATGGGATAGAGCAATATACTTCAGTTCTGAATGATTATCTTGACTATATGGAAGAGCATAATGTAGTCTATTCAGAAGTGCAAATTAACTTAGCACTTCTGAATACTTTATATATAAATATTGAGAAATTATTAATTAGATTTAATCAGGAGCTTGAAAAGAGAAAAGCATTATCCTTGCGCTTCATTGTTGATTTACCGTGGCAATTTTCCTCTTTGAGTTTTGAAAATATACTTGAGAAGCACGAAGCATTATTTGAGCTTGGAGTTGTAGGTATTAGTATGGGCGGGGATGAAGCACTTGCGCGCCCTCATGAATTTGCAAAAACTTTTCAGCGAGCTCGACTTTTAGGATATAAAATATTATGCCATGCTGGGGAAACTACAAGCACAAAATTTGCTCAGAAAATAGTAGAAGAATTGGAGCCTGACAGAATTGGCCATGGTCTAAGTTTGTTTAAATGGATTATCAATAGAAAAAAAAGAACTGTTGTTGACACCTGTCTTACGAGTAATTCAAAATTAGGCCTAGTAGCTAATTTGAAAGAACACCCCTTTAGTACTTGGTTAAACCATGATCATGTAATAACAACTTTATCTACAGATGATCCAGCAATTTTCGACACAACAATAACAGATGAATATCAAATTGCTGAAAAAACTTTTGAAAATTTCAATAAGTATCTTGATAAAAAAGATGTATATTTTTTTGAGGCTGCTTTTGATAAAGAGGCTATTAGCAAGGTATTATGATATTCGCAGGAACATGGAGCTTTGCCTAAGAAAACCAAACACCTTATAATGTGCTAAGAGGCAAACGGGCAAAAACAATAACTAAATGAGGGTTTCCGTAATTATTCTTCTATGGACACCTTCTTTTTTGTTTTCTACTGATCCTTCGGCACATGCTCCTTCTTCTCACGTCCCAACTCCAGTGAGCGTTGATAGGCTGCCCAAATTGCGCGTGAGATGGCTGTGCGAAAACCTGCTTTTTCAAGATAATATAGTGCTTCGGCAGATGTCCCGCCCGAAGATGTAACCTGATTTCTTAAGGCAGCAACATGTACATCATTTTTCTCGTAAAAATTGACCGAGCCGCGCATGGTCTGGGTAACCAATTTTTCAGAAATTCGACGGGGGAAGCCCATATGAACACCGGCATCAATCATCGCTTCCATGAACATGAAAATATAGGCGGGCCCTGAGCCTGAGAGCGCAGTCGCCATATCAAGATAATACTCATCTTCGACAAAAACTTCCTCCCCCAATGCGGATAGGATTGTCTGCGCCTGTTCCTTTTGCGAATCGGAAACCGCGTCAGACGCAACCCAAACCGTGATACCCTCCCCGATACGGGCAGGGGTATTTGGCATGGTACGCACAATTTTCCCGTGTTCCAACCCCATGCTAATTTTCTCTATCGTCGCCCCCGCGATAATGGATAAAACCAAAGCTTTTTCGGGAATACTTCCTTTCAACTCTTCCAAGACGGGGCTTAATCGCTGCGGTTTAATGGAAAGAACGACCACATCGACATCTTTTACAGCAGCATTATTATCGGTAAAGGCTTTGATGCCATATTTTTGACGCAACTCTTCACCACGAGCTTCACGCGGGTCGCTCGCAAATAGGTTTTCAGGCTTTGCCAGTTTTTCTCGTAACAAGCCAGCAATCATCGCGCCAGCCATTGCGCCAGATCCAATAAATGCTATTTTTTGATTATTCATAAGATTTCCTTTTTTGCCTCTCCCCCCCAGCCCTTCTCCCGCTTGCGGGAGAAGGGAGTCCGAGCGAAGCAAGGACGAGGTGAGGGTAGTTTTTAAGCCGTTTGATAATATCCTACATCGACCGAATAAATACGTCCACGCTTAATCACTTTTTTAACAAGATTAGTTCCGAATCTATACCCAAGTTGGCGATAATCAGGCACTGTGAGCAGAAGCATATCGGCTTGTTTGCCGATTTCGAGCGAGCCCACTCTATCATCTCGGCGGATGGCGTAGGCGGCGTTAATTGTCGCGGCAACAATCGCTTGGGCCGGGGTTAATTTCATCGAGCGGCAGGCGAGGGCAAGAGAAAATTGCATCGATTCGTTCCAGGCTGTGCCGGGATTGCAGTCTGTAGCAAGGGCAAGAATTACGCCAGCATCGAGCATTTTTTGCGCGGGCGTATATTCACGATGTCCCAAGCCAAAGGGCGTACAAGGCAAAGATACAGCGACTGTTTCTGAGTTAGCCAGCTTTTCTATATCTTCATCGGATGTAACCACAAGATGATCGGCAGATGCCGCACCTAATTCGGCTGCCAAAGATGCACCGCCAAGATTATCGAATTCATCGGCGTGGATTTTGAGCGGGAAGCCCAATGATTTGGCTTTTTCGAGAACTTGGCGAGATTGCGCTAAATCGAAAGCGCCGGTTTCGCAGAAAACATCTACAAAGGGTTTATTTTGTCTGCGTGGGGCATGTGTTTCCCACCATTCGCTGACGATGGGGAGCATGGTTTCAGTGAGATGATCGGTGTATCCCTGTGGGTCATCTTTATATTCAGGGGCAATCGCATGAGCGCCCAAAAAAGTAATCGCAAACTCGAGCGGGCCTTCGTGGTCAAGAGTCAGAAGGGCTTTCAGCATCCGTAATTCGGTGGCGGTTTGCAACCCGTAGCCGGTTTTTGCTTCAACGGTGGTTGTTCCGGTGGCGAACATGCGCATTAAACGAGGGCGCGCCTGTGCCAGGAGCGATTCGAGCGATGCTTTTCGCGTATCCCGTACTGTTGAAAGAATCCCGCCACCGGCTTTGAGAATGTCCAAATAATGCGCTCCCTCTAGACGCATTTCAAATTCTTTGGCGCGGTCGCCGCCCCAAATGAGATGGGTGTGCGGGTCTACAAATCCCGGCATGAGAACGCTGCCCGAAGCATCGAGCGTTGGCTCGTCGGGATATTTTTCGCGCATTTCCGGTGTTTTGCCAATATCGAAAACTTTTTCTTCACGAATGAGAATAGCACCGTTTTCAATAAGGCCAAGTTCACCAAGTGCGCGCCCACGTTGGGGGCCGCCAGCGATGGTCAGAAGTTGATTTGCGGAATGAATTAGCATATTTTTCGCATCCTACTTTATCGTTATGGATTTCGTTTCTCTCGCTCTAGCTGAATTTACAAATCCAGCGATTATTTCTCAAAAACCAGAGGATTATACAACCCTTTTGAACCTTTTTAGCCATCATTCTTATTTCTTATTACTTGCCCAGTAAAGATATCGGGGGTACGTTCTTTCACTTTAAAGAATCGTTCTTTTAAGCCAAGCAAAGGTTGTTCTATAAAGTAGTAACTAAATGATGCAATCATAATGCTTACCATTAAAGACAGTATCGCTTGAATTCCAGCGGCTTCATCATAAGAGATAGGCAAGTCTAGCTTATCAATTATAAAACGTCCTACAAACCAGATAATTGCAAAATGATAAACATATAAGCCATAAGAAATTTTCCCAAGATATTTGAGCCAAGGAAGTTCAAGGAATTTCACAAAAATCTTCTCGTGTACAACCGTGTAAATAAAGAGAGCGAAAAAATAATTTAGTATGGAATAGCCCCATATATATTGCATTGCCTTTGGCATGGCAAAGGGATAACCAAGCCCTGTAATGTCATGAGTAAATGTACCTGTTGCATAGTATTGAGCCATAAACCCAAGAGCTGGAACAATAAAGAACAATATAAGCAACTGTTTTTTAGGGGCTGTGAATTTGTAACGAGTGATATATGCACCAAAACCAAATGCATCAAGGTGCGTAAGTGGTAAAGCATAAAGAGCAATAGCCATATTCTCTCGCAGAAAGGGCATAGGGTAGAGTTTATAAAGTATCGTAAATATGATTCGAAAGCCCAGCCCTACAAAAATTGATCCTAAAAAAAGTGTTTTTATGTTTTTTTTGGGAACAAGAAAAATGAGCAAAGGCCAAATAATATAAAATTGCTCTTCAACGGATAAAGACCAAAAATGTTCTAGAAAAGCTGTGTACTCAAAATTTGCCCCCGCATAGAAGATATTGTAAACATAAAGAGCGGCATAAGGTGCCTGGTCTTGAAAGACTTGCATACGGTTCGGTCTATAAGGTATCCGCTCCAACCAAGTTGTTACCCCAGTCATTAGTAACAAATAAAAATAATAGAGCGGAAAAATACGCAAAAGCCTACGCCCATAAAATCTTTTATAGTACTCCTTTTGGGGGAGGTAGTCTTTCATATCAAGCAAAATACCGGTAATAAGAAACCCCGAAAGCACAAAGAAAAGCTGAACACCAACCCATCCAAAGCTCAAAAATCCTGTGTGGATAGAAAACACTAATAAAAAAGCGATGGCACGAATACCATCCAAGCCTGCAATCATAAAGATTCCTTATTAAACATTTTACCTACACCGGTACCACACACTCTGCGCGGTCATTTGCAGGATTATTTACGAGTGTCGAAACAGGATAGGCTTCCATCTCTTCGGCAGGATATGGGCGCATCAAAGATTGTAAATCGCTACGGGGTCTTGGGTCGAGCCACTGGCTATAAGCGGAGCGCGGCAGAATGACAGGCATCCGTTTGTGGATCGGTTTCATTAACTCATTTGGCTCTGTGGTGATAATGGCACAGGTTTTAAGTCTTGAGCCATCTGCGCTTTCCCAGTCAGACCAAAGGCCTGCAAAGGCAAAAGCTTGGCGCGACTTCATAAAAATAAAATGCGGTTTTTTTATGCCGGACTTAGTTTTCCATTCATAAAAACCGTCGGCCAAGATCAGACAACGCCTGTATTTATAAGCCCCTTTGAAAGAAGGTTTCTCAGCCAGCGTTTCGCCGCGTGCGTTGATTAATTTTCTATCAAAAGCAGCATCTTTTGCCCAGCCGGGTATAAAACCCCACAGAAAAAAGGTTGCTTCTCTGCTTCTGTCATTGGGGATTGCCAAAAGCGGCTGGCTTGGCGCAATATTAAAACGCGGCGCAAATTGTGGGGGAAAACGAAAGCCCGTAAAGGCATCTTGCAAATCAGCGGGGTTAACGGTGAGAGTAAATCGTCCACACATTAGCGCAATACCCGATAATCACCCTCTCGTTTCGTCACGCCCTCTCTGTCGAGATACTCTAAGAACGCCAATACATAACGTCGGCTTGTGCCTAAAAGATCGCGCGTTTCGGCAACCGTGACCTTTGCATTTTTGGTCAAATATTCACGCAAGATCGAAACCGCCTTTTCATAATCCGATTTACGGAAAACGACTTCGGCAGAGAGCGACACAAATTCGTCTAAAGAAAGTAAAGCATTGAAGATGTCTTCCCCTACTTCTTGGATGGATGCTTTAACCGTCGGCGGCGAAAAAGGATTCTGCTCGAATCGCCGCATCAGACCAGAAATTTTGGCTTGCTCGGCGCTCCCGAAAGTGATGCGATGCTCGGGCAATTGGACGCTTCGATACACATCGTCAACATCTTCCGTTTTGAGCAAATTTTCGATCATCGCATTATAGAGCTTTGTCTCAATTTTCAATCTACTCTTCAATTCTTCGCGAGGAATTCCACGTCTCAGCGGAAAATTTTCGTGATATGCCTTCACCATATTTAACGCGCGTTCTTGGAGCTCATTCCAATGCGTTGTAGCGATGACAAAAGAATCAGGATTAAAGCCAAGGTCGTTTTGGCGGGGCGGTTGTGCGAGTATAAAAAGTTTCTTTTCTTCAAAAAGTTCTTCTATGGCTTCTTTGGCGTCTGCTTCTTCAAGCCGTGCATCGCGGATGAGATTTTTGAGTATATCTGCACCATTTGCCAAAGATGCCTGAAAAAGCACATCAGCAGGAGAACCTTCGGCGAGAGAAGTTAATTTATCGAGAACGCTTTTATCGAAACGTTTATGTCGGCCTTTGGGCTGGTGATCCATAATCACACCACCGCCGATGGTTTCTGCAGGAGATGGTCGGCGGAGAATATATCTGTCGCCGCGCACGGTGATGATGGGGTCGCGGAGTTCTAGTTGAATCCATGCCTCTTCACCGGGATTAAGTATTTCGGCACCGAGCAAGCGCAGGGTGGCGATCGTTTCGGAGGCGCCAACGAAGAGCTTTACTTCGGTATTGTGTTTGAGCGGTTGAGAAATATCATCCAAAAGACGAAAGCGTGCATCCAAGCGGCGCGTCATTTCATATTGCCCGGGCTTGGTCACAACCTCCCCACGCCGAATATCTTCGAGTGAAATCCCGGAGATATTAACGGCCGTGCGGCTGCCCGGCACAGAGATTTCTTCTTTTTTCTTATGGGTTTGTAAACCGCGCACGCGCCCTTTTTGCTCGGAGGGCAAAACGAGCACTTCATCGCCAATGCTTAAATTGCCATCTGCGAGCGTGCCGGTGACAACTGTACCAAAACCTGCGATACTAAAAGCGCGGTCAATTGGCAAACGCGGACGGCCGAGATCAAGCCGCGCCGGTTTTTCTTTGAGTAAATAAGTGAGGGTTTCGAGCAGATTTTCAAGCCCCGTAGAATCTTTGGCTGAAACGCGCACAAAAGGCGCATCTTGCAAAACGGTATTCTGCAAGCTCTCACGGATTTCGCTCTCGACGAGATCAAGCCATTCAGCATCTGAAACAAGGTCGGTTTTGGTGAGGGCGATCATGCCGGTAGGAATTTGGAGCAGATCAAGAATGGCAAGATGTTCTTTGGTTTGGGGCATCACACCTTCGTCGGCGGCAATAACGAGCACAACGGCGTCAATTCCGCCCACGCCTGCGAGCATATTGCCGATAAAATCACGATGCCCGGGTACATCCACAATGCCAATTTCTTCGCCATCGGGCAGCGTTAACCAGCCGAAACCAAGTTCGATGGTCATCTCGCGCTCTTGTTCTTCTTTTAAGCGATCAGGATGAACACCCGTAAGCGCAGAAATAAGCGTGGATTTTCCGTGATCTACATGCCCGGCGGTACCAATAACGCGCATAAATTTCCTCGCCCCCCTCTAACTCCCCCCGTGTACGGGGAGAGAACCAGCCTTTTCCCTGCAAGCAGAGGAGGCCAGGTGGGGGTAAAAATTAACTACTCTTTTTCTCATGTCCCATTACGCGCTCAGATGCAGTCAGCCACTGGTGTGCCCAATTCATCAGTTCTTGCATCTGATTTTCTGTCACGTCTGTGGTCTGATGAAGTTGATCCTGCATTGCCTGGAAAGAATCGTCAAATTCTGTTAAGCGCTTCTCTGCTTTTTCCATCGTTTTTTGCAAGTTTTTCATGGTTTCATCTTGAGAAAGACCATAACCTGTCCAGCGCTTTTGGTCGTCAGCCTTAAAGGTAACCCATTCCTGGCGTAAACGATCTTCAGCAAGTCGCTGCATCTCAACGATCTCGTGTACACGGCGTTCAATTTTTTGGCTAATCTCTGCATAGCTCTCTTCTGCTTTTTTCGCAGCACGAGTAGCATCATCTGATGCCTGCAGATGAGTTTCAAGTAAGTCTGTTTTTTCGTTGAACTTATCTGCTTCGTCTATCCACTCTTTCCACGCACGTTCACGATCGATCTGCTCAACAGAGAACTTCTCGAAGAACTCATTCTGTTCCTGTTTTCGTTTATGCTCGCTCGCGAGAACGTCTGCAACACGCAAATCTATATTTTTTAATGTATCTGCATTAAGCTGCCTTTTCTCGCGCTCTTCATCCTGTCGTTTCCGTAAGGAAACGATCTCGCCCTGTGTATCAGTGAGTCGTTTAATATCCTGACGACGATTGTCTTCATATAAATCTTGTGCATATTTCAAATCTTTATTACTTTTTAGAACTTCGCTAAACTCTGCCTTAAGCTCTGTAAATGCCGAGCTTAAACGCAAATCTTCACTTTCTCTTACTTGCAAGTCACGTCGAATATCAGAAAGATCAATTTTGCTGCGAATATCTGTAATCGCTTCGTTAATCGGCGTGAACTCACTCTGAAAACGCTTACCGACTTCTTTTTCTCGTCTTTTTGCGTTTTTTTCAAGCTTTGTAAAGGTCTCGTTCATTTCTTCACGCTGCTGGGCTAAAAATGCGTCAAATTGCTCCACCCTGGCAGCCAGAGGGCTATAAGATTCCATTGCTTTCGATAGAGGTTCCATTTTCTCTGTCAACGCATCAACTTTTGCGGTTAATACAGCAATATGCTCAACTTGTGCAGCAATTGTAGCTTTATCTTTACGACGTTCGTCATCTAGCCAATCTAATTGTTTAATAATCTGTTCAAATTCCATCGTGCCTCCAAAAGAGATTGTGGCAAATTATAGCACGCAGCTACCCACCTAGATAAGAAAAAGCAAAGGGCAGTTTCGTTAATAAGGGGGACATTAATTGAGGGAAAAGCCCGAATAACAGGATAAAGAAAATACCCACACCGATTAGGATATTTTGTAACCAGCTCCCGTTTAAAGTCCAATTTTCTTTTTCAGGGGACATCACCATAACAGCAAGTGTACGGACCGCTCCTGTTAATAGGCTTGCTACGCCCACCGCAACCCAAAAAGCGGAGAGAAGCGTTTTTTCTGCCACCCCACCCCAAGCAGCCAAAATTGGTGGAAATCCAGCCAATAAGGGTAATCCCAGCGTTGAAAAATGTGCAAAAATCAAGCCCAAAACAATAATCGGGTAACGGTATATATCTCCCTGCCTAGACTTGAACAACAGCGAACCTTCTCGCAAGGTCAAAACAGAAAGAGAAAGAGACCAAATCAAAAGAGCTAAAGATTGTGGAACAATAAACAAGAAGAAAGCTGAAAGTTGATAATCTTGAAAGAGACTTAGCGCAAGTAACGAAAACCCGATATTAAAAACAGTGGCATAGCCCATCATTCTCCCTAGATGACGTTGAAAGGCTGCCCAAATCCCACCAGTGACGATCATTAGAATACCGGCAGAACGTAAAACATCGGGGAGTTGGTCAAATTCCCTGAGCCATGCGTAGCGATCTAAAAAGCCAAGCGCAAAGAAAAAAGCGATGCTGGGCAGTAACCACAAGATAAAGCCGACCGCATAGGGAGAGGCTTCTTCCATCAAGAGGGGAATCCAAGTGTAGAGAGGAAAAACTGCGAGTAGAAATGCAAATCCGAGTGCCAATAAGGTCGCTGCCTGAGTCAGAAGTTCAAGATCTCCGGGATTTGATTCGACTCCGGCCATCAGCCAGCCCGAAAAAAGGAGGAAGGGCATCGCTAAGGTTTGGTAGATTAGAAAACGAATAATGCCACGTCCGGGCTTTTTCTCTGGCGGCGAGAGTAAGGGAATTGCTATCAGAATTGCTGTTTGAATGATAAGAGCGGCATAAAGAAAAGGCTGAACAGAAAGCGAAGCAACCAATAATGCGATGATACTCATCCCAATGGGGACGAGGCGGCGAGCTACCCCTGCTGCGCTGGAACCAAAAAACCAGAGTGCGGCCAAACCATAGATCAACGTAAGGAGAGGTTGATCTGCGGGAGAAATGATAATTTGCCGCCCCAAAATTTCGAAAGAATCAGCGAGTTTGAACGAAAGGGTTGCGCTAATACGCAGAGGTGTATCTATGGGGAGAAACCAGGCTAAAAGAGCCAAAAAGAGTGCTATTATGCCCCCTAAGAAAGCAGTGACATTTGCACGACGCGGGAGCCAGAGGAAGGGGGAAAGAATAAGCGGTATTCCTATCCAAATAAGAGGGGCATTCATTATGTAGCACCTCCTGTCTCTTCTGTTCCTGCCAAGAGGAGGTAAGAGCCAACCAAGGCAAGTCCAAGATTAATGACTGCGAGCAAGGCAGCAACAAGGGTAGCGTTTTCAACAGCGGCGTATAAAATTTCGAATCCTGCGAGGAGAGTAAGGAGGCCAATAACTACGCGTAATGGCTGTGTCGTTAATCCCAACATGAGAAGCCCCATAGTCATGAGAATTAGGCTGCCCGTGACTTCGGGGAGTCCGATGCCGGGGAGGAGTTTTGGTATGCTCGGCGCGGTAGAGGCGACGAGGAGAAAGATCAGCATTGCAGAGAGGATGCGGAAGAATCTGCCTTGGGGCCAGGCATTATCATCTGGCGTGGTGGCAAATTTTGGATCAAGAGCGGAGCGAGTAATCCCCAAAATGGTGGCAGACATCCACCCGGTTACTAGTTTTACGGCAGCCATTGATATTGTCCAGTGGATTTGGGTCAGCCAAAAGGTGGCGATATATTGTGCTGCGAGGAGGGCTAGGATCCAACGCCAATCGCGTGTAAGAAGTAAAGAGAGTGTGAGGGCAAAGAGGAAAATGGTTGCGCCCCAGGAGAGGAGAGGAAAATCCATTAGCGAATTCCTTCTGCGATGAGGGAGGCGAAAAGAATGATAAAAAGAAGTGTCCAAAGAATTCCGCCATCGCTTTCGAGGATATTGGTAATAAACCGACTTAATCTACGGAGAAAATAATAAAGGCTCCAAAAAAGGCTATAGACACGCCCTGTGGTTGTTTTTTCTGCTGTATTTGGCTTGAGCCAATGCGCTTCAAGCGGATCAAGGGAACGGATGCGCGGTCGTAGCCAAATAAGAATGAGTGTTATAAAAGTTGCTATGAGGCCAAGGTACCACGCGCCTATTTTTATTGCGCCCGGCCATCCCCAAATGCCGAGTATTAAGAGGGCGAAAAAAATGATGCCAATACCTAAGGGGTAAACAAAACGAGAGAGGGGAGAATGGGATTTGAAGTCTGTTTTTTTAACTCGTTGAGCGTGGCGATAGTAACCCGCGAGTAGTAAAGCTTGAGCAGAAAGCAATATAAACCAGTAGCCCCACCATAATGTCTCTTGGCTTTGCCAAGCTGTTGCCGTAAGCGTAAAAGGCAAAGTAGACATGGCGATAAGGCTTAGTTGAAGGAGACGGTTAAGCCATTTATTTTGCAAAGAGGAGAGGAAAAGAAGTCCCCCGCCCAAAATAAGCGCTGTACCCCACGCAACACTGCCGACAGGATTGGCTCGCAAGCTTGAAATAAGAGCAAGAGAGGCCATCCCTAAAAGCCAATAAGGGCGAGCGTCTAGCGTATCGGAAGCACGAAACCACATCCAGCTACTATATAAGGCTGTTAGCGAAATAATAGCAAAAACATAAGGAATAAATGGCGATTGAAGGCTTTCATAAGGAATACGCGCCAGCAAAATTAAACTGGATGCCGCAGAGGTTAGGCGCAACATTGTTCCATAGCCACGTCTTAAGGCAGATTCTGTCTTAAAAGGCAAATGCATGGGGAAAACACCTAGTCGCAACCCCGCTGCGATAAGCATATATATACCCGATTCTTTTGATGCGGAAATAAAGTTGAGAGGTGTCCCCGCTGCAGTGCTGACTAAGCCTGCCCAAATGAGAAAGCCAGAGCCAAGAACGCGCATAGAAAAAGAGATCACGGCTCTCTCTCGTAAGTTCTCTTCTTTCACCGAAGCTAATAAGGTAAAAAGTTCTGCGAGATCGATAGCCGTCCATGTTAGAACTAGTGCAAGGGGGTTTTCTGCTAGCACAGCCAAAATCCCAATACCATTCAGCGCAAGTATCCCCACCCAGGCTGGGGCACTAGGAAAGTTTTTACGAACAATAGCGGTGAGTATTGTTCCCAAGCCTACTGTGGTAAGACTAAAAGCATATACCCAGGAAAGCTGATCAACTATAAAATGCGGCGAATCGGGGAAGAGAATCACCGGCTGCCAGGCAGGAAGAGTAAGCTCCAAAGGTATTTTAATTTGCCAAAAGAGAACACTAGCCCAAGCTAAAAATATACTCGAGACAGCAATTAGCCACGGATAACGAAAGTCTGGATTAAATATACGCAAAAGCAATAAAGCAAGCGCGCCTAAAAAAAGAAAGGAAAGTGTTATTAAAATAAGCATAAGGACGCATCCAAAAAATATTTTATAGAGTTGTTGTTTTCCAAATAGCAGATAGGCTATTTTTAGGAAAATTGATTTACGGATGCTTACTAAAGGGTACAATACCGTACTAAAGATTGGTATATTTTATCAGCTTTGCAGCCTTTTCTGCTGTAGAATCTCTTTGTAGTCATACGCTGACTGACCATCTTTTTTACATCTAACTTGAAGGCCATTTCGTGAAATCAAGAAAACTAACTATCTCATTCAAAAAAATAAAAATCCTGGGGGGGCTAATTCTTTTTGCGTTCTTACTCTTCGTCGGCTTTGCCGTTGCAGAAAGCGGCCTTACCGCCAAAGCTGATACTGAGAATCACGCAGAAGAGATCGGCTCACCAACACCCTTTTTACCTGGGAACGATGAAGAAATCGTATTTCCCGACAGCGAAACACAACAACTAGAAACAGCAACACCTCGTCCCACAGTCGTCTTCGAAGACGGCATCTATCCAACCGCATTGCCGGCCGCTCTCCCCACATTGGAGAATATCTCCCCTTATTCCATACCCGAAGGTATCAATCCACTGACAGGGCAATACCCAAGCTCTACAGCTCTGCTAGAGAGAAGACCCATTGCCAGTAAAATCGCACTTTTTCCACGCTATATTCGCCCAATGTCAGGACTAACCCTCTCTGATGTTGTTTTTGAATACTATATAGAAGCGGGGTTAACACGTTTTGTCGCCGTGTTTTATGGTAATGATGCAAATCAAGTCGGTCCCGTTCGTTCAGGGCGTTTTTTCGATGAGCATATCGCTCGTATGTATCAATCTTATCTCATTTTCAAATATGCCGACCCGCGTGTTTATGATTATCTTAAATCAACAAATATCAGAGAATTTCTTGTTGTGCCGGGCAGCACTGCTTGCCCCCCATTTTTAATAGGCAAAAGTGATCGAGATACCTATAATAATATCTTCTTCAACACCACAAAATTTGCAGACTGCCTTGAGAAAAAAGAAAAAGATAACTCCCCGCCGAGCTTACGCGCAAACTATTTTAGTGCAGCCCCGCCCTCTTTCAAAGAACCTATTCTAAGCATTTACACACGCTATTCTTTAGATAATTACCATTATTGGGGCTATGACCCTTCTTCTCAAAAATATTATCGTCATCAGGAAAAAAATAATGTCCGGGATGAAGGCAATACGCCAAATTATGCCCCGCTCAGAGATGCGCTGACCGGACAACATGTTTCAGCCGATAATCTTGTCTATATTTTTGTGCCACACACATTTGAAAATAGTTACCAAGAAGAAGATGAGGTCTATCACATCGACTTATTTGGATCGGGAGAAGCCTATCTCTTCCGTGATGGAATCGTGCTACCGGCATATTGGCAGCGTACCGAAACCGATCAGCCTCTGCTTATTACCGACCTAAACGGGGTACCCCTCTCCCTAAAACCCGGGCGCACCTTTTACGAAGTCCTTGGTGAAAGCTCTACTTATGTACAAAAGAACGCCCAAGCCTTCTTTGAATTCGAAACACCCTAGCAAGCATCCAAAAACACTTTTCTAAATCGAATGCGACCTTAGCATAGTACAATAAATACCGTGCATTTTAAGGAGAAACCATGAATCTTGACCCTACATTTTTAAATAACCTTAGTCTCGTACTAAGTGCTTTCGGCGGCGCATTTATTCTTGCGCTCTGGGTTAGCCTCGTTATCTGGGTTTATAGAGATATCCGCAATCGCTCGCGCGACCAACTTATTCAAATTCTCGCGACCCTTCTTGTCGCATTACTTAATATCCCCGGCGCGTTGGTCTATCTTGTTTTACGCCCGCCATATACCCTCGAAGATGAATATCAGCGCACCCTCGAAGAGGAAGCTCTCCTCGCCACCATCGAAGACCAACTCCTCTGCCCGGGATGCGAACGTCGCGTTAAAGATAAATGGATGCTCTGCCCCAACTGCCAAACCAAACTTAAAAAGAATTGTCACGAATGTAACGCCCTCATGGAACTCCCCTGGAATATCTGCCCCTACTGTGGAACTCCCGAGCTAGGTATGAGAAAAGAAAGCGTCAGCATGGACGACGTTTTACGAAATCTAAAACCAGAAGAAGAACCGCTAAGCGAAAATAGCGACAACGAACTAGACGAATAATCTATATTATGAAACTTGAAAAAATAACGCTCTCACATCTAAGAATGCCCCTTGTCTCACATTTTGAGACATCTTTTGGACGGATATTTGACCGCGACAGTATTCTCATCACCATCCAATCTGAAGGCTTGATCGGTTATGGAGAATGTGCCGCAGATCGCGACCCCGGCTATGGCTATGAAACATCGGGAACTGCTTGGCATATCCTTAAAGATTTCATCCTCCCTGCTATTCAAGGTAAAGAAGTAGTCACCCCTGAAGATTTTCGTCTTTTGGTGGGAAATATCAAAGGCCACGAAATGGCAAAAGCAGGGGTGGAGATGGCGATTTGGGATTTGATTGGCAAAAAAGAAGGTAAATCGCTGCAAATGCTTTTAGGCGGAAGCAAGTCCAAAGTCGATGTTGGTGTTTCGGTTGGTTTACAGGATACGCCTGAAGACCTCCTCCGCGTGATCGAAAATTATCTCAAAGACGGCTATGGACGCGTTAAGCTAAAGATCAAACCCGGGCGCGACGTAGGCGATGTCGCTGCCGCGCGAGCTGCATTCCCAAATCTCAAATTGCAGGTAGACGCAAATTCTGCCTATACGCTCGAAACAGCAAAAGCGATTCAGCCACTAGATGATTTAAATCTGCTCCTGATCGAACAACCCCTCGCCGAAGACGATCTCTGGGATCATCATATTTTGCAACAAAAATTCAAAACCCCACTCTGTCTTGATGAAACGATCATCTCTGCGCGCCACACCCGCCAAGCCATAGAAATGGATGCTTGCCGCATCGTCAATATCAAAGCCGGGCGTGTCGGTGGGATAAGCGAATCTCTTGCGATTCACGATCTTTGCTATACCGCAGATATCCCCGTTTGGTGCGGCGGGATGCTCGAGACGGGCATTGGCCGTGCGGCAAATCTTGCCTTGGCTTCGCTGCCTAATTTCAAATTACCGGGCGATATTTCAGCGACAGATCGCTATTATGACGAAGATATTACGCACGAAAGATTTACGCTCAACGCCGACAGCACCATTGATGTGCCAACCGGCGTTGGGCTGGGTGTGACAATTAACGAAAGTGCCGTGAAGAATTTTACAATGCACGAATATAGTCTTTAGAATAATGGAATGCGGATTTTACGGATTTAACAGATTCGCGCGGATTTAAAAAAAGTTTTCAATCTGCGCGAATCCGCCAAATCTGCCTAATCCGCGTTCTATCTTTTAACCAAATTATGCAAAAAAAACTTATTCTATTTCTTATCCTTCTTATCCTTCTCGCTGCCTGCGCGCCCGTCCAAAATGCCACGCCGACAATGGCAGCAACTTCTTCCCCGCTTCCGACGGCGACATCCACCGCAACAGCGACAGCGACGCCACGAACAAAAGCAATATGGGTTAGCGAATCGGTCCCCGATAAATTGCGCGAAATCGCAAAAGAAAGCGATATTCCCCTTACGCAAAATAACAAAGCTGCAACCATCCACCTTGCTCTGAGCGATTCGGCAAATGCTTCTATTTGGACTTACGCTCTCGTTGCGCCCTTTCCGACAGTGCGGGATGGAATCTCCAGCGAAGAATTACACCAAGCATGGGATGGAAACGCCCCTGAACCCTGGGCTGGCTCAGCGTTGTGGATGGCAGAATCCACTAAAAAGGCGTTTACCGCCAAATGGGGAGAAACAAGCCCAAAACAGGTGCGTACCGCCGATCCCGATGAATTGCTGGAGATCGTTTGGGGCGAAGAAAATGCCTGGGCGATCATCCCCTTTGAAGAAATCCAACCCCGCTGGAAAGTACTCACGATTGACGGGCAATCCCCTCTGCATAATGACTTTGTCCAAGAAAATTATCCATTAAATATTTCTTTCGGGGTAGATATACCTTCTACGCTAGAGCTGCCCGCCTTCAATCGTGACCCCGAAAAACTGACGGTTATGGTGCTGACGGGCGTGACTGCGCTGGTGCGTGCGACGGCCTACACAATGGAGAAAAAAGGCGTCACTTACCCCGCCGAAAGCATCGGGCATTGGCTACAAAATGCTGATATTACCCATATCAGCAATGAAATTCCTTTTATGCCGACTTGCAAGCCGCCCACGCCCGGGCAAACCGGATTGCAATTTTGCAGCGACCCAAAATATATAGAGTTGCTCGAATTTGTCGGCACAGATGTCGTTGAATTGACAGGCAATCATTTTCAGGATTATGGCTCTGACGCAACGCGTTTTACTCTCGATCTTTATGATGAAATCGGGCTGCCCTATTATGGCGGCGGCAGAGATTTAGCGGATGCAAGTAAGGCGATCACCCTGGAGCATAACGGCAATAAATTTGCCTTTATCGGCTGTAACCCCGTAGGCCCCGAATTTGCCTGGGCGCGCGACGATGGCTGGCCCGGCGCAGCGCCTTGTAATCATAAATTTATGGTCGCAGAAATTGAAAATTTACGCGCAGATGGCTATTTGCCTATCGCAACTTTCCAATATCATGAGTATTATTCGCCCGAAATTCGCCCCTGGCAGGAACGCGATTTTCGCCGCATGGCAGATGCTGGCGCGGTGATCGTGAGTGGCAGCCAGGCACATTTTGCACAGGCAAAAGAATTTTACGGCGATGCTTTTATAGATTATGGCTTGGGGAATCTTTTTTTTGACCAAATGGATAATCCCGTGGTCGGCACGCGCCGCGAATTTATTGACCGTCACGTTTTTTACGATGGCGAATATATCGCCACAGAGTTGCTCACGGCCATGCTCGTGGACTTTTCCAAACCGATCCCGATGACAGAAGCAGAACGCGCTGATTTCCTGAGCTATATTTTTGAAGCCAGCGGCTGGATAGATTATCCCGCCACACCCACGCCCGCGCCCACGATGACTCTCACGCCAATTGCTATGCCAAAGCCTTTTTATACACTTACGCCACTTCCTTATTATGGCGGGAAGCATTAATAGTATTTAGGAGCTATCCTAAAAAATGCTCTAGCCGCCGTCCTCGGCGGCGATTTCTCTCTCTCAGTCTCTGCGCCGAGGACGGCGCAGGGAGCGCCTCTAATTATCTAAGGAGCCTAAAATGACAGAAAAACTCAGATGGGGCATTATCTCCCCCGGCAGAATTGCTCATGCTTTCGCAGATGGAGTAGACACACTCTCTGACGCTGAAATTACCGCCGTTGGCAGCTCCAGCCAGGAGCGCGCAGATGCCTTTGCCAAGAAGTACAAGGTAGCCAAAGCCTATAATTCTTACGAAGCACTTGTGGCAGACCCAAATGTGGATGCGGTCTATATCAGCTCGCTGCATCACCAACATTTTGCCCATACAAAACTCGCTCTCGAAGCGGGAAAACCTGTTCTTTGCGAAAAACCCTTCACAGTCAATGCCGCTGAATCAGAAGAGTTGATGAAGCTCGCCAAAGAGAAAAATCTCTTCCTGATGGAAGCCCTCTGGACACGCTTTCTGCCTATTTACAAAATCGTCCGCCAATGGCTCGATGAAAAACGCATTGGCGAGATTACGCTGATGACATCCACCTTTGGTTTTCGCTCCGAATATGATCCCAAAGGGCGTTTATTTGATCCTAACTTAGCTGGCGGAGCATTGCTCGATATTGGCATTTACAATCTGACAGTCTCACACTGGGTGATGGGCGAATTTCCCAAATCACATAATATCCACGCAAAAATGAGCGAAACCGGCATCGACGAATTACTCGCTGGCACTTTGGTTTACGAAAATGGCGTTGTCTCGCAGTTTAGCTGCAACTTCCTTTCACAGAATCTGAATGACTTTTTCATCTACGGCAGCAAAGGGCATATTCGCATTCATCCCGATTTCTGGGGCAGCACCCAAGCAACCTTAAACGTCAATGGAAAAGAGTATATAGAAAGCGCCCCTTTCAACGCAAGCGGATTCGAATATCAGACAGCCGAAGCGATGCGCTGCATCCGCGCGGGTTTGCTCGAAAGCCCGATCATGCCCCACAGCACAACCCTTGCAATGATGAAATATATGGACAGCATTCGCGCAGAGATCGGCCTGAAATATCCCTTTGAGTAATTATGAAAATCTACGACATCTCCCTCCCCATTTCCCCAAATCTCCCCGTCTGGCCCGGCGACCCTAGTGTTAAATTGGAATTGATCGCGTCAATGGACAAAGGCGAAGATGCCAACGTCTCCCATCTCTCCGCAGGCGTGCATGTTGGCACCCACGTTGATGCCCCGCACCACTTTCTAAATAACGGGCGTACCGTCGAAAATCTTGATCTGGATATCCTGACCGGCAAAGCCTTCGTCCTGCATTTGGATGATGATGTGGATTCCATCACAGCCGATATTTTGGATGCTGCGCCGATCCCGCCCGCCACCCTGCGCTTGCTTCTGCGCACCAAAAATTCCCACAAGTGGACATCCGATTCCCGCAGCTTTGACCCAAACTTTGTCGCCATCTCCCCTGACGGCGCAGAATGGATCGTCGCCCACGGCATCCAACTCGTCGGCGTGGATTATCTCTCCGTCGCCCCCTTTGATGATTCCGTCCCCACACACCAAATCCTGCTAAAAGCAGGCATCATCCCCCTCGAAGGCTGTGACTTGAGCCAAGTCCCCCAAGGGGAATATGATCTCTATTGTCTCCCGCTCAAACTCCTCGGCTCCGATGGTGCGCCAGCGAGAACGATTTTGGTTGAGATGTAGAAAGTTTTTTAACCGCCAAGACGCAAAGAACGCCAGGAAAATAAAAGGCTTCAGGAGTTTAAAAACATCTGAAGCCTACTCCTAAACCTATTCTCTTTTCTCTACCCCCTATTCTTTATCTCCAACAAAAATCCACCATCCACCGTAATCACCTGCCCGCGGATCATCACTGCGGCGGGAGATGCTAAAAAGCTGACTACGCCCGCTACTTCCTCAGGTGTAACCAAACGCCCTGCGGGGGTGGCTTTGGCTGTTTTTTCGATCAGCTTTTCGTCTTCGCGCATCGAATCAAAATGTTTTAGGGCATCCGTTTCAACCACGCCGGGGGAAACGGCGTTCACGATAATATTCATCGGTGAAAGTTCAACGGCTAAATAGCGGGTCAATGATTCCAGTGCAGCTTTGCTTGCGCCCACAACCACATATTCCGGCAAAACATAATCTCCGCCCGGGCTGCTAATGCTGACGATGCTCCCACCACCGCGTTTTTCCATCAGCGGGGCGGCGCGTTGGGCGGCAAAAAGGAGCGCGCGGGCGTTGATATTCATCGTCCAATCCCAGCCGCGGGGTTTTTGCTCCATCACGGGGCGGTTATAGCCCGATGCGGCGTTATGCACGAAAATATCCAGGCCACCGAAACTTTCTTCAATTTCATCAAAAAGACGGGTGATGTCATCAAGATCGCCCATATCCGCTTTGACGACGAGAGCTTGCCGTCCGAGAGCTTTGATCTCGTTGGCGGTAGATTCTGCGGGTTTGCGATTGCGGAAGAAGTTAATGACCACATCTGCGCCCTGTGTTGCAAAATGCAAGGCGATTGCACGTCCGATTCCGCGCCCTGATCCTGTTACCAAAACAATTTTATTTTCAAAGGGGAGTTTATTCATAGTCAATTTTCGTATATCCTTTAAAGTCCGCTATATTTTCTTCGCCAAGTTTTTCAACTTCTGCAATGGCAATATCCAAATCATCTCGCAGTTTTTCTACATCTACACCGCGGCAAACTGTAGGCCATTTATTGAGCCATTTTTGACTGCGTTCATACATCTTTATCGCACCTGCAGAGTTCTTTCGGCTGATATGAAAATAAACGACAGCCACCTGCAAAATGCCGCGATAAAGATCGCGCACGGAGCCTTTTTCGTCGTTCCAGGCATCTTCGAGCGCTTCGTGCGCCAGCCAATATTGCCCGGCATTAAAACGCTCAATACCCAAACGGGCTAAAGAGTGAATTGGGGCATTGCAGTCTTTCATCATTTTGCGAGTATAGCACGATAGCCCGAAATAGAACATTCGTCATTTTTTGCATTCACGCATCTTCTAAGATGGTAAAATCCCTCCCTATGAGATCACTTTTACAACGCCGAAAGGTCGTTCTTTTATTCTCTGTGCTGGCGGTTTTAATGCTGGTTTGGTTGGCGGCCGGGCTTTCAGACCTAAAGCTATCAACTGGTTATTCACTGCGCCTTTGGGGAAATGAAAGCAACACAAATTCAGTTCAGACGGGTTTCGATTTCATAAAAGAAGATATTGCAAAAATCCCACTTTGGCAACAGATCGTTCTTTCTCTTGTATTTCTTATTCTCTTTGGTGTTTTCACCGCCCTTTTACCTGCAGATATTCGCAAACGCCTCTTCAGAAGTATGTTCAGTGTCGTCCTGATCG
Source organism: Chloroflexota bacterium (assembly GCA_024224815.1). Classification (GTDB taxonomy): domain Bacteria; phylum Chloroflexota; class Anaerolineae; order Anaerolineales; family Villigracilaceae; genus Desulfolinea. The sequence continues at coordinate 30,695 of JAAENC010000435.1, forward strand.
CCTTTGCGATGCTATATTATTTCGATAATTACAAGTTCTTAGCCTCTCCCACACCTTTGGATCTTACTACTGAGATGAGCGTGGACGATAATGCACCAGAAGAATTTTCCACCACCTCACCCGTATACGAAGAAAAGCCAGTTTCCCCGGCATTGGTCTATATTTCCAGCGCCATAGTCCTGCTCGTTCTGGCTTTTATCGCTCGAAAACCTTTTATGCGCTGGCTAAGTCAAAGAAATAGGAGCCCTCTAAATAATTTTGGAAATATCGCCCGCGCTTCGCTGGATGATCTCTCCGAAGGGCAAGAGTGGGAAGATGTCATCGTCAACGCCTATATGCAGATGAGCGAAATCGCCCGTGACCGAAGAGGGGTACTCCGTCAACAAGCAATGACCCCATCCGAATTTATCTCCCGTCTCGAATTAGCAGGACTCCCCCCCGACCCGATTCGTCGCCTCACACGCTTATTTGAAAAGGTACGCTATAGCGGACAAAAAGCAGCCGAAAATGAAATCGACGAAGCAAGAGGCTGTCTAAAAGCGATCGCTGCCGCTTGCGGAGAACCGCTATGAAAGCCATTCTCGAAAAACGTCCTTGGCTAGCCTTTATTTTCCTTGTTTTTGGCGTCTTGATCTTGGCATTTCCTTTACAAGGCGTAGTCCAAAAAATGATCATCGCGCCGCTCATGTACGTTTTTTGGCTACTTGGCATCATCTACAATGGTCTTCCGCAGGTTTTATTATGGAGTGGCTTATTAGTCATCATTTTTATTATCGGTTTATTTAGCTTCATCAATATCCCGCGACCACGTTGGCGTATCAGACGAAAAGAAAAAGATGAACCAGGGCCTATAGAAGCCTTAGCCGCAAATATCAGCCAAAACGATCAGGGAGTCTATTTCAAATGGCGTTTAGCCAACCGAATCGGATTTGTTGCCCGCGATTGGCTGGCTTATCGTGAAGGCAAAGAAAAAAAGTGGAAAGCAAATACGCTTGAAGGGCGAAATTGGCATCCTGAAGAAGATGTTCAAAGATATTTATCAGTGGGGCTAAATGGCTCTTTTGCCGACTATCCGCGCCCACGAAACCCTTTTAGCAAAGGCAAAAAAACACCGCTAGATATTGACCCCAACAAAGCACTCGATTACCTTGAATCCCATATGGAGACCGGACATGGCAGTAACCCTAAGTGAAGTTTCGAATATCAGCAATCAGGTTTTAGATGAAGTAGAACGCGCAATCATAGGTAAACGTGTTGTTTTAGAAAAGATCATGGCCGCAATTCTCGCAGGCGGACACGTTTTACTGGAAGATTTCCCCGGTCTTGGCAAAACACTAATGGCACGCAGCTTTGCCACAGTGCTTGGCCTGGATTTCAAACGTATTCAGTTTACACCAGACTTGTTGCCCGGCGATATTACCGGTGGCTATATCTTTAACCGAGCAGAAAATCGCTTCGACTTGCGCAAAGGCCCCATCTTCGCAAATATCGCGCTGGCAGATGAAATCAACCGCGCTTCACCAAAGACCCAATCTGCTCTCTTGGAGGCCATGCAAGAGGGCCAGGTAACGCTGGAGGGCGAGACCCTTTCTTTGCCTAATCCTTTCATCGTTTTGGCTACCCAAAACCCGATTGAATACGAAGGAACATTTCCCCTTCCCGAAGCGCAATTAGACCGTTTTATGCTCAAATTATCCGTTGGCTACCCCGAACTGGATGACGAGCGTGAAATATTACATCGCCGCAGCGAGCGACAACAAGATGAAGTTAGTTTATCCAAAGTCACGAATGCAGAAAGCTTGCAAGAAATGCAAAAAGCGATGGAAAAGGTACATGTCGATAATGATCTAAAAGAATATATCGCCGCAATTATCCATGAAACACGAAAAGCACGTCGTGTTGCAGTTGGCGCAAGCCCGCGTGGCTCACTTTCTTTTTTGAAAATTGCTCGTTCTTACGCTGTGCTACAAGGCCGTGATTATGTTCTGCCCGATGATATCAAATACTTCGCAGGCGATGTCTTAAAACATCGTCTCATCTTACAACCCGAATATTGGATGGCCAGTAAAGTGACCGAAGATATTATTCAAGATGTTTTCGACCGAGTACCTGTCCCTGTGATTACAGGAAAATGATTTTTAAGATGAATAAGGCTTTCGCTCAGCTAGGTGTCTGTCGCAACAGCAGAGAATCTTTAAAATAATGCGCAGAAGCCTAACACCCTCTTTATTGCTATTCAGCCTGATTTTAGTTGGATTAGCAACTTTCCAAAGCTCTTTATTGGTTTTGGCAATTCCGCTCGCGCTATATATCTTATTGGGATTGATCTTTTCTCCAGACAAAGTGGATATTGAAATTGAGCGCGTTCTAAGTGCAGAACGAGTTGCGCCAGACACTTTAGTAAAAGTGACTCTTCATCTTAAAAATAATGGCTCGAGTTTGGAAGAAATTCTTTTAGAAGACCATATCCCCCCAGCTTTAAGCATTGAAGAAGGCAAAATAATACATTTTTGCACTTTAGCACCAAATGAAAGAAAAACCTGGAGCTATACAGTTTCTGGCACACGCGGCTCCTACGTCTTTTCAGATATAGAAATACGCAGCAGCGATCATTTTGGCTTGGTCTACCACCAAGAAGTTCTTAAGATCCCAGGCCAATTATTCGTTATTCCACGAGTGCCCCGCCTTAGAAATATCACAATCCGGCCGCGCCATACCCGTGTATATGCAGGGACAATACCGGCACGCGTTGGTGGTACCGGGATAGATTTCTTTGGTGTGCGTGAGTATCAAACAGGGGATTCTCTTCGACGGATCAATTGGCGAACCAGCGCGCGCCATCAGCAAAACTTATTCACCAATGAATTCGAGCAAGAACGCGCCGCAGATGTAGGCATTATTCTGGACGGACGAAAACTCTCAAATATTGGCCGTGATGGTCACTCCCTTTTTGAACACACCGTTTCAGCAGCCGCTGGTCTGGCAGATCATTTCCTCTCCACAGGGAATCGTGTTGGCATCCTATTTTACGGACGTGTTTTACGTTGGAGCACGCCAGGCTATGGCAATATTCAACGCGAACGTCTTTTGCAAGCTCTTGCGCGTGCGAAAACCGGAGACAGTCAGGTTTTCACAAATCTGGATAACCTTCCAACACAACTTTTCCCGCCAAATTCACAATTGGTCTTGGTCACACCCCTCGTAAAAGGTGATGCCAAGATGCTCATTCAGCTGCGCTCACGCGGTTATCAGATCATGGTGGTCAGCCCTGACCCAATTTCCTATGAACTGCGCGGTCTACCAGATAATCCAGATGTCAAATTAGCTGCGCGTGTTCTTCGTACAGAACGAAATATGGTGCTAATGCGTCTGAAACGTTCTGGTCTGCAAGTGGTAGATTGGGATGTGAATATCCCGCTTGATAGAATATTAGAAAGCCGACTCGGACGCCCACCAGCCTGGCATAATGCAACAGGAAAGTAAAGGAATTTATGTCTTATATTGCCTTAGCAATTAGTTTTCTCTTCGGAACAGGTGCATTAGCATGGGGATTTTACGATGGTGGCTATCCTGATGTCAGCACAGCTATTCTTGCCCTTGGACTTTTTTGGGGAATAAGCATCTGGCAACGCTGGAGATGGTTCTCAAAAATCGCTTTGGCCGGATATATACTAAGTGCCGCAACCGGACTTTGGCTTAATCTGCCTTTTGGCTGGATGCTGGCTGGAGGCGTGGGTGGGCTATTGGTCTACGATCTTTCGGCTTTTATCTATCGTTTACGCTTTGCAGCTCTGGGGGAAGATACAAGACGCATCTCTCTTGCGCATTTGGCACGCTTGGGCTTATTGATTCTGCTTACGATGATTTTTTCCAGCATCGCAATGCTTTGGCAATCGGCATTTAGTTTTGAGTGGGCGGTCTTTCTCGGCTTAGCCAGTGTTTGGGGATTAAGTTTATTGGTACGCTGGATGCTCAGGAATAGTTAAAGTTTTCTAACCAAGCTTCAGCCTCTTTTGGGGAGGTAAAGCGAAGCAGCACCAAATGTTTGTATTCTGGTAATGCCAAAAGTGCGGGATATTCTCTTTTTCGTCGCCAATAAGTTTTGAAAAGCCAATGAAAAAGAGATTCATCTGACCAAAGTTTAAGATGGGGCAAAAATGGTTCTCGGTTTCCGTTCCAGATCACTTCTTGCGTAATTGCACGCCGAAGCGTTCGCTTAAGCAAACGCCAAAAGTTGATGGCAAGAGAATAATCGAGCCAGATGATGACCTCGGCACGTGCCCAGCTCAAATCACGAGTGACGCTGTAATTCCCATCCACAGCCCAAGCATCTGCAGCGATCGCTTTTTTAAGGCGTTCACGCATTACTTCTGCAGGCGCTTCCTGCCAGCCGGGATCCCAATGCAAAGCATCCAACTCGATATGGGGGATAGCAAGTTTCTTTTCGATATTGCTCCCTAGCGTTGATTTTCCAGAGCCAGTTGTGCCAACAATGACTATTCTTTTGTAGGGGAAATTTGTGTTTTTCATGCGGAGGAGTATAGCAGAACACATGCAGAATGATATACTAAAAAGCTGAATATCTAAGGAGTTATGATGACCCAAAATACAAGAGTACTTGTCACCGGAGCCAGCGGATTTGTCGGCATTCACTGCGTTGTTGCATTGCTCAAAGAAGGCTATCAGGTTCGCGGGACTGTGCGCTCTTTGGGACGTGAAGCCGCTTTGCGAAAAACAATCGCGAAATTTGTCGATGCCGATAATCGCCTGACACTTGTAGAAGCCGACCTGCTCAAAGACGATGGCTGGAGCAATGCAACAAAAGACTGCGACTATGTGCTGCACGTTGCTTCCCCTTTCCCATTAAGTAACCCAAAACATGAAGGTGAGCTGATTATCCCCGCCCGCGAGGGCACACTGCGCGTTTTAGCTGCAGCATCTGAGAACAAAGTCAAACGGGTGGTCTTAACTTCTTCCGTTGCAGCAATTGCTTATGGACACCCAAAAGAAAAAACGAATTTTAACGAAAGCGATTGGTCAATAGCAGATAGCCCAAGAATTGCCGCTTACGCCAAAAGTAAAACACTCGCCGAAGGCGCCGCATGGGATTTTGTGCAGAATTTGGATAGTGGGATGGAATTGGCAACGATCAATCCTGGGCTAATTCTTGGCCCGCTCCCCGATACAAACGCCCGTACTTCAGGCGTGCTCATCCAGTCCCTAATGCTTTCTACACTCCCAGGTCTTGCGCGAATGCACTTCAACGCCGTGGACGTGCGAGATGTAGCAGCTGCCCATATTAGCGCAATGACTACGCCCGAAGCTGCTGGTCAACGCTTTATTTGTGTCTCCGATTCATTCTGGATCAAGGATGTAGCCCTGCTTTTAGAAGAAAAATATGCTGATAAAGGCTATAAGATAAGAACCAATGTTTTCCCCAATTGGATGGTGCGTTTAAGCGCGATATTTATCAAAGAAGCTCGCGCAACAGTCGACGCTCTTGACCAGAAACTGCTCGTAGACAATTCTCGTATCAAGGAAGTCCTAAATTGGCAGCCACGCGATATGAAAGAGATGGTGCTCTCGATGGCAGAGAGCATGATCGAATTAGATATGGTCTAAAAGAAAAACGCTCCTTGAAAGGAGCGTTTTTTATTAAGTTGAGAACGCTTACCAAATAGTTTCTACATCATATAAGTTAATCAGGTCATCTTTGGTAATTAACGGCACAGACTCTAGTTGACTCTGTGCAATTAGGAGCCGATCAAAGGGATCAGCATGATGATTGGGCAGCTCATATACTTTTACCGCATGACTAATTTCTATCGGCAGTGCCTGAAAACGGTGTAGATTCATACGATTACTTATATATTGCATTGGCTCCTCGGGCAAAACCAACCGTCCCTTTGCCGCCTTTATGGAAATCTCCCATGCACTCACAGCAGAGAGGTAAATTTCATTCCCTCCATCTGCGATGATCTCTTGTGCTTTCTTCGAGAGTTGGGCATCCCCTAAATTCCACCAAAGAAAGCTATGGGTATCAAAAAGATATTTCATAACTCAAACTCTGGCAGAGGGTCATCAAAGTTAGCTTTAATAATGATCTTCCCTTTATCAAGACCAGACGTGCGCGGTGCAACGCTTTCCTTCTCAAATGGGAGCAAACGCACAATAGGGTTGCCAGCTTTGGCAATAATAATTTCCTCACCACTCATTACACGAGCAAGCAGCTTGGAAAAATGAGTCTTTGCTTCGTGGATATTATATACGGTCATATCACACCTCCGCATTCATTATAGACTAATCAGTAGACTAAGTCAAACTTTTAACAAGCGTGCTTCATGAAAAGGGATAGTTATAAACCCAATATCGAAGAAAGCACGCCAATTACAAGAATGACAACGGCTGTAGCTACAAGTGCGCCACATCCCCAGCCCAAGGAAACTTTCCGGCTCTGATTTGCAGTGATGCCCGGCTCCAATCTACGGATATGGCGTACAGCCTGCCGACCAGCGAACATCCCCGTCAGGAACCAAACAACACCAAGCAAAAGAAAGAAAACCAGCACAATAATTAGAATAAAAAGGATAGCTTCACCGAGCGCATTGCCAATTCCGGCACCCAGACATTCTCCAAACCCAAGCCCTTCGCAACTGACATCATTCCCCTGTACAGAAATCGCGCCAAGAGAGACCATAATCGCGGTCACGATACCGGAAACCACCATCCCCAAGGGCCCGCTGATCGCCCAAATGCGGATTGTGGGGGACATATGCTTCCAGGAAATGCTGGGCGCATTCGGGCGCAAGGCCAACATAGTGAAAAGCCCCGCGAACAAACCACCCACGAAACCACCGATTCCACCGCTGATGAGAAGGACAAATAGGGTGGCGAAAAGCTCTCCACTTTCTGTATCATTTTGACTAATTGACAAAATCAATAAAAGAAAGGATACGATAAACCAGAAAGCTGTCCAGCCACCGCCCCAGGCAAAAGCCCAAGCGGGGATTTTACGAAAAACTTCGCCCAAACCGACTTTTGTCTCGCCACGCATAAAAGGTTTTTCATAGCCTTCTACTTTTACTGCTCCAACTGCGACCAAACCATCGACAAGTTCCTGAAAATTCTCTCTATAACTGCCCAGACGCATATCCAGCGTCTGGATATCGTGCACGAGCACGGCAAACTCACCTGTCCACTCGGCTGGCCTGTATAAAACAGGGATGATCGGTTTCCCCAATTCGAGTGCCTTATTCACTTCTTCGCGCACATATCTGGATTCAGCAGCATCCGGCGAAAGCACTAAAACGAAGGCTTTGCACTCGCGGATCCCATCCATAATCTCATCGTGCCAATTTTGCCCCACCTGAATTGCGGATTGGTCAAACCAAACACCGGCAACCTGCGTATCCAAATCGGCAGCCAGACGGGTAACAAATTCCTGATCTCGACGGGAATAAGAGATGAAGATGTCTTTGTTCATGAGATGCTCCTTATTTGAAAAAAAGAGAGGCTATGAACATCATAACCCAAAAGACTAGCCGAAAGAAACGATAATATTCTACGAAAATTAATCTAATTGACAAAAAAACTCTCCCTTTTGGAAGAGTTTTCTATAAATTATCGGCAAACCCACATAGGATGGCGGAACTCGCATAGAATGCGCTCTGCTGTACTCCCTAGCGTCAGATGCCGAACAGGGCGAAAACTGAAGCCACCCATGAAGAGCAGATTGATATCATGATCCCGTGCAGTTTCCAGAACTCTTTCTGCAATAGGCCCCTTTTTCAACAAGTAGTTAACATCTCTAATCCCTTGCTTTGTTATATACTGCCGCGCCTTTTCCAGGGCAGCTCCACCCGTATGTGATGTTTCCACAGTCAGCACGGTTAATGATTTTGGCCAACGAGCAGTGAGATAAGTGGCAATAAAGAGAGCTTCATCTGCTTTAGGGCTACCATCATAAGCCAAAAGGGCATGGCTATAATCAGACTGTGTGCCATCAGGCCTGATCTGGATAGGACGCGGGCATTGCTGAATGATCAATTTCAAATCAGTACTGATGCGATGCAAAGGTTTATTTTCTGGAGGACGCGTGCTATTAAGAATAACAAAATCAACCCAGGCAGCATATTTAATAATTGACTTGACAGGGCTATTGTCGACTTCAACAGCAAATTCCCCTTTTACACCGACATCCTGACAACGCTGAGTAAATCTTTCTTCCATACGTCGAACGGAATCGCTCCCTACCAGTGTTTTATCCGGCACAACATGCAAGCCAAAGATATGATCACCGTCAAATTGGGCAGCTTTTAAAATAAATTCAAACATACGCCACCCTTCATTACTTCCATCCAAAGGAACAAGAATATGCTCAAATAAATGATGATAACGTTTACGCGCCAACTGCTGTTTACGCCACAAACCTGTTTTCGGCCCCCTATCCAAATAGGGCGAAACCTTCGTGATAATGCGGTTTAGCAAGCTCGGAGCTTGAGTTTGAGAATCGATCAGATCCGACACACCTGTCTCCATCTCTACATGCCAACCAAGCTCCTTTTCCAATTCCGCCTGACGTTCAGAAAGCAGCACATACATATCCGCTTCTGTTTTCTCAGGGAAACGATGCAAAACACCCAACTCACGGATAATATGAATAACAGGAAGATAAACATGGTCGTACCAATCTACGACAGCTTTCTCACGTAGATCATCTTCGTCAAATATATCCACGCCTTTTTTCAGGAGATTATATTCGGCTTCTATTTGTTCAAAAAAGACCGAGTATTGCTCACAAAATGTCATTAATAAATCGACATCAGGGCACAGTTTGTCGAGGTTCGTTTTCTCTAAAAAATCAGCATAATAGGATTTGCAGATAATTTCATTGGGATCATCATCCGCGGTTAGCGGGACCCGTGTTTTGATCTCTGTCACATACGCAGAAATCGTTCTTGTTTTCAACTGGCGAGCGATGGAAACACGGTGGTTGCCATCCTGAACAAAATACGCATCCCCCACCTGATAGACTTCAATCGGCGGCATTCCGACCATATCGGTCACCGCTGCTTTGACCTCTACCCAACGCTCTTCGTCAGAATCCCGCTTGGGGAGAAAGCTGCGCGTAAAATCATCGTAACGAGCGACACTACCCACGATTTTATCTAACTCAATTTCCTGTAACCCAAGCTTGGTTACATCCCCTGTACTTCGCAACTGCTGTCGCACTTCATCGAAGCAAAGGAGTTCACTCTCTTTCCCACGCAGGCGAGATAAAATCTGCTGCATCACAGCTTCTTTTCTTGCATATTGGAAATCGCGCAAGGCCATCTCGTAGCTGACTTTACTTCGTTTTTTCATAAGGTCATTCTCTCAAAGTTGAATAGCATCATGCCCATAGATTACTCGATTTCATTCCTTAGCGAAAGTCCCAGTTTTGAAGAAAAGAAAAATGTGTTTTACATACTGAGCTTTTCAGAAAAAATAAATTTAAGCAATTGCCCTATAATAAAAGAAAACTATTTTTCTGACACAATCGAACAAACTAGAACTTTCGCATTTGAACAAGGAGAGTGCGTCGCACCAAAACGATAAGAATCTGCCCCTCGACAGGCAAAATCCTTGTCGATTAGCGTCTTTTTGTCGAAGTTAGTACAACGCACATCCGCCTGAGCGAAAGTTCTTCAAGCAAAAAAACATGAGGCAATCATGAATAAAAGAGACCTTGTCCTAAGTTTATTAGATTCTGAGACCCCAACGCCCTATATCCCCGCTGCATTTTTCCTGCATTTTGACCCTCGTGATCATCGTGGGCAAGCGGCAGTTGATAAACATCTTGAATTCTTCAAAACCACAGGGATGGATCTTCTCAAAATTCAATATGAAAACAACTTTCCCCTTCGTCCCGACATTATCACCCCCGCAGATTGGGAGAAAATGCCCTGCTATGGCGAAGCCTTTTACAAAGACCAATGGCATATCGCCGAGAAATTGGTTGAAGAAGCAAAAAAGGATGCGCTAGTTGTTATGACCCTATACTCACCCTTCATGTGCGCGGAGCAATCCATTACTAAAGAGCTTCTCGCTCAACATCTACGGGAAGATCGGGATAAAACAAAAAAGGGGATAGAGACTATCACCGAGAGTCTAATGATCTTTGTCAAAGGCTGCATAGAACGCGGGATCGATGGCTTTTATCACTCTACACAGGGAGGAGAAACTTATCGCTTTGAAGGCTCACCCATCTTTGATGAGTGCATTAAGCCCTATGATTTGGCGTTGATGGATGAGATCAATGCACAGTGCGATTTCAATATCCTTCACATTTGCGATTATCGTGGCGGATATGCCGACTTCGCCCCCTTTCTGAATTACCCGGGCCAACTAGTCAGCACGCCCCTAAAATGGGGAGAGAAAATTCTCGATCTCAAAGACATTGCCAAGATATTCAAACGTCCCGTCATGGGCGGACTAGACCGACACGGAATCATCACAAAAGGTCGCAAAGCTGAGATCGTCACCGCCGTCAACGCCGCCTGCGATGAAGCCCCCGAAAAATTTATGCTCGGCGCAGACTGCACGCTCCCCAGCGATATTGACTGGGAGAATATCAAAACAGCCATTGATGCGGCGCATAATTACAAAATCTAGATGAAACAAAAACTCTCCACTATCGGAGAGTTTTTATTGAAAATGATTGGGTAGTGCGCCAACCTAAGCGATGTCATTGCGAACGAAGCATAGCGGAGTGTGGCAATCTCCTTCACTTACGGGGAGACTGCTTCGCAAAAGCGGCTCGCAGAGACAAATCAGGGAAGGGTATCGCTTATTGCCTAAGCACTACCAATGATTAATCTATTTCCCATCGATTTTCATATTCCCCATCAAACGCCAAAGACCGCGCATCATCTTATGCCCAAAATCAGGATTTAAAAACTGCGCCGGACAAGAACCGGGGATCACTTCGATCCCGTGCTCGCGACATAACGCGACCGCATCTTGCGAAACGCTAGTCATGCTTTCTACCAACCCGGGTTTTGTGCCCATCATACAGTGCATCCAAATATGCTTAATGCCAACATTGATGCATTGCTGAACGATCTGTTCCGTCACTTCGGGGCGGGCAAGAACGAAAACAGCATCCGCTTTTTCAGGCGTGGATGCCAGATTCGGATAACAGGGCTCACCCTTGAATTGCTCTATTTTCGGATTTATCGCATAAACAATATAACCTGCATCTTTAAATTTCTGGTAATTTAAATTACAGCCTGTATCACGTTTTTCTGATACTCCAACTAGCGCAATCTTCTTTTGTGAGAAAAATTCTTCTGCCATTCTGTCAATTTTTGCCATCGTACTACTCCTATTACACCGCCTTAGCAGGTTAGACCAAATCTAAGAATATTAGTCATCAGGGTAAAAATCTTCCCATCCTGAAGGGAAAAGCTCTGGAGGAGGAGGAAGTTCAAATTCATCGTTAGTTATGTTTTCATCCTTCTTATACATCTCAAAATATGTTTCAAGAAGAAACATTCCTACAGTAGTAAGAGAATTGACAGCTAGTCTTGCATGCCTTTTCTCTAAACGAAGCTGATTAGCCCCCTTACCATGAAATGTACTATATTTTGTTCGCAAAACCGCGAGGCCAGCTCCAGCATTTGATAAGCCACCAAGAATACGTTTCAAATCTGGATCTGCATGCCCTGCTGGCGATAAATCCAATATTTTAAATACCGTTTTCAAAAGCGGCTGTAAACTTTCGTCTTTGGGATAAGGTTCTTTAAATGCATCTAGCATTGCCTTGCAAATACTTTCAAGTGCTGTAGAAGCCATACCAATTGCATTAGCTGGATTCGTTTCTACGTCTTGGACGGCTTTTTCAAAATCGTCTTGACAAACCTTCATTGAGGTTTTGTCAAATTGTCTAAGCAAATGCGCAGCACTTGAGACAGTTTCAAATGAATTAAACAATTCTAAATCTTTAGCTATATTTACAATGATATTCTCATCAATAGTTCCTAAAATTTCTTTTACATACAGCCACTTATTATCAGCCATAGAAATATTTGGAGTTTGTATTCTAAATGTACTAAAGTAAGTGTTTATATCAGTTGTTGTCATCGTAGACTGCAGATGACGGCCTATTTTACTAATTAAATCTACACGCTCAGTATGTTTCATAAATAATCTCCTAAATGGTTTCTCATTTAGAACCCCTCCGCCACATACTCACCCCAAACACTCCGCAGAATATTCGCCACTTCGCCAAGAGTCATCTCATTTTCAACGGCTTCGATGAAGAGGGGCATCAAATTCTCAGTGCCTTTTGCGGCGTTTTCTATCTTTGCACGCAACTCGGCAACTACTCTCTCATCTCTACTCTCTCTTAACTCCCTTAACTTCGCTCGCTGCGATTGCTCAATAGCGGGGTCAACGGCCATCCGTTCAATATCTATATTTTCATCCACCTGGAATTTATTCACACCGACGACAATATCTTCGTTACGCTCGATCGTTTTTTGGGCAGCGTAGGCCGCGTTTTGAATTTCACGCTGCATATAGCCTTGTTCGATGGCGTTCAGTGCACCGCCCATATCGTCGATTTTGGCGATATATTCTTCAGCGGCTTTTTCCATTTCATCGGTCAGGTATTCAATATAGTAGGAGCCAGCCAGCGGGTCGATAGAATCCGCTACGCCGGATTCATGAGCGATGATCTGCTGCGTGCGCAAGGCTACGCGCACCGATTTTTCGGTTGGGAGCCAGAGGGCTTCGTCCATGCTATTCGTATGCAGAGATTGTGTCCCACCTAAAACGGCAGAAAGGGCTTGGATTGTCACGCGGGCAACATTATTTTCAGGTTGTTGGGCGGTCAAAGTCGAACCAGCAGTTTGAGTATGGAAGCGCAATCGCCACGATTTCGGGTTTTTCGCGCCAAAGCGCTCCTTCATCGTCCGCGCCCACAAGCGGCGAGCGGCGCGGTATTTTGCTACTTCTTCGAGTAAATTATTATGGGCATTGAAGAAAAAGGAAAGCTGAGGTGCAAAACTATCCACGTCCAAGCCTGCGTCAATCGCGGCCTGCACATAGGCGATCCCATTTGCGAGCGTAAAAGCCATCTCCTGCACCGCCGTCGAGCCAGCTTCACGGATATGGTATCCCGAAATGCTGATCGTATTCCAGCGCGGCACTTCGGCCTGACAATATTGAAAAACGTCCGTTATCAGGCGCATCGAGGGCGTCGGCGGGTAAATATAGGTCCCGCGCGCAACATATTCTTTGAGAATATCATTCTGGATCGTGCCGCGCAATTTGCTCACATCCGCGCCTTGTTTTTTGGCAACAGCGATATACATAGCGAGCAAAATGGCTGCGGGGGCGTTGATGGTCATCGAAGTCGAAACTTTATCCAGCGGAATCTCGTAGAAGAGTTGTTCCATATCTTTTATGGATGAAATGGATACTCCAACTTTTCCCACCTCCCCAGCCGCGAGCGGATCGTCAGCATCGTAGCCGATCTGAGTCGGGAGATCAAACGCGACAGACAGGCCTGTTTGCCCTTGGTCGAGTAAATATCGGTACCGAGTATTCGATTCTTCGGCGGAGGCGTAACCGGCGTATTGGCGCATTGTCCAGAATCTGCCCCGATACATGGTCGGTTGAACGCCACGCGTAAATGGGTATTCGCCCGGGAACCCGAGAGATGCTGTTTTATCGGTAGCAAGCCCACACCCGTCGCTCCGCTCCGAGTGCAGGGGGTCGAGTGCGAGACGAGGTACTTCTATCCCGGAAGAGGTTTTGAATTCACCTTTTCGTTCTGAAAACTTCTTGCATCTTTCTTCCCAGCGTTTGCGCGCAGCTTCAATAGTCATTTTGTCACCTGTTTTAAGAATTTTCATCCATTATAATAGCTATAAGTAATTAGCCACTCTCAACATAGATGAATTTGCGAGGAGAGTTTTACCCGACGAAGCAATCTCATTGTCTATGGGACTGCTTCGTCGCAAGTGCCCGCTCCTCGCAGAGTCAACACATTAGGAGCTACTATGAAATTAATCGCAAATATCGCAGCAGCTATTTTGATCTTTTTCGGTGTAATGTTCATTTGGGGGGCTTTTGGCTCTAACCCGCAACCCGCATGGATCTGTGTAGGCGGCGTAAGTGTGGCAATTGGTTTTGGCTTGATCTGGTTTGCGCAACGTAAGCCCAAAGCCGCTCCGGGGGGAGAAAATGTCTCGGTAAATATTGATTTGCCTGGCGAAGTAAAACTTGAAACCATGAAATGCGAAGCCTGCGGGGGCGCAATAACGAGCAAGAATATCGAAATGCAATCCGGCGCACCGATGGTTGTCTGCCCTTATTGTGATACGACTTATCAGTTAAACGAAGAACCGAAGTGGTAGAGCGTGTTTATGTGTCATGTGTTCAAGTGTCATCCAAAAACGTGACGCATTAGAACCTGACACATAAATACTTGATACTTAGCACATAAAAGGAGTTCCGATGAAACGACGCTTATTTGCTCTCTTTATTGTTTTTTTGCTCGTTTTTAGTCTGACCAGCAATGTTTTTGCACAATCTTATTCCTTTACGCTGGAGAAAGAAGAAGTGCATGTCTACTGGAATGAAGATGGCTCGATGTCTGTAGACTATGTCTTTGTTTTTAACAATAATGCCGGTGCACACGCAATCGACTTTGTTGACGTGGGTATGCCCAATTACAATTTTCGAAATAGCTCTATCACCGCAGATGTCGATGGCAATCCTGTCAGCATTTCTTCTGATTATCAGGGAAGCGGCTCTGGTTTTGCTGTTGATTTGGGCTCTTACGCGATCCCTGCAGGTGGGCGAGGGCGCGTACATGTTTATGTGGGCTATATAGATGAAGTACTCTATCCAGACGATGACGACGATAATTATGCCAGTGCTGTTTTTGGCACAACCTGGTTTGGTAGCCAATATGTAACAGGAAACACCGATTTAACGGTATCTCTACATTTGCCCCCCGGAATTCAGCCCGATGAGCCGCGCTATCATCTCCCTAGCAATTGGTATGGAAATCAAGAACCCGAAAGCTATATGGATGGGAACGGGCGCGTAACCTACACTTGGCAGGACACAACTGCAAATGGCTACACTCAATATACCTTTGGCGCATCTTTCCCGAAAAGTTACGTGCCTGAATCGGCCATTGTGACCCAATCCTTCTTTGAAAGCCTGGGTATCTCGGAAGACGATATTGTCGGCGCACTTATGTGCTGTGGTTTCGCCTTTTTCTTCCTTGGCATCCCCATATTATCGGGTATCTCTCAGAAAAAACGTAAGATGAAATATATGCCGCCAAAGATCGCAATAGAAGGCCATGGCGTAAAACGCGGTTTAACAGCGGTCGAATCGGCCATCCTGATGCAAGAGCCACTCGACAAAGTAATGACCATGATCCTTTTCGGCGTTATCAAAAAAGACGCCGCAACAGTGACCAAACGTGACCCACTCAGGCTAAAAGTCGCCGACCCTCTTCCCAAAAAATTGCACGGCTACGAAAAAGAGTTTCTCGAAGCTTTCGCAGATGGCAAAAATAACCGTGCCAAGCAGCGCAAACGAATGCAAAGCGTCACCGTTAATCTCGTTGATAGCGTTAGCGCAAAAATGAAAGGTTTTAGCCGCAAAGAAACGGTCGCCTATTATAAAAACATCATGGAGCGTGCCTGGAAACAGATCGAAAACGCCAATACGCCTGAGATTAAGAGCCAGATGTATGACGAAGCCCTCGAGTGGACGATGCTGGACGAGAAGTTCAACGACCGCACACGGGATACCTTCAATCGTGGACCTGTTTACGTACCAATGTGGTGGGGACGATACGATCCCGGATATGGGCGTGCCACCGTTGCAAAACCCTCGGTCTCAGCCCCATCATCTAGCGGTAAAAGCGTGGCATCTTCCATGCCCCAACTCCCCGGCTCTGATTTTGCCGCATCCGTTGTCGGTGGCGCACAAAACTTCTCAGAAAAAGTAGTCGGTAATCTAAACGATTTCACGAGTGGCGTAACGAAAAAAACCAATCCTGTGCCTGTTTCCACAGCCAGCCGTAGTAGCGGTGGTGGCGGAAGCAGTTGCGCCTGTGCTTGTGCTTGCGCCGGTTGTGCTTGCGCTTGTGCTGGCGGAGGAAGATAGTTCAAGATTACAAGTTTAAAAGTTAAAAACAATTTAAAGGTATAACAAAAATGCTTGAAACACTTCAAAAAAATAAAATAACAAAATGGCTGAACCTTCAACCTTCAACCTTCAGCCTGCCAACAGGTCTTTTTCATTACCGCCACGAGAACGGCGACGAAAAATCCCGCATTCATCTGCGCCTTGACCCAGATGGGCACGGAACACTGATCGTAAACGCGAATCAGGTCATGCACCTGAATCCTACAGCAGCAATGATGGCCTATCTGTTGCTTGAAGAAAAAAGCGAAAAAGAGATCGTTAAAGTATTGCGTAGTGCCTATTCTGTAACAGAAGAACAGGTTTTGACAGACCTTGAAACCTTAAACTTTCAACTGGATAATCTAATCCGCCCCGATGGCGCGTGTCCTGTTCACGATCTCCAACTTGAGATGAATATGCCCTTCAGCGCACGACCATCTGCGCCCTATAGAATGGATTTGGCACTAACCTACAAATGTAATAACGATTGCGCCCATTGCTATAACGCCCGCGAACGGACTTTTCCCAGCCTGAGCGTCGAAGAGTGGAAAATCATTCTCGATAAAACCTGGGATTTGGGCATTCCTCATATCGTTTTTACAGGCGGCGAGCCAACAATGATGGAATTTCTTCCAGAGTTAATTGCTCATGCCGAAGAAAACGGTCAGATAACGGGATTAAATACTAACGCGCGGAGATTGGCAGATACCAAATATCGAGACAAACTAGTGGCTGCCGGGCTGGATCACGTTCAAATCACGGTCGAATCGGATGATGCAGAAATCCACGATTCAATGGTCGGCGCAAAAGCGCATAAACAGACCATCCAAGGATTAAAAAATGTACTCGACAGCCCGCTTTATGTGATGACGAATACAACAATGTTGCAGGATAATGTTCACACCATCCCCGCTACGCTGGATTTTCTGGCTGAGTTGGGCGTGCCGACTATCGGATTAAATGCACTCATTTATTCAGGCCACGGCACAACAGTTGGGACAGGATTGCCCGAAAACGAATTAGCGCCGCTGCTCGAAATGGCACAGCTAAAAACGCAAATGCGTGGTCAAAAACTAATTTGGTACACACCCACGCAATATTGCAATTTTGACCCAATGCAGCTCGATCTGGGCATAAAAGGCTGCACAGCCGCGCTCTATAATATGTGCATTGAGCCAGATGGCGCGGTTTTGCCTTGCCAATCTTATTACACGCCCGTTGGCAATTTTTTACACGATAGCTGGGATTCGATCTGGAATCACAAGCTCTCAACAAAACTGCGCGATCGACAAGATCTACCTGAAAAATGCGGTGGTTGCGATCTACTCGCCGAGTGTGGCGGTGGCTGCCCGCTTCAATTTGAGCAGGAGAATTTTGTTAAGTTGGATTTGTTAGAAACTTTGTAATTTCATCCACAGGTTGAAGAGATATAACAGATTTTAAAATCTGCGCAATCTGTGAATAAAAAGGAGACCTTCATGAGTATCTTCAACAGTATTCGAGAATTTTTCACATCCGCCAAGCCCCTCCCTGCGGAAGTGCTTCACTTTCAATCGCCCGAAGATGATGAAATTCCCTACAGGCTCCATTTGCGGATGCACGGCGACGGAAAGAGCCTGCTCGTTGTTAACGCCGCCACAATTTTGCATCTCAACCCCACCGCCACCGAATATGCCTATCATTTCATTAAAGGCACCCCCCTCGAAGAAGCGGCAAAAAGCGTCGCCAAACGCTATCAGGTCAAAGAAGCGCAAGCGCTCAAAGATTTTCAAATTTTCTCAGACCGCATAGATACCCTCGTCCACACCGAAGACCTGGACCCTGTCTCTTATCTGGGATTTGAGCGCGTCACGCCCCATTCGGGGGGATTAACCGCCCCGCTACGTTTGGATTGTGCTCTAACTTATCATTTGCCCGAAGGCATTTCTGCCGACGACGCACCCACGAAACGAGTCGACCGTGAACTTGCTACCGCTGAGTGGACATCTATTCTCGACAAAGCTTGGGGTGCAGGAATCCCACACGTCACATTTACAGGCGGAGAACCGACTCTGCGAGAAGATTTACCCGAGCTTATAGAATATGCCGAAGCAAAAGGCATGGTCAGCGGTTTACTCTCCGATGGACTAAAACTCGCCGATACAGCTTATCTAAACACCCTTTTGCAAACGGGATTAGACCATCTCCTCTTCATTTTGCATCCTGAAAAGGAAAAATCATGGCAAGCGCTCGATGTTATTTTGCCAGAAGATTTGCACACAACTGTCCATTTGACGATTAATGAAGAAAACGCAGGGAATATAACTGAAATTATCGAAAGAATAGGCAATCTTGAAATTAACGCGCTCTCGCTTAGTGCCTCCTTAGGTTACGATGAAATTCTGCAACTTGCGCAGGAGCAAGCCGCAAACAAGGGCCTTTCGTTGACTTGGGATCTGCCCGTCCCCTACTCTGCCCATAATCCTGTTGCTCTCGAAACCGAAGAAGATAAAATCCCAGATGGCGCTGGAAAAGTCTGGCTCTATGTAGAACCGGATGGAGACATTCTCCCCGCGCAAGGTATGGCAGATCAAATTCTTGGCAACTTCTTACACGATAATTGGGCGCAAATCTGGAAAAGCAAATGATTCTGCGAAGCGCACGCTCTTGCGCTGAAGCAGTCTCACTTCAGCAATAAGATTGCCGCGCTCCGCTCGCAAATTCAGCTAAGTCATGAATATCTTTCACCTTCTCTGGATTATCGGTTTACTCATTTACCAAATTGGGATCTATATTCCGCGTGTGCGAGATTACAAAGGCAAAGAACGCGTAACGCTGGTTGCTTTATCTGGTGATATTGTTCTCGAACTGACTACTTGGGTTTTCTGGCAGCTTGCGCCTTTTTTCTATATTTTCGGCAACTTGCTCTCTTTCGCTGACTACACGCTTCCAAATTGGACTAGCTGGCTTGGCGTTGTCATTTTCGGGCTATCTATTTGGCTCTACAGACGAGCTTATGCCGATCTAGGCACAAATTGGTCAGCACGTATGGAAATCTTGAGCGAACAACACCTTGTCTCTAACGGGATTTACGCCCATATTCGGCATCCTGTCTATGCGGCCATGTTCCTTTGGGCGCTTGCGCAGCCACTCCTCATCCAAAACTGGATTGCCGGGTGTGCGCTACTTCCCCTTTTCACTTTTCTCTATCTAACACGCATGCCGCGCGAAGAAAAAATGTTGCTGGAACACTTTGGTGAAGAATATAAAACCTATATGCAAAAAACGAATCGTCTAATGCCATTCATTCGGAGAAAAATGTGACAAATCAAAAAGCTATAAAAGCTCAAACTCGCTTTGAAAAAGATTTTTCTTGTTCTCAATCTGTGCTTTCCATCCTCGCACCTGAGTTGGGACTAGACGAAGAAAGCGCGCTCAAAATAGCTTCTGCATTTGGCGGTGGCATGATGCGGCGCGGCGAAGTTTGTGGCGCCGTAACCGGTGCATTAATGGCTCTGGGCCTAAAATACGGCTCATCTAACCCAGACGAAGAAAATGCTGTCCGCGAAGCCAGCCAGAAATTAATGCAAGATTTTGAAGAAAAAAACGGCTCATTACTCTGTAGAGAATTACTGGGTTATCACCTGATTGTCCCCGAAGAATTAACCGCCGCAAAAGAAAGCGGTGTTTTCAAGAAAGTCTGCCCGCTTATGGTGCATCATGCAACAACTTTGGCAGAAGAGATAATGAAAGACAAAGGTTAGATTATAGATAAATTGAAGTAATAAGATGATTCTGCGAGGAGCATGTACTTGCGACGCGGCAGTCTCACGCCCTAAAATCAAGGAGGAGGACGCAGATGGAAGAAAGACGAAAGATCGCCAGAAAATACCTGATGGCATATTCATCAGTCTACGAGCAAAGTACAGGAAAAATGCTCGGCTATCTCAGTGACCTGACTCTTGAAGGCCTAATGGTAATCGGCAAAGAAGAACTTGAGATTGGCAGAGAAACCGAAATTCGGATAGATTTGCCGGAAATCCCGGCCTTTAAAGAGAACTTTTTGCAAATTGGCGTACGTATTATTTGGGTCAAACCCGATATCGACCCACGCCTAAATAATATCGGCTTTAATTTCACCGATATATCTGAAGAGCAGAAGCTGATTATCTCAGAGATGATAGATATCTACGAATTTCGGCGAGAAAACTAGGAAGAAAGCTCTATGACAAAACTTCCTCCTTATAATTCCTACTGGGTCACGCCCGACCAATTTATGGCAGGTGAATACCCCGGCCACCGCCACAACGAAGAACTAACGCCAGCTCGTTTGGATGCCCTCCTAGAAGCAGGGATCACCACCTTTATCGATCTCACAGAGCCGCACGAGCGCGTTCCCTACGAAGCTCTTTTACGCGAAAGAGCGGGATATTATGGTCTCGAAGTTCAATATCACCGTTTTTCCATCGGCGATTATGGCACGCCATCAAAAGAAAATATGCGCACCATTCTCGACACAATTCACGACGCCCTCGCCAAAGGCAAAAAGCCCTATATCCACTGCTGGGCTGGCATGGGGCGCACAGGCACAGCTGTTGGCTGCTATCTCGTTGAAAAAGGGATCAGAGGCGCAGAAGCTCTTCTAAAAGTCGATAAACTCTGTTATTACGCCCCATCTCCACAAACAAAAGGGCAAAAAGATTTTGTAAGAGATTGGCAGAAATGAAAAATTACCCTCACCTATCCTCCCCCGCAAGCGGGCGAGGAACTGGTTCTCCCCCCGTTTTACGGGGGGAGTTAGAGGGGGGCAGTTGGCATAAACGCTACACCCAACAAGCCAACTGGACAAAAGAATTACGCGCCTATATTTTTAAAGAAGTGGGATTAAATAAAGAATCTCGTGCCCTCGAAATAGGATGCGGCACAGGCGCAATTCTCTCTCAGATCGACTTTCCCGTATTCGGACTGGATATTCAGCTTGCTTCCCTTAAAGAGGCAAAAATCCACACCCAAGGCAAATCCCCTTTAAGCTGCGCCGACGCATTCTCCCTCCCCTACGCAGATGCGAGCTTCGATATTCTTTTTTGTCATTTTTTGCTGCTCTGGTTGCCAAAACCTGAAAATGCTTTGCAAGAGATGATTCGAGTGACAAAGCCAAATGGGCATATCATCGCCTTTGCCGAGCCAGATTATGGCAATAGAGTTGATAAACCAGCCCCACTTGAAAAGCTGGGAAAATGGCAAAAAGATGCCTTAAAAAAACAGGGTGCAAATCCAAATATGGGGGCGGGGTTGGCGAATCTTTTTTATGAGGCGGGCATCACGATTATTGAGACGGGAGCAATTTCAAAAGAGAAGCGTCTTCCCTTAAGTGCTGATGAGCGGGAAATGGAATGGGCAACGCTAGAAGCCGATTTAACGGGAGAAGTTTCGGGCGAAGACATCCAAAAAATGAAGCGTTTAGATTTTACTGCCTGGGAGCGTGGCGAGCGTGTTATGCATATTCCAACGCATTATCTTTGGGGCAAAAATAAAGTATAATGCCCTTCATCATTTTGGAGGTTTTTTCTTGGAATCAGAAGAGTTTGGCGAGCATGAAGTTGCGACAGTACCCGTTGAAAAAAAAGGAAGTATATGGCGCTTTTTACTCGATTTAGTAGAAACATTAGTTTTATCGGTCGTGCTTTTTTTAGGGATTAATGCAGTGACAGCTCGCGTTATGGTGGAGGGCTTTAGTATGCGCCCCACGCTCGAAAACGGGGAGTATGTTTTGGTAAATAGAATGTCTTATCGCTCTGAGCTCCCCAATTATGGCGATGTTGTTGTTTTTCATTTTCCTATTGACCCTGACCAAGATTTTATTAAGCGCGTGATCGGTCTGCCCGGAGATAAAATTGAAATTCATGATGAGCAGGTGAGTGTAAATGGGCGCGTTTTAAGTGAAGTTTATATTGCGGCAGCCCCCCAATATGCGGGGAGTTGGCAAGTGCCAGAGGCGCAAATTTTTGTTTTAGGTGATAATAGGAATAATTCTTCTGACTCACATTCCTGGGGTCCTGTCCCTGTGGATAATTTGATAGGAAAAGCGATTTTTGCCTATTGGCCCCCACCTGAATGGAAAGTGCTTGAGCATATTCGTATTTATCAGTAGTATTAAAAGTGATCAGATGAACCTGCGAGGAGCATATACTTGCGACGCGGCAGTCCTGCGCCCTAAAAGCGAGATTGCGTCGGCGATAAAACTGCCTCGCAAAATCATCGTCACTTATCGTTTTACCACTACCAAATAACGAAACGTGTATTTTGTTGAATTATAATGAGAAAAAAAGAGAATTTACGAGAAAGTTACCCATGTAGAGAGTGTCAGGCGGGGATCGTACATCCCAGTCATGTCACTTATTTTACGTGGTTAAAGGATGAGCTTATTACTGTGCCAAATTTCCCGGCATGGATCTGTGATCTTTGCGGAAAACGAGAATATGATCAGCGTGCCATTTCATGGCTGACGATGTTACTTAATCCCAATGCCGGGCGTAAGGTTGAAGAAAAGAAAAAAAAGCCGCCCTATTCACATCTTTCGGGAGATAACGCAGCACCTGCTATCAAATAGTTGGTCTAGGAGAAAAGCATGCAACAATCACACACACATCATTTTGTTCCGGTTGATGTTCTTACAAATAGTTATCGCGTTGTAGGAAAAATGATGGTTTCAAATAGTGGGGTGGTCGGCTTGTTGAATAATCCAAATACTTCTTTTATGGAAATTCATGATGCGCGTTTGGCGCGTATTCATATGCCAACAAAGCTGGCAGACCATTTTGAAGTTATCCGTCTTACGAAGACAAATCTTCTAATTGTTTCTTTAAATCGCCGTGAGGATATTGGCCCACAATCTTTAGCCAGGGGAGGTTATGTAACGACCAAACAGTATGAAGTCTTGGTGACAATGCAAAATTATGAGATGGAAGGCTTTATAGAATGGCAAGGTCGTTTTGATTTCAGGGTGTTGATGGCTGAAGGGACACGCGATTTTATTCCTTTATATAATTCGAAAGTGACGGGGGTTTTGATCCCGACTTTGAAAATTCAATCAACGGTGATGCTTTTTAATCGTACCCAGGTTGATCTAATGGGGCTTCTTAACCAACGTAAAGAAGAAGAGGATTAGCGAAAGATTTACTACCTGTATTTTGAAAAATTTGCTTGACCTATCCCTCCCTGCGTGATAGAATTCTGCTCGCTTGAATTTCAAGCCCCCATCGTCTAGGGGACCAGGACGTGACCCTTTCAAGGTCAAGACCGGGGTTCGAATCCCCGTGGGGGCACTGCCAAAAAACCGCTTTTCAGCGGTTTTTTGTTTTTAATCTTGGGGCTAAGCTCATAATGCTTTTGCATCAGCCCCCCCCTTCAATTTTCTAAACTTGACAAATCCCAAAAACTCCATATACTTCATATGCATAAAACATTAATATACATAAACTATTTACATAAATAAACAATACTTTGGAAGGAAAAGCACTTATGACATCAAACGATGAGTTTTTGACAACAATTGAAAATTGGGCAAAGCTCTATTTTTTTCAGTCTCTGACTGAATTCTTTAATTCATTGAAAAACTCAGAGCTTTCTCTTCTCCAAGCCTATGCGTTGACCTATCTCTTTTTTAAAGGCCCCATCAAAATTTCTGAATTATGCGAGCATATGAATGTTTCGCCTGGTGCGGCAAGCCAGATGGTTGACCGACTTGAAAAGTTAGAAATGGTTGAACGAGTAGCAGACCCTGAAGACCGTCGGGTTCGAAAAGTTGCTGTGCTCGATAAAGGAGAAGAGTTTGTCCAGGAGAAATTCGTCTTTAGTCAAAGTTGGCTAAGCGAGATTTCTACAGATATAACCCCCGAAAGAGAAGCCCAAATTACGGCCGTCTTATCGGCCCTTATGCAGGGCTCTGGGAAAGTTTAACAACCTATTTTATGAAAAGGAAAAATAAAATGAAATTAGCAATATTTGGTGCAACAGGAAAAACAGGTGTTGAGCTTGTAAAACAGGCTCTTGAGCAAGGGCACGCAGTGACTGCTTTTGTACGAGATGCAAGTCGATTGGCTATTGAAGATGAAAAATTAACTTTTATTACCGGTGATGTCTTTGATGAAGCAAGTGTGGCGAAAGCCGTAGAAGGCCAAGATGCGATCATCTGTGCATTGGGCGCAGGCACAGATCTAAAGAAAACAACGATCCGCGCTACAGGCACAGTCAATATGATTAGTGCTATGAAAGAGAATAGTGTGAAACGCCTGATGGTTGTGACTGCAATGGGAACCGGAGAGAGTTGGAACAGAATGTCTCTAATAAACAAATTCTTCTATGCCACACTTTTGAAAAACACCCGAGAAGATCATGAAGCACAAGAAGCTGCTGTAAAGGCAAGCGGGTTAGATTGGACAATAATCCGCCCCAGTGGTTTGACCGATGATCCACGCACAGGTATTTATGATGTTGGTGAAGATATTCCCGCGAAAACATCCAAGATCGCTCGAGCCGATGTCGCTGACCTTATTCTCAAAGAATTGGAAGAAAAGGCTCTGATCGGAAAAGCTCTAACCATCACAAATTAGCATCGCAGAAACAAGGAATTTTAATGAGCAAGAAAGAAACACCTCCCTTCACCTTTCAATATATCTACCCCAATATGCGCTATCTGATGGGGATGGGACGAAAAATCTACGAGTTTTACGTTAATTTGCGCACTCGTTTTAGTAAGCGCCCTCTATCATCAACTGTATTGCCAGATGCTTATACCGTTTCCAATACAAGCACCATTGATTCTGAATTCGGTCTAACTTCTTTAAGCGGTGAAATGCCTACTGATATTGAAGGCTCTTTATATATCGCTCAATGTTTGGGCGCACCGAAAGCTTTTATGATCGGAGATACAAATATCGTCCGTTTGGATTTTGGCGATGGGCAAACGAAGCTCACCAATCGTCTGATCTGGACACCTGCAGCGTTGGCCCGACTAAAACTGGAAAAGACTCGTCACCGCTTTGATTTTTTTGGCCTGATGTATCTTTCTCCTGGCATGGGCATGTTTTCCTACACCGAAGGAATGTATCTTATGCCGGATGGACGTATCGCTGTAACAAGCGATGTCGATCGCCCATGGTTAATTGAGCGAGATAGCCTTCGAGTAACTACGCCTGTAGGACGCAGAGATGAGTGGCTACCAATGATGGCTGATTCGGCGGGAGAAGTAATGGGCAATCTCTTTGCTGGGTACAGCAACTCTCATGTTATTTACACAGATCATGAAACGAATGAAGTTTTCCTCGCCAATTACCAATATAAACAGGCCAACGGTGAACATCCCGTCAAACTTGTCCGCTGGAACGGAGAAAGTGATTTTGAGAGTTGGTTGGTTCTCGGAAAAGACGGTGAAGAAATCGAGATCAAGCAAAGTATCCATGAGCTGATCTTCACCCGCGACTATATTTTGCTCGCCGACACCGCTTTTGTAGCCGGCACCGAAATGCTCGTTCCCTGGGTCAGCGCGCCTCTGCCAAGTGATAAAACCGTCGTTTATATTATTGATCGCCGAGAGCTTAAGACAGATAGCACAACAGTCTCCGCTCGGGAGATTGTTGTGGATGAATCCTGTATTCATCTGATAGCAGAATACGATAATCCTGATGACAAGATCACGGTCTATATGCTGCATACGCCCGCAACGAATACGGCTGAATTATTGCGTGATAACGACCGAGATTTGGATGGCAACTTCTTCCCCGAACGCCTTACAGGATACGGAACACTGCCTGTTTTAGACTTGAGTAGCGTTGGTAAACATCTTCTCGACGTGAAGAAAGAAGAAGTAAGCCAATCCCTATATATCGCCGAGATGCCCTACACTTGGGGACCCTATCTCTATGCTTATATGGGACGTCAAACTGAACCCTATAACGGACAAGATCTATTCGTAATGTTCAAGGGTTTTTCCAAAGATATTCTTCCCCAACGTATTTTTGATGCCTATAAAGATGTTGATAATCGCAGAGTGCCTATAGAAGAAATGGTCAGTGGAAAAGGACTTAATCACAATAATTCGATCTGCAGAATCACCACAGATGAATTCGCGATTGCTGATAGTTATATCTTCCCTGATCGTGTGCTTCTGTATACTATCGCCTGTCTTGACTCGAGCAAAGCAGACCATGCAGGTTACGTGATCGCAGGTGTCGTCACCGATGATGCTGCTGGAGATGAATCATCCGGGCATGAATATTGGCTTTTCGCTGCTGATGATCTGGCAAGTGGCCCTGTAACTAAACTAGGGCACCCCAGCTTAAATAATACAACGTTATTTCATACAGTTTATATTCCCAAGACAAAAGCTGATGCATGGCAGAAGCCAGAGAAAGCCTACCAAGTTCAAATCAAGGATGATTACCCAAAAGAAGAACTCAAAAAATGGGACCCTGCTCTTTTATCCGCATTTGATGAGGTAATTTGGCCTTATTTCGATCAATCCGATCCAGAAGCTACAGCCAAAGCGGAGAAAATTGCAGCGCAGCTATCCACACGCCGAGTACCGTCTCATGTTGGCAGCGAAGATATTATTGGCGAGGAACGCATCACGGACGGAGCAGATTTTGCCGAGCGCATGATTACCGAAAGCGAGCGAATGTGGAAGACGACGGGCTGGAAAGTTGAAAGGTATAAGAATGGTGTTTTGGTGGAATCGAAACCCGTTTCTGGTGCTTTTGAAAGCTCGGGTGTTCTGGTTACGCGCTCAACTGGCGAGATCAATGCGCCCGCTCAGGAAACCTTTGATATGTTGGTCTCCCCGACGGGATATGCGGTTATTGACCCGATCAGTAAACCCGAAGACCATGAGCTGCCGCCATTAGAAGTTTATGAATGGCGAGAAGGCAGCCGCTTGGAAGCAGCCATTGCAACGACAAATTTACCGATGATGCCACCGACTAAATTTGTTGTGCTGAATGCTATTGACCCTGCTGAACGAATATTTGTTTCTAAATCCATTATTCATGATGGATGCCCTGGTGGGAGTAAATATAGCAATGAAAAAGCGCCGGATGATGGAGAACGTGCGCTAAATACCTTTGCGATAAAGGTTGAGCCGATCTCTGAAAATCGTTGCCGAGTCCTGTGTATCAATTATGCAGATATGGCAGGGAAAACAGGGGCATCGATGAATAATTTTATCAATACAAAATATTTCTTGCCGCCACTATATAAGCGTATAGCTAAGGCAATGAACGCAAAATAAAGGAAAACCTAAAAGAAATGAATACCAAAGAACAAAACATGAAGGGAAAAGTTTGCCTTGTAACGGGGGCAACCGCAGGGATCGGCCAAGCAACGGTTATGTTATTAGCAGAGCGTGGCGCAACAGTTATTGGCGTTGGGCGTAACTCAGCTAAAAACGAATATTCAACAAAGATAATCCAAGAAAAAACGGGCAATTCTGCTGTTGAATATATGCTGGCTGATCTGTCTTCGCAAAAAGAAATTCGTGCTTTAGCACAAGGTTTTCAGGATAAATATGATCGTTTGGATGTGCTCGTCAATAACGCTGGCGCTACATTTGGTGAGCGTTTAGAAAGTGTTGATGGGATTGAGATGACCTTTGCACTTAATCATCTTGGTTATTTCCTGCTGACCAATTTGCTGGCAGATATTTTGGTGACAAGCCGACCCTCCCGCGTAATTAATGTTTCATCTAGCTTACATAGACTGGGTAAATTAGATTTTGACAATATCCCCTTTAAAGAAGGGTACGCACGCTCAAAAGCTTATCAGCGCTCTAAGTTAGCCAATATTGGTTTTACTTATGAAATGGCACGGCGCTTTTCGAACAACGATGTAACGATCAATGCTATGAATCCCGGTTTGGTAGCCACCAATGTGGGAGAAGTTGCCGGGGGCGTGGTTGCGAAGATGAAAGGTGTTGTCGATAAAATCGCAGGGTTAACACCTGAAGAAGGTGCTCAAACGATTATTTATCTAGCCGCTTCTCCTGATGTTGCAGGTGTAACAGGCAGGTATTTTGTCAAAGAAAAATCGGTTCCTTCTGCAAAAACAACCTATGATCTTGGGTTTTGCCGTCAGTTGTGGAATCTAAGTGAAAGCTTAGTTGCTTAAATCAACAAAAGCGTAGTTTTAAGAGGTGGTGGTCTTCAAGTAATTGATGATTTTGCGAGCGAAGCGAAGCAATCTCCTCGAACACAGAGGAATTAGCCTATAAATGAGACTGCTTCGGCGATAAAGCTGCCTCGCAGATTCATGTCATCACTTACTTCTGCACTACTACCTGAAAAGGATCTATGATGAGCTCTGCTTCAAAAAAGTCAATGATAAAAGCCCGAAGGTGGCTGCTCTCTCTTATTGTGGCTCTTATTATCTGGGCATTCATCTGGGGGATTCAGTGGGCAACTTTTGCCAGACCACCGCTACCAGAGGCTGTTGCAGCACTGGAAAGTGATGATTTAGTTGAAGTTTCTAAAGAGCCATGGCTTAATTTTTCCCCTGTTGAAGAAGCACCAACGACCGGTTTCATTTTTTACCCTGGCGGACGCATTAACCCGCAAGGATATGCTTCGCTAATGAATCCGATCGCGGCAAAAGGTTATCTGATCGTTATCCCTGTAATGCCGATAAATATGGCTATCTTTGACTCAGACGTAGCGGACGAGATCATTGCCTACTATCCAGATATTGACCATTGGGTAATTGGAGGCCACTCTGTTGGTGGTACAGCGGCTGCAATATACGCTGACAAAAATCCTGATCTGATCGATGGTTTAGCGATTTGGGCATCATATCCTGCTGATAACTCAGATATTTCTGGTACTGATATTCCTGTTCTATCCATTTACGGCGGAGAGGAATTGAGAGTAAACGACACGAGTATTGGCGAGCGTAAACATCTACTCCCAGAGGATACTGTTTATATTCGCATCGAAGGTGGCGACCATCATCAGTTTGGGGCTTATGAAATTGAAGCTGAAGAACATCTGGCTACGATCAGCCGAAAATATCAACACGAGCAGATTATCGAAGCGACACTAGAAATCTTGAAAAGCATTTCTCGCTAAGTTCGCGTCTTCAAGAATCAAAAAAGCCGCTTTTCAGCAGCTTTTTTGATTCTTGAGAGTTTATCTCACAATACTATGTTAATAAACTTTTAGCTAGTGTATCTATTTCCTTTTTAGAAAAATCTAGACCACGCCGCACCCACTGATCGAAAGCACCAAACTCATCTTTTATTTGTGAAAAAGCTGCATTCAGATAATCTGTACGTGCTTCAAAAAGAGGCATATACATTTTCCAGGGAACACCAAAATAAGCTAACTTCTTAAGGCGATCTGCTATTTCTGTTGTATATTCGCCCAGATTTTGATTTGTTTCCAGATAATCATTCATCACCGCAACTGGAGCAACACCTAGTATTTGCTGGATCATACTAACAACAACACCCGTTCTATCTTTTCCTGCCGAGCAATGGATAAGAAGGGGTAAATTATCAGGATTGGAAATACGCACAAATAAAGCTTTTAGCTGGGGCAAATATCCAGTTGCATATTCTCTATAGGCTGTATAAGATTCGCCAATATAGTCTCTTCTTCGCTCTTCACCAAACATCAAAGAGAAGAGACGTTTTAAAGAACGACCATGATAATCGACAATGGGGCGCATGGGGATATTGAAGAAGGTCACCGGCTCATTATTCGGGATACGATCCGGCTCTTTTTTTCGCTCGCCCTCCGAGCGGAGATCACAGATCGTCTTAATTTTCAACGAAGAGAGTTCTTTCAAATCATCATTATTTGCCTTTGAAAGACCTCCACTGCGAAAAAGTATTCCTTTTTTCAGGCGATTTCCATTTTCGGTTTTATATCCACCAAAGTCACGAAAATTATGAATTTTTTCCATAACTTAGCTTAACTCACAGCCTCTTCTAAAACGGTAATAAATTTCTGGTAGATCTCTTCAGCATGTTCAGGAGTGTCGCCAATAGCAGTTAAACCAACTTTGCCAAGTGTAGAAATGCTACTGATCATGTGTAGCACGATCCCTGTATGGCGCGTGTGGTCAAAATGCAGGCGATGATCGCTTACAAGGTCAAAAAGTGCTTGCGGGGTCAATTTTTTGAAGGCTTTCGATTTCAAGGCATCTGTTGCGACATAATATTTTGGATGACCTTGCAGGGTTTTATAAACGCCCAGATCAGCGTCAAATTTGCCGCCTGTTAGGAAATGTAATGCCAAGAATGGATGCGTTGTACCACCTTTGCGCAGATTGACTTCAATCGCATATTGTTCCCAACGCCAACGGGAGCGGAGGACAATAAAGTCTAAAGCAAAACGACCGATCACGCCTTCTTTTGCGAAACGCTTCCCCACTTTTTCGGCTTCTCGCGTGATCATCGGGCCATATTCGGGATTGGCAGGAAAACGAGCGCCCATATAAACCTGTCCGCTTGGGCCACCCAAAATTTGGTCGTGCGTGGAAAGTAGTTCAACTTCACCTAAAGGCGAAATGCGTAGTTGGACGCTTGGGCTATAGAGGCTTTCCCCATCGATTAATTCTTCAACGATGCCGCCTTTGCTTTTAAGCTCACTCATATACCAATCGTAGTCAACATCATCCAATTCAAATTGCAATACTTTTAGACGTTCTTCCAAAGCTTCTTTTTCAGCTGTTGATTTTGAAGCAGGAAGGTTAGACAGATCTAGCGTTGCATTGCCGTAGCCGGAAACGCCATCATTATGCTTGACGATCACTTTTCCCATATCCGGTTTTTGGGCGCGCATGTCGGAGAGGGCTTCTACTAATTCATCTTTGCCAAAGATATTTTCTGCTCCCTGTGGATGCTGGACACCTTCTTCTGCAAAGACCTGCCTACAGCCGCTTTTGGTGCCAAAGGCGAAGAAACGTGGGTCAGCGGCGTACATGGGGATACCAAGTTGAACCGCAAAATCACGTTCGAGATCGGTAGTCAGAAATGGGACCACGTGCGCCATCTCCAGATTTGGAATGGCATCACGGATTTCATCCATCAAACCAGGTCGTTCGAGCAATTTGTTTACGAGGGGTTTATCCGAAAGATCATGTGGTGATATCTGGATGAGCCTTTTACGGGCATTAGAAATGGTCACGCTGGGTAAAATGTGCAGGTAGTAATCAATAATTTCTTGTTGGATGGGCGCAGATGTGAGGTAAATGATGCGCACATGGGGCTGCCGCAGGAGGAAAAGCATAAATAGCATGCGCTCTTCGTAGGCTTGCTGAGCGGCAAAATCGAATTCTAAATCTACTGTGAGCGAGGGCAACACGACCATTGTGTTCTCCTCTTCTATAAAATCCCCACCAGGGTCTGAGCGGCCAATTTGCTCCCAAATGGGAAGTAGTTTCTTTTGAAGTTGATCAAATTTCTCGTATAGTTTATTCTGTTCTTCTTTGCTGTATTTGATTTGCATAACTTTTCTCCAAGGGGCAGAATAGGATAAATAATGTCAGGTTTTTATAATTCTACCAGTTTTGATTTTTTTATCAAATTATTCAGTCCCCCTTATTGAAACAAGCAATCTATCATTGAAAATAAAAAATCCCGAGAGGATTTCTCTCGGGATTTTTAAACTATTTAATCATGTTCGGCTCTTTCACATTCCTGTTGGCACCCAAATATTCTTGACCTGCGTGGCATGGTGCAGGAAATCGTGCCCCGCGCTCTGCTCATCATCCAGCCAATCGCGAGATTGTCCGTAATTGGTCCAGGTTTGTTTCATATTATGCGCCGATTCATGCTCAACATGATAGCTGCCAGCAGCACTCCCAAAATACCAGAGCGCATCCACATCGTCATGGCTCATCAGCGTTTTTACGAGATGGTCGCGGTCGCCGGTGACGATATTGACCACGCCACCGGGGACATCGGATGTATCCAAAACCTGGTAAAAATCAGTAGCGCTCAGCGGATATTTCTGGCTGGGAAGCATCACCACGGTATTCCCACGGGCAATGGCAGGTGCCATCAATGATATAAAGCCCAATAGCGGATTTTCTTCTGGGCAGGCAATGCCGATCACGCCAACGGGGCCGTTTACGCCAACGGTAATGCCGCGCAAAGTAGTTTCCTGCACCTTGCCGCCATATTTATCTGCCCAAGCAGCGTAAGTGAATAAACGATCAATGGATTTTTCAAATTCAGTGCGGGCGGCTTTTTCGGTCTGCCCGGTCATTGCACGGAGGCGGGCGGTGAACTCATCGGCACGGGCGTGCAGATTTTCAGCAATAAAGTACAGGATCTGCGCACGATTATGTCCATGACGCATAGCCCAACCTGGCTTAGCTGTATGGGCAGCATGAGCGGCTTCAACAGCATTACGGATATCTTTTCGGTTACCGTCGCCGACCTGACCGATCAATTCTCCTTTGGGATTTAGTACCGCACGCGTATACGCGCCATCCGGACGTTTCTGCTTGCCACCGATATACATCTTTGGGGTGCGATCCACGCTGGGTACCGTTAAACTGGTTTTGCCTTCCGAAATGAGCGGATGAGTCGGGGTTGTTTCTCCCCAGGCAGCTTCGGGATCAATTTCCTCTGCCGGTCGGGGGCGATCTTGCCAGACGGGGCGCAGATATTCATATAAACCTTCTTCGCCGCCTTCACGCCCAAATCCGCTTTCACGATAGCCACCAAAACCGGATGCGGCATCAAAAAGATTGGTCGAGTTGACCCAGACAGAGCCAGCTTTAATCTTGGATGCAACATCCAAGGCTAAATTAATATTGTCGCTCCAGACGCTGGCTGCCAGCCCATAGCGGGTATTATTTGCCAAAGCAATGGCTTCTGCCGGCGAGCGGAAAGTCATGGAAACCAGTACGGGACCGAATATCTCTTCTTGAACGATCTCAGCTGCCGGGTCAAGTCCGGTTACGAGAGTGGGCGGGTAGAAACAGCCCTGTGTGGGCATTTCAATATCCGCATGATAGACCTCGCCGCCTTCAGCTTCCCCGATCTTGACCCACTCATCTACCGTATCCCATTGAGATTGATGCACGATAGCGCCCATATCAATGGATTTATCCAACGGGTCGCCCACGCGGAGTTTATTCATGCGCGCCTTGAGTTTCGTAATAAATTTCTCGGCGATGCTCTCCTGCAAAAGCAAGCGCGAACCGGCACAGCAAACCTGCCCCTGGTTGAACCAGATCGCGTCGACGACACCCTCAATGGCGCCATCAATATCTGCATCGTCAAAAACGACGAAGGGTGATTTTCCGCCCAACTCAAGAGAGATCTTCTTGCCGGAGCCAGCTGTTTGACGACGCAAAATACGTCCCACATCGGTCGAGCCGGTGAAAGCGATCTTGTCCACATCGGGATGTTGAACGATCATGCTACCAGCTTTGCTGCTGCCAGTAACGACGTTGACCACGCCGGGTGGAAGACCAGATTCGGCGACGATTTCGGCAAAAAGCAGCGCAGAAAGGCGAGTATAGGATGCGGGTTTTAGGACTACGGTATTGCCCAGCGCAATTGCCGGAGCGATTTTCCAGGCTAACATGAGCAAGGGGAAATTCCAAGGGATGATCTGCCCGATCACGCCGACGGGTTGATAATCGCGCAGTTCCTTGTCCATCAACTGCGCCCAACCGGCATGATAGTAGAAATGACGCGCCAGCATGGGAACGTCTATATCGCGTGATTCGCGGATCGGTTTGCCGTTATCCATGCTTTCGAGCACAGCTAGTAAACGATGGTGTTTCTGAATATTACGGGCAATAGCGTACATATAACGCGCACGTTCCACACCCGGGGTCTTGCTCCATTTTTTATAGGCTTTACGGGCAGCAGCAATGGCAGCATCCACTTCGGGTTGGTCAGCTTGCATCGTTTCTGCCATTTTCTCACCCGTCGCCGGGTTATGACTGGGATAATATTCTGCGTCTTCGGATGTCACCCATTCATTATTAATGAACTGACCAAATTTGCGATCATGATCTTCCAGCCATTGGGTGACTGCGGCGGGAGATTCAGGTGCAGGACCGTAAGCCATTGTTTCAAATACCTCTTTGAGTTCCATAAGTTACGTACTCCTAACCAATCGGCATATGATGGCGGGCAGCATAGCGCCCGGTCACATAATGCGAAAGTTGGCGTTCTATATCGGTTAGCAGGCTGCTGGCCCCAAAGCGGAAGAGATCGGGTTTCAGCCAATCATTGCCGAGTTCTTCTTTCATAAGGAATTGCCAAGCCATAGCGTCTTTGGCGGTTTTGATGCCACCAGCGGGCTTGAAACCAACTTTGATGTCTGTGCGTTCAAAATAATCCCGAGCAGCACGTACCATCACAAGACTATTATTGAGCGTTGCATTGACACCTTCTTTACCTGTAGATGTTTTGATAAAGTCAGAGCCAGCCATCATGGCAACCATGCTGGCTTGGTAGATCTGCTCCAGTGTAGCAAGGTCTCCGACACCGAGAATGGTTTTCATATGGGCATCGCCGCAGGCTACGCGGAACTCCTTGATCTCATCGTAGAGCGCGGGCCAATTTCCAGTCAAGACATAATGACGGGTGATGACAATATCAATTTCCTTAGCGCCATCAGCTACCGCTTGTTTGACTTCGACAATACGCTGCGGGAAGGGTGTCAACCCGGAAGGGAAGCCAGTCGCTACAGATGCAACGGGAATATTCGTGCCATCCAGGGCTTCGACGGCATAGGGCACCATCGAGGGATAAACACAAACCGCGCCGGTCGTGATATTCATTTCTTCTGCACCCAATGCCTTGATCAGATCGGGGCGCAGGGGCTGACGGGCCTTGGCGCATAGACGACGTACTCGCCCGGGGGAATCGTCTCCGGCGAGGGTCGTTAAATCAATACAGGTGAGGGCGCGTAGCAGCCAAGCTGCCTGCCAAACCTTTTTCACCGAGCGCCGTGTGGGAAGCGAGGCTGTGCGCCGCTCCACCGCGCTGCGGTTTACTTTTTTCCCGAGGGCCCAACTGAGATTGAGTTCCATACCGGGATTTCGTTCACTTTCTGTTACCATAAAAATGATCCTTTATTAGGGGATGGGGTTTTTAACTTTGGACAATGCCAATTTTTATTAACTTTACCATTAAATTTAATCCATTGCGGAAGCAGCATTTTGCCGGAGTGGCTAATTTGGTGTGTAAGCGAAATCAATAATGTGAGCTGGATATTTCGGATACTGTTGTTTGTAAAGTTGTCGTTTATTGAAGGCAAAGACGAATATCTTAATTGCCTTTCTCAATGCTTTTTCACATCGAG
>JAAENC010000436.1 GCA_024224815.1 Chloroflexota bacterium
AGTGACTGGACTAAAATAAACACATTATTTATTAACATAGTCTATAACACTATTTGGGCTATAAGGTTTCTAAAAAGCCCAAGTTTGTAATTCTGAGATTCTTAGTTCCTGATATTTGGAAGTTATAAATTGGTAGTTATTGATCCTTGACGGATTTTTTACTTCAATATAAATTTTTATGAAAATTTACATGAATTTTTTTTTGTTGGAAATAAATTTTTAATAGAAATGGTTAAAAAAAATCTGAAAATAAGTTTATTATAAAGTCACAATTTAGCATTGAAAATTTGAAATGCAGTTAAAAAAAATTGCGCCAAATTTCTAAGTTTTGATTTCAGATTTGAAATCAGCACGGAAAACTGATTTAAGAAACACTTTACTTCCAGAAGTGACATTAATATTAAAAAAATTAAATATGAAAGCATCCATATGGCAAGGCGGTTGTATATGATCCCTTATAACAACTGGACTGTAATACAATGACAATTATGACATAAACTAGTCCTAAAAATCAATATTTCATAAAAAGTGGGACCCGGTTCCCTTTAGTTTTGATAAAATATGTGTAAATGTGAA
>JAAENC010000437.1 GCA_024224815.1 Chloroflexota bacterium
ATGGAGCATCAGGGTTGTGGAATTTAGTGGCAAAAATGTTTTGCGGGGCAGATTATGTGGGAATCCAGGATATCATCCACGTTGTAGAATATTTATGGGTGGCAGGTAATGCGCTATATGGTGAAAATCAGCCTGAAACGAAGAAATGGGTTTATAAGTGGCTTTTATCTATTTTACAAGGCAATGCCGGCCGGGTTATCGGAGGCTTGAAACAGACGCTGACAAAACAAAAAAAGCTGAGTAAAAGTAAAAAAGATGCGATAGAGAAGGTTATCCGATATTTTGAGAATCATCGCTGATGGATGGCTTATGACGAATATCTGGAAGAGGGATTTCCAATAGGTGGCGGAGTCGTGGAATCAACATGCGGGCATACGGTAAAAGACCGAATGGAAGGGACTGGACGCAGATGGTCCATACAAGGAGCTGAATCGACACTTCCACTCAGGTCGGTTTATACAAGTAGTGACTGGAATGCTTATTGGGAATGGCATATGAAACTGGAAAGGAGTAGGCTTTATGGCGGTGTGTTTGAAGCATTAGGCATTGCTGATGAATACTATAATGACATTTTAAATAAAAAAGCCGCATGAAATTTAGAAATCATGCGGCTTTAATGATTGAGATAAAAAAACTGAAAAAGGTTACACTCTAATCCTTTGCAGGTTACGCCATTAAGCAGATCTCCGAACGCATTCAGCTCTAATACATAGTGTTTGTCAAATCGAGCGGTCACAGCCATATCCACAGCGAATTGACAGCTTTTTGGAAAGAGCTTTCCTATATTTCTACAGGTTTTCAGAAGTTTGCCCCAGTTTTCAGCCCCCATCCGTTCTTTTAATTTGTGCGTGCTGCCACGTTGATTCAGCAGATGAAGATTGGTGATCGGGCTTTTGGAACTTCGGAGAACTTTATGGGCGGGTTCTCCGCAGATCATAAGAACACGCAGATCGACGCTATGATTGTCAATACCGGCTTTGGGCACCCACCGTTCCGCAATAACCCCCTGTAAGCATAACGCATCGATCAAACCGGCAATCTCCCGCTTATTTCTATATTTATGAATCCTGCGGGTGCTGAAAAGCTGACCGCCCGTTTCAGAATGCGCTGTTTCGACTGTGGTATGGGCCTGAATACGATTTTTCGATTTTTCCAAAGCGACAACACCGATTCCGGAATACCCGTGGTTTAATTTTACAAATACGCGCGACCAGCCCCGTTTGTTCATCCGGTCTTCCAATTCATCGAAAGACCGGATACCTGCAATAGCGGGAGGAACCGGTATCCCGTGTTTAGAAAGCATTGCATGGCAGGCGGATTTGTCAAAAAACAACTTGATGTCATTTGTATTTGAATAAGAATGACAATTATAAAAAATATTATTGATCATTTCTAAATGGTGACAAAACCCCAAATACCATTGCCTGGGGTACAGGAGGAGACCTTTAGGAGGCGCTTCCAAATCCTTAGCATCTGCAAATGGAGAACCTTCCGCCTGCGCCGCTTTTTGGCCATTCTCAAGAAACAGCCTGTACATCTCCCAAGTTCTGCCGGGCGATTCAATGCGGATTATCCGTGAGCGGGAGGGTTCAAATTGAAATCCTTTCGTAATCTGAGCATAAGAAATCACCTCGGCCTCTCTCAGACCGTATTC
>JAAENC010000438.1 GCA_024224815.1 Chloroflexota bacterium
ATTTGTTCCATCAGATCTGATAGCATTGTAGTTCAATTAAGAATACAAGAAATATTGGAATACATTGCTCATGCCGAACGGCAGATTGATCAGATTCGCAGAAGGGTTATTGAAGGCGAGACTAGCACCCATGAAGAGAAGGTTTGTTCAATATTTGAGGAGCACACCGAGTGGATCAAAAAAGGCAAGGCAGGAGTTTTTGTCGAGCTAGGGCTTAGGGTCTGTATAGTCAAAGATCAGTTTGGTTTTATACTTCATCACCGTGTAATGCAAAATGAAACCGATGATAAAGCAGCAGTTCCGATTATCAAAGAAACAATAGAACGGTTTAATGACCTTAGTAGTTGCAGCTTTGACAAGGGATTTCACAGTCCCAGCAACCAAGAAGAGCTTGCCAAAATACTTGACAAAGTTATTTTACCCCGCAAAGGCAAGCTGTCGGCCATAAATCAAGAAATTGAGAACTCCGAAGAGTTTATGCAAGCTCGGCGCAAGCATTCAGCAGTCGAGTCATCAATTAGTGCTTTGAAAAACCATGGCTTAGAGCGCTGTCCGG
>JAAENC010000439.1 GCA_024224815.1 Chloroflexota bacterium
CGCTTCATTTTTGAATTTACGCTGAACGCTTGATATAGGGCTTATGTCATATTTATACATAGCGTGTCCTAGCTCCATTAATTCTGCTTCTTACAGTTCAAAGTTTATGGAAATCGGACCATTAATAAGCGTTTTATAAGCAAAAAACTAACTTTGGAATTTTCTTACTAATTTTCCTTTGCTTTTTTTTGCCTAAAATCCGCCCCCGAATTTTTCTTAACAAACGAATGAGGTACATGTGGTATGGGAAGGTTCTTTCATGTAGGGTCACTCGCTTCGCTCGCGACAAAAATTGACGAAAAATTCGCATAAGTTATATTAATAGTATCTAGAAAAAAATCCTCTTTTTACTTATTTAGTTAACTAGATAGGGGTCAACTCGGCACGGGTCTTGTCGGAGAAAGGTACCTCGTTGAATGTCGCTCGCTTTATATTGTGACCTAGCCCTAATAATTCTGCTTCTTACGGTCCAAAGTTTTTGGAAATCCGATCATTAATAAGCGTTTTATAAGCAAAAAACGAATTTTGGTGTGAACGGAACCCTCACTTTTGAAAACACGCTGTGCGGCCGGTATGGAACGCACATAATATTTAGACATATTGAGCTGTAGCCCTAATAATTCTGCTTCTTACAGTCTAAAGTTTATGGAAATCCGATCATTAATAAGCGTTTTATAAGCAAAAACAAACTTTCCTATTTTCTTACCATTTTTTTACCCCTGTTTTGGGCTTCTTCACATTTGAAATTACGCTGTACATCCGGTATAAAAACTTACTTCAGATTTATACATTCTGTGACCTTGCCCTAATAATTCTGCTTCTTACATTCCAAAGTTTA
>JAAENC010000440.1 GCA_024224815.1 Chloroflexota bacterium
CATATTTCAAAACGTTTTCACACAGCGCTTCGCCAAAAACCACCACCCGTTTTTGATGACATGACGGGCAAAAATGCCTTCTTTTGCAAGAAAATGGTAATAAAATTTCATGGTTACAGTCATAGCATTTAATCCGGGCGAATCCGCAGTGCAAATCTCCGCAATCAAGATAGCGCCTGATCACATCCATGACATAGGGTCGCCAGAACCCGTAACGCTGTTGATAGCGATCATCCCAGAGCATTTCCAGCTCTTCAAAATGTGCCTGGGTACACTTGAAATAATCACTGGCTCGAGGATTTCGGGGTCGATAAACATCATGGGCATGCGCAGCGGTTTCCATATCAATGGAATCGAAAATCAATTATCGTGCCGGAGCCAATGATGCGGCGGTGATAATTAGACCCGCAAGGATGCGGCTGATTGTCATCAGAAGCCCTAAGGGTTGTCAGAGCGTCTGGGGAGGCAGTTTAGAAATCAGGCGGCACTCTGAAAAGGCTGACCGGGGGATCCCGCGCCGCCCTGCCGGCCTAAACATTATGAAATAAACTGCATGGAAATTGGAAGCAATTTCCACAATATTACTAAAAAATTACCG
>JAAENC010000441.1 GCA_024224815.1 Chloroflexota bacterium
ATGTAATTGACTGGCTTGTAAGAAAGCCGGGAGCTTTTGAGAATTACCGTTACCATGCTGACTTGTTCCCTACAAGCCGTTTCAGGATGGCGTATGATTATTTGAAGAAGAATAATCCTGCAAGGGCAGACAAAGAGTATCTGAAGGTCCTGTACCTGGCATCGAAGGAGACTGAAGCTGGAGTCGATGACGCGTTGCGGTTTCTTTTTGATTTAGAAAAAGATATTTCTTCCGACCTGATAGAGGAGATAGTTATATCAGCTCAGGCCATACCGGCTGTAACCGAGGTGGTAATAGAGAAGATTGATCTCTCTGCATATGATGAATTGCTGAGTGAAAGAGAGGTTTGCTATGGTTGATATGAAATCTCACATAACGGATTATCTCAGAGACCTCCATTTGCCGACAATAAGGAGTCTGTACGAAGAGCATGCGTTAACAGCAATTCGAGAGTCACTTGGTTATGAAGAGTATTTATATGAATTGCTGGAGAGGGAGTGTGAAGTTCGCCGTCACAAGAAGATAGATCGGTTGTTAAAGGAATCACGATTGCCATTAGAGAAGACATTAGATTCTTTTGATATGAAAAGGCTTCCGAGAAAAGTTGCTCAAGTGGTAAATAGTCTTTTAGACGGATCATTTCTTGAACGCAAAGAAAATATTCTATCTTTTGGGAATCCTGGAAGTGGAAAGACACATCTTTTGTCAGCGATCGGCCAGGAGTTAATCCTGAGGAAGGGAAAGAGAGTATATTTTACTCAATGCTCTTTGTTGGTGCAGGAGTTATTGAATGCGAAGAAAGAATTGAAACTTGCACGGATATTAAAAAAGTTTGCAAAGTATGATGCTATTATTATTGATGA
>JAAENC010000442.1 GCA_024224815.1 Chloroflexota bacterium
AAACCACCGCAAAGCGACATGGCGCAAGTTTTGTTCGGCGGCCTTCAGAGCATCTCGGTTTTCATCACCTTTGTTGCTAGCTATATAAATTTTATTACTCATCTTTTTTTCCATATAATATTCTTTTTGGTGTTCTTATCATGTATCAGCTTTTATTTTGCAAGTCTATTATATCACCCACGCCGCAAAATTAAAAACTGCTTTTCATCATATAAACACGGTAATGTTTGTCATGTTCTTAGCGGGGGAAATGTGTTAAACTTGTGAAATATCAAGGAGTTTTCCATGAGAAAAACTTGGACAGATGACGAAGAATCGTTGCTTAAACGACTGGTAGGGCTAGGGTTATCGAATAAAGAAATATCAAAAGCGATAAAAGGAAGAAACGTTAATCAAGTCAAGGGTCATATCAATGACATGCGCCGAAACGGGGACATGGAGGCGCATGAGCCGAAAGTGTTTGTATTCGATATTGAAACATCGACAATTATATATAGAGTGTTTAGCCCCAA
>JAAENC010000443.1 GCA_024224815.1 Chloroflexota bacterium
ACCCGGTAGCGCAGTTTGCAAGTGGCGCCGATCAATTGTTCAACTTCGTCGACGGTGAGAATATCGGGCAGTGAACGTACTTTGGGGATTTTGACGATATTTACCCACTGCCAGTCGCGTTCAAGGACATGTTTCCAAAAAAATTGCAAGCCATTACGGTCAACTTTGACGGTACTCCAGGAATGGGACTCAACCAGTTGGGCAAAAAAAAGTTCTCGTTGTTCAAGTGTCAGTTGATCCGGGCAGCAGTCAAAATATTCACTGATCCGGCGCACAGCGCGTGAGTAGGCATCAATGGTCTTGTCGCTTTTGCCCTGAAGTTTGAGCAATCTCAGGTGACGTTGATAAAGTTCATTAAATCGAGTTTCTTCTGTTGGGTCCATGGTATACTCCTTTCTTATATGTGCCCGAAATTGGGCAGATAAGGCAGTATACCCTATTTTTATCTTTTTTTCTGCCGCGTAGCGGCTTCGTCCAACAAGGCGGATGAACCAGACGTGAGAAGCTTGGCGGTTTATCGTATAAGTCAGTTCTAACTTGATAATCATATGTCACGCTGGTTATCCGCAAACGTTGGGCATCTTTATAACACAAAGGAAGAAAGCTAAATGAATGATGAGATCAATAATGATCAATCATCGGTAAAAATCGACTTTGGCGCTAAAGCAGAGGCGAGGCTAGAAGTGAAGACTGAGATTCCATCGGAGTCATCCGGACGGCTCATCGATGCGCTCGTTGATATCATAAGACC
>JAAENC010000444.1 GCA_024224815.1 Chloroflexota bacterium
CATGCACTTTTCGCACAGTGATTCTTCATGTTGATCGAATACGCCCTGTTCATCGAGATGTTGTCTTTTTAATATGCCCATTATTATCCTCTTGTGCGCGTGGTATTTTATGTTCTCGTCTTGATGCCTTTCCTAATTTACTGAGGTTGATATCCTTCCTGTAAAATTCGATTATCTCCATAGCCATAACTGTAAACCTGGCCACAATATCTTTTAACTTTAATAGCTCAGGATGTTTGTATTCCGCATGTTCAATATAGCCCATGAATTCGCTAATACGTTCGCTCAATTCTCTAAACAAACGCAGCGTTACAATGTAGGTGCCTTCTTTTATCTCTTCTTTTTCTTCTTGCATAATTTGGTTCGATGTTTTGATGGCCTGATTCCTGAAATGCTCTGACCCGCCAGATATTCTTTGAGCATATTAGCTGATTTATCACGAGAGTTGCAGCCCTTATTACGTCTACTGAGCCTTGTCATCTTTCCCTCCTTGTGCGCGTGGCCGTTTTGCGTTTATCTCTATCCAGACCTTTCTAGCTCTTAACCGCCCGAAATACTTGCTAGCCATGGACTGGTACTCCTTATATAGGCGATTTTTCTCCTTGAAGAGGACTTGGTCTTTATCTATCTCGTCTTGTGAGGGATATAACGCGTTAGGTTTGCCGTAGTGATCCCATATATACTTGCGAGAGAAAGCCTTTAACTTAACATCAAGTACTGCTATCCGCTTTAAGTTATCCGACTTGAC
>JAAENC010000445.1 GCA_024224815.1 Chloroflexota bacterium
ATAAACGGGAAGTCCGTCTGATTTAACCAAGATCGTATCATCCAGCGTGCTATTTTCGACAGTGATATCGCCGCGCACTGCGTCTGTGACGGTAATATTGCCTTCGCGCGGCATTCTAAATCGGATAACATAGCCCGCGCCGCTCTCGACCTTTTGGTCTGCTTCCGTTAAATCAACATCTCTGTCGGGGCAAATATCCCGATGTTGTTGGCGGGCGTGTTTTTCGGTATCCACTTCTTTTTCTTCGTCGTGTGAGCAGAAACAATAATAAGCGTGGCCGCTTTCTACAAGTTGTCGAGCATATTTTGCGTAAATCTCACGCCTTTCAGTTTGGCGATAGGGGCCATAATCCCCACCAACATCGGGGCCTTCGTCCCATTCCATGCCCAACCAGCGAAGACCTTCCATCAATTCTTCTTCTGCGCCTTCTACGTAGCGTTTTTGGTCGGTATCTTCGATGCGCAAAATGAATTGCCCGCCCGTTTGACGAGCAAGAAGATAATTATATAAAGCAGTGCGCCCGCTCCCCAGATGTGTTCGTCCCGTTGGGGATGGGGCAAATCGTACTCGTGCCGGTGTTTTTTTCTCTGTCATAATTCTCCGTTGTTTTGTTT
Organism: Chloroflexota bacterium; assembly: GCA_024224815.1. GTDB lineage: Bacteria > Chloroflexota > Anaerolineae > Anaerolineales > Villigracilaceae > Desulfolinea. Next base: position 615 of record JAAENC010000445.1, read on the forward strand.
TTAATTAATTAAATTCTGCCGATTTCTGGCGCATGATAACGCTTTCGACCAAACCTATGCCCAGCATTAGCGAGACCAAACCACTCCCACCGTAGCTGATAAAGGGGAGTGGCAAGCCCGAAACAGGGATGAGATTCAGATTCACACTAATATTTACGGCACCCTGAAAAAATATCAGGGCTGCTACGCCAAAGGCGATCGTTGATCCAGCTGTATCCCGCGCAAGACGCGCAGCAAGAATACAGCGCCAAAGAATAAAAGCCAGTGTTGCGATCACAATTAATGCGCCAACAAAGCCAAATTCTTCTGAGATCGCAGAAAAAATAAAATCTGTATGGCGCACCTTAAGAAAACGTAGCTGAACTTGTGTTCCTTGTCCATAGCCTTTACCCAGCCAGCCGCCAGAGCCAATTGCAATTTTGGCCTGCTCAATATTATAAGTTTCGCCATAAGTAGCATTCGGGTCTGGAAAAATAAAGGTAAGCACACGTTGCTGCTGATATTCCTGTAGAAAAGGGAAGCCCGCAATAACTAGGGCAATTCCTCCGACTGCAAAAGAAACAAGATGTTTGAGTTGGAGGCCATTCATCCAGATCATCACTCCCCAAATAACCATGATCACAATCACGTTACTGAGATTTGGTTGTAGCAAAATCCAGACTGTTAACCCCATTGCCCAAAGCAAAGAGGTGATAATCCAGCGTAAATCACGGGGTTCATTTTTTGTCTGTTCAAAATAACGTGCCAAAATCAAAATAACGACCAATTTGGCTAACTCTGTTGGCTGAATAAAAATTGCGCCCAACCTAAACCATCGTGCCGCACCAAAAACTGCGCGCGCGCTCATAAAAAGGAAGATGAGCAAAATCATCATCACCCCATAAATAGGGCGATATAAAGCCAGCCAATAATTATAGTCAATTGCTGCTATCAACACAATTACAGCCAGTCCAAAGGCCGCAAAAATAGCCTGACGGTTGGGATAATCTGCCAACTCTGCGTTTCCAGCGACAGCAGAATCGATCATGGCAACACCAAAAGCGATTGCCAGAACAACCGCGCCAAGTAACCAAAAATCGAAATGTCGCCAAGAGAGATTTTTTAGCATAATGCCTTTTTACCACAGAGATGATGAGCTTGCAAAGTCCTTAACATAAGAACTCACATAAAAAGTGACGAGTGAATGATGTGCATCATATCTCACTCGTCACTGCTTATTCTATTTGAAGCTGTTTTTCTCTTAAAAGTTATCTTCCTCGCTGACGAGTTTTTGCCTTCAAAGGAATGTCAGCAACCAAACGCTGCTCGCGTCCTTCGCGGGCTACATCAATATTAACCGCGCTCGGGTCAATTTCAATATGCCGAGAAATAACCTCGATCAATTCATCCTTTAAGGCTTCCAAAACAGCCGGGGTCATATCTGTTCGATCATGTGTAAGGACAAGCTGCAAACGCTCTTTTGCACTTTGCGCGCTTTTTTTCTTGCCCGTAATTCTATTAAAGAAACTCATCTCAACTCCTCCCTGTCAATTTTGAAATTCGCTTCCACAAGCCACCTTGTTCTTCTAAATCCATATAAGGAACATCTTCCCCTATTAATCGTCCTGCTATATTTCTGAAGGCCTGCCCTGCGCGACTTTCCTTATCAAGGGCAATTGGCGACCCTTGGTTTGCCGCGATCAAAACAGATTTATCTTCGGGCACAATTCCGATCAAGTCAATTGCCAAAAGATCAAGTACATCATCAGGTGAAAGCATTTCCTGCTTTTTGACCATTTCATGATTAACGCGATTCAAAATCAGAGAGGGACTACCTTTTTCTTCTGCTTCCAAAATCCCGATTACGCGGTCAGCATCTCGCACGGCAGAAATCTCAGGATTTGTCAGTACCAAAACACGGTCAGCAGGCGCAATCGCATTTTTGAAACCGCGCTCAATCCCAGCGGGGGAATCGATTAGCACCCAATCTACTTCTTCACGCAATTCATCGCCTAAACGCATCATATCACTGGGAGAAACCGCCATTTTATCGCGCGTTTGCGCAGCCGGAATCAAAAATAAGCCTGGTAAACGTTTATCACGGATCATCGCCTGTCGTAAACGACAGCGACCTTCTACAATATCCACAATGTCATAAACAATGCGATTCTCCAAGCCCATGATCACATCAAGATTTCGCAAACCAATATCGCCATCTATACAAACAACTTTTTGTCCGCGTGAAGCCAAGGCAATTCCAAGACTTGCAATTGCGGTCGTTTTGCCAACGCCGCCTTTTCCTGATGTGATCGTAACGATTTTTGCACTCATAAATTCACCTATATAAAGTTATTTCGCATCCCAGATTTCGGAATGAAACTCACCGTTTTTCAAAGAAATTTTAACCGCTTTTTGGGATGTCTTCTCTCCGGCGCGATTCTCGATCTCAGAAGCGATCTGTAACCTGGTCGGGGTCATCGTTAAAGCACAAATGAAAGCATCCGTGTTTTTACTTGCTTGCTGCCCTCCAGCATCTGCCCCCGCATGAACAGAACCGCGTAAACGCCCCCAGACAAGAATATTCCCTGCCGCCACAACCTCTGCCCCGGGGTTAACATCCCCCAGCACGACAACATGCCCCTTATGTTCAATTCTCGTTCCTGAACGAAGCGTACGCTCCACCCAAAGAACAGCATCTTCACTTTCTACTCTTTTTGCCGCTTTGGGACGCGCAACTTCTTGCGGGCGTTGTTTCGAAATGCGTGTTGCCAACCCCAATAATTGCGCGGTCTGAACCGTTTTCGGCTCATCACTCACTACCGCCCACAATGAAATCGTACGGTCAGAAAGTCGATCACGCAACCCCGTCATATTGACTACGCGCAAGACTTGACTACCCACATCTAAAGCCAAACGAGCACCGCTAAAAAAGGATAGGCGCTCGTCTATCTGCTCAAAAAGCAGCGTTTCTAACCTGTCCCACTCTCCTTCACCAAGAGAGATGAGCAAACCGTCACGTAAACCTTTTATCTGGATGAGAGAGTTCTTTGAGTTCATTTTGCTATGAGCTTGAGAGCCTGCGTAGATAAATATGATTAGGACTTAGGCAAAACATTTTTTCTCTGGAAGCAATGCTCCGCGTTGCGACTTGTTTACAGCACCCCAACGCAGAGCATTGGGCTAAGGACTTAAAATCCTGATTATAAAGAGCTGAGAACACGGCAAATTATAGCACGAAGCAATAATATGATTATTTCAAAAGCAGGGCGAAATTCATCTAGCTACTACACTGCAAAAGATAGAGTATTCCATTCCGCTTTTATCCCCCGCCACCTTCAGCAAGGTCAATTTCTTTTAATTCAAAATAGGCTTCCATCACCCGCCCTACAACAGGGCCAGCGACAGCAGCCCCTTCACCACCGTTATACATAAATGCCATAATAATGATCTCAGGGTCTTCAAAAGGAGCATAAGCTAAAGTCCATGAATGTGTAGGCCAATTACCAAAAGTACAGCGATTTGCAGCTAGTGCAACATCATCGCAATATTCGGCCGTGCCTGTTTTTCCCGCAACAGCAACAGGAAAATCGCCAAAAATTTCGTTTAATGTTCCATAGAGCGTATCTGTAACGGCCAAGCGCATCCCTGTCTGGACTTGCTCAACTACATAGGGGTCAACGGCACTTTTTGTATCCATCTCAAGGCAATAACCGTCTTCACAATCAAATTTAGTAATAAGCGGCGTGTCTGTAATATCCCATTTTAAACGAGGCACAAAAGGTTTTAGCAAACGCCCTTCATCATCTAATTCTTCGCGCACAACTGTTGTTTGCATTTGTTTTCCATCGTTTGCGATGGTGGCGCCAGAAATCAGCACTTGTAGCGGCGTAGAGAGAACATAACCTTGCCCAACGCTGGCAATATAAGTATCACCCGTAGACCAGTTTTCACCCTGATTGATACGTTTCCATTGCGGTGAGGGTATCAACCCATCTGCCTCACCAGGAAGCTCGACCCCTGAAGGTTCCCCATACCCAAGTGCTCGCGCATATTCAGCCAAACGAAGAATACCCAGACCTTCTGGAATCTCGTCTTCAAAACCGGGTAAATCACCAGTACCACCACCCAGTTTATAGAAACAAACATTACTAGAGTAGGCGATACAACGATAAAAATCAATTTCTCCAAAACCTTCGGGTTTTTCGTCGTAAATCCAATCAACAAAGGGGCGTTCACGCCCTGGGTCATTTGGGGAGAATCTCTCTGTGAGAACAAGTTGCCCGGGCGCATAAATAGCCTGGTTAACAGAAACAACTTCTTCGTTCAATGCACCTGTAGCCGCCGAAAGCTTGAAAACCGACCCTGGCGGGTATTCACTAGAAATAGCATTGTTCAGAAGTGGATGGCGAGGGTCTTCACTGAGTTGTTGATAGTAATAGGCAGGAATAAAACGCGCCAAACGATTATTTTCGTAAGATGGGTAAGAAACCATTGCTAAAATTTCACCCGTTTTCGGGTTCATGGCTATCGTTACGCCACTAGAAATACGGACCTGACCGAAATAGGCGTTCCAGCCATTGATTTCACCTAGCAAAGCGCCTTCTGCTGCTTTTTGGAGGCGTATATCAATTGAAAGACGTACGTTTCTACCCGCTACAGCAGGAATGGGTGGCGCAAGATTACGCAGCTCTTTGCCTGCGACATCAATTTCGACCACTCTTTTGCCATTCGTACCTGCAAGAATATCTTGTAAGGTTGATTCAACACCAGCGTATCCTATTTTGTCACGCCCGGCAATAAAGCCTTGCTCTTCATAAAAATCTACTTGCGTTGCGGGAATAGGGCCTAAGAAACCAATAATATTTGCTGTGAGGGAGCCTGTTGGATAATCTCGGATTGGGTCGATCTCCAGGGAAACGCCGGGCCAGCCCACTGCACGTTCGCGCACGATACGGGCGATGTCTTCGTCCACATCACAGCTGATCGGTACAGGTCTGTATGGGGCGAGAGAATCTCCCAATTCTACTAACTGAGCAATACCTGGCCCCGGGACACAAGTTGCAAAAAGTTTTGCGTCATCTACCGTTCCGTTGTTAACCGGCACGTCGATAATCACGGAGAGTTCGCGGTAGATATGTTGAATATCTGCAAGGTCATCCGGGAGGAAAGCCGGTGTGATGACAACATTATAAGAGGCGATATTACGCGCTAAAATAACGCCGTTGCGATCGTAAATGATGCCTCGGGATGTGGGTACGCTGATATCGAGTGTGTAATTATCTTCGGCGCGTGTAAGCCAGTTTTCACCTTCGAAGACTTGCAAATTCAAAAGGCGATATGCCAGGGCACCAAAAACCAGCGCGGTTATAAGGTAGAAGGCCCAAACTCGCCATGCTTCTGCACGAAAGTCACGTGGGGTATTGGCGTTCATAGCTCATCCTCGATATCATAAATCCATACGGCAAGGTCTCTTAAAATAGGGAAGGCCGGAAGTGCCAAGAAAAGATTTACTAATAGGCTGGGGAGGGTAATAATACTCAACGCGTCGGCTATCAAAAAAGAGGTTCCTGTCAGGCGCAAGATAAGTATAGAAGCAATATGTACTATCAGAGAGCCAAGAAAAACAACCACAAAAAGAGCTAATAAGGGCGCTTGCCAAATACGACGTACTAATAGTCGAGACAGAGCAACCATGAGGAGATAGCCCAGGAGAGGGACAAACCAAGGAAGAGCTGAAGACCACCCAACTAAAATGCCACCAAAAATTGCCCAATGCCAAGATGTTTCGACACGATCTTGCAGGGACCAAGCTGCAAGGGTAACAAGCATAAGGTCTGCATACCCTCCCAATACGGGGATTCGGCTCACAATCGCTAGCTGAACAATCAATACCAGCGAGAGTAAAGGAAGTGCTACTAGTTCTTTCACGAGATATTTATGGGGTTTCTACGGGGATTAGCGGGGCGATATCAACCGGTTTAAAGTTCATAATTACCAAGACGATCTCTAGGCGAGAAAAGTCTACTGCAGACTGTACAGAAGCTTTCTGAAAAAGTTCATAGTCTCGCTTGCGGAGATTGAATAACTGCCCAACAAGAAGATCCGGAGGATAATCGCCTCCCAAACCAGAGGTAAGAATGACATCTCCTTCCTGAACTTCCAAGTCTTGCGAGATCATTTCAAGAGCAAGATCGCCTGTTAGAGATCCGGCGAGGAGGGCATCGGTATCTGCATTTTGTAGGCGAACATTTACTGCTGATGCAGGGTCTGTAATCAGTTGAACTCGCGCTGCGTCTGCAATAACAGCATCTATATGTCCAACCAGCCCTTGATTTGTAACAACAGGCATTCCTCGACGAATCCCATCGTTAGAACCACTATTGATAATGATATAGTGCAAAAAAGGGCTGGGATCACGCCCAATTACGGAGGTCGCTTTATATACGCTCTCGGGGCTGCTTTGAGAAAAATCAACAAGCGCCGCAAGCACTTGTGTATCGGTAAGCTGTTGCTGTAATTGGATCACTTGCGTTTGCAAGCCTGATATTTCAGACTCTAGTTGTGCGTTACGTTGTTGCAAAGACACAATATCATTTGGCGCGTTAAAAAAGTCTCGAATTGTAATATAACGTTCTGAAACCCATGTTTGTGCAGAGATAAGGGAGTTACCAAAACTATCAGAGGCTGAACTAAAAAAACCACCCAAAGCTAATGCCAGAATACCGCCAACCACCAAAAATATAATGGTTGTCTGCAAGGAGCGGGGAAATATCGTTTTCATGGAGGGTATAAGGAATTTATTTTTCCTTATAAAATATGGGGATACCCTAAGAGCTACGTCGCTCTAATCCGACGAGATAGGGGGAGAGGTTTTCAAAATCATCATAGATCATACCTGCGCCACGAGCAACACAAGTTAGCGGGTCTTCAGCCGCCCAAGTTCGGAGCTTGGTATCATCTGTCAAACGCTGATCAAGACCATTTAAGAGCGCACCGCCACCAGCAAGACAGACACCTAAATCCATGAGATCGCCAATAATAGCAGGTGGGATTTCATCAAGAGCATCCTTTACTGTATCAACAATCACCTGAACAGAACCGGCTAAGGCTTCACGAATCTCAACAGAAGAAACTTCAACTGTTTCAGGAAGCCCGGTGACTAAGTTACGCCCACGCACCTCCATTGTCATTTCTTTCTCTAAAGGGAAAGCGGAACCAACGGTCATTTTCACTTTTTCTGCAATCCCCTGACCGATCAAGAGATTATATTTATTCCGCAAATACTGGATAATATCCTGATCCATTTCATCCCCTGCTACGCGCAGTGACCGAGATGCTACAACACCACTCATCGACATAACGGCAACTTCAGTTGTGCCACCGCCAATATCCACAACCATACTCCCGCGCGTTTCTCCTACAGGAAGCCCAGCTCCTAAGGCAGCAGCTATCGGTTCTTCTATGAGAAAGGCTTGGCGTGCGCCGGCAGCCATTGCTGCATCATAAACAGCTCGTTTTTCTACTTCTGTTACACCCGCAGGGATACCGATTACAATACGCGGTTTGGGAAGAGGAACAACGCTCTGCTCGTGAACGCGCCCGATGAAATACTCAAGCATGATCTGCGTAATATCAAATTCAGAAATAACACCATCATGAAGAGGGCGAACAGCAATTACGTTTTTTGGTGTACGCCCAACCATTTCCTTGGCAGCCATACCAATGGCAAGCGGGCGACGAGAGCGCTTATCTATTGTCACCCAAGATGGTTCATTAATGACAATGCCTTTTCCCCGTACATTGACGAGGGTATTTGCCGTACCAAGATCAATGCCAATATCTAATGAAAAGAGGCCAAGAAGCCAGTTAATGGGGTTAAAAAAAGCCAAGAGAATATTCCTTAAAGATGATGTTTTTGGCCAGTAGCCTTCGGGATTATAGCAAAGATAGCAAGCATACGCAACTTATCATAAAAAAGCGGGTTAAATATCTCTGAAAGAACAAATAATTATCCGGAGGACTCATGTCTAAAAAAGTTGCAGTAATTACAGATAGTACCGCGAATATCCCCAAGGAATTAGTTGCCGAGCACAATATAACGGTTTTACCCCTTGAGGTTATCTGGGGAGACGAAACGCTCAAAGATGGAATTGATATTCAACCAAGCGAATTCTACACACGCCTTGAAAGTGCCAAGGTAATGCCCTCAACATCACAAGTGACTATTCCTTATATGAAAGAAGCTTTTGAGCGGCTAATTGCTGAAGACTATGATGTTTTTGGTGTTTTTATTTCAGAAACCCTTTCTGGAACAATCAACTCAGCAGTACAAGGGCGATCAATGTTGAAAAGCGGAGAAGACCGTGTTCATATTTTCAACTCCAAGCAAACTGCCATGGCGCTAGGATTTCAAGCTTTAGCTGTTGCACGAGCAGCGCAAGATGGTGCATCTATAGCAGATTGCCAAGCCATTGCCGAAAAAGCACGTGATAATAGCGGTTTATATTTTGCTGTAGACACGCTTGAATTTTTGCATCGCGGCGGACGCATTGGTGGCGCAAAACGTTTCATGGGAACAGCAATGAAAGTAAAACCCATTCTTTCTGTTCAAGAAGGACTTGTTGCCTCCCTCGAAAGCGTACGTACAAAACGAAAAGCACATTTGCGCGTTCTTGAGATTATTAAAAACGAAGTTGGAGACCGCACACCAATTCGCTTGGCGACCCTCGAAGCAAACGCAAAAGAAGATGCAAGTGCTCTCTTAGAACTTGCTCGCCAAGAAATGGATGTTGTTGAAGTAGCTCGCTCTGAGCTTAGCCCCGTACTTGGTACACACGTTGGACCTGGAACCGTTGGCTTAGCTTATATGGCAGGGCTTTAATAAAAGCACTATTTAAATCAAATGAAAAAGAACGTAGGACAAACAGATCGCACCATCCGTATTGTTGTTGGTATCGTATTGATCGGCTTAAAGCTTGCAGGCGTCCTCGCCGGAACAGTTGGAACCGTCGCTCTCGTTGCGGGTATCATCGCCTTAGCAACAGGTTTTATCAACTTTTGCCCGCTTTATACGTTGCTCAAAATTAACACTAGCAAATCCTAGGCATTAGAAAGTATTTTAAAAAGTGCGTTCTTATATTTAGAACGCACTTTTTTTGCTTTAAACAAAGAGGTATAATTCAGAGATGCTTTCTACTCCTAACCCTCTTGTTATTGGAATCGCCGGAGGTTCCGGTTCTGGCAAAACAACAGTAGCGCAGGAAATTCTTAACCGCGTTGGTGCTTCGCGGATCGCTTTTTTGCAGCATGATGCTTATTATAAAGATTTAAGCGGATTGCCTCCCGTGCAAAAGGGAGCGGTAAATTTTGATCATCCGAATTCTTTGGAGACGGGTTTGTTGATCGAGCATATTACCAAGCTGAAAAATGCCGAGCAAGTTGAAATTCCCATTTATGATTTCGCCACACATAGTAGAACGAAGAAAACTTTCAGCGTCCTCCCACGTGGCGTTATTCTTGTCGAGGGAATTTTAATCTTCGCCGAATCCGCTTTGAGACCGCTTTTTGATCTCAAAATTTTCGTAGATACAGATGACGATATCCGTTTTATTCGTCGTTTAAATCGAGATATTACCGAGCGCGGACGCACAACAGATAATGTTGTGCAACAATATCTTTCTACTGTGCGCCCAATGCATTTGGAATTTGTAGAACCATCAAAACGCTATGCTGATGTCATTATCCCCGAGGGCGGTCATAATATTGCCGCTCTGGATATGGTCGTTGCGCGAATCGAATCGCTTTTATAAAACCAATTAGTTCAAAAAGGAAAAAATATGTCCCCACAAGAATGGGCTTCTGCCCCCGATATGATAATTGACCCTGCCAAGAAGTACACTGCTACCATCGCCACTGATAAAGGCGATATGGTATTGGAGCTTTTTGCAGACAAAACCCCTAAAACCGTTAATAATTTCATTTTTCTCTCACGAGAAGGTTTTTATGATGGTGTTGTTTTTCACCGTGTTATCCCTGACTTTATGGCACAAGGTGGCGACCCAACCGGCACTGGCAGAGGCGGCCCGGGATACAGATTTGAAGATGAATTTCACGCTGAACTTAAACACAGCAAACCCGGCATCCTTTCAATGGCAAATGCAGGCCCTGGCACTAACGGGTCGCAATTTTTCATCACCCATGTCCCCACGCCGCATCTCGACAATCGCCACAGTGTCTTCGGACAAGTCACTGAAGGTATTGATGTACTCATGGCCGTTAACGTAGGCACAAAAATTTCATCGGTAACAATTACTGAATCCTAAAATGTCAAAGGAACGTCGCTTATCTCTCTTGCGCTGGCTCAGCTTGCTCGCAGTAATTGGGATAAGCGCGTTCGTTTTCTCTATTCGCGACCAAGTCGAAGAGTTTGGGGCCTATGGCTACCCTGGCATTTTCCTCATCGCTCTCTTCGCTTACGCAACCGTTATTCTTCCCGCACCCAGCCTGGCCGTTGTTTTTACAATGGGCAGCGTTTTTCATCCTTTAGGGATCGGGCTTGCTGCCGGTTCCGGCGCAGCACTGGGAGAACTTTCAGGCTACCTAGCAGGATTTAGCGGACAAGCTGTTATTGAGCGAATGGATATCTACGAAAAAATCACGCCTTGGATAGAAAAACACGGTACGCTCACCATCCTCCTACTTGCCAGCATCCCCAATCCTTTTTTCGACATCGTCGGGATAGCCGCTGGCGCAGCAAAAATCCCCGTAAAAAAATTCCTTTTCGCCTGCTGGATCGGTCAACTTATCAAAGCAACACTCTTTGCCTACGCCGGCGCAGCCTCCATTGAGTGGCTTCTCCCCAAATAATGCAAATAATACGCCGCTGGATCTCTCCTCTCAAAGACTTAGGCATGCAATTGCTTTTTCTTTACCTGCTTATTATTATCCCTGCGCTGATCGTTCTTTTTGGCTTCGACCAACTTGCCGGTCGAAAAATTCGAGAAAATGTAAAGGCTAGCGACCTTTCATTAGCACGTGCCATAGCGCTTGAAACCAACCTTTCCATAAGCAAATCGATGCAAGCCGTCGAGGGTCTTTCTCAACACTCTGGCGTACTTTCAGCTAACACAGCAGAAATGGAAGATGTTTTTTCAGTCTTCCTGCAAACCCGCCCAGATGCCAATCTCATTTACAGATTAGACGAAAGCGGGGTAATGCTCTACCACTACCCGATTGGTGAAAACCCCACTATAGGCAATGATTTTTCATTCAGAAACTATTATCAAAACGCCTTGCTCAGCAAAGAGGCTTTGGTTTCAAAAGGACGTATCTCGCCAACAACAAATCAAGCAGTGGCAACAACAGTCATGCCAATTTGGGATGACGATGATTTTCTAGGTGTTGTAGCAACTAATATCAAACTTGCCAGTCTCAGCAAGACTCTAAATGAGATTATCTCTACCTACAATCCGGAGGAAGGCTTTGAGATTGTCATTCTTGATTCAAAAGCACAGATCATCGCCTACCCCGATGCAGACTTTCTCCTCCAAAATGCCAAAAGCCTTCTGCCGCAAGTTTACGCGCCATCACTGGCCGGCGAAAACGGAACACTAATCGCAAATAACGACAAAGACGAAGAGCGTCTTTACACCTATGCCCCGATTCCGAGTGCAGGCTGGAGCGTAATCGTCAGCCGCCCCACAGAAACAGCTTTTGCGACCCAAATTGCCATTCACCGTATTGCTATAATAGTTGCCATCACTTTTGCCCTCATAGGCTTTTTTATCTGGATACTTCTTGCCCGTCATGTCGTAAATCCTATTGAAAGACTCGCTTCCCTAAGTCGATCTATCGGAAGCACACAGGGTGTCAGCAAAGAAGAGCGCAAAAAAGTCAGAGCTCTCTCTATTCGTCCTGACCAAATTGGCTATCTTATCCGCAGCATCTTGCGCATGGAAGAATCTATAGCCAAACGTATTAATGAGCAAGAAACCCTCCTCGAAACAAGTAAAGCCGTTGTCTCTACGCTGGATCCAGAGATTGTTCTTGATCGCATCTTGCAGCAAGTGCAAAAACTCTTCGACGTTAATATGTGCGCCATTGTTGCCTTGGACGAAGAGCAAAATAACTTCCGCATTCGCGCTAGCCGAGGCCTTTCAAAAAGATACGCTGTCCATATCGCTATTCAGCCAACAGACCCAAACTCTATCACTATGCGCGCGCTAAGATCAAAAGAACCAATTCAAATTAGCGACACAAAAAAGGACCCTTCTTTTACAGCAAGATTGCCACGTGCAGAAGCAGAGGGATATCGTTCTATTCTAGCCGTACCGCTCACTACACAACACGCACCACCAGCCGCCTTGCTTGTTTTTCGCCCAGACCCACATCTTTTTACCTTTGCCGAAATTCAACTTCTCGCTAACTTTGCCAATCATGTTGCGATGGCAATCGAAAACGCCACCCTTTACGCCCGCAGCGATATGCGCTTACAAGAACAAACCCGCCGCATCGAAGCTCTTGTTCACTCTTTATCTGATGGACTTATTCTGAGCACGCTAAGCGGAAACGTTGTTTATGCCAATCGACGTGTAGGCGAACTTGCCGACCTTTCCCCTGAAGAATTGCATCACACAAGTACAAATAGCGTCATCGATCGTCTTCTTGTAAACACACCCGACAGAAAAAGAATTCGGCAGGAAATAGACAATGCTCTCAAAAACGAAAAAGAAAAGGGTGTCGAAATTCCTTTAGAACTCAACAACAGAAAAATTTACCTGCGCCTGCAAATTTTCGACGTAACCGACACAAAGAAAAAACCCATCGGACGTGGGCTCATCTTCCGAGACTTCACCACAGACAGAGAAGTCGACCGTATGAAATCAAGTCTTATTGCCACAGTCTCGCACGAACTTCGCACACCTTTGGCCGCAATTAAAGGATACGCAACAACCCTCCTCGCTGAAGATGTAGAGTGGGATAGCGCCTCTCAACGTGACTTCCTCTCGATTATTTCTGCTGAAACAGATCGCCTTAGCGACTTGGTTAGCAGCCTTCTTGATCTTTCGCGCATCGAATCTGGCAACATTACTATCTCCAGGATTGAATGTCCGGTTGAAGAGCTTATTCAGCGTGCATCAAAAAGCTCAGGGCTTCAAGAAAGCAACAAACTCAAAATCACCCTTACCCCTAACTTGCCCACGTTATTTGCAGACCCTCAGCGACTCGAAACAATCCTTCGCAACCTGCTCGAAAACGCGATCAAATACGCAGGCGAAGATGCGGCCATCCAAGTCAAAGTCTCCAACTCTGAAGGCATTTTCACTTTTTGCATCAAAGACAATGGACCCGGTATTCCATCCGAAGAAAGTGAACACATCTTTCAGAGTTTCTATCGTCTAGATGCGAGCCTAACCCGCGTAGTAAGCGGTGCGGGCTTAGGGCTCGCCATTTGCCAGGGGCTTGTTCGCGCGCACGGAGGCGAAATTTGGTCAGAGCCTCAGCCAGAAGGGGCGTGCATTGTTTTTTCAATTCCATCTGAACTCCCAGAAACAGAAAGGCTAGTCTAATTATGAGCACAAATACCCCTACCGTTCTTGTCGTTGACGACGAAAAATCCCTCCGAGATTTTGTACGGCGCAACTTAGAGGTTCGCAATTTCAATGTAGAAACTGCTTCAAACGGTCTCGAAGCGATGTCTATTTTCAACACGCAAAATGTAGATCTTGTTATTATGGATATCATGATGCCGCACCTTGATGGGCTAGAAACAACGCGACGTATCAGACAGACATCGCTTGTGCCTATTATTATCCTCACAGCATTAGGTGAAGAAGCAGATAAAGTACGCGCATTTGATATGGGCGCAGATGACTACCTCACCAAGCCTTTTGGCACAGGAGAACTTCTCGGCCGAGTAAAGGCAGTCTTAAGGCGAGCCAGGTGGTCAGAATATCCTGCAGACAACGAAGAAATTACCCGAGGTGAAATTATTGCAAATCTCGATCGACATGAGATCACCGTGCGTGGAAAAATCTTAAAAATGACACCTACCGAGTTTAATTTGCTGGTTTACATGATGCGTCACACGGGAAAAGCACTTTCTCATCGGCTTATTTTAAAGAATGTATGGGGACCGGAATACGGCGAAGAGGCAGAGTACTTACGCGTATATATGGGAAAGTTGAGACAAAAAATAGAGATAGACCCTCTCAAGCCGGAATATTTATTAACCGAACGCGGTATTGGCTACAGATTTACCGGCTAAAGGAAGTTCGGATATATAACACAGTGATCTAATGAAAAAACACTTCCTCCTCGACCCTGAAATCACCTTTCTAAATCACGGCTCTTTTGGAGCTTGCCCAAAGCCTGTTTTCGACGTATACCAGCAATGGCAACAAAAATTGGAAGAACGCCCTGTTGAATTTCTTGGCAGAGACGCATTCTCTTTACTACAAGAATCGCGCGAAAAGCTCGCGGCTTATCTTAATTGCGCCGCACAAGATCTGGTCTACTTCCCCAATCCAAGTACGGCCATTAATATGGTCGTTCGCAATCTCGATTTGCAACCTGATGACGAAATCTTGACCACTGACCACGAATACGGGGCAATGGATCGTACCTGGAAATATTACTGCAAAAAACATGGCGCAAAATATATTCAGCAAGATATTCCAATCACGACCCACGCTGATTTTGTGGAGCATTTTTGGGATGGTGTTACACCTAAAACAAAAGTTATCTTTATCAGCCACATCACCAGCTCAACTGCGCTGGTATTCCCCGTTGCCGAGATATGCAAAAGAGCACGCGCAGCCGATATTCTCTGTATTGTAGACGGTGCGCATGCTCCGGCACAAAGTGATCTAAATTTGAGTGCGCTAGATGCAGATATTTACACAGGAGCCTGCCATAAATGGATGATGGCGCCTAAAGGATCGGCTTTTTTGTATGTCCGTCGCGAGGCTCAAGAATGGCTAGACCCATTAGTAGTGAGCTGGGGATATGACGCTGAAGATGGTTTCGGGAGCGGCAACCAGTTTATTGATTATCACGAATGGCAGGGGACGCGGGATATTGCGGCATTCCTTTCGGTACCGGCAGCTATTGATTATCAACGGGAGCAAGATTGGGGCCACGTGCGCGCTCGTTGCCGGAACTTGCTCGGCGTTGCCATAGAAAAAAGCCGATCCCTAACCGGGTTACCGTTAATCGTCCCGCATCCCTCAGAATGGCTCGGACAAATGGCAATTCTCCCCCTCCCGGATAATGTAGATGCGCTCCAGATAAAAACACGCCTTTATGACGAATATCGCATTGAAATTCCCTTCACAGAATGGGGAGAGAAAAGTTTCTTGCGGATCTCGATCCAGAGCTATAACACAGCAGAAGATATTGACCATTTTGTAGAGAGTTTGGGCAAATTACTCCCCTAAAACACAAAAAGCGTGGAAGAAATCTTCCACGCTTTCGTTTTTCTACGCATCTTTCGACAATAGCATTTCCATCAATTTCTGGATACGCGGCGCCATGCTCGAAGGGTCAGGGTGCAAACCTTCTACCAATAAAGCGCTGTCATAAATTTGCTCAATGATCTCTTTTTGCAAGTCAGAACCGGCATTTTCTGCCAGCAAACGCTTCAAAATAAGATGCGATGGGTTCAACTCCAAAATTTTCTTAGGCACTTCGTAATCTTTGCCCAAATATCTATAAACGCGCTGCATTTCGGGCTCAAGACTGTCCTCGGAGTCAACCAAACGCGCTACAGATTGCGAAAGCCTGTTGCTCGCGCGGACATCGGTAATGCGCTCACCCAAAGTTTCTTTAAATTGCTCAAGCAATGTGGAAAACTCATCTTCCGGGATTTTCTCCGCTTCGCTCTCCTTTTCACTTGCTTCCGATGTTTCAACATCTGCCTGCGCGACATTTTTTAGCTCGTACTCTTTAAATTTACGCAAACCGACCAACATAAATGAATCCATCGGGTCAGTTAAAAGTAGAACCTCGGTGCCCTCAGATTGGAAATAGTCCAAATGTGGGCTACGCAAAACAGACACAGGGTCATCACCGATAATATAATAAATCTCTTTTTGTTCTTCTTTCATCCGCTCAACATAGTCATCGAGCGAAGACCATATTTCTGTATTCAGGTTGGTCTTGAAGCGCAATAAAGGCTGCACCTTTTCAGTTTCTGTTGGTTCAGCGGCAATACCCTGCTTCAGGAAGATGCCAAACTCTTCCCAGAAAGCTGTGTATTTTTCTGCATCTTTCCTCGCGAGGGTTTCCAGCTCGCGCATTACCTGACCAGTCACAATTTTCTTCAGGCGCGGCATCAAACCACTCGACTGCACGGTCTCGCGAGAGACATTCAGCGGCAAATCTTCTGAATCGACGACGCCCTGCACAAAACGTAAGTATTCGGGCAACAGATCTCTGTTATATTCGTCGATCAAGATATTGCGCGAGTAAAGCTTTAGGCCATCTTCTTTGCGCTGAGAGAACATCCCCCGTTCGGCTTTGTTAGGAATATATAAAAGTGTGAAAAGCTGCACAGGCGCATCTGTAACAGCATGAATACGATGCTGCGGCCCTTCAAACTCCATTGTCATTTGAGTATAGAAATCTTTATATTGCTCATCCGTGATTTCATTGCGGGCTGTACGCCAAAGCGATGTTTGTTTATTTGCCTGCTCTTCGCTCTCACCAACATAAATGGGAAAGCCAATATAGTCCGAGTGTTTTTTAATGATCGCATTGATACGATATTCTTCGGCAAATTCTGCTGCATCTTCTTTTAATTTAATCTCGATCTTTGTGCCACGCTCCTTCATTTCTGCGGCACTGATCTCAAAATTATCTTCGCCTGTGGCATACCAACTAACAGCTTTTGCGCGTGGTTTATGCGAGCGCGATGTGACCCGAACCCAATCTGCGGCCATAAAAACAGAATAGAATCCGACACCAAACTGACCGATCACTTGTGTGATATCCACATCTTTATCTTTGGTCGCTTCAATAAAATTCCGCGCACCAGATTGGGCGATCGTACCCAAATTTTCAATGATCTCATCCTTGGTCATCCCGATACCAGTATCCTGGATCGTCAGCATCCGCTCATCTTTGTTTGCTGTGATGCGAATATTCAGCTCCACTTCAGGGTCAAGGACATTTTGATTAGTCAGCATCTCAAAATGAATGCGATTTAGTGCATCAGACGCATTTGAGAGTAACTCGCGTAAAAAGACTTCTTTATCTTTGTAGAGCGAGTGAATTAAAATATTGAGTAATTGTTTGGTTTCTGCTTTAAAGTTAAATGATTGAGTGTCAGACATAGAGCCTCCTGTGAAATTTCTGCCCCTGATTTTACTGGATAAATGTTGGAGGAATGTAAAAAAAGCTGTGCTTTTTGATGGAATAGTAAGTGTTTTAGCGAATCATTCCTGCCGCCAATCAGGAATGATTCGCCAAGCTACCAAGTCTCCATCTTTTTTTATTCTTTTACTACTGTGCGTAAATACTGCTCTAAACAATCCGACACCGAATTGATGCAGACATCTATTTCACCAGTAAAATCGCCCGGCTTCAGAGCTGTCACATAGAATTTCACATTTTCTGTGCCACTAGCAGGGACCTTACTGTCAAAATAATAACTAGTAAATACAGCACCTAAAAACTCATGCTCTGCAATATCAATATATGCAGGCTCAGTCTTTCTAATCACTATTCCGCTGAGGTAACTTTTATCAATATCTATACTGTTCAAATCCTGTGCTTCATCTGCTGTATTTGTTATTTGAACGTCAATAATATAATCTTCGCCGTTCGAGACCATTGCTGGTGTTAGCACTTCAATACTAATATTTTCTGGCTCTTCCAGTGCCCACTTAACCAATAATCCACCTGCACCTAGAAATATTATCCCCACAACCACACATGCAACAACACAACCAATGCCAATACCAATTGCCAGTTTCTTGTTCACTTTTCCTCCGTTTTTATATTAATTTACTTCAAGCGTGATGCAACGCTACATTATACTCACATTCTGTAGGCAAGACACAACCTGTCTCGCCCTCCTTCGATTTGCTTTTTACTCTCCAAAATGGGGCTTTTCAAAGAGTCCATCAAACTTTTTACGCTCCTTCTCTATCCTTTTCGCTCCATAAACTCTTTGCACTCCTATAATATCCATTTCGCTTAACTTCCCATCTCCCCCCCACTGGGGATTGCAGTAATTCATCACAGAGTTTAGATCCCATCCCCCAATAGGCATCGTACCATCTGCTCCCTGTTGCAGATCGCACCAGGATGGTGAGTCGATCCTGTTTTGTTCATGAGCAAAGCCAAGCGCATGCCCAAATTCATGCACGGCACTAATACGAATATAATCTTCTCTTGAATAACCTTTATATGGAAAAATACATGGTACTCGATTGCCATTAACATCCACACACCCCCAATGATTAAATGTGGTATTTAAGATCATTCCGTTTTCCAAACTATCAATATTTGTTCCTAGACCCTTTGTTTGTGGAGGTTCGTCACTAAGTTGAATTCTTATCCCCTTTGATTCGGGTGTACACGCTCCCCAACCAACAAAATCAACAAGCGAAACCGCTTCCCAAGTATTCTCGATCGCGCTTTGAATCAGTACCCTGTCCGCTTGATTATTTTGATTTGGATTCTCCCAGCAAAGATCAATGATGTTGCTCTTCCAAATTGATTCTTCGTGCACATAGAGTGGCGATATGCTTTCAGGGGGATTTTCATAAGGGCTTTCTTCAGCTTCAGCCGCCGGTTCTTCTGCTGGCACTTCTTCCGTTATAGGCTCCTCGACAGGTGCAGCTCCTCCACAGGAAGTAAGCAGCCAGAGTAAAAAAAGAATAACAAACAAGAAGAAATATTTTTTCATAATGATTTTCCTTATAGATATGACGTATTATATTCAAAAATCGTTCCAGCCTTGCAACCTTGCGTACCTTCGATTATCCTTGCGTGTGGGAGTGGTTAAGTCCCGGTGGGCTTCCCGGTCTTCAACATCGGTGACGGGTCGCGTTGCGGGCCGTGGTGGGTTCGACTCCCATGCACTCCCGCCTAAATCCAAAGGTGGACGTGGGACGAGTAGTCTTCCGTCCGCTTTTTGTTATTTGCTTATCCACGCTGTATTATGTAAAATCCCTTAAAAACACGGAACAATCTATGCATCTCTTAGAGACTGAAATCCTAAACAACATCATAGCCAGCGTTTTCAAAACAGAAAGCATCACCCTCGGCGATACAAAACGTGGATATGTAGTCCGTTATCAGGGGCATTTATTAGGAGATGATTCTGCAACCGCCTACGACCAGCTCTCTGAGAGTCTTTCTCCTCATTCTCTTACCCCTCTTTTTCACATAGAAAATGATCAACAAGTCATTTTTCTTGTCCACGAAGCAGAGCCGCCAGAGTTGCCAAAAGCATCAAAGAATATTCTTTTCTTTCTTGCCACTTTATTAAGCGTTCTTTTTACAGGAGCTATTTTCGAATCAAATCTCCCCGAAACTGCCACGCTCGGCGTTTTAGCCAAAGACGCACTTATCCACATTTGGCGCGGCGCTCCTTTTGCTATTAGCCTATTAAGTATCCTCCTCGCACATGAATTTGGGCATTATTTAGTAGGGCGTTATCACAAAACCAAAGTAACCCTCCCTTTCTTTTTACCACTACCCTATCCATTAAGTATTCTTGGCACACTGGGTGCATTTATCCAAATGAAAGAACGCCCTAAAAATAAGCGCGTCCTTTTCGATATTGGTATTGCAGGTCCCCTTGCCGGTTTGGTCGTTGCCATTCCCGTTCTTCTTTATGGGCTTTCGCTCTCAGAACTCGCCCCACTTACGGGAACAGGAATGCTCGAAGGCAACTCTATCCTATACTTGCTTTCAAAATATGCCGTCTTTGGCAAATGGCTCCCGGAACCGACCAGCTATCAAGGCGTGCCACCTTTTCTTTATTGGCTGCGCTATCTTTTCACTTCTTTCCCATCCCCGCTCGGTGGGCTGGATGTACAAGTTCATAATATCGCCTGGGCAGGGTGGGCGGGATTACTCGTCACTTCACTTAATCTGATTCCGATGGGCACACTCGACGGCGGGCACATCCTCTACTCGGTATTTGGCAAAAAAGCGAGCAAGGTCGCTCCTTTTATTTTCGCTGCACTCATTTTGCTCGGCACTGCCTGGCAGGGATGGTGGCTCTGGGCATTTATGCTCTTCTTTTTAGGACGCAGGCACGCCGAACCCCTCGACCAAATCACCGAGCTTGACCCTCTGCGCCGAAAAATTGCAATATTCATGCTAATCGTTTTTATTCTCGTATTCATTCCCGTTCCTTTGGTGATCTATGGCTAAACGACTTTTACTTCTCCTCACATTCCTCTTCCTCGCGGCCTGTCAATCTCCTCCTGAAACAGAAACGCCCAGGCCAACCACGCCAGCACTAACAAAAACACCACGCCCTACAGCCACGCCCCTCCCCACTAGCAATTTTGATGTCGAAGAAGCTGACCTTAATGGCACAGAAATTGAGATTTGGCACACCTTTTTTGGCGCACCGGCTGCCCTCCTTGAGTTGCAAATCGCGGATTTTAACGAAGAAAACCCATGGGGGATCACCCTCCGCGCATCTTATCAGGGCAGCTACAATATGCTTTTTTATAATGTGATGGATTCAGCGGAACGCCCCTCTTTGATCGTGGCACTCCCCGAACAAATTTCGGTCTGGGAAGAAGAGGGTTCCGTTAAAGACCTGGCCTCATACATCTCTGACCCCATCTGGGGCTTCACCCCCGCAGAAAAAAGCGACTTTCCCAGTGTTTTCCTCGAGCAAGACCAACACGGGGAACGTACACTCGCCCTCCCCGCTCAACGGACAGCTCACTTTATTCTTTATAATAAAAGCTGGGGAGAAGAACTCGGTTTCGACGCAGCCCCTCTTGATTTTGATGAATTTAAAGAGCAGGCTTGTGCCGCAAATCAAGCCATGCGCACGGATGAAGACTTCGAAAATGACGGCAAAGGCGGCTGGATCATTGATTATGAATCAAACGGCGTTCTCTCGTGGATGCGCGGATTTGATGGCAGCCCTTTTGCCAACGATGCTTATCAATTTATCAGTGATGAAAATATAAGAACGCTCAAAGCGCTAAAAATACTTTATGATGATCAATGTGCCTGGTTAACGACATCCAAAACACCTTATGAGCAATTTGCACTGCGCTCTGCGCTTTTCATCTCTGCCAGCATGGAAGAATTCACCGATATTAAGCGCACTTTTGCGCAAACTGGTAGCACAGACGAGTGGACCGTTATTCCCTTCCCCGGACAAGAACGGACAGCGCTAGTCACATACGGGTCCTCCTACGCGCTCCTCGAAACGGAAGATGCCGAAGCACTAGCCTCGTGGCTTTTCCTCAAGTGGATGCTCACTCCCCAGAATCAAGCCAAATGGGTGAAAAGCACCGGACTTTTCCCTCTGCGTATTTCTGCTTTAGATGAATTATCCGATTACGAGAAGGCAAATCCACAATGGGCAGAAGCTGTTGATCTGATCGCGCAAGCGGAAATTTATCCGCAACTTGCATCTTGGCACAAAGTTCGCTATCTTTTAGGTGATGGTGTTGAATTTATTTTTCGCTCCAATGTACAGTCTGGCTCAGTTGCCGCGATATTGGCGCAAATGAACGATGCCGCGCGTGCGCTGAGCGAGTAATTATTCTCCCCCTGTATGCGGGGGGAGTTAGAGGGGGGCAAAAGGAGTTCCGATGAAAAAAATAGGCGTTCTCACAGGTGGCGGCGATGCCCCTGGGCTAAATGCAGTCATTCGCGCTGTTGTCAAAACAGCGATTGGCAGCTACGGCTGTGAAGTAATTGGTTTGCGAGATGGCTACGATGGTTTCCTGAAAAAAGATGGTATTGTCCCTTTGGGTATAAAAGAAGTCAGGGGCATTTTACCGCGCGGTGGTACTATTTTAGGGACAGCCAATCGCGGCAATCCTTTTGCGCGAGAAGTCATTAAAGATGGAAAAAAGGTGGTTATAGATACTTCAGATGAAGTCGTAGCTGCGATAAAAAAGCAAAACCTGGATGGTTTGGTTGTGATTGGCGGTGACGGGACATTGCATATCTCACGAGAATTATTTGCGAAGGGCGTACCTGTAGTGGGCGTGCCAAAAACCATAGACAACGACGTGGGCGGGACAGAAGTTACCTTCGGTTTTGATACCGCACTCGATACAGCCACCGAAGCGATAGATAAATTGCATACAACGGCCGAATCTCATCACCGCGTAATGGTGCTTGAGTTAATGGGACGTGACGCAGGCTTTATCGCGCTCCATGCAGGCGTGGCTGGCGGCGCAGATGTGATCCTTATTCCTGAAATTCCTTTTCGTTACGAAGCTATTGTAGAGAAAATTCAACGACGGATCAAAAGAGGTAGCCACTTCAGTATTCTGGCTGTTTCTGAAGGCGCAAAATCCATTGATGGAGAGCAAAGTTTCTCGCGCTCAGGTAACGAGATCTATGTCCCCCGTTTGGGCGGGATCGGTGCTCAGGTTGGGCAATATATAGAAGAAAATACCGAGCAAGAGACACGCGTGACCGTGCTCGGTCATATTCAGCGCGGAGGAACACCTTCCTCCTTCGACCGCTTTTTGGCTACACGATATGGAGCAGCGGCCGTGCGTTTGATCGCCGACAAGAAATTTGGGAGCATGGTCGCCTTCCGCTTTGGCGATGTTGTAGACATTAGCCTGGAAGAGGCTTTAGCTGTCCCTAAACGCGTTAAAGTTGATGGCGATTCTGTTCGTACTGCTCGAGATTTGGGTATTTGTTTTGGGGATGAGAAGTAAACAGCCCCTCTGCCCTAAAGAGCTTCTCCCCCAAATTCCAAACACATGGAATTTAGGGGAGAAAAAGCATGGAACAAAGCAAAAAGCCGCCCATTTCTGGACGGCTTTTCTGTTGCGTGCGACGGCACCCGTACGACCTTATCGAAGGTCGAGGAGGGATGCCGTCGCACTAAGTCTACTACTGTCGTTCATAAGCACCACCTCCTCTTTTATTAGGATAGCGTTTTAATGGCAGGTCACCCTACCTAGCAAAAGTATGGCATAGATAATAGCCAATGTCAAATTAGAAAAATCACATTTTGCTCTTATTCGGGGCAAGTTTGTCCGTAATAAGAAAGATTGCCACAATTTCCTGAACCAAGCCCCTCAGTAATGCTCGCAAGGTAAAGTTCAGACATCGTCACGGCGCGGATCCCGCGCTCATCCAACAAATCAAAGGCCACAGGGCTATTTATATCCACATCCTGCGTGCTAGTGTGCATCAGGACAATATCGCCATATTCGACCTCAGCCATATTTTTCTGCGCCAACGCCAAATCGCCGCCCCAGCTTGCAGACCACATCGTTGAGATCAACCCATAGGTTGCACACATTTCACTATAAGCCGGGCTTCTCGAGCCAAAAGGCGGTCGCCCAAAACGAATAGTTGGCCTGCTCTCTGTGACATGATTTAAGGCAGCCAACCATTTTTTATGATCGTCGAGCAAACTCTTTGTTGAGCGCACATCGGGGTTTACATGGTCAAAAGTATGAGAACCAATCTCATGCCCGCCATCGACAAAACGCTGCCAAATTCCTGCATCTTTATCGTTTGTTTTTAGTAAAGCCTCACCTGTTGGGAAGAAAGTGACCTTGACTTCGGGGCGTTCCCTGAGCATCTCTTCCAATGTTTGGAGTTTCGTCACTAGATGACAATCGTCGTAACTCAACGCGATTTGGGCTTGGTCACGCCGCCCGTGCCAAAAGATCCGCCCCGATTCATCTACCGTCTCATCCGGCAAAAGATAGGGTGCGCGGATTCCCAAAATGCTCGCCGCAAGTGATGCGCCACTTAGTTTGAGAAAATCTCGTCTTGTGATTTGTTTTGGATTGGGCATATTTTTAAAGATCACCACACAAGGATGTCTTTGCGAGGAGGGCTTTTTCCGACGACACTTGCACCTGCGGTGACAAGTACAGGTGAGCAATCTCCACGATTGTGCGTGAGACTGCCGCGTCGCAAAAACGTGCTCCTCGCAGAGACATTTCTAGCAGGGTCATTTTTTTAGTTTTCTCTACGAAAGTCGCCAAGTCGGCAAAATATCCAGATCAAGCGCATCGCGTTGACCGGCCATAAAGCGCCGATAGCCAGCCGCAGCGATCATGGCGGCATTATCGGTACAAAGTGAAAGTTTAGGGATATTAACGGGGAATTCATCCTGGGCCATGAAAGTTTCGCGGAGGGCGGCATTGGCTGAAACCCCACCTGCAACCAAAATTTCTGCCGCACCATATTCTCGTGCCGCCTTCATCGTTTTGGTGAAAAGAACATCCACCACGGCGGCTTGGAAGCTGGCGGCAAGATCGGCAACAGGTAAATCGCCTTCTTTTTCAAGTTTGCGGACTTCGCGTAAAACAGCCGTTTTTAAGCCGCTAAAGGAGAAATCATAACTTTTACCAAGCCACGAACGCGGGAAATCAAAAGCTGTGGGATCGCCGTCTTTTGCCACTTTCTGTATTGACGGCCCACCCGGATAGGGCAAAGCTAACATACGAGCGACTTTGTCGAAAGCTTCTCCAGCAGCATCGTCGAGAGTCCCGCCAAGACGTTGATAGGTCAAATGATCGCTCATTAAATTCAACTCGGAGTGTCCGCCTGAGACGAGCAAAGCCATGATGGGAAACTTTGGCTCTGGCGGCGCATCTTCATCCGCATCATGCACCCAGGCAGAATAAAGGTGCCCTTCAAGATGATTAACACCAACAAGCGGACGTCCGCTGCCAAGCGCCAAGCCTTTCGCCGCGTTCATGCCAACGACCAGCGAGCCAGCCAAACCGGGGCCGCGCGTGACGACAATCGCATCTATATCATTAAGCGTTAAATGTGCCTGCGCCAAAGTTTTTTCGATCACAGGCGTGATGCTTAAAACATGCTGGCGAGAGGCAACTTCGGGGAAAACGCCGCCAAAACGGGCGTGCATTTCCATTTGCGAAGCGACGGTAGAAGCGAGGAGCGCGCGCCCGTCTTCAAGAACCGCGGCGGCGGTCTCATCGCAGGAGCTTTCTATTGCAAGAATTCGTATGGTCATAAGGATGTTATTCTATGTTTTTTTCTGACTATTAATTAATATCTTAGCCAATTCTTGTAATTGACTAAGATGTTTATTTGAAACTGGCAAGACACCGTGAGTTGGACATTGGTAAATGTATTGCGCCATTTTATCTGGAATATTTTCAAAATCTTGGCGGCTTTGAACGATAAACATTGAATTTCTTTCTTCTTGGAACAAAACCTCACATTCACAGTGTGGACATAATGCCGTCGGGTACCTGAACCGTAAACGTGAAGGCCTCCACAATAAGCCTTCATATGGAATAGGCAGGTTTTGCTTTTTATCAAGAAGCCATTCAAGAAATTTTGCTGCTGGATAAAGAACTAACAAGCCAATAAATACGGTAGCGATTATTGGAATTTGAATCTCAATCATGAAAAACAGTTTATTTCTTATCCAAAGCAAAGCTGATAATATTGCACCAAAAAAGATTAATAATATCCAGCGTGCTTTTACAACACTTACTAATAAATCAAGAAATTCAGATATCCGTTTTATCATAGTATTTAAATATTCTCTTATTTATACGCAAATTCTTTCTACCCCTTCATCTCCAAAACAAAATCAAAGGGGAACTCTACAATGCGCTCAAAAGTTCCGTCGGGACGAGCATAATAGCTGTTTTCAATACGAACACCCATCCCGCGCTCGGGGTAATAAAGCCCCGGCTCAATCGTGAAAACCGTGCCGCGCTGGAGCAAATTATCTTTCATCTCCATCCGCGCCCAAGGTCGCTCATGCACATTTACGCCTAATCCATGCCCCACGCTGTGCACATAGCCTTCCTGCGTCGCTTCATGGCTGCGTATCGTCGGATGTCCCTGCGCTTCAAAAAGATCGCAGGTAAGGCGCTGCAACTCCCCAAAAGGCATATTCACTTCCATTTCATCTATCAATTTCTCATAGACTTCGCGGACATCGTCATATAATTTTTGTTCCGCTTCGGGCGCATAACCCAAACACCACGTTCGTGTGAAATCATAAAAATAACCACCGCCCGCTTCACAAGGGAAAATATCAAAGATGATCGTTTTCCCTAAGCGGATTTTATCGGATGGTGTCCCGACCGAATGCGGGAAACCGGCATCTCGACCAATCGCAAAAATGGTCGCTTCGGGATTTTCCGCGCCGCGCTCCGCCAGCCAAAGATTGATCTTCGCTTTGACATCGCCGATGGTCAGCGGCTTGCCATCTGTCCGCAAAAGAACTTCATTCTCGTCTACAGCGTGTCCCGTTAAGAAATCCTTCACTTTGGCGACCACTTCCATCGTGATCTGCCCCATCTTCCGGATTCGCGCAACTTCATCTTCTGTCTTCGTTTCCATCGCCTGCAGAAAAACAGAATCCATCCCCGATTCGCCCACAAATTCGACATCGGGCATCAGTTTTTGAGCAGCCAGCAACATCGAGAAAGAAGAACTCAAATCTGTTTGACCGTAAACACCAATCCGACCACTTCTCACACCGCAATCACTAAGCATCTTTTGCAGACGCAGCGCAGCGACCAAAATCATATCGTTATTAGCTTCCTTACGTAATTCTTTGAGGGAATATTTGCTATAGACGACTGTTTTCAATCCTGTTTTTGCTGCCTCTTCACGCTCCATATCGTTACAAAAAAGAGTAGCGTCTTTGCCACGAGGTTTAATTAACGTCGCATCGTTGACATGCCCGCCGCCAGTTAAGTAATACATCGGTGAGTTATGTTCTGCATTGCCAAGGACGAGAAGCACATCGAGATTGCGGTCTTGCATGATTTGGTCGAGGTCGGTTTTCATTTATGCTCCAGAAGATTAGAAATGAGAGAATAGAGATGAGTTAGTAGATATTAGAAAACAGAGAGGAGTGATGAGTAATAAGTGAATATCACTCGTCACTTTTCATTTTTCACTTTAGTGTGTTTTGAAGAGCCACCAATAGCGCCCCTTCTTGCTCAGGCAGCACGGTACGCGGGTCTAGCAGGACGCGGTCGTTTTCAGTACGCGCTATAACAGGCGGATTTTGTTTTCGTAATAGCGCAAGGAATTTATCGGGTTTCTTTATATCGAGCGCAAGCAGCCAGGTTGGTAGCGTTTCAGAAGGCAAACTCCCGCCACCGATAGCAGATTCACCTGCAATGACTTTGCCGCGCCCAAGATGTTTTACCCAAACATCTGCGCGTGCTTTGAGCTGTTTTGGCGATATAGACATCATCCGCCAAATGGGAATCTCTCGTTCAGCTTCGTCTTTGAGATAATGGGTCAGTGTAGCGGCAATGCCTGCCAGCGCAACTTTATCGGCGCGAACAGCCCGAGCAAGCGGATGTTTCTTAATCTTTGCCATTAAATCGGCACGCCCGACGATAATCCCCGCTTGGGGGCCGCCGAGGAGTTTGTCGCCAGAGAAAGAGACAATATCTGCGCCAGCTTCGAGGGATTCTTGAACGGTGCGTTCGTGAATAAGTCCATATTTCTCCGTATCCAGCAATGTACCTGAGCCAAGATCGTCAATCACGGGGATATTGGCCGCATGAGAAATACGGGTAATTTCTGCTAGTTCCGGTTCTTGGGTGAAGCCAATAATTTTGAAATTAGAGCGATGCGCGAGCATAACAAGTTTTATCGGTTCTTCGGCTATCGCATTTTCGTAATCAGCGAGATGAACTTTATTTGTTGTGCCCACTTCGACTAATTTTGCACCGGATTGCTTCATCACATCGGGGATGCGGAATCCGCCGCCAATTTCTATCAGTTGTGAACGCGCGATAACGACCCTGCGTCGATTTGCGAGGGCAGAGAGAATTAGCAGCACGGCTGATGCATTGTTATTAACAACAACTGCTGCTTCTGCGCCTGTAATTTGCTTGAGCACAGATTCTGCGTGGATTAAACGCGAACCACGTTTACCATTACTCATATCAAATTCGAGAGTGGAGTAGCTGCGCGCAACAGATTCCATTGCTTTGATAGTCGCTGGGCTAAGAGGGGCACGCCCCAAATTGGTGTGTAAGATCACGCCAGTGGCGTTAATAACGGGGTAAAGCGTGGGTCGAGTCCATCTTTCTAAACGGGAGCTAGCTAAAATCAGGAGCGTTTCGGCTGGTGGGATCGGTTTTGTGTTGTCGTCTGTGTAGGCTGTTCGGATTTCATCCAATATTGTTCGGAGGGCATCCAGCACCAGCGGTCTGCCATATTTTGCAATAATTTCTGCAGAAGTTTGCGTTTTTAGGAGTTTGTCTACAGATGGGAGAGAGCGAAGATTAGTCATAGTCTAGCTCCGGAGGTGTCCATTGGCTTTTTTCTCGGATGCGGATCAGTGTTTCGATGGCGATCAGCCCTAGAGCCAACCCGATGGCTATGGAGATATTAGCTACTTTGCCGAGTTGCAGCCACGCGAGGGTTGCGCCGTAAAAACCAACCCAAAGCGCTTGGCGCGTGATGATACTGGCCGCGGGAAATTCTTTAGCAAATCGACGGTGAAAAAAATAGACAAGGGGAAGGGCTGTACCGCTAAGGGCGAGAGTTGCGAGAAAGAAAAATCCCCAACGAGGCAGCAGCGTGGGAAGGGTGTAATTAACAAGAAAATAAAGTCCGACCCAGCCGCTAAGGGCAAGAGTCAGTGTAGGCAGGAGGTAAGGGCGAAAAGAAGGTTTCATTTTTTATCCGCAGATTTCGATAAGTTCAATAAAAACTGGGTCGTTTTTATTCTTTTTTTGTGAGCAAAATTATACCGCAGAGGAAACTTCAGAAAAATGCAGCTACTTAAAAGAAAAATCCGCGCCTGGGCGCGGATTTTTTTGTTTTTAGGGGAGATCATCGGCAATTTCAAAAAACTTTGATACCAGATAAGGATCAAAAAGAATACCGCTTTCTTCTTTGATCATCTTCAAGGTTGTTTCTTTTGGCTGTCCATCATGATAGGGGCGGTCACTCGAAACCGCATCATAAAAATCGGCAAGTGCGAGCACACGCCCACCAAGGGGAATTTTTTCTCCCTTCAGCCCAAAAGGATATCCGCTGCCATCCCATCTTTCATGATGATACAAAATAAAAGGAATTGCCGGTTTAAGATGATCGATGCCGTTAATCATTTCTGCGCCCTTTTCGGGATGTTTGCGCATAATTGCCCATTCTTCGGGCGTAAAAGAGCCTTCTTTGGTCAACAATTCAGAGGGGACAACGATCTTCCCTATATCGTGCAAGATCGCACCAAACTCTAAAACAGTTAGAGATGATTCGTTCCAGCCTAAATGCTTTCCAAAACGAAGTGCGATATCACAAACCCGATCAATATGTCCGCGCGTATAGGGATCACGAGCTTCAATAACATTTGCCATCAAGGAAACTGTTTGCAAATGCGCTTCACGCGTATCAAAAAGCTGTACTGCCTGACGACGATCCAAGCGAACACGCACGGCGTCTAATAATTCTTGCGCATCAAAGGGTTTAAAAAGATAATCATCTACGGCCAAACGACGCGCCTGAGAGAGATTTACCTTTTGAGAATATGCACTCAAAAACAAAAATGGAACGGCATTACCATCTTCGCGCGAACGCACAGCTTCAAGAAAAGCAAAACCGTCCATCTCCGGCATCGCGATATCTGAAATCACCAGATCTGGTGAGATACGATCAAAAATGGCTAGGGCTTTTTTTCCATCTTCGGCTACGGTGACTTCATAATCTTGCATTTTCAATATTGCTTTGGCAAGTTCACGCAAATCACTGCTATCATCTACAACAAGAATTTTTTCTTTCACAATAAAATTACCTTCTTAAGGTTAAATTAAGGCCCCCAACGAGGTTGCCAATCACAAATATCGTTATCGGTTAAGCGACGTAAATCGCTCCCATCGGTACGCATAATATAAATTTCACAGCCTAGGTCTTCGCCATAATGGTCAAAATAAGCGGTAAATGTAACCCAGTTCCCGTCGGGAGAAAAGCTGGGACCTTGGCTATTGCCGCCTTTTGTCGTGATCTGATGAATATTTGAACCATCTTCGTTCATTAGATAGAGTTCCCGATTCCAGGCAGGGCCGGAGTAAGTCACAATTTTCCCTTGTGGAGACCAATCTGTACGCCCGCGCAAAAGACTCATCGTATTGATTTGATGCGGGCTTCCGCCTGTAGAGTCTATTCTGTACATTTGAATAGTACCGTTAAAGTCTGAAGCAAAGAGAATTTCGCTTCCATCTGGTGACCAAGTTGGGTCCCAACCTGACTTATAAACCTTATGCGGATTGCTGCCGTCTCTATCCATGACCCAAATAGCGTGTTCGCTTGTTGGCGTCCAATGTGTAAAGGCAATTTGGCTGCCATCGGGAGAGATTTCTGGCGCAGTCAGGACACCAATTCCATCTGTTATTTGCGTTACTTGCCCTTCAAGGGTGATCTCATAAATATCATATACGTTTTCGCCGCCAAATTGAGCGTAAACGATGCTCTGCCCATCTGGTGACATCGAAGGGTAAAAATGACGGGTATATTCTTCTGTGGTTAAACGGCGTTGATCTGTTCCATCAGCGTTCATGACGCAAATTTGGTCACTTGAACGAACTTTGTGAACTTGGCAAACATAAGCTATTTTCCCGGTAGGTGTAGCGGGGTCAGCCGTGGCTGATGGGGTTGTTATTACAGGGGAATCGACTGTGGGCGAGGCAGTTATTTCCACAAGGGGAGCAAGTGAGGGTTGGGGGCGTGTCGGCATTCCTGTCAGCGCAATTTCTGTGGCGAGTTCAAATGGGTCTCTGGGCGTTTGTGTTGCGGGCATATTGCATCCGGCTAATAATAAAAGTAGAAGCAGAGGGAAAATCCTGCGCATCAATCTCTCCTGTTTTTTTCTGCCTATCATAACCCAAAAAGAAAAAAAAGAGCGAGCCAATGGCTCGCTCTTGAAATCTTTTATGAAATTTTAAGGTGGGGGCAGAAAATCCCACGGATTTACTTTTCCGTAGATCGATGTCATTAACTCAAAATGCAGATGCGCGCCGGAAGAACGGCCTGTGCTGCCAAAAGCACCAATCGCTTCGCCTTGCCCAACGCTTTGCCCACAACCTACATAGATTGCGCTGAGATGGGCGTACATGGACTGAAATCCTGTACCATGATCGACCATAACGACGTTGCCGTAGCCATAATTATTCCAGCCAGAATATACAATTACGCCAGCGTCAACAGAAAATATGCCGGCGCCTTCGTGTCCGGCAATGTCAATGCCGCGATGATTCGTTTGTGGTGACCAATCGTAGCCAGAGAGATAATGGTTTGCCGCAGGCCAAACAAAAGAGCCAAAACCAACTGCGCCGCCGGTAATCGGGTCACAAGCCCCATCGCCAAGAATATAGGAGCTGGCAGGGTCCTCGCGTGTTACACCAATCGGCGCGCTCCACGAAATGAAGAGACGTTCTCCGCCCGGCACGATCAATTTTGTGCCCGGCGCAATGTTTGGGTTGGCGTAATCGCCAATGCTTGCTGCGCTCAAACGATTGGCGGGATACTCAACGATCACATCGGGGTCAACACCAAAGAATTCTGCCACGCCGTTAAGACCGTCACCATCTTGCCACTCATAATAAGTTCCGTTTACGGGCAAAATAACCAACTCTTGCCCCGCTTTTAGGTTATGGGGATCGTCCAACAAAATATTGTAATTTCCCCATAAAACCGTTTGCGGGGTCACGCCATATTGTTCAGAAATACCAAAAACGGTGTCGCCTTCCTGGACATCATAGGTTGTGATTTCCAAACGCGCACGGGATGGGATCGTTGTGTGGATTTTAGCAAAACGCGCGATACCTTCAGCATTGGAAATAGCCGGAAGCGCTTCCGCTTCGAGTTCGACCGTGAAAGTGGGCTGGCTCTCTACTGCTTGCGCGCTTTCCCCAGCTTGGTTGTCTGGTCTGTCTTTGTAGAAACTCTGCATCAGCAGGATCACCCCAACAACAGCGATCAGAAAAAGAGCATTTGTTGCCACACGCAAAGCAGATTCGCCCAACCCCAACTGGAGGAGCATTTCTGTCCAGCGGGCGAAAAAACTTGGCGGTCTTTCAGGGCGAGGGCTTTCAGCAGAATCCCCCTGCTGTGCTTCGGGGTTATCGTTATTTAAATTATTATCCATAGATTTCACTGGTCGGCATCATAACATGGGCAAAATAACGCGTCAAGCAGTGAAAAAGCATCTTCTATGATAAAGAATTAATTGTTAGCTTACTATTCGAGCAAATCACTACTCCCATATTTGATGAGCTTCTGGATGCCTTTTTCTGCCTTAGAAATTTCTTCGAATTTTTCAAGCAATTGATCTATTAAGTGTTTTTCGCGACTGTAAACCCAAGTATTATCTGCTTCAGCTTCCATTTCAATATTATTGACATCTTCTTTAAATTCAAGCTCGCATAAAGAGTGAACGAGGGCGAGGATTGTGTATCCATTACCTTCAAAACCTTTTGCTTGAAACCATTCATAAGTTTCATCGTTCCCCACTTCGATATACGCACCATAACATATTGCATCGTCGAAAACGATACCGATTTTATATTCATGCTTTGAAACAATGAAATTGAAAATCATTTACTTTCTCTGGTTACAAAATTTACTCAACCCAATCAAAAGTTCGCGTCACAGCCTTCTTCCAACCTTTATAAAGACTTTCTCGCTTCTCATTCTCCATCTCAGGCTGCCATTCTTTATCCTTGCCCCAATTGGCACGAAGTTCGTCGAAATTATCCCAGAAACCGACGGCAAGACCCGCTGCGTAGGCTGCACCGAGAGCGGTTGTTTCTGCCACCTTCGGGCGGATAACGGGGACATCAACCATATCTGCCTGAAATTGCATCAGGGTTTCGTTGAAAACCATCCCGCCGTCTACTTTGAGCGATTTTAGGCTTACGCCGGAGTCTTTTTCCATAGCATCTAAAACTTCTTTGGTTTGGAAAGCCGTTGCTTCGAGCGTGGCTCGGGCAATATGCCCTTTATTCACATAGCGAGTCATACCCACGATTGCGCCGCGTGCATCACTGCGCCAGTAGGGGGCAAAAAGTCCGCTAAAGGCGGGGATAAAATAAATCCCGCCGTTATCTTCGACACTTTTTGCTAATTCTTCTACATCTTCTGAATTCTCTATAATCCCCAAATTATCGCGCAGCCACTGAACAAGTGCGCCCGTGATGGCGATAGAGCCTTCGAGGGCATAAACGGCTGGCTGATCGCCGATCTTATATCCCATTGTGGTCAGTAAACCTGACTTTGACGGGATAGGTTTCTCGCCGGTGTTAAGGAGCATAAAGCATCCGGTGCCATAGGTGTTTTTGGCTTCACCCACGTTGAAACAAGTTTGTCCGAAAAGAGCTGCTTGTTGATCACCCAAATCGCCCGAGACAGGCATCCCTTCAAAGACGCCGCCCAGTGCTATTTCTCCCATTTCTACATGTCCGTAAACTTCTGATGAAGAACGGATTTCGGGCATCATAGAGCGGGGAATATCCATTAACGCGAGAAGTTCATTATCCCAATCGAGTGTTTCAAGATCCATCAGCAGCGTTCGGGAGGCGTTGGTGACATCAGTAACGTGTTTGCCGGTCAAATTCCAGATAATCCAGGTGTCCATATTACCAAAAGACAGATCGCCACGGTCGGCAGCTTCGCGCGCGCCTTCTACATTATCCAAGATCCATTTCACTTTTGGCCCTGAAAAATAAGTCGCCAAAGGCAAGCCCGTTTTTGCACGTAGACGGTCTTGCCCGCCATCTTTTGCAAGCTCATTGCAAATTTCATCGGTGCGCGTGTCCTGCCAAACAATGGCATTATAAAAAGGCTCGCCTGTCACTTTATCCCAAACGACCGCGGTTTCGCGCTGATTGGTAATGCCAATTGCGGCAATATCATTCGCATCTATACCGCTTTTTTCAAGCGCGCCTTTCATTACGTCGTGCGTTTTCACCCAAATTTCGAGCGGATCGTGCTCCACCCAGCCGGGTTTTGGGTAAATTTGACGATGCTCTTTTTGGTCAACGGCGACAACTTCGCCCGCGTGATTAAAAATAATGAAACGAGTGCTGGTGGTACCTTGGTCTATGGATGCGATATATTTTTTCATTTTTTATTTCCTTTTCTTGTGCATTGCACCTGTAAGGTGCGTTGCACAGCGTTGATGTAGGTTGCCCGAAGTGCAACGCATCCTATCGGATGCAATGCACTTCTCAGATTTTGTTATTCCCAAACTCTCCCACCAGCCAGGAAGGATTTACCGTCCATTCGCTTTTTACCTGCAGGTTGGACTTGGTCTAGCACGAGGACGCCTTCTGCAGTCCCAACAGCGGGAACGCCCTTAACCTTTAGCTTGCTACCGATACCCGGACTTTTCTGCCCGTCAACATGGGCGCGGTGAACTTTGAGCGGTTTTTCGTTCCATTCAAAGAAAGTACCCGGCCACGGGCTAAAAGCGCGAACTTGGCGCTCTAATTCTGTAGCCGTTTTTGAGAAGTTGAGTAGGCCATCTGCTTTTTTGAGCATTTTGGCATAAGTGGAGCCTTCTGCGGGTTGGGACTGAGGGGTAATCTCGCCTGAGAGATATTTAGGGAGGGTTTCAACCAGCAATTCCGCGCCGAGGGGGGCCAGTTTGTCGAAGAGTGTGCCTGCTGTATCATCATTTGCGATGGGGATGGCGCGTTTGGAGAGCATATCTCCTGTGTCGATGCCTTCATCCATGAGCATGATGGTGATGCCTGTTTCAGCGTCCCCATGCAAAATGGAGGCTTGAATGGGTGCAGCACCGCGCCAACGGGGCAAGAGTGATCCGTGGATGTTAATGCATCCATAACGGGGGAGTTCGAGCAAATTGGGGCGCAGAATTTGCCCGTAGGCGGCAACCACGATCAGGTCAGGGGCGAAGCGGCGCAGTTCATCCATTGCGTCATCATCCCGAATTCGGTGAGACTGAATCGTAGGAATTTCCAGCTCATCCGCTAGAATTTTGACAGGGGGAGAGATGAGTTTTTTACCACGTCCACCACGTCTATCTGGTTGTGAGACTACGCCAACGACGTTAAAATCTTGGGCTAAACGCTTGAGGGCTATGGCTGCAAAATCGGGCGAACCCATGAATACGATACGGGGAGAGTTTTTCATGAGAGTATTATACAATCTTTTATGTTTGATTTTTAGCTCTTTTCGCTGTAGAATAAAGAGAAGTTTTAGTTTATTCATCTAAATTTTCTAGGAGAAAATAATGACTCAAGAACCGATTCAAACCGAAGCTGTAGATAATATTAGTAGTGATGATAAATTGTGGGCAGCTTTAGCCTATTTCTTTTCACCAATTACACCAATTATCATTTTGCTAATGGAAGACAAGAAAGACCGCCCTTTTATTAAGGCTCATAATGTCCAAGCTCTTGTTGTGGGTGTTTTGTTGTCAGTAGTTTTGCCTTTTATAGGCGCTCTCACTCTTGGCTGCGGCTTCGTTCTTGGCTTGGTCATGTGGTTCTGGGCCTATAAAGCCTACCAGGGAGAAGAAATCAACATCCCTGTTGTTACTGATTTTGTAAAAAATCAAGGCTGGGCATAACCCCCATCTCTGCCCCATACAAACCCGCTATTTTATAGCGGGTTTTTTCTTTATTTTTATGACATTGAACATCTTGATTTAAGAGAATATGCCCGATAAAATCACTTTTTTGTAAAAAGTGTGTTCTGATAAATGTGCTGCTTTTAGTACAAACACTTAGAAACTAAGTGTTCCTAAAAAATCAACTCTAAAAAGGAAAATATTTATGTGGTCTTACGAAATTTCAGATGCAGATAAAGCAAAACTTGAGGCTTTGGAAAACCCCAAAGTACTAAAGATTATCAGTGAAGCAGCTGCACTGATGAAACCATCTAAAGTTGTGGTTTTTGATGATTCAGCTGAAGATATTGCTAAAGTTCGCCAAATGGCGATTGAAAATAACGAAGAAAAGCCTCTTGCAATGGAAGGTCATACCGTCCATTATGATGGCTACTCTGATCAGGGCCGTGACAAAGCAAATACCGCCACTCTATTACCTGCCGGGCAAAAATTGAGCCGCGGATTAAATGTAAAAGAGCGCGAATCTGCCCTTGAGGAGATTATGGGATTTATGAATGGCGTAATGGAAGGCAAAGAAATGATCATTCGTTTCTTCTGCTTAGGGCCAACAAACTCCCGTTTCTCTATCAGCTCTTTACAAATCACCGATTCTTATTATGTCGGTCATAGCGAAGATATTCTTTACCGCCCGGGCTATGAAGAATTCAAACGCCTAAACGACAAAGATGAATTCTTCTATTTCTGGCATAGCGCAGGTGAGCTTGGTGAAGATAATACAACCATTAATATTGATAAACGACGCATTTATATCGACCCACAAGAAAACCGTGTTTTATCGGTAAATAACCAATATGCCGGCAACTCTCTTGCTTGTAAAAAACTCTCCTTACGTTTGGCAATCAACAAAGCCAATAAAGAAGATTGGCTAACCGAGCATATGTTCATCTCCGCTTTCTACCCTTTGGATGAACGCCGCAAAACCTATTTCATGGGTGCTTACCCCAGTGGTTGTGGAAAAACATCCACCGCAATGATCGAAGGTTCCACTATCGTGGGCGATGATATTGCTTATATCCGCGAAGGCGCAGAAGGCGAAATGCGTGCAGTAAATATTGAGCGTGGTATTTTCGGCATTATTGGCGATGTAAACGCCAAAGATGACCCCTTGATCTTTAAAGCCATCACTGAACCCAAAGAGCTTGTTTTTAGCAATATTCTCACCACTGAAGATGGTAAAGCGTACTGGTCTGGCATGGGCAAAGACATTGAAGTGCCCACCGAAGGTTTCAATCACTCCGGTGCATGGAAAAAAGGCAATGTCGATGCCGCTGGCAAAGAAATCCCCATGTCACACCCGAACTCTCGTTTCACAACAACCATCAGCGAATTGGATAACGCCGATGAAAACTACGACAACCCCGGTGGCGTTGCAGTAGACGGCATTTTCTACGGCGGACGCGATTCCGACACAAATGTCCCCATTTCAGAAAGCCTAAGCTGGGAACACGGCGTTTTTGTCGGCGCAACCATCGAATCTGAAACAACCGCCACCACTCTTGGCGCAACAGGACAACGTGCATCTAGCCCCATGGCCAATATGGACTTTGTCATCGTCCCCCTCTCTCTCTATCTCAGCAATCACATCAAATTTGGCAACAAACTGAAACGCTGCCCTAAGGTCTTCTCCACCAACTACTTCCTGAAAAATGCAGAAGGACAGTATATGAACGAGAAAACCGACAAGCGCGTTTGGGCACTCTGGGCAGAAGGTCGCGTACATGGCGATTACGAAGCTATCGCCACTCCCATAGGTCTCCTCCCCAAATACGAAGATCTAAAAGCCCTCTTCGATGGCGCTTTCGATGATCGCAATTACACCCTCGAAGAATATAACGAGCAATTCAGCGTCCGCACCGACAAATATCTCGAAAAACTGGATCGCATGGAAGAACTCTACAGCACCGAAGAAAATATGCCCGAAGAATTCTGGGCAGTGCTAAAATCACAGCGTGAAAATCTCAAAGCATTGGCTGAAAAACACGGCAAAAGCGTTCTTACACCCGCCGAACTAGCCTAATTTCTCTGGGATAAAAAACCGCTTCGCCCTTAATTTCGGCTTGTTTATACTCTTCAGAGTGCTACCCATAAAATAGCATCCTGCCGAAAGAAAGAACTAAAAACCTGACAGGCCTCCAAGGCTTGTCAGGTTTTTTTTGACATTCTCCCTCTTGACTTCTCCCCCCCTGCCCCGTAGAATTAAGGTCAGACAAATTAACCGAAATCGGGGAGAGACTTTGCATAAAAACGCAAAGCACCGAAGGGGCAAGTCTGGGCTGGCAAGTTCAGGCGAAACTCTCAGGTAAAAGGACCCGATTTCATCTCTTTCTCTGGAAAGTTCTTTTCACAGAACACCGACGGTGCAACTCCCAACTCAAGCGGGAGGAATCTCTCAGGTAAAAAACACAGAGGCGCGCGAATATCTTCGTGCGCTTTTTAATTTAACCTTAAAATCAATTCAGTCCAAAGGAGACAAAACATGAATATCCCTAGCAATTTGAAATACACCAAATCCGACGAATGGGTAGACCTTGAAAGCGGAAAAATAGGTCTCACCGATTATGCTCAAGATCAACTCTCCGACATTGTATTCGTCGAAGCCCTCGTAGACGCAGACGATGATATCGATGTTGGCGATGGCATATCCGAAGTGGAATCAGTCAAAGCTTCAGCAGAAGTTTACGCTCCCGTCGGAGGGAAAGTAGTTGCTACCAATGAAGACCTCGCAGATACCCCCGAAATAATCAACTCAGACCCTTATGGAGCTGGTTGGCTTGTACAAATTGAAGTTAGCTCACAAAGCGACGAATTAATGGACGCCGCCGCATACGAAAAATACTGCGCGGATAGAGACTAGAGGCAGTGAACAGTAATCAGTAAGCAAGAAATACTGAAAACTGACACTGAAAACTGATATGACCTATATCCCCCATTCCCCAAAAGAACGGGACGAAATGCTCAAAACCGTTGGAGTAGAGAAAATGTCTGATCTTTTCGACGCCATCCCTGAAGCACATCGTTATCCCGATCTTGATTTACCCGACGCATTAACAGAAATGGAAGCCGCCGCAGAACTGAGCGAACTCGCTCAGGCCAACGAAACAACAAAAGGTTTAGTCTCCTTCCTCGGCGCAGGTGTCTATAACCACTATATCCCCGCTGCGATCAATCATATTTTGTTGCGCGGTGAATTTTATACGGCCTATACTCCCTACCAACCAGAAATTTCACAAGGCACATTGCAAGCGATCTTTGAATATCAGTCATTAATCGCTAATCTGACCGGTATGGATGTCGCAAATGCCTCTCATTATGATGGCGCAACAGCCGTCGCCGAAGCGGTTAATATGGCTGTAGCCCAATTCCGTGGAAAACGCAAAAAGGTTGTTATGTCCACGGGCGTACACCCCCAGTATCGGGCAACTACGGACACATATACGCAATTTGCCGATGTGGAGTTCGTTAGCGAGGAAGCAAGCCGAAATACGAGCGAGGCGTTAATCCCATTAATTGATAAAAATACGGCGCTGGTTCTTGTCCAATACCCCGACTTTTTTGGCAGAATTTGCGATTATACAAAATTAGGTGAAGCCGCTCACGAAGCTGGAGCACTTTTCTGCGTTGTTGCAAATCCCACCGCTTTGGGCATGTTAAAAACCCCCGGCGAGATGGGCGCAGATATGGTCGTTGGCGAAGGACAGCCGCTCGGCATTTCCATGAGCTACGGCGGCCCTTATCTCGGATTTTTCACTACACGCAATAAATTCGTTCGCAAAATGGCCGGTCGTTTGGTCGGCGAAAGTGTAGATGCACGCGGACAACGCGCCTTCGTTTTGACTCTAACCCCGCGCGAGCAGCATATTAAACGCGAACGCGCAACTTCAAATATCTGCTCAAATCAGGGCTTGCTGGCACTCGCAGCAGGCGTTTATATGAGCTTGCTCGGGCAAACAGGCATGAAGCACG
The DNA here is from genome assembly GCA_024224815.1 of Chloroflexota bacterium. Lineage (GTDB taxonomy): Bacteria > Chloroflexota > Anaerolineae > Anaerolineales > Villigracilaceae > Desulfolinea. Next base: position 40,366 of record JAAENC010000445.1, read on the forward strand.
TTGCCGAACTTTGTTATCACAAAGCACATTATGCCGCAGAGAAAATTGCCGAAATTCCTGGTTTCTCACTCACTTTTGATGCCAAATTCTTCCACGAATTTGTCGTCACTTGTCCGAAACCCGTTGCCGAAATTAATGCCCATTTGCTCGAACACGGCATTCTCGGCGGCTACGATCTGGGTCAGGATTATCCTGAAATGACAGACCAAATGTTGGTCGCTGTCACAGAAATGAATAGCAAAGAAGAAATTGATGCCCTTGTGGCCGTACTTTCGGAGGTGAATCATGACTGAATTTAAGCTGGATGCCGCTCCGAAAACCGTTGAGCCGACTATTTACGAACTATCCTCCCCCGGGCGGATCGGCGTAGACTTCCCTGCCCCTGACGTGCCACGCACCAATCTGCCTGATTCTCTTCTCCGAGCAGAATTGCCCCTCCCCGAACTCTCCGAAGTGGATGTGATCCGGCATTTTGTTAAGCTCTCCACCTTCAACTACAGCGTAGACAGCGGCTACTATCCGCTTGGCTCCTGTACGATGAAATACAACCCAAAAATCAACGAAGATACCGCTCGCCTGTCTGGTTTCGCCAATATTCACCCGATGCAACCGATCGAAACCACACAAGGTGCCTTATTGCTGATGTATCAACTCCAAGAATGGCTAAAAGAAATCAGCGGATTTGATGCGCTCACCCTGCAACCTGCGGCTGGCGCACACGGCGAATTTGTCGGCGTTTTGATGATGCGTAGCTATCAAGAAGATCGCGGTGAAACAAAACGTAATAAAATGTTGATTCCCGATTCTGCACACGGTACAAATCCTGCCACTTCGGCAATGAGCGGACTAAAAGTTGTCCAAATCCCCTCCGATGAACGCGGAAATGTTGATTTAGACGCCCTCCGCGCCGAAGCTGACGATACCCTCGTTGGGATGATGCTCACCAACCCGAATACGCTCGGTCTTTTCGATGAAAACGTTGAAGAAATTTGTAAGATTGTTCACGATGCAGGCGGATTAATGTACGGCGATGGTGCAAATATGAACGCCATGCTCGGTATCACCAAAATGGCCGATCTCGGCTTCGACGTGATGCACTATAACCTGCACAAAACTTTCTCCACGCCACACGGTGGCGGCGGGCCAGGCTCTGGTCCCGTTGGTGTAACCGCAGAATTAGCACCTTTCCTCCCCGCGCCGATCGTAGATATCGTCGAAGAAGAAGCGGATGGCATCCCCCCTCTTTATGGCTTTGTTGATCCCAGCAAAACAATCGGACGCGTAAAAGCATTCCACGGACATTTTGGCATGTTCGTCCGCGCATTCACCTATATCGCCATGCACGGACCCGATGGTCTACGTGATATTTCTGAGCATGCGGTCTTAAATGCAAATTATATTCTCGCCCGTTTGCGCGATACATACCACGTTCCCTACGATAGAATTTGCATGCACGAATTCGTCGCCGAAGGACGCTGGAAAGATGCCCCCGATGTTCACGCTTTGGATATTGCAAAACGCCTAATGGATTATGGCTTCCACCCGCCCACAAATTACTTCCCCCTCATCGTTCATGAAGCTTTAATGATTGAGCCAACTGAAACCGAAAATAAAGACACCTTGGATTCTTTCATTGATGCGATGATCTCAATCGCCAAAGAAGCACACGATGAACCGGATTTATTGCACGATGCCCCACACCCGGAGAATACGCCTTTTGGCAGATTAGACGAAGTCAAAGCTGCTAAAGATCTAATTCTTTGTTGCTGGTTACCAGAAGATTACGAAAATCAGTAAATCAGATAATTAGAGATCAGTAAGCAGTAAAAGCAGACATCCGAAGTTTTTAAAACTTCGGATGTCTTTTTTATCTATCATTTATCTCATATCAAGCATCTGTTTCTTCATCAGATTCTTGTACCTTTTCAGCAGATTTCATCTTTTCGTTCAGCTTCCCTATTTCTGCATTCAAGAAATCCAGCACCTTTGAAACTTCTTCGCGTGCTTTTTCTTCCACTTCTCCTGTTTTTACACGAGTTTTAAACTCTTCAGCTTCTACTTTGATCTTTTGCCCTGTTTCGCTTGTTTTAATATCTTCAACAGCTTCATTAACGGCTTTCCCTAAACCGCTTAATCCACTCTGAAGTTCCTGGCGAAATTTTTCTGATTCTTCGCTTGTCCAGGCAGATTGGAAAAAGCTCTTAATATTTTCACCCAATTCATGGAATTGTGAAGCAACATCAGGTTGGGGGTTTTCATTTTCAGACATCATTTTCTCCTTGAAAGTACTTTCTATTTATCTGACCTTACTATATCTGTGTGTAGGTCATATTCCATAGTGCTGGAGGTCATATGCGCGGTCATATTTGTGGTATATAATCAGCCAATGCGAAAATATTTATCTTTAGCTTTGGCAATAGCCTTCCTTTTACTAATCATTAGCCTTTTTCTCCCCAAAGCAACATCCGCCCAAACTTCAGCACCAACACCAGAAGAAATTATTCAAGCTGTCAACGCTCTTCGAATTTCTAATGGTTTACATCCCCTAAATACTCATCCAGCACTTGTGCAAGTAGCTCAATGGGAAGCAAACGCCATTGCAGGTGGTGCTCCCGGCCATACACGTCCAAATGGTCTAACACTTGGGCAATGGCTAATTTCTCTCGGATATCCCTTAGCAGGCGACTTATCATTAGATGGATACCGATCTGAAAACTGGGTTGCTGCTAAAACTGCTGAAGAAGCCATTCAATTCTGGTTAGGTGATGGGCCACATACAAATACTATGTTGTCTCCAGATCGAAGTGACATCGGAGCTGCTGTTGCAGTTAGTGATCAAATCTATATAGTGATAGAAACCGCTCTTCAAACTGCCAATGGAGAAATGCAAACAGATGCTGAGACAATTCTTCCAGCTGAAGATGGGGCATCCCAAAACAGTCTTTTGCCCCAATATATTATGCCCGTCATACTAAGTACCGCCCGCCCTGACGGGGATGTTTTACATAAAGTGCAATACGGCCAATCTCTTTGGAGTATCGCTACAGCCTATCACACAACCATAGAACAAATCCGTGCATGGAACAATCTTGGAGATGATGTTTCACTTACTGAGGGTTATCTTTTACTTGTCCAGAAAGGCGCTACTCAACCTGCGCCACCCTCGCTTACGCCCACTGCATCGGCAACAAATCTCGCCAAGCCATCCACAATTACACCGACCATAAAGGTTATCGTCCCGGAGATTACAGCAACTACAACACCCTCAATCCTCAGCCAGGAAGATAAACCAGAAACTAAATCATCTAAAGTCTGGATGATGGGGTTTCTCCTCATCCTAATTATTGGAGGAATTTTGAGCGCATTCCTCCTACGCTCGCCTAAACAATCTTAGACATAAAAGAGAGGGCTTCATGGCAAAACTAAAACTCGACCTTCACGACATATACAACAAAGGCTACAAAATTGATTCTGAACTCAATCGCATTATCCAAGAAGCGATAGAGAAGAAAATCACGCTTGTAGAGATTATCCCCGGTAAGGGGAGCGGACAACTCAAGAAAAAAGTGCTCCGCTTTCTTAACCAGAAGCATATTCGTCCGCTCTACCATCGCGTAGATAAAGATAGCAAGAATTTTGGGCGGATATTTGTACGCTTTAAGCATTGAAATCACTAAAAAGATGACGCTTGCCGTATGCCTTTTTGCATCAAGCAAGTATAATATTCACTATGACTATTTACATCGCCGTTGACCTCGGCGGAACACATATCCGCGCGGCTTCTTTTCGACCAACAGAGACAGAGCCACTTAAACATCAGAAAATCAAAACCCGCTCCAAAGATGAAGGCATCTTTGAGCGGATTCTTCATTTAATTGAAGATGTAATCCCCGAAAACGAAACGCTTGCTGCAATCGGCATCGCTGCGCCGGGGCCATTAAATCCGCGTACGGGCGTGATATTAAATACGCCCAATATTCCTGCTTGGGAGAATTTTCCCGTTGTTGAGAAGCTTAATGCCCATTTTAATATCCCCGTTTTTTTGGGTAACGATGCAAATCTAGCCGCCTTGGGCGAATGGCGTTATGGTGCAGGTCAGGGGCACGATCATCTGCTTTATTTAACGATTAGCACTGGTGTTGGCGGGGGCGTTATCAGCGACGGACATTTACTTGAAGGGAGAGATGGTCTTGGCGCAGAATTAGGGCATGTAACCATTCTCGCAGATGGCCCAACTTGCGGATGCGGGCACAAGGGCCATTTGGAGGCACTTTCTTCGGGGACGGCAATTGCAAAATACGTTAGAGAAAAACTTAAAGATGAAAAAACGGTATCAAGCCTAAGGTCAAGTGCGAGCCGCTCAGCGAAAGCTATCGCAAAAGCTGCCCGAGCAGGTGATCCTTTGGCTTTATCCGCTTATCAACGTGCGGGGAAATATCTGGGCATCGGCATCGCATCCTTTTTGCATATTTTTAATCCCTCTATTGTCATTTTAGGTGGCGGGGTTTCGCAAAGTGAAGATCTCTTATACGAATCTTTCAGAGAAAGCTTGCAAAAAGAGATTTTTGGGCCCGCCTATTTAGAAAACCTAAGCATTACCACTGCCGCGCTCGGCGACGATGCCGGTTTGCTCGGTGCATTGGCTTTGGTAGAACAAAAAATTTAATTTCGAGGAGGCACCACTTGTCTAATTACCCTGGGCAAAAAGCCCGCGCGCTCATTGAGCGCGATCTGTCTGTTGTTTCAACTTCTTACCCTCGCGCCTATCCTTTTGCCATGGATCACGGCAAAGGCAGCGAAGTGTGGGATGTAGATGGCAACCGTTTTCTGGATTTTGCCGCCGGAATCGCCGTTACATCAACGGGGCACAGCCACCCAAAAGTGGTTAAAGCCATTCAAGAGCAGGCAGAAAAGTTCATTCATATTTCTTCGGATTTTTATCACGAAAAGTGGATTGAACTAAGCGAAAAACTAGCAGCAACAGCCCCTTTTGAAGAAGATGCGCGCGTGTTCCTGACAAATTCGGGAACCGAAGCAGTGGAAGCGGCAATCAAACTTGCTCGGCATCATACAGGACGCTCCGGCTTCATCGGTTTTCTCGGTGGTTTCCACGGGCGGACAATGGGTGCGCTCGCCTTTACCGCCAGCAAGCCAAAATATAAACGCGGATTTGGCCCGCTAATGGGCGGCGTTGTTCATGCCCCTTTCCCTGACCCTTATCGCCCGATCTTGGCATCACGTAAAGGCGAAGATTATGGCGAAACCGTTGTGCGTTATATCGAAGAAGAAATTATGCAAAAAGTAATGCCCGCCGACGAAATTGCGGGGATTTTGCTCGAGCCAATTCAGGGCGAGGGTGGCTATGTTGTCCCTCCGGCCGGGTTTTTCCCCGCCTTGCGTAAACTTTGTGATAAATACAGCATTTTACTGATCGCAGATGAAGTTCAGGCTGGCATGGGTCGCACCGGAAAATGGTGGTCAATCGAGAATTTCGGCGTAGAGCCAGACATTCTCACATCCGCAAAAGGAATCGCATCTGGTGTTCCGCTTGGCGCAATGATTTCCAGAAAATCTATTATGACATGGGCTACGGGCACACACGGAAACACCTATGGTGGAAACCCGATTGCTTGTGCAGCCGCTTGCGCGACCATTGACTTGATTCAAGAATCCTTCATGCAAAACGCAGCCGAAGTCGGCGAATATACCCTCGATGCGCTCGAAGAAATTGCAGCACGACACCCTAGCATCGGCGATATACGCGGAATCGGCTTAATGATCGGGATCGATTTTGTCAAAGACAAAGCCACGCGCGAGAAAAACGGCGCACTACGCGACCGCGTAAGCGACTTGGCCTTTGAACGCGGATTAATTACCCTCGGTTGTGGCGATAGCGTTATCCGTGTTTCCCCGCCATTGAATATCACCAAAGCTGAAATTGATGAAGGTTTGAAAATATTTGAAGAAGCGGTAACTGTAGCAGAGAGAGAGTAAATTACGCTCACCATCTCAGAGCCTCTTCCATTTTGTGGAAGAGGCTCTTTTTTGTTGTGACTATTCTCGATATATTTCTTCTATGATCGGCTTTATATATTTGAGCAAACGAGTTGGATGGGTTGGTTTTCCCTCAGTTATGATGTCTTGAGCTTCATGACCATCTCCCGTACCACAAACCCATACCTCATCATTTTTTCTAAGAGACAAAGGCATGTCGGGCACAAGAGATACTTTTGCCGGATGACCTTGCATATCATCCACGACAACAATGCCTTCATCAAGCTCAATCACTGCAGCTCGCAACCAACGCCAAACTATCTCTGGCGGATTTATGTCGGTATTGATGGCAACCATTTGCTCCGGTTGAATCATAATGCGATCTTGTACGAGTGAAGAGTAAAGTACCACCACCAAAGGTGGTGGCTTGAAGTGTTGCACCTAGAAGGTGCGATGGTACTCATCTAATCAAACAAACGATCTTGGTTACCGGCAAACTGTTCTTCCTTCTTCATCTGCCATTTTACATATTTGCGGA
>JAAENC010000446.1 GCA_024224815.1 Chloroflexota bacterium
GGAAATACAGGTGGAGTTCTACGAAGGAACTTCGGAAGATTTACGTGAATATCAAGTCACGCTATTTCAAAAATGGAGCAAAAGCTAACAAGCAGGTCAAGTATGCTCCGGGCCTACGGCCCTGCGCGGGACGTCTGGCTTTGCCAGCCGCCCCTTACCTAAAACGTTATGCAAATAAGAGAAAGGAGATCTGATAGATGGTAAAGAAAACCGGCTCTGGGTCAAAGGGGAAGACAGTACCGAAGCCAGCTCCAAAAACAGGTAAAAGAACTGTTACCGGGGGTAAGGTTCGTAGCTATAGCACAGGTAGTACTGGCCCAAAAAGTCCCGCTAAGAAGGGAAAGTAGGTCTATGCAGCTAAAAGATGTTAGAGATGCATATTATGGCTATTCTGGAAAAGCCAGCGATGGCGCTCGGCAAGCATCATTTGCTGGCATAGCAATTATTTGGATATTTAAATCACAGGAAGGAGTTCAGTTCGCAATACCAGATGAACTGGCATTGCCACTTGTGTTTTTCATATCATCACTTGCTGCAGATTTATTGCACTATATCTTGGGGTCGGTAATTTGGGGTACCTATAACCAAATACTGGAAAAACGCCATGGTGTTAATTTTGAAGGTAAATTAGAAGCCCCTACAGCTATAAATCTACCCACACTATTTTTCTTTTCAGCTAAACTCATTCTAGTCTTTATTGGCTATATCTTGTTATTTAAATTTGGGTTCAACGAACTTGGGATGAGCGGAAAATAATGCATAACGAACAAGTGGGTCAAGATCGTTCGCTATCGCTCACTGGGACGCTTCGCTTCGCTGCGCGCCCCTTACCCAAAACTGTGTAAAACAACGTGAAATTACTTGATCACCCAAAACTAAAAGTAGCAGCTATTTGGATTAAAGAGTATGCGAAAGCGCTTAATGTTTTCGCAGCCATCTTCTTTTTCTTCACATTTGTAGCTGGGCTATTCTGGGCTATGGGCAAGGAGATAGAGCCTGTCGCATTCGTTCTGAGTCTATGCGCATCAACTCTGTTCGGCCTACCACACCTTGCGGAGTTTATTCTTCCATCCAGAAAGCCAGTCAAGAACATGACGCATGATGAGCTTTTGCAGTTCGTTAAGGATTCAAACCCAAAAGAAGATTGGAAAGGCATTAGCATTAGCAATGACTGGGTGAGTGAAGTTTTTCTAAAAGAAGACCCGCGTCTTCGGTTCAGGGCGAAATACACTGAGGAAGGCGTTCAAAATGATGACTACCAAGATGAATGGGCCAACAAACACCCCGACCCGAAAGCAATCGGATACTGGTATGACTTGTACTACGATGGAAACCTTATAGATCGCTTCATTTTAGTGGCCGTGGACGGCGCAAGAGCAAAAATCCCCCCGCCTGATTCGGGAACAAAAAAGATTCGTCTAATGGACTATAAGGTTGCACAAATACACGATGTCATAGGCACTCTTGATGAATACATCCTGAGGTCAAATTTAGCAGTAGAGCAAGGCACATAATTAACTGTTAATCTCTGAATGCGCTAAGGATTATAACCCTCAGCGTTTTCGTACCATTGGACTTCAAACCCCTACAAATGCACCGGTTACGGCTGGCGTTATCAAACAGCCCTAAAATAATTGAAACCCTATACCCAAAAGTGATTCATCCCTTCCGTCCAAAGTGATCAAAAACGGCCATTATCGCATTGAAACCGGTTTTTAAGTGGGGCACAATGAATCAAATCTCTATAGTTTTGATTCGGGCCTCTGCTACGTGAA
>JAAENC010000447.1 GCA_024224815.1 Chloroflexota bacterium
AAACCACCCATTCTGGTCCCAACCCCCTTTTGGGACCGGTTGGAGTCGGTTGGAATATGTATTTAGGCCTCCGGACACATTTTTGTGCCACTTTAGGCCCATTCTGGCCCCCCAAACTTGGCCTCCATAATGTCCCTTACAGGGGGTTCCCAGGTACTGGCATAAAAACAGTGACACTTGGGTCCAGGGGTAATGAAAACACGTGGTTGGGGGCCGGAAGGGCCCCGCGGAAAGGTCCCAGGTGCAGGTAAAAGTATGTTTAAGTCGGTTGGAACCGGTTTGGGGCCGGTAGGTGAGCACTGCGTGGTCCGGGAAGGCGTGACCAACCAACCCTTGGTGGTTTTTATGCCCTGAAATGGGGCCCAATGTTGGCCCAGCTCTGCCCAGGGGAATATCGGGCAGGTACTTGCCGGTCAGCCCCAAAAAATTTATGTTAGGGTGTCCAATGGTGCCCAAAATGGTCCCCAGTGGTCCCACCTACCTTTTGGTATCGTTTGGAGCCACTTCCGGCCAGTTCCGGTGGGTGTTTGATGGCGCGGGATGGCATCCGCATAAACCACCCCCAAAAAAACAGGTCTAATGCCGGCCACTTAGGGCGGCCGGGCCTCCCCGGCCTGCCACCGAGACATGCGCGCCGTGCCTGCTCAACACTCCTCTCATCACTTCCTGGAAGGTGACAGGAACTTCCCATACACTCATCATTTACCGCCCCGACAGCCGCTTTTGGCACGATTTTTGCCGTTTCG
>JAAENC010000448.1 GCA_024224815.1 Chloroflexota bacterium
CCAGCTTGTCCAGGGTGGCCAACATGGTAGCGCCCTTCATCGGTCCGCCATTGTCCGAGTGAAGCACCAGTCCTTCGGGTAATACATTATGAGCGAAACAGGCTTTTGTGAACAGCCTCGAACTGTGCTCCATAGACTCTTTGGAAATGACAACCTAAATTTGACCCCCAACGATAACCCAATTTTGACCCCTCCCATTGCTGGGACGGGTGTGATCCCACACCGATCGGTTATTATACAGTTCCAATGCCTTGTGCCGATCATAACCAATAGCGACCCGTGAGCTATCATCGATTCAAAGCGGATATTCGTAGCCGCATGAGTGAATCAAAAGGCCGCTGATCAACGACAATTAGAATTCCCGAATTTTACCACGAATGTTGATACCGCCACAGGCAGGCAAACGCAGTGGAGCGTAGCGCAACGGCGTTTGCCTGCCTGTGGGCTAAATTGTTTCCTAAGTCTCCGTGTACGTCTTTTGCAAATCCAACACCTTTTTTATGTCATCATTAATATCGGATCTTGATATATCATAAACAAGAATTGGATAATCGTAATTGCAACCTGCAATTACCAAGCCTCCTTCAAAATCAGTTACCATATAAACTTCTTCAATTTTTTCATGATCGTCAAACCAAGTTGTGTTTTCATCCGTAAAATCGATATTAATTGTTTCCAGCCTGCCTTTCTGCGGATTGTAAACGGTTTTTTCCATATTTCTTCTCCTATCTTTGATTTGCCGGAAAAAGGGCTTACCAGAATGCCCTACAATCAACGATCTCTGTCCGGCCCATAGGTTACCATTACTCAAAATCCACTCACTTAGAGCCCTTTGCCGGGCCATCAGGTTTTTTGCTCTTATTTTTCTTGGCCACTTCCATCACGCTGGTTGATTTTGTGTTTTTTTGATCTGGTTTCATGCATCGAAAGCTCTTTCCTTCCAGCACAACTTTATAAGCACCATGGCGCAGCCGGTCGATGGTAGCGGCGCCTAAAAGACGGTTTGGGAAGGCTTCTCCCCATTCGGATAGATCCAGGTTACTGGTGACGATGGTGGAACGGCGTTCATAGCGCTCGGAGATGATATCATGCAGGTCTTCATCTTGAGGTGATCGCAACGGCTTGAGGCCGAAGTCATCGATGATTAGCAATCTGACCTTGGTCAGCTGGTTAAACTGCCGATCATAGGTATTGGTGGCCCTAGCCGCGTGCAGTTTTCCCAACATTTTGCTTTGAGTCGTAAAAAGTACATCGTAGCCGTTGCGGATAGCACAATGGCCTAAGGCTTGACCGATGTGGCTTTTACCGGTCCCGCAGGGACCGACAATGAACACGGATACTTTCTCGTGGATAAATTGGCAGGTTGCAAGGTCAGTAATCAGCGAGCGGTTGATGGACGGATTAAAGCCAAAGTCAAATTGCTCAAGTGTTTTATGATTGCGGAAGTTGGCCCGTCGCAGGGCCAGGGCCAGTTTTTTTTGGGC
>JAAENC010000449.1 GCA_024224815.1 Chloroflexota bacterium
CACCTAGCAAGCGATGACGAAACAGGCAAAAAATACATTCAAGAAATGAAAGATTTGTGGGTGAAGAAATGAAAAAACTATACGAAATACCCAATACAGACACAGCTTATACAGTTGAAGAGCTGATAGGGATGGTTATAGCAGGCGCTATGGTTATGAAAGAGAATGAAGAGTTAAAGCGTCAATTGGCTACTGGTGAGCATCAGCTTGATTTATTAGGGGGTGATAAGTGATTGAACTGCACAACATGGATTGCATGGAATACATGAAAGGGCTAGAAGATAATTCTTTTGATTTGGCGATTGTTGACCCGCCTTATGGGATAGGTGAAAGCGGCAAGACAAATAGCACAAGAAGCTGCATTGCTGAATCAAAAAATTATAAGCCTTTTGCTGGTGAAGATTTGCTTGCGCCTAATCCTGATTATTTTGACCAGTTAAAAAGAGTAAGCAAAAATCAAATAATATGGGGCGCTAATCATTTTATAGATAATTTTCCTTTTATGTGTAATTCGTCATGCTGGATTGTTTGGGATAAAGATAATGGGTTAAATGATTTTGCTGATTGCGAGCTGGCTTGGGCAAGTTTTAAAACTGCCGTGAGGAAGTTTAAATTCACATGGCATGGAATGATACAAGGCGACATGAAAAACAAAGAGCATCGAATACACCCCACACAAAAGCCCGTAAAACTTTACGAATGGCTACTAGCCAACTACGCCAAAGAAGGCGGCAAGATACTAGACACACACTTAGGCAGTGGCTCAAGCGCAATAGCGGCTCATTATGGCGGCTTTGACTTTGTAGGCTGTGAGCTAGACGAAGATTATTTTAAGGCAGCACAAGAGCGCATAGAGCGTGAGACTGCACAACTAGATATGTTTTAGACACTAGAGGGGATAAGTAATGGACAAAGGCACAATACA
>JAAENC010000450.1 GCA_024224815.1 Chloroflexota bacterium
ATCCAAATAATTATAAACAACCGATTTATAATAGTGGAATTGTATCACAAAATTTACAAACACTTATTTTCAGATTAAATGTGTGTATTTTTTTTTTGTATTTATATAATAGTCAGTTTTTTTTGTATCATTATATAAATATATAGGAAATAGAGATTGTAATTAAAGATCAAATGTTTTTATTTATTGCTTCGGTATTTATGACAATGCAAATATTAGGTCTGATATTATTATCATCAAATACACCATATTTTAGGAATAGTAATAATAATAATGACAATACATTTAGTACATATAGAAATGGATCAGTACAATCAAGTAATCCTATTTTTATATCGGATGACGAAGATGATGATGTTATTATTTTAGATTATAAAACACGTGTATCACCACCTCCACCACCAGTACAGCAACCAATTGATATTGAAAATATTGATAATATTCAATGGGAAGATTTAGGATTAAAAGATGGCATTTTGCAATCATTAAAAACATTAAATAATGGAATTTTATGTAAAAAAGATGTAATAAAATTAATTGAAGGAATTAGAAAAGGAATGCATCATATAATTGGTGAATATATTAATTATAATGACAGATTAATTGCAATGTGTGTTGCAATATTAGAAATAATGGAATTAAAACAGAATGGATATAAATATAATAAATGTATTAAACCACAAGTATTAGTAATTGCTCCACGGAGACATATGGCATTAGAAGCACGTGATATGTTTATGAAAATTAGTAAATTTTATGAATTATATGCAACTGCATTAATTGGTGGTATTAGTACATATGAATGTGTAAATAGATTAAAAAATGGTATGGAAATTATTACGGCATGTCCTGACATAAATATTAAAAACAATGTTTTGTTGATTTGTTTGTTTGCCATGTTTGATGTGTGAATATGTCGTTATATGTGTGGTTTTGACTTTTTTATATTTTTTGTTTGTGCTTATGAAATTATTGATATTCGTTTCATACATGTGATGTGTGTTTTTTTTTAGTTTTGTG
>JAAENC010000451.1 GCA_024224815.1 Chloroflexota bacterium
CCCGGCAACCATTTTTCGCATTTCAAAGTGCACTTTTTGCAACTTTTTGAAGCACGTTTTTAGAATTTAGCATTTTGAGGTGACTTTTTAGCACTTTTTATGGTTTAGTGTTTAGGATTTCAAAAGGGCACTTTTAGCAACTTTTTGAAGCACTTTTTTCGAATTTAGCATTTTGAAGCGACTTTTTAGCACTTTTTAGGATTTAAGGTTTAGGATTTCAAAACTACTTTTTAGCACTTTTTGGTTTTTGCACCCAGAATTTTAAAAAGTGCACTTATTGACACTTTTTGAAGCACACTTTTAGAATTTCGCATTTCAAAGCTATTTTTTTGCACTTTTTGGTTTTTGGACTCAGAATTTCAAAAAGTGCACTTTTTGACATTTTTTGAAGCACAATTTTAGAATTTCGCATTTCAAAGCTACGTTTTAGCATGTTTTGGTTTTTGGACTCAGAATTTTTAAAAATGCACTTTTTGACACTTTTTGATGCGCAATTTTAGGATTTCGCTCTTCAAAATGCAGAAAAAGCACTTCTGAAACACCAGAAAACTAAACAAATGCGCCCAAACGCCAATTAGGTGAAGACAATGGCCACCTGAAAATCTGGTGGTCCAGACCCCCCCTCCCCCCCCTGTGAAGACAAGTCTTCAGTTTTTGAAAAAAATACGAGTCCTTATGGCCTCAGTGTTCGGCGTCATTATGGCGTCCTTGTGGCGTCATTGTCGCGTCATTGTGGCGTCGTTGTGTGTCACTGTGGCATCATTGAGTTAGAAACTGAGAATGGCACCATTCGA
>JAAENC010000452.1 GCA_024224815.1 Chloroflexota bacterium
AAGCTTGTGTTCGACAGTTGTAGGTTAATTTCGTTCAATTTTTGTGAAAATATCCAATAAAATCAGGCCAACTATTGGTTTCGACGCCAAAATCTGTAGGCACACGACTTGCCAAATAAAGCTTGACATAGAACGAAATATATGCTTTTTGTATGGGCATGTATGTACGCACCATAAAACGCAGAAATAAGGATGGGTCTGAGGTTGAATATATTCAATTAGCCCATAATACCCACCCTGAAAAAGGCTATTCTCGGGCCGAAGTCGCCTACTCATTCGGACGGCGGGATCAGCTTGATGTGGCGGCTTTCAAACGTCTTGTCAACAGCCTGAGCCGATTCATAAGTTCTGAAGATATACAAGAAATAAGGACTCAGGGTACCGATCTCAAGTTCATATCCAGTCAGCCCGCCGGTGGGGCGCTCTTGCTTAAAGGGCTGTGGAAACGTATCGGCATTGATGTTTGTCTTGCCGAAGCATTGAAAGACAGAGCGTTCAAAGTGCCTATTGGAGATGCGATTTTTGCCATGGTTGCCAACAGAGCCCTGGCACCTTCTTCCAAACTGGCCGTCGAAGAATGGGCTAACGAGGATGTTCATCTGGATATTGAACAGCCTATTCAGGTTCAACATCTATACCGGAGCATGGATTTTCTACTTAAA
>JAAENC010000453.1 GCA_024224815.1 Chloroflexota bacterium
ACCGCTGACTGATCTTGCCCGAAAACTTGAAATGACCATTTCCGGCGTCGGTTATGCCGTTCAAAGAGGCGAAGCGATTGCCCTTCTCCATAATTTTCATTTGCTTGATTGAGTTATTTAGTTATTTAGGGACGTCCCGGTGCTCCTTTTTTCTAAAATGTTAACATTACAACTATTTCTAGTGAAGTTGGGCGATGCTTTCTATTAGGGCACATCAGTAAATGGAGAAGACTGTGTAGCTTTTTTTGTAAGCAGATGTTTGGAATTTGCTTTGTAGTGAGGCATTGGGCCAGAGTATGAGCTATATTAGAATATACCGTCATAAGCCTTTGAGCGGTGATTGATTTCAACTCAACATGAGAAAATACCAGAGCTTCTTCAATTATCATTGAGCTTGCAATCAGAGATGAAAGAATGGAGCTATAAACGATGGCCAAAGCAATATTTTCATTGCCGGAAGTAATTTGATCGGCATTTAGCACGGATTTTATGGATTTAAAGAAAAGTTCGATTTGCCATCGCAATCGATACAGAGGGTAAATCCACTCAGCTAAGAGCATTGAAGTTGTTAAATTTGTGGCATACCAACGATATTGCTTTGTTTTAGGAAATCGAAACCCGATGAGACGAACCTCTATGAATCCATTTCCCGGCAGCATTAATTTGGCCATGACTTCAACAATGGATCCTCTGAGATTAACCTTTTCATTCAGAGGGGAACCGATATAACGTTTAGCAACTCCTTTGACAACACGGGTAATGATAGGCACGGAGTTGGCCTTTAAGCGACAGATCCACCAGACATCAATCTGACTCAATGTATACAAAAATTTGTGGCTAAAATAACCCAGATCGAATAGGAACAATGAACCTATTAATTGTTCAAGATCCGGAAGAATTTGACTGTCGTGGGTTTTTTGATCGGAAAGTTTCAACCATTGAACACCTCGCATACTCATGGTGTACAAGGCGCTTAATTTGAAGCTAGCCGGGCTATGGTTCTTGCGGTTACCCGGAAATATATTTGATAAGGATGCCGGTAGACGGATAGGAGACGCATCGTAGATAAATACATCTTTAAATATTGATAACCACAAGAGTTTGGATAGTGCTTTTTGTTGGATTTTAAAGGAAAAATTTAAGACTGCTTTTTCCAAAAAATCAACAAGTTTACCATTTGCAAGCCGTTGCCAGAAGCTACTTCGAGAGATTTTGTCTCCAGTAAGACTGATAAAGTTTCTATGGGCATCAGCGATGGATTTTTTCTTGGAGGTAACGGTAAAAGTTGAAACTAAAGCAACTACGAGTTCAAAGAGAGGAATTTTTTTTCCCGTTGAAAGTGTTCATCTTTACCCAAGATTTTTCGTATTCGATTTATTTTTGCGGTAAAGCTCATCGGTAAATTTCTCCTTTCCAGCTGGCAGTTTATTTTTTCAAATCAAAGGTGTTTGGTGCCACGCGGATAAATCGTACCCCGGCCTGAATTTTTTTTACCAGGGCGGAAACGATCGAATCTCTTTCTAAGGTGACATTGTAATCGTTTTTTGCAATTTCGATAATCTTAGAGATATGCAGTGGCTGATGATGAGATGCAAGTATGTCCTCAACGATATTTAATTTAGACGTACGTTGTGCGGTTTTTTTAAGATGGGGACTTTGTTGCTGGTAGCGGTAGATGACTTTAAGCTGTGATTG
>JAAENC010000454.1 GCA_024224815.1 Chloroflexota bacterium
AACCCCCAAACCAAAGGAGGTGCCCAATGCAACTATACGCCGGTTTAGATCTTCATTCAAGAAATACTTACATCGGTATTATGGACAAAGAATTCAAACGCGTCTTTGGCAAAAGAGTTTCCAACAATCTGCCACTGATACTAAAAACTTTAGATCCCTTTCAGGATCAATTGAAAGGAATTGTCGTCGAATCCACTTTCAATTGGTATTGGTTAATCGACGGTCTGATGGATGCCGGATATGATTGTCTTCATCTGGCCAATCCAGCTGCGATGAAACAATACGAGGGAATCAAACATACCGACGATCAACACGACGCATTCTTTTTGGCACAGATGCTGATTTTGGGTATACTACCCCAAGGCTACATTTACCCCAAAGAAGATCGCCCCGTGCGTGATCTGGCACGCAAGCGGCTTTTTCTGGTTCGCCACAAGACTTCTCATATCCTCAGTCTGCAGTCGTTAATTGCGCGCTGCTGTGGCCAAAGAGTCAGCGCCAATGAAATCAGAAAGTTTACCGTCGAAGACTTACAGCAGCTATTAGAACAAGAGTATATTGTTCTCTCCGCACGGGCCAATTTAGACACGATTGTGTTTTTAAAGCAACAGATTCTACAACTGGAAAAAGCGATTAAAAATAAAGTAAAGCTCAGCAAGGCATTTCAGCAACTGCTGACGGTACCCGGCATCGGCCTGATTCTGGCTATGACCATTATGCTGGAAGTCGGCGATATCGGCCGTTTTCACCAGGTCGGTAACTTTGCTTCCTATAGCCGCTGTGTATCTTCCCAGAGACTATCGGACGGAAAAAGCAAGGGACATGGCAACCGCAAAAACGGCAATCGCTATTTGAGCTGGGCCTTCACCGAAGCCGCTCATTTATCACGCAGGTACCATGAGCCCTTCAGAAGTTATTATAACCGCAAAGTGGCCCAGGCTAATACAAGCCTTGCCACCAAAGCGTTGAGCAATAAACTAGCTCGGATCTGTTATTACATTATGCGAGATCAGGTTCCTTTTCGAGACAACCTGCTATCTCAATAGTTGGGACTGCAACGGTGATCCCCTGATAATGGTGGCTCATAACCCCATAGCTTGGTTGGCACACCGTTGCACTCCCTTAACAAAAAATCCAGGCGGATGCCTTTTTTCATGATCTGCCCTTGTTGTGAGCCCTCTATGGCTGGCGTTTTTTGAGCCCTGTGATTTGTAACAACCCATTGGACATGACAAGGTACCGAATGTTTTTCTGGGGTCCAATTACCGGACCAGGGGCTGTAAAGAAAAATGGATGACTGCTTCGCTACGAGATAAAAAATCTCTTCGCTACGCAACCGTCGATCTTATATTTTTCTTTCCTCGGCCTTGAACCTGATGGGTGCCTGGTAGCAGATCAATTAAGGATCCGCTCCAATAACTTTTGAAAACGCGGGCGCAGGCAAAGAAAAGGGGCTGATCCGGTTACTGGATGATGTCCCTGCAAAAAAAAACTGTACTTTTTTGCGATGGTGAAGTGTTTTCTCTTGACAGGGGCCTTTTAATGGGTGCCAATATCATAACTCACTGAAAATGTTAGATTTCAAATGGATATCATAAAATTTCCAGCGTTTCAAGATTGTAAATAAATAGCAGAAACATGAAAACTCAGCCTTCC
>JAAENC010000455.1 GCA_024224815.1 Chloroflexota bacterium
TATTATGCTAGACCCAAAACTGGAAGGTATTGACGACTACCTTGCGGCTGTAGATAAGTTTGCAGAAACGCACATAAAATCTGCCGACAATGTTTTTCGTGACCCGATGGGTGCTATAAATCAAGATTCCTTTGATGCGGTAGAAGGTGTGTCTAATATTCGCAAGGCATGGGAGACCGTAGACGGACTAGACGAAACAGAATCGGCAATGTTTGCTACCTGGCGTGCAGCGCACGATGAGACAGTAAACTCTCACAAGTCCATTCTAAACAAACTACAATCCGCCGCCCCCGCAGAGTTGAGAGCGAGCGATATTGTCGAAGCTGAAACAAAACTCTATGAGCAAGGCGCGACAACGCTAAAAGGCGTTTATGATGGGCATTGGGACAAGTTCTTTGGACTGTCAGATGAAAAGGCTGGGTTTAGCTCTTGGTCATCTTTTGCCAAGTCTCGCTTAGGGCTTGATATACCCGTCGATGTAGATGTAAAAGAAGCGAAGAACTTAATAGCAAGAGAGATAAAGAAACAGCAAACCGAAGCATGGGGAAAACACTTTGACACATTTTACGATGGCGTTCAAAACAGTTTTGACCGTATTATAGGAAGTGTTTCAGAAGATTTTCAAAAGGAACTAACAGAAGGCTTTGAGTTAGCTAAAAACCGCAGAGTTACTGCGGCTAAAATCAGAGATGCAGTCTTTGA
>JAAENC010000456.1 GCA_024224815.1 Chloroflexota bacterium
CATATCGTCAAGATTGGCCCTAGGCGCATTGAAAATTTCTTTAACCGCTGCATTGAGCAATTAGCCAAACAGGGCGTTTTCCCTAAGATAATTCATGCCGCATGTGATGCCACTTTGTATGAAACCACCAACAAATTCAAGGGATGTGGTTGCGTGACTCGTCAACGCAAAGTAAAAGCTCGCGGTTTTCGCAAAAGCGGCGAACTCAAAGAAGTATCGGTCACCCTATATGGGTGGAAAGTCTGGGCCATCTATGAAATCAAGACGGGCATACCCTTGGCTATCAAAATAGATACAATTGAAAAACCCGACAATCTGCATGTTCTTGCGGTGTTGGAACAAGCCAAGGAAAATGTGAAGATATCCAGCACCATTGATTCTGTGGTGATTGATCGCGGCTTCCTTGACGGCAAGGTCCTCTATGACATTGACTTACAAGGGCTTGAGTTTGTCATCCCTTTGAAAAGAAATATGGAGGCAGCTAAGGATGCCCGTCAATTAGCTTTAGATTGTGAGAGTTTCACCCCGGTTACCCGTGAAGTTGAAGTTGTTCATGGCTATGGCAAAAAGAAATACACCGAAAAGGTGCTCACCACCCTGGTGGGTGTACCGGATCTTTTGACCTGTGACTGGTTTAATCCACAGGGCTCCAAAGTTAATAGCACCAAAAAAGATTACGCACCTATTCCGCTAAATGCAGTGGTTGTAAAAACATGGGACAATAAAACCCCTCCGCTTGAAAAACAGGTCGTGTTCGTGACCAATA
>JAAENC010000457.1 GCA_024224815.1 Chloroflexota bacterium
CGGATACGAAATTTTCAAAATTATAATTATTCAGTGTGAAAAAGCATGGGATAGAAATTTTGTACAAAATCCCAGAATAGATATCTCAAAGGTATACAACAGAATTTCAGAATGAAAATTCATTAACTTTAAGAATTTTCGAAGCATTCCTATGCTTCGAAAATTCTGTCTTACGAAGGTTGACTTATACAAAATTTTCCAAATTATGATTATTCAGTGTGAAAAAGCATGGGATACAAAGTTTGTAAAAAATTCCAGAATAGAAATTTCAAAGTATACAACATAATTTCAGAATTAAAATTCATTAACTTTAAGAATTTTCGAAGCATTCCTAGGCTTCGAAAATTCTGTCTTACGATGGTTGACTAAACCTAAATTTTCAAAAAATTAGTAATCCAGTGAGATATATTTTTTAACCTTAGGAAGAAACTCAAATATTTTCAGAATGTTTGTCAGAATGCTAGATTTTCAGAATGTTTGTTTCTTAGTGATCGCATTGACAGTAGATTTTTTTACTTGACAATTGCAATATTTAATCATAATGCAAGTCGATACAGTTGAACCTACATCA
>JAAENC010000458.1 GCA_024224815.1 Chloroflexota bacterium
GCCGTATTTGCGTCACCTTTGAGTATGATATCTGGTCCAACAGCCTTTCTAACAGCGATAGCACGCTCTGCATCTTCTTTCCAGTTAATGCCCATCTTTAGCTTAATGTAAGTATGCCCTTTTGCGACATATTTTTTTGCGGAAGCGGCTGCTTTTTCTGGAGGTACGATACCAAGGACTGCGATAATTGGCACCTCATCTACCTGCGCTCCGCCAAGAAGTGTAGATACAGAAACACCTAGTTGTTTGCCAGCTAGGTCATAGAGCGCCATATCTGCACCATTTTTACCATCTCTGCATATTGGAAGTGCACTATCCATAACAGTATGTGCTTTTGCGATCTCCACGGGATCTAGACCTATAAGGGCAGGTAAAAGATAGCGGGACAGATCATTATGAATGGTTTTATGATCTCTTGCATAGATCTGGGGTACGTTAAACGTCTCACCCCAGCCAACACGGCCTGCTTCATCTTCTAGACGAACATAAACAGTGTCTGAATGAGTTAAGGTTCCCTTTGCCATTTTAAAGGGATGAGTAAAGGGCATAGGGATAGCAAAAGCTTCTGCCTTTGCTATCTTAAACTTCTTTCTGCCTGATCCAGAATGTGTTGCTGCCAAGACTGCAGTCGGCAAAGTAGTAGCCGCTAAAGCCGCTACACCAACAGCACCTGTTTTTAAAAACTTTCGTCTTGTATTCATCTTCATTTCTCCTGATGTTTTGTTTTATTAAGCTATTAGCCTCCGTTGAACAGTCTATAAATACGCGACATCGTGTCGCAATCAAGATTTCTTGCCTGTACCTGTGTGATTATTTGAAACGATGCCCAAACACCCTGGGTGAAACCAGGCAGGTTTGTGTCATTTCCGAAAAAAAATGGCATCTTTTTCTATAATGTTCAAAGTGAATATTTCTTTTGGATATCTTAACGTTTAACCTATTGTTTAAATTACAGATAGATAGCAGTAAGCTACAATTCAGCCTCGAAATCTGGAAATTTTGATATCTTCAATTTTAAAGGCCCATGATAATTCCAACTTTGTTAAGAGTATACATATTTATCAGGATTAATTTAGAACTCACATTTCGGTAGATA
>JAAENC010000459.1 GCA_024224815.1 Chloroflexota bacterium
AAAGAGGATAACCGATGGAGTCAAAAAATTACTCAACCCCATGCCCCGCTATCAGCGAAGTCAAAGAACAATTTAAAATTTGGCGCAGAACCAGAAAAAATCCCCGTCCGATACCCGAGAAACTGTGGGCGGCTGCTGTAAGCTTAACGGCCAAGCATTCCATCAGTCAGATATCCAAAGAGTTGGTTCTTGATTATAGCGCTTTAAAAAAACGTGTGCCCATCAAAAAGAAAGATAGTGCAGCTTCGATGAGCCCGCCAGGTTTTATTGAACTGAACCTTGAACCACCGGCAGCTGCATCGGAATGTATTGTCGAGATGCAAGACATCCTCGGTTCAAAAATGCGGATGCACTTTAGAGGCAAAACGGATGTTGACCTTCTCGAACTTGCCAAAGCATTCTGGAGGAAAAAGCCATGATCCAGGTCACCCCGCAGATGCGGATCCTTTTAGCGGTGCAGCCGGCGGATTTTAGAAAAGGCATCGACGGTTTGGCTCAAGTATGCCGACAGGTTCTTAAAAAAGATCCGTTTTCAGGATATGTTTTCATTTTCCGTAACAAAAGGGCCACTGCCATCAAGGTGCTCATGTATGATGGGCAAGGCTTCTGGCTGTGTCAGAAGCGATTATCCAAGGGCCGGTTTAACTGGTGGCCGTCTGAGGGCAATTCGTGTTTAAGGCAGCTGGCCGTTCATGAGTTGCAGCTTTTAATCTGGAACGGCGAGCTGCACAAGACGCGGGTGGCACCTTTATGGAAGCCCGTTGAGCAACCGGCTGAGAAAATTTAAAAAAAATGATCCGGTGCTCTTGCGTTCCGCTCGGTAATGTGATATTTTGCCCCTATGAGTTTGCAATTCAAATATCGGGGCAAGATGGTCACCAGCGATGATGTCGCGTTTATCAATCGATTAATCGGTGAAAATCCCAACGATAGCCGCTGGGCTTTATCTAAAAAGCTTTGCCGTGCCTGGAATTGGATTCAGCCCAACGGAACACTTAAAGACATGGTGTGCCGCGGCTTGATGCTTGAACTTCACCGCGCCGGGCATATCCGGCTGCCGGCCAAAAAGCATCATGTCAACAACCCGTTTGTCAACCGCACAAAGCCGACAAAAGTCACAATTGATCAAAGCCGTGTTGATGGCAAACTGTCTGAGATCAAACCCTTGCGATTTTCTCAGGTTCGCCGCACGGTGTCCGAGAAGCTGTTCAACAGTCTGATCGAACACTACCACTATCTGGGCTATTGTCATCCGGTCGGTGAACAGCTTAAGTATATCGTCTATTGTCAGCAAAGACCCATTGCCTGTCTGGCCTGGTCTTCAGCCCCTCGTCATATCGGCTGCCGGGACCGCTTTATCGGCTGGTCGGCACACAGCCGAAAAGCACATATTCATCTGCTGGCCTACAATACCCGGTTTTTAATACTGCCCTGGGTTCGGGTTCGCTGCCTGGCTTCGCACATATTGGCTCGCATGGCTAAAATTGTCTGTGAAGACTGGCAGGCACT
>JAAENC010000460.1 GCA_024224815.1 Chloroflexota bacterium
ATTTACTGCGAGGTAGCCTACTCGATTGGGCTAAACCGCTGGGAACCACCCTTCCGGCATAAGTGGATTTGATGTTCTCGCCTTTTTTTTGGCTTATTATTTGCTACCATGATATAGTTGTCTTAGCCATTCCATCGGGTAATTCTCCTATGCACAACCGATAAAACAACACCACACAGGTTTTAAGTTTGCTAAGTGGGCACACCACACCCATTTGGACAAAATCACTCAATCCATTAAGTTAAAATACATGATTTCAAAGAACCGTTTTCGCAGCGTGTGCGTAATTAAACCATCAAATGTCGGGTTCGTAGGGGATTACGCTCACAAACCGCATGCGCCCCTTTTTACAAACAGGGCAATTGAGTTTTAAATGTTTTTTAATTTCCTCCATAATTTCCGTCCATATTGTGTCTTGTTTTTCCCAAACTTGCTTACCATCTTCTATATCTTCCTGTTTTTGTCCTTCTTGTTCTTCGGCTAAAAATTCTTTTGCCTTTTTAATGTTTTCTTTGCGGCGGGTATTGGTAAATATCCCATAATACCGGACTTGTAAAAATCTCTTCGGCAAGACATGGAATAAAGACCTACG
>JAAENC010000461.1 GCA_024224815.1 Chloroflexota bacterium
CAATCACAACGCCAGCCACCACACTCTAATTGAGCGTTAGGCGGTGATTGCGGTTTATACTGACTAATGCGCCATTGCTCCGCTGTTGCAACTTTCCCGTTTAATTTCAAGCATGTTTTACAACTTTTTTCTGTTGCGCCAATTCGCCATTCAAGATTATAGCCTTTCTTTTCTGCGCCTGTCACCGCCGCTCTGTTGGCAACGTCATCATAGCGATTGCGCCACACTTCCAGGCGCGACTTAAATTGCGCGGATGTTGCGCCTTCAATATCGCGTTGCTTTAGAATGTCTGCGGCGAGAGCCAAAGCGAAAGTTTCTTCGTTCGTTATCAACGCTGAAAGTTCCGCTTGCATTGCGCTTGTCATATTCTTTGGATCAATACCAATGCGCCGCAATCCCTCGTTATAAGCGCGGCGCATCTGGTCTCTTATAATGTCAGATATGCGCCCGACAAACTCAAATTCATCTATCTTACGATTGAATAGCCCGACAACCGCACGAAGCATGGCATTATAGTAACCTCGCGCTGTTTTGATAAGCTCTGACAGCTCCGCGTCATTTGGAGCGTAAACACCGCGCCGCGCTGCTAGGTCTGCAATGGTTATGATGAGCGGGAGAAATTTATTCGTCATTTGTTTTGTACTCTATGATAACACTCTCTAGCTTGTAAACAGGCGGGGGCGTGATGTGATAAATAACTTCCTCATCATCGGGGACATCTTCTATAATCTCCGCTATGGGTCGCTTGTTAGGTGGTGTCCATGCGCCTTGTAATAATAGAAGCATTTTGCTTTACTTTGCGACTAATTCAATTTTCGTTATCTCGTTACTGTATGCCATTTACTCCTCCGCGTCTTTTTGCCTTATTGTCTGCTCTATCTGATTAAGATTAGCTTGCAGCCTATTTATTTCCACAAGGGTATCGTAAGCAAGTGCTTTTAATTGCTCTACAGATAAATCTTTTGCGTCAACTACTTTCTGTTCTTCTTTCTTAGACATTATTTATCCTTTACTCAATTATAATATTTTCTTCTGCATACAACTGTGCGGCTTTGCGCTCCGCACTTTGTCGAACATTGACGTGGTAAGTGTGCGCCGCGTCCATAATGACACGCTTCACATGCTTATCTATAAGGGCTAGTTTTTCATTATTGCTCAAATCATCAAACAGTATAGGCTCTTCATCTGTACCGTGATCGCCGTATCCGTGCTCCCAAAGATAATGCGCCGCTG
>JAAENC010000462.1 GCA_024224815.1 Chloroflexota bacterium
GTGGGGGTGGGTGGGGGGGCTGAGAATGAGGGGCGAGGAGGTGGAATCTCATTGGGTGGATTCTAGAGGGGCACCACCCAGTTGCCCCTCACGCCGCCGGGTTTACAGGGGTACCATCCCAGTTACACCCATATACCCACATATACACACATACCATACATACCCATATACACCCATATACAGGGGTACCAGCCCTTTTTCGGGGCCCTTTTTTCTCACCTTTTTACGCTATTTCAGGCATTCTAACTATCGATATATGGGGGTTTCGAATGACGAGGAATCAAAATCCGCTAGTCCCAACTCACCAATCCTCGCATCTACAGGAGATCTCGAGGGTGCCCAAAATCAATTTTGTTCGCGTTTTCACCGGTGTGGGACCCATTTTCGGACCATGTTTTAACACGACTTTTTCATCAAAAGGGCCATAACTTTTCATCATCGGGTGATTTTTCAATGATCCGAGATGATTCTGACGTGGGAAACACCCAGGATTCCATTGTGACAGGTTTGAGTTCAAAATCGCTTCGTGACAACGAGTTACGCGCATGGGGGTCGAGATCCCTCTCTCCCCTTAAACCCCTCTCACCCAACGAGTAGCAGGTGCACCCTGTATACTTTCGTAACAAAGGAAGAAATGTAATCGTTCTTTTTA
>JAAENC010000463.1 GCA_024224815.1 Chloroflexota bacterium
CAAAAGGTAGTTATCAGGGAAGATGAAAGGATCAATGCCCAATCAACGATTGCTTTATTAGAGCAAATGCTCAAAGAACAACCGCTGGGGGTGCTCTATGTCATTTTAGATAATGCAAGATATTACAGTTCAAAATTAGTACACGGATTTATCCTGGAGAATACAAGGATAGAGTTTGTGTTTTTGCCTCCATATAGCCCCAACCTTAACATTATGGAGCGGTTATGGAAGTTTTTCAAGAAAAATATAACTTATAACGAGTATTACGAAAAGTTTCTGTATTCAAGGAAGAGAGCATGGGGTTCTTTCAAAATATAGAAAAATACAAATCTGAGCTTCAAACTCTAATGACCGATAATTTTGAACTAATCGGAGTGTGATTTTTTGCAAACCTGATTTCGTTCAGTATACTTCCACAAAGTGCCATTGGGAAAGCCATTGCCGACACACTACGGGTTTGGCCCCGCCTGGTCATGTATATTGATAATAGTCGTTTCCGGATCGACAACAATCCTATAGAAAATACTATTCGTCCGGTAGCACTTGGAAAAAAAAATTATTTGTTCGCGGGATCACATAATGCGACCTAGCATGCCGCCATTACCCACTCCGCTATTACCCTCATGCAAAATGAATCATATCGAACCTTTCAAGTGACTAAAAGAAACCCTCACTAAAATCCCAGACTATCCGCAAATCGGCTACACAGACTTCTACCGGGGCAAAAATAAGCGAAATCTTATTTATGGGCAAGATGTCTATGGCCGAAAGGATACTCCCTATCAAAGGAATAGAACCCGTAAGGCAGGCTGGGCTGTAGCCGAAAGTCCGATTCTTGGAACGACTATTACATTGGAACGTCTATGAAAGAGAGGTTATTTAGTGCCTGCAAGTATACCCTGAGCCCAATACATATCAACAACTTAGCGTTGATAACTTTCCTGAATGTCTATCTCTTTTTCTGAGGTTAGAAATAATATTATGTTTATTTTTAGGGTGTTAACCAATTTAGATTCGCCCACAAGCGAGAAACAAACTAAAAACACCAGAAAATGCACAAGAGATTCGAACAGCAATTACGTATTGGACAAGTCCCGATACATGATCTTGAAATTAACCTTAAGAGTCGCGATTCGTATGTACACCCCATTCGGGCTTTAAAAGAAGTGTTTACTACACCTGAATATAGCGTAAAGATATTCAGTATTTTAGAGGACAAGATTTTAAGGGCTAAATA
>JAAENC010000464.1 GCA_024224815.1 Chloroflexota bacterium
GTCCATTTTGGACCTCTGGCTGTGAAACATGAAAATAATAGTACACACACTTTTCAAAATTTTAAAGGGAAGAGATCTATAGTAAGTGCGGGGAAAACGGGATTTTCGAGGGGTTTTCTTTATTTTAAACAAAAGTGAGGGGGGGAGGATGGCGGCTGAAATCTTTTCGGAAAGGAAAAACGATGCCGAACACAATGGCGGCAATTAAAAGTCTCTATCACTATTAGAAATATTTTTAATCTTCGGCCAAAAAAAATATTTTTTGCACCAAAAAACCCTTAAAATAGTGGGGAAAACGGGATCATTATTAAATGACCTAAAAAAATACTTCCAAATGTCCAAAATTCAAAAATTGGGTATCACTAGAATGGTATGATCGTCTACTTTAAGAAAAAAGTTTCATTTAGCACGATAGCGGCCTCTGGCCGCCCGCTATGACACGGCAATGATGGTCCTCTTTTTCAATTTTTGTAAATTTTGAAAAACAGGCAGAAATAGGAATTGAAAATAACAATGTCAAAGCAGTTTTCTCGGCCCCAAAAGATCTCACAACATTCAATTATATCTCATATGAAAATTAAAAAAAATATACGCAATTTTCTTTTTGTTTGAAAAAATTCCATGAATTAGAACCCCCCTTAATAATTCTTAACATTCTTTCTATTTTATATCTAGAAAATCATCAAATATTGCCAAAAGTGGAATACTTTATTTATAAGCCATTTGTGGTAAATCTACCAGGCAGAATTTGATCGGACTAACATAATTAGAATGGCCATAGAATTTCCTATCTATTTAGTACCAACTATGTTAATTTTGGACCTCTGGCCGCAAAACATGAAAATTATAGTAATCGCTATTTTCCAAGTTTTTCAAGGGAAGAAATCTTACGAGTTCGATGTTTTGTTTTGGATTTTTCTGAGAGAACTAATGATCGTAGGTATTCGTTCTATGTCTAGTTAGAAAGGGCGGGAAAAACTTGTTAAGAAACATATTAGAAGCCA
>JAAENC010000465.1 GCA_024224815.1 Chloroflexota bacterium
AAAATGGAGCTGATAATTGGTTATATTTGAAAATGTCATGTGCTAACACAAAATTATTCACAATTCACATAATCACAACAAAGAAATGTTATTCCACATCAATTACAAACTGATTCATTGAAAAATGAAAACATTATATCATGGATTACCATAACAAAATCTAATAATAATAATACTGCTACTGGTTTTGTTTATTTAACCAAATCACAAACATATGAAAACGCAATTAAAGATGTATTTGATGATGATGATAAAAAGAAAATATTACTCTTAAATATGGTGAAGAATATCTTTCAAAATCGTAATACATTTTATTTTGAATGGAATGCAAATGAATTTTTACCTTTTGGATCATCTCAAACTAAAGATGAAATTGCAAATAATATTGTTGAATAGATTTTGTTGAAAAACATCCATCATGGGCTTGTTCTTCAAGTTGGCTTAGATGTTTCCATCCACAAAAAAATTTATTTGAAAAGGAATTGAATCATATTGATAATCAACAAATTTCACCTGAATTAAACTTATTAATGATAATATTTTTGAGTGATTTTAGTGTGTGTTTTTAGTGTGAATTTTAATGTTTGTATGCATATTGAACATCGTTTCAGGTTTGCTATGCAACAATGTTTTGAATTTCAATAATATTATGAACAATGTTTTGAAAGGAAATGTTTAAAACATTGTTTTGTTTTGATACAACAAGAAAATGATAGAAAAAACAATGTTTCAAATTTTCTGGCAAATTTCA
>JAAENC010000466.1 GCA_024224815.1 Chloroflexota bacterium
GACCATCTGTTCGCCCTTATTGGGGATATGGGTTGTCAATTGCCCCAGCCAGTCTAGCGCCTCAAAGGTTTTAAACGTTTTACCGTCCTTGGATTCATAGATCACTTTGGAAATCCCGTCTAATGAATCTTGTGCCGCGACATACGTCATACGTTCCTGTGAAAAGGAGGCTCGGATAATATAGCGCGCCAGATTTTCCAGGCTTTCTTCATTGTTCGGCCAGATAGCATTGCCGCAATACACGTTGAATCCGCTGTGATGCCAATTTATCATGTTCTCGATGACGACATCAGTGATTTTGCCTTCGGCTTTAAGCATTAAAGACAGCGCATCCAGTCCGGATCGGATCAAAAACAATTAGAGGAACGTATGGCAAAGCCGGCACATGAAGTGGCTGCTATGAAGCAACAAATTGCAGCATAATCATATTGGACGGCAATAAGCTCCTACACTCCCCATACCCGGATCTTCCGATCTTTGATTTCCATATCCCGCATAAAAACCTTTTCATCCCAGGATTTTTGCTTGTCGCAGTCAAATATCACCAGATGCGCTTCATCTGCATTGCATCTAACCATATATTCAAACGTCTGATCTAAACCATCAACAATCGTCTTTTCTAAATTTTTATAGAGAACTTTTAGTTCGATCACGATTTTCTGTAATGGTGTCTGCCCATCGCTGGTACTAAATTTTTTTGCCCTTTCCGGACCTGTCGGCCAGAAAATCAAAAGATCGGTCCTCATTCGACCCAGCGCATATTCCCGCTCGATCCGCCCGTCGCTGTTTACAATTCGCTGTAAAAAAGCCTGCAAAATAAGCTGCGGCCCGGCCTCTTTATATTGAAATCGTTCGATCCAATGTTCTGAGTTTTCACGGAAAAATTCCTGGAAAGCAGATAATAATTTCTTCATATGGCGGGTTTTCTACGAAAACCTACCTTCGGGTGAAGTGCTGATGCATGATTTTTTAACCCACAATGTGGGACCAAATTTTTTTTCATTTTTTTTAAGAAATCATTCATCTACTATTTTTTGGTTTTGGCACTTCAGGTTGAGGACAAGTTTTATCTTTTTCTTCAAGTGATGGTATGTGCTCGCGAATTTGATCATACAGATACCATGAACGTTCGGCCGACAATCCAGGTGGTTTAATTTGTCGAGGTGGAGGTGGAGGATTGTTGCTGTCGTATGGGAATTCAGTTTTAAGTAACATAAACTCTTCTTCAGGCCCATTAACAGTTTCTTTTACCGTAACAACTCCTGGTTTGTTCCCACTAATTGAAAAATGATGATATTTTGTAATACCTGGTAATTTCTTGAAATATTTCAATAGCCACTTCGTCCAATCTCTATATTCAAAGCATTCGGTTCCATTTTCATCACGATAACGTTGACATAAGTTGTGCCCTTTTTCGGAAGATTGCTCAATTGCAGACACAAGCTGGTCGTATGTATAGATGCATGAACGACGATACCTATACTTAAGAATCCCAAAATAACCGTCCGGAGCAAATTTTGTATGTCCGACCGCCATAAAAGAAAGATTAATTTTGGTGTGTAGGCCAATGAGAGTCCGGTAAATCAAATAGTGAAGAACTGTATTATTTTTGTTCTGCCCTACACAATTGTCAGCCGTTAAGAAAACCCGTTTTTCACCAAAGCCATGATTGGTAAAATAGTGATTTAATAGAGAAGTTACGGTGTTTGAATTCTTTTCTAAAAAATCAGCCTCATCAATAAGATAGTTAACCTGACGGGGAACTCCCTCACAGCAAATTCCAAATAATTGCGCCCGCCTTGGAGTCTTGAAGTATATCGGGCCAACTTGTTGGTCTTCATAGGGGTAATGAAGCTGCTGAGCAAAATCCCAGGAATAGTGCATCGAAATAGGCCTGGAATTTGGCTTGCATGGAGGAATTTTCTGGCGAGGTCCTAGCTTGGAATAATGTTTCTCTGAAAGCTTTATGCAGTCACTATAATGCTTTCTTTCTTTTTTGGCATACTCAAGGTGCTCAATAGCTTGCTTATGTAATCGGATTTTCTCGTTTTCACGATTTTCGTCTAAATTAGAAGAAATCTGGTTTAAAGACTTTTTGAAATTCTCACATGTCATGCACAGATCGCTTCGTGGCTTACTAAAACAGATATGGGGAGCTGACTCTTGCCATATGCGAATGAACGTGAGATATTCAACCTGTTTAGTTTTTCTGTCATATGAGCTTTTCATGCATGCTCGGTGTATTGAACGATAATTCAATACAGAGGGTAAAAGAATTCGCAATCTCCCCTTGCCTTTTCTCAGATCCCGCCCTGGATCCGGCATGCCATGCGTAGCGGCAAAATTGACGATAAATCGTTCAACATCAAACTTATCATCGTCGCTGCATGCATTATGTGGGGGGCGGCCAATATTCCCGCGTGCCGGGGGTGAAGTGCCTACTTCCCGTAAATGTTTTTGATCACTATATATTTTTGAGCTAAAGTTGCAGGTAATATATTCTTTGAGAAAGTTATCAAAAACTATTGAC
>JAAENC010000467.1 GCA_024224815.1 Chloroflexota bacterium
CATAAACCTTCTCAAGACCCTTGTGCGCAGGACCATAGTTGATCCCCATACTTTTAAAGGCTTCATAACACTCTTGGGGACTCAGACTCCTTTGGTTGATTTTCTTCTGTAAGTCGACAAGATTTAAAGTTGGGACCTTATTAGAAGAAGTTAGGACGGCCACTCCCTGACTGTGCACAAGGGGTTCCTCTTCCTGATTTGGGCTATCAGTATATATCTCGTAGGCAATCTCCCCATTCTCTTCCGGAAATAGTCCTATGTTGACCTCTTGGGGATCATCCTTAACAACAACCGGCCTGGCCCAAACAATATTCTTGAGATGGATTTCTTGATTGTCTTTCAAAAATTCTCCGGAAGCCTGTCTGACCGCTTCTCGGGCCATTTCCAAATAAGCCGCACCGGGCAATACCTTTTCGCCCTTCACCTGGTGATCTTTGAGGAAAAACTCCTCACCGGTGAATGTAGAACTAAACCGCTGTTCTGTGAGGTCAGACGTATTTTGGTGCAACAGGGGATGAAGGATTGCGGAATGTTCGGTGGGCGTAATCTGCGTAATCTGCGCAATCTGCGGATCCGGTATCCAATAGCGTTCCCTGGCGAAAGGATATGTCGGAGCGCTCATCCGCTGCGGTTTGTTATCTCCATAAAGTTTATTCCAGTCAAAAATGAGCCCTTTTACCCAAAGGTCCAAAAGTTTGCTGTATTTTCCCTTGCTGATCCAGGCTTCCATGGCTTTTTGGAGATCTTCATCCGCAGTAAAGACTGCCAAAGTGTCTTTGTTCCTTTTCACTTGGCCAAGATAAAAATCTTCTATATCCTCCCTGCTCTCAATAAAATCTTGAAGCTTTTCCTTAAGCTCCTCTATCGAGTGAACGATCAAACCCAATCGCTCCTCCATCGCTTCACGGCCTACCTGCAGCGTGTAAGCAAAATTTGCAAGATTAATTTTAG
>JAAENC010000468.1 GCA_024224815.1 Chloroflexota bacterium
ATAGCAAAAGATGAGTTAGCCGAGATGATGACAAAAGACTTTTTTATCGATGCTGACCAAGCTTTAGAGATGGGCTTTATTGATGAAAAAATGGATTTCAAACAGGCCGTTGCCTATGCGGATCTTTTTAATATAGAAAACAAAAAAGAGGTAAAAACTATGTCAGAAATTGACGAAGTAAAAGCCGCAGAAGTGGCGGAAAATAAAGCGGTTGAAGTTGCAGAAGTAGCGCAACCAGTAGAAGAGGCAAAACAAGAAATTGCAGAGCCGAAAGAAGAATTAAAAGCCGAAGCTAAGACGGAAGAAGTCGAAGCAGTAGCAGAAGCCGAAGCAGTACAAGCCGACGATAAAGCCGACTTGAAAAAATACATGCAATCTTTTGGTGATGCAGAAGGCGCAAGAATGTTTGCGGAGGGCGTCAGCTTTGAAGCCGCACAACAGAAACACATTGCTAGTTTAAATGATAAAGTTGAAGAACTGCAGGCCAAGCTTGCAGAACAATCAACCATCATTGAGGCCGGTAAAAAAGAAATTGGCGGCGATGCCTTAGCACTTGGCGCAGTCGAAACAAAACCGAAAAAGAAAGTAAGTCTTGTTAGATTTGCCGATAGTAAATAATTAATAAAAAAGAAAGGACATAAAAAATGGCTAATGACATGAAAACAGTAGCGGAAGTAGTAGCAATCAACGGACAAGATTTCGACGGTGGTGAATTTTCCGACATTCTAAACGATGCGCCAGCACTCGCTGCAATGGGCGTTAAAGAAGCATCAAACGGTAAAGATCACAAGTATATTAAAAAGACAGCACCACCCATCGTCGGCTTTATCGGCAATGGCGTAGGTCGTGACTTTTCTAAGCTTACATCTATCCCGGTAACTGACACACTCGAAGCTCTTGACGGTTCTGTAATGATGCCAAAAGTCGCGGCTGATGCTTCTGATGATCGCGAAGGAACGATTCAAACTGAAATTATGGCTCACTTACAAGCTTCAATGTTTGAATGGGAAAAGCAGATTTTTAACGGAACAAACAACGCTGCTGCCGGTTTCAACGGTTTTGCTGATGTTGTATCTGACCTCACCAATACTCAAGCTATTGATGGCGGCGGTACTGGCTCAGCTCTCACATCGGTTTACATGGTTCGCGTGAATGGTTCAGTAAACGGAATTGCTCCGGTAATGAATTATAATCTTGAAGTCGGTGAAACAATCGTACAAAACTACGATCCAGGCGACGGCAAAAATGCTCCGCACTATTATACACCTGTATTCGGTTACACTGGCCTACAGATTGGTAATAATTACTCTATTGTAAGAATTGCAAACCTTGATGATTCAAATTCATTAACAGACGACCTTTTAAGTCAAGCACTTCAAAAGTTCCCTGCCGGTTCTGGTGCTACTCACATCTTTGCAAATCGCGCTCAACGTGGTGCTTTGCAACGTTCACGCACAACTTACAGCCCAACAGGCCAGCCCGCGCCAGTACCTTCTGAGTACGAAGGCTTGCCTATTATCGTAACTGATGCACTTGGCCAAGCCGAGACGGCACTAGTTTAATTCATGGCGGGATTTGATCACCTGGCGAGAGTACTTCACGGCACTTTATACAGTGCCGAAGGGGAAACCGTAACTTATGAGCTTAACACACCAACGGGCGGAGGGCTCACAACCGCGACTTTTGACGCTATACAAGCAGAGAGTCGTCAGCAGGTGATTAATGACCGCGGGCTTATTACTAAAGTTAAAACTAAGGATTTTTTAATTAAGGTCACTCAGTTTGATGATGTCGGAATTTCACAGCCTAGACGCGATGATATTATCATTGCCGAGGATGGTCAGAAATGGCAAGTAACACCACCGGCAACGGGTTTGGATTACTTTGAATATTCGGACCACAAACAAGTACTTTACAGAATCCACACTAAGAAGGTGAAATCATGAGTTTAACGGGCGTACAAGTAGCGCAATTTGTAGCGGATCATTTAACAGATGTATTTTCCGGTGATTCAAACGTGACAGTTGCAAGGGATTATTTCCCAAGCATGGAACGCGGGGATTATGAAAAAGGAGAGTACAAAATAAATGTTTATCCGTCGGCATTTAATAGCACACAGGCGAGCAGAGGACGCGGAGGCAATTCGCGCAGTAAGTCAAGGACTATAGGCGTGACAATAGTTGGACGAGCCGAAACAACATTAGACGCAAATGATAATGATATTTTCGACCAAGCTATAATGGACGATTTTATTTTATTTGTCGAGTCAGTTAATGACGCAACCGAAACAGTGCAAGAATTAACCTTGGAAGACATAGAGGACGCCGACTATATGGACGCGCCCACTTTAGAGGCCGAACAATTACTAGCAACAATTATAAATGTAACGTATAAGGACGTATAAAATGAGTTCAAGAGCAGGGAAAGACCATAAGATCTATATTTCTACTAGTTTACTGACTGACACAGCCGGAACGGGCGCGGTGTGGGTTGAGTTTACACCAGTGGAAAGTACAGATTCAGAAATTGCACGAGAGGAAGTGACTTTTAAAACTCGTGAGAATGGCGGCGCAGAGCAAACGCTAGGCGGAACGCTATCAGCGACACAGGAGATTAACTGGGCTTATTTGTCCGGTGACACAGAAGCGGAAGCTATCTTGGATGCCATTGTAAACGATGATTTAATCGCGATTGCAGACATGGACGGAGATATTGCAGTAAGTGGCAACGCCGGACAGATTGGTAACTACACTGTTACTTCTTACAGCCAATCAAAGCCTATTGATGACGTTGTGACGGTAACAGCTTCTTGTAAGCTTGCAGACGCTAATTTCAATATGAATTATAAAGTATCATAAAAATTTAGTCCATGCGGGACGGCGCTCCCTTAGTGGGGCGTTTTTTCCGCGGATTAATTAACCTAGACCCGCAAAAAAAGGATTAAAGAAATGTTATTTACAGGAAAAGACGGCGAAAAGTATTCTCTTTGCATGAATATTGGAAACGCCAGAAAAGTTTTAAAACAATACAAAGTTGACTTGATGAACGTTGAGGAAACTTTAAAAAGTATCAGCCTAGACGACGAGAAGAAGCGCAAAGATAATACAATGCTTTTACTAGACATTTGTTTTATTTTGGCACAATCAAACGCACCACATAAAGAATTGTCAGAGGATGATTTTTTCGAGAGTCTAAACGGCGATGCAATCCACGATCTTTCAATAGCTTTCCTGGAAGCACTCCAAGATTTCACGCCGAGCCCAGCCATGAAGATGATCCTCAAGAAGAGTCGGGCGATGATCGAGACAACGGAAAAGGATCTAGTCGAGAAAGTGGAGGCAATGGACTTTTTGGAAGTGCTGAAAGCTGGGAACTAGTTTTCAAAGTTGCGGGGGCTTTGGGGATTGATCCAATGCCCTACACGCTAAGGGAATTGTTCTGGTTATTTGAAGGGCGCGACCGGCAACAATGGATGCACACCGCCGCGATTAATGCGACACAGAGCGCAGCAGCAGGAGCGAAAAATGTGAGGATTGAGAAATTCCACCCTTACATGCAAGACAGTAAATTAAAAAATCTAAGGCAAAAAGCTTTAGAATTAAGGGCAAAAAAAGACGATGGCCAAGATAATTGTAAAGACTGACAATTTCGCTAAGCGGATTATAAAGAATGGTGAAAAAGAAAAACGCCGTTCTTTGTTCCGTATGGCCGCCGCAGCCCGTAATGAATTACGAAACGTAGTAAGGAAAAGAAAGGGAAACTCAGAGCCAGGGAAAGCGCCAAACGATCACGGCACTTACAGAAACACGGCTTTATTTTCAGTAGATCCAAGGTCGAGAGGGTTCGAGGCCGGCTTTGCTGATTATAAGGCAGATAAGAAAAATTTAGTTTTGGGAAATAACCTTGCTCAAGATACTTTGGAGTTTGGCGGAACTATAACGAGATCGGTAATTTTTAGAGACAGAAAGAAAGGCGCAAAAAGAGAAAGCTTTACTATCAAACCACGGCCACATGTATTCGTAGCAAGAGAGAGACTTTTCAAGGGTAATACAAAAAACCAAAGAAGATTTTTACAGGCACAACAAGATTTAATTGACAGAGGATATTTAAAATGAGTTCAGCACCAAAGGGACGCGCTATTATCGAGGTTCTATTAGATAGTAATAAGCTTAATAAGCAATTACGAAAAGTAGAAGACAACTTTAAGCGCGTAGGCGGAAATATATTAAAAGCGGGCGCGGGCTTCACTGCCTTTGGTGCGGCATTAGTTGCGCCATTAGTCGCCGCTACAAAAAGCTTTGTTGATTTTGGCGA
>JAAENC010000469.1 GCA_024224815.1 Chloroflexota bacterium
AGGAACAATTACATATGGAATGTTGTTTGAACATTTTATCA
Organism: Chloroflexota bacterium; assembly: GCA_024224815.1. GTDB lineage: Bacteria > Chloroflexota > Anaerolineae > Anaerolineales > Villigracilaceae > Desulfolinea. The sequence continues at coordinate 42 of JAAENC010000469.1, forward strand.
CATTGTCCGCAAATGACAGTTGGAATGTACCAACGCCTTGTTATTATTGATGAATAATATCAATAGTTCCCATGTTTATCAAGTATATGATTTGCTGTTCATGTTCAATACGCAATTAAATTGGACAATTTGGCTAAAAAAGCGGGAATTTTTGCTTCCAATATTATTAAGTATATGTTATTATTTTGGGATAAAGCATATACTTAATATTTGGAGGCGCTATGCTCAAATTCCATGAGAAAAAGCTTGAAAGTGTTTTCAAGTTTCTTGAAGGCAAAAAAGTCTTTACTCTTGATCAGCTGGTATCATCTCTGAGTTGCTCTACGCCAACCGCCAGGTTAAAACTCAAGCAGTGGCAAGCGTACACGAGTTATAATCAGAACGGTCGTTATTATACAATGCCTACAGTTGCTCGTTTCGACGAAAACGGTTTATGGTCTTATGAGGCTATCTCATTTTCCAAATACGGTAATTTAAGAAATACAGTCGTTCATTTGATCAATAACTCGCCACTAGGGCTAACTGGCAATGAGATTGGCAATCTTGTTAGACTTGCGCCCCGATCATTTTTACATCATTTCCGAAAGGTGGCAGGGATATGCAGGGAGAAAAGAGAAGGTGTCTACGTATACTTCTCAGAGGATGTAGATAGATACAAAGAGCAGGTTCGGAACCGATCAAGGGCACTTATTGCAGAAGGCAAGCTACTTAGAGATGCCGATGTGATTGTAATTCTCACTGCATTGATCAAACATCATGAAATTACCATCGAAGACATCATGGGATTGCCTGAAGTACGTAGCGGAAATTTTTCCCGGGTTGTTATCCGCGAATTTTTGGATCGACATGATCTTTTAAAAAAAACTCCGAGTACAAAGCCCTAAAGCTGCTTATGAGATATGTTGACAAATTGATTTGTGGTGTTAGCGCCAGTAGTCTATTTCCAGATAAGCCAACAATTCCCTTTTATCCGAAAGTTGAGCTTTGCCCTCATTGCGGCACGAAATTGCATGTGCAAAAGAGCTGGGAGAAAACCATTGTCACCATGGACATTGGGGCATTTAAGGCCAAGGAGACCGTTTTAGAATGTCCATATGATAAGAAGGTATTTACTTCGCCACAGTTGCGAGCACTTGCCCCATCCCAATGCACCTATGGTTTTGATGTAATTGTTTATATAGGCATGTCGCTCTTTGTTCATTGTTGCAATGAGCGAGAGATAATGAAAGATCTTGCAGCAAG
>JAAENC010000470.1 GCA_024224815.1 Chloroflexota bacterium
AATAACTCATCCGGTTCGGGCCCACAGAGGGAACCATTCCCGTGGAACTAAATCCTTCGATCGCCACCTTCGCGTTGGCTATAAGACTACTGTAGCCGCTGTTCCCGGTTCCGATGAAAATACCCGTGTTGCTTCCCGAAAGGCTTGAGGCCGAATAACCCGCGTCTTCCAGGGCCAGCCACGCATAACTCATCAGCAGCCTTTGCTGGGGGTCCATCAGTTGCGCCTCACGCGGGGATATCCCAAAAAACAAAGGATCGAACTCCCCAACCCCTTCTATAAATCCACCAAACTTAATATTGGTTTTGTTCACCTCTTTTTGAGGATCTCCATACAACTTCTTCCAATCCCAACGGTCTTTGGGAATTTCCTGAATACAATCTTTTTCATTTTTCAGGTTGTTCCAAAACTCTTCAATATTTTTAGCCATCGGAAATTGACCACTCATGCCCACGATCGCGACGGCTTCGGACACTTTCGACTCAAACGCAGATGAAATCACTGTTTTCGCAAACCGGGAGCGAAGCCTTGGACTTTCAACAGCTTCTTCAAACTCAGCTTCCGGAACTACAACCTTTTTGGATGGGGTGTGCACGGCAAACTTCTCGTCAAACACGGCTTGATGTTCCTCACTCAAATATCTTGCGAAACTTTCTATGGTGGGATACTCAAAAAAGACCGTAGGCGTTAACTCCAATTTGTATTCTTGATTCAGTCTGTTGGCAAAGTCCGTCAACGTGATCGAATCAAACCCGTATTCACTAAGCTCAGCATCAATATTCACATTTTCTTTTCTAAGCTTCAGCAATTTGCTACCTGTTTGCAGGAGCATTTGCTGAATTTTATCAAACAAATGACCGGCATCAATTC
>JAAENC010000471.1 GCA_024224815.1 Chloroflexota bacterium
ATGATGATGATGATGATGATGATGATGATGATGATGATGATGATGATGATGATGATGATGATGATGATGATGATGATGACGATGATGATGATGATGATGATGATGACGATGATGATGATGATGATGATGATGATGATGACGATGATGATGATGATGATGATGATGATGATGATGATGATGATGATGATGATGATGATGATGATGACGAAAGTGATGATGCTGTTGTAGTTGATGATGATGAGGAGGATTAGTAGGACAGTGGTTGTGGCGACAGACGACGATGCCATAATCTAATGTTCCATTTACTACTTTATTTCCCGTACCTTCCTCAGTGCTGTTGCAGCACTTCGGTGAGCCGTACCAAGCCATTCTGCACTCGAAACCAGTAAGGCATTTGACGTCGCTGCAGGCCAAACGTCCTGGGCCAAACGAGGGTGGGGGCAGTTCTGGGGCCGCTAGTGGAGGGGCTTTGGGTAGTTCTGTGTCCTCGGGTGGAGGAGTGGTGGTGATGGGGGCATTTAGGCGGAATTCGGCCGAATTGCCGGCGCAGGTTGCCGGGTCGGCTGAACGAGATGAGATACAAATGATACTAACTAATAACTATCAGTGTCGTCGTCGTCGTCGTCGTCGTCGTAGTAGTAGTAGTAGTCGTCGTTGTCGTCGTCGTCGTCATGCTTTCTTCTTCACATAGGAGGTCACAGGAGCGGTGGTCCAGGTCGACCAAAAGAAAGCCAGAGCCAATCGAAAGTTGACGCTTTACGGCATCATCACGGCCATTCTGCTGGTGGTAGAAAGTTTTCTCATTTGCAACATG
>JAAENC010000472.1 GCA_024224815.1 Chloroflexota bacterium
CAGAGTGTACCCCGCGGCCCTGCTCCTGAAGGCGGCCAGCAGGCGGTTAGGGAGGAAAAGGGCAATTGTTTCGAACTTGAACGCTAAACGAGAAATGGACATAATATTATTAGGCGTGATATCACCCGGACATGTATGCATCCGTGGTCCAAAACCCGGGAACCTCGAAAAATGAAATCGTATGCAATGGCATCCGACTCGTAATGATAATCGGTGTGGGTTCACCGTTTACCTGTTTAGAGCAGTTATAGTCTCCCTAATTTTGCCCGCTATACTCTGTCAACTGACCTCCTGGATTAATGTATTTACGGTCTGGTTTCGTCCTCAATGACGTAAAGAGATCGCCATCACGTGTCGTAATACAGGACGAAAGCTTGCGAGAAATTCTTTTTTTACGGGTGGAGATTTTAAAAGCACAGCGAACTGGAGTTATGCGTAAATGCAGAACTCCAGTTCGCTGTGGATCTGATACACGTTTTCAAGCCTTTTGGTGACCTTATTGTTGCCTTTTTGGCCTATTTTAGCACGTTTTGGGGCATTTTTTGAGCCTTTTTGGGGCCTTTTTGGCCAATTTTCTGCCCATTGTGAGCAGGATTTAGGTGTTTGACGATGCTTTGAGGTGTTTGCTTGTGTTTGGTAGCGTTTGGAGACCGTTTGAAGCTGTTTGGAAGCGGTTTTGGAACGATTTTGGGCGATTTTGGGCGATTTTTTGGCCATTTTGGGCGGGTTTTAGGCTATTTTGGCCTATTTTAGCACGTTTTTGGATATATTTTGAGCCTTTTGGGGGCTTTTTTGGCCAATTTCTGCCCAATATGTTGGGTCATTTTAAGTCCGAACAGTACAGGCGGTGGGTACCGCAAGTGACGGCGAGCCTCTTTTTTTCCGGGTCGTGGTAACAGGGGGGTGTTACCAGATCTGGTAACAGGGGGGTGTGTTACCAGATCTGGTAACAGGGGGGGTGCTACCAGATCTGGTAACAGGGGGGGTTACCACGTTTCACTAATTTACCCCTTAACGCCCTATAGTTTAACCCCTTCCAGACCTCCCCAAACCGCCTATATCCCTCTATAGGCCCTAATCTCCCTCTAGAGGCCCTATAGGTCCTTTATCCTGGTAACACCCCCCTGTTACCATATTAGGTAACACCCCCCTGTTACCATTTTAGGTAGCACCCCCCCTGTTACCAGGTTTCACTCTTTCGATTTTTCGACTTAACATGTGTGGACTGGCTGTCAGCTCTTTGCCTCGCCGACGTTCTCCGAACTGGCTCGGAACTCCTGTCAGCGCGCTAAGGGCGCCGTTCGGAAAAATATTGTTGGTCCATTCCCCGTCATCCGGACACCAAACCAGCCCTCCTCCAGAAAATTGGGTTCTCCAAATACTCCCTGCTCTGAAGTGTTATGCACGCCCCAGGCCCTATATGGCAGCATCTAGTTTTGTGTGTGTATGGCTCCCCTCCACGACGTAATAGATGTGTCTGTAGTTACGTCGTGGAGGGGTCCGGGACGCTGACCGAGGCCTAC
>JAAENC010000474.1 GCA_024224815.1 Chloroflexota bacterium
GCAGAGCGATAAAAAGCGCATCTTGTCTCTCCTGTCAGAAAGGCCACAGCGGGCTGAGGAAGAACTGGTTCATAGATGGCACGATAGCGAACGTGTGCTTGTCCACCGAGGCTTGCACGACCTTGAGCGTGGTCGGACGCTCAGTCTTGTCCCCAGTGACCACAGACACGCCGCACTCTGGGGCGCCAGGAATCACCGGCGGAGGAATCGGCGGCCTATATAATAGCTTCGATTTGACTAGGTACTTTTGCGTTGCCAATAAAGAACTGCAGTGTAAACAATGACAAGAAGAACCAAGCAAGGTACCGTAAATCCTCCAATAAGCACCCCTCCTGTTGCTAGACTTCTGGACGACCTCGTAGACGTCGGGCAAGAGGAGGGGGGCTTTTTGGAGGATTTAGGATTTACGGTATGCACGCACCCTCCTTTGCGTCGAGTAATGCTTTCGGCGTGCACCGAATCAGCCTGGGTCGGACTGCTGCTGACTGCGTCGCCGTCAACTTCGTACTGGCTCTGATCAGTGAGGATAAACGAATTGTCGTTTTCCTGCATGATGCAGAGGTTGTTCCCGCCCATCTCCGTCAGCGTGATCGAGCTTGGCTCCAGCTGAAAATGGTTTCTCTTTGCATCGTATCTATCATGTCAAAAGAAGTCGGACAAAACTAAACGTTACGTACACAAATCAAGAGGACGTTCCAAAATATTCCTACTGTAGGTACTAGGTAGTACTGTATTTTGTACCTTGAATAGCTTTCCAATGCTTGCGGGACGAACTTCAGGGAACCGCAGCTTCTTGATCTTTTCCTTGTAGTGAAGCTCGATGATTCGGCAGACGCTATCTTCTCCGTCGGTCATTGTTCTTTCGCACAGTAATATTTAGAAAAAGTTTCACAACTTTTTAAAATTCGAAAATTCCCTTGACTACTAGTATCGCAAATTGTATACTCGCAAAACAAGCTTGAAATTCGCAAGAAAGTATGACGCAAGAATTTTGTGCACTGCGCAGTGAAATCTATCGTGGCGTTTGTCAAGATTCTCGATGGTCAGGACGTCATTCGAAGACCATGAAACAAATTTAAAAATTTTTCGGAAAAACAAACAAACAAAAATCAAACGAAACTCGTTTGATTTTTTATTTTTGTTTTTGGCCATCTTGACGACTGGCCTAAATCAAACGATCAACATTCAAACGACTACCTAGACACTCGTTTGAATTCTGATCGTTTGATTACTAACAAAATTCAAAATAATTTCGTTTGTTTTTTTAATTTTGAATTTTTCGCAAGCCAGAATCAAACGATCAAGCCTTTGTTCTTCTGAAATTTGAATTCTGATTTCTGCGCGGAATCAAATGGCCAAGTCATACACGGACAGCCGCCGCCCCAGTGGCGGCGAGTACACATTTATAAAGGGATGATAAAATTCGTAATGTCAGTGGCAGTGCGTGCGTCGTCGCCCCAGCGACGGCGAGTACAATTGTATGTAACGGATGCTTAAATTAGAAACGGTTCGTCTGCTCGTCCGTCCAATTCGGATGGAGCACTTTGTGTCCGTGTATGCACGGGCCATCTAGTTTGCGAAGACGAAAATGATTCTAAAACAAAAGAAAAAGGCTCTGATCGTCAAGCAAGAGCGAATTGGCACAACCGAGTGCTTGAAGAACAAACGAATATCGTTCGGTTAACTTCAGAAATCAAACGATCAATGATCAAACGACGCCTTTTCTCACTCGATTGACGTTTGATCGTTTGATCGTTTGATTTTCGTAACTGGAACAGAAGATCAAACGAATGTCACTTGATCGTTTGATTTTCATAGCGGCGGAGAGCTAGGAAATCAACCGAATAGCCACATGGTAGTGTCAGGGACAAATATCGGAAATCAAACGTGTTTCGTTTGATCGTTTGTTTTGGAGAATTTTTGAATCTTCTCGCCAAATCCCATAGGTTCATTCCTGATGAAGCAAAGAAAAGCAAATTCATTCCATCCATCCATCCATCCATCCATCCATCCATCCATCCATCCATCCATCCATCCATCCATCCATCCATCCATCCATCCATCCATCCATCCATCCATCCATCCATCCATCCATCCATCCATCCATCCATCCATCCA
>JAAENC010000475.1 GCA_024224815.1 Chloroflexota bacterium
AGAAAAATAGTTAGTATTATAGTTAGTCTTTTAAGAATTATTCTATTTGATTTATGTACCATAACGGTACCGCAATATGATTTCGTTGGCGTTGCACCATTTTAATTTTAATTAGCAATATACAAAAAAAACGGCTTACGTTCGTATCTGCTGTGCCACCGACTAGCCAATGAATTTTATTGCGTGTTAGGGTGCGTTTTTAATATATTCTTTTTTATATTTTATAATAACTTCTTGAAAGTCATTTTTATTTTTAACTGGATAATCGAAAAGCAAAATAAATTTATCCGGATTATCTTTATTTACTAAGAGCTAATAATCATTAACGGATTTGTCAAATCCATTTTTACTGTGTATGTGGCAATTTTCATTGAAGGTTTGTCCTTTAAAGGTATAAAAAAAATCAACAGATTCTATCCTGAATAATTCACAAATAAATGAGATAGTTTGTTGGCTGTAAGGAATAAAGCATTATCTTGCAGCTAGTTACTTACAGCAAAGCAAACTTTTCACTTACAGC
>JAAENC010000476.1 GCA_024224815.1 Chloroflexota bacterium
ATCATAGGCATACACATATTTTGTTGATTTGAAATATTGTGTTATGTTGTTATTTATACCAGATAGACACTAATAGAGTGTCTATCCTTGTTTCAAAAAATTAAAGTATAGGCCTAAAATCTTCTAAATTATTTTGTTGATTTGAAAATATCGTTGTAACAAAGAAATATTAAAATTAAATTTATCTAAAGGTCGTGGTCGTATAATGCACAAAAAACAAACAAAATAATAAAAAAAAAATTTAAAATTTGTATATATAGTATAATTCAAAAACAAAACTAGTGGAAAAATATAATAAATATCATTTATCTAAAATTTTGGAATATTTTAACCCAATATTTGTAATTTGGTAATGCTTTTGCTAAAATACATGTTTTGATATTACAATCTTGTTTATCTTTACAATTCATTGGGCAAGTGTCATGTGGAAATTTACAATTTTGTGTTGGACAATTTTGTGTATACCAATTTTTGTAACAAAATTGTGTATTTGTAGAATTATTTTCATTCGAAAATCGAAATGCTTCATTGTAAAATTCACCTAAATTTTCGGATTTAATATTAGTTTTAGATGAAAAATATGGATTAAAAGAATTATTTCTATTTCGATATGAATTATTTCGATTTGAATATCCTCTTCCTCTACGGCCTCTTCCTCTACCGTTATAATTATAATTATTATTTCGTCCTTGTTGTGAATAACGTCGATTGAATTTATTTGGATTGAATGTTTGACTAAATGAACTCCTTGTTGAATTTGTATTATTATTTCGATCATTAATGTATATAATATTTTCTTTTAATTCACTTGGATTAAATGTTGGGTCATTTTTACTTAATAATTGTATACAATCTTTTCCGAAATATCCATATTTAAATTTATTTCGTATATTATTATTTGATAATTGTAAAAAATATGGTTCACCAGTTTGTAAATGTTGATCAAATAATAATTTTATTGTTCCGTGAAATGTGACTGGTTTAATTTCATTATTCATAATAAAATAATTTAATTGTTTTAATGATTCAGAGATTGATGTTGTTGAAACACGTAAAGAGAATAATAATGATGTATCAATATTCGAATTTTTCTCAATTTCAAATTTGATTTTCTCTAAATGTTCAGCGGTATATTCCAAAGCAAATTGAACCGATTTTCTTGAATTTGTACAACTTAATTTGGTTGTAGACACATTCATTTTATCATATGGGTTAAATTTTGAATATTTTGATGCAATATTAAGCCATTCAAAATATGATAATGATAATTTTGTTGAAATACCTAAAAATGGTGCAATAATATCAATATGGTCATTACGTTGTTCTAAAATATATATATATATAAAACCGAATTGATATAAGTAATAGGAAAATTTATGTAATGATTATTGTAAAAAATTTTGTTAAAATTAGTATATTTTAAAATTCTCAAATGAGTTCGATATCCCATAAGGGTGAAAAAAAAATTTTTAAAAAATTATAATATTTAGTTACAAAACAACGTATTAATATGAAAATTAGGTATCAACATGTTAATAATAATAAGAAGCAATTTAAATCACAAATGTGATTTATTAGTTTTCAAAGAAATGAATGATAATGTTAAAAGTGTCAAAATTAAGGTGATATAGGATACAATCAGGCGGATATGGCAGTTACCTGATTGATGTGTATGTGAATCCCATTTTGAGGTAATCCCATATCAGCTATCAATCAAGGCACTTGCGAACAAAATCATTCAAATGATGAAAACTAATTAAAAAAGCTATATTATTTAAAAATTTTATATATAAAAAAAATTTATAAAAATTATAAAGAAAAAACATACTTTCAATGCTTTCTAATATTTTCTTGTTGGAAACTGCATTTTTTCCATTAATTTGTGTCTTTAATAATTGTGTCTTCATATCTTCAGAATTTTGTGAAAATATACTTTTATTAATCGATGCAATACGTACTGTAATATCTTTATCTGGTGTTTTTGATGCATAAGTGGATAACATACGATCATCTTTTATTCGGTGTAAATATTCAAGAGGGGTTTCATTAATAATTTTTGATGAATTTGTATTTGAAGAATTATTATTTGTTGATGAATAATGTTCTAATTGATTTAATCTTGATAATATACTATCCATTGATTTTTGATTATTATTTTTTGATTTTTTAATTGGTTGTGATTCCATTACAATTGGATCATCATCGTCATCATCATCATCATCACTTTCTGATAAATTGATATTTAAATTGAATTTTTTCTTATGAAAATGTGTAGTATGTAAAATTGTATTTGAATTTAATAATTTTTTAATTTCGGTTTTGCTACGATTTGCATATAAACATTTATTTGAATCATCCATTAATAATTTTGTTTTTGATAATGATCGAATAATTTGATTTTTCTTATTTAAAAATTTATCATTCATTAATTGTTGATATGTAATATTAATAAAATCACATAAATCAGAAACAATAAATTCAATAATATTATAATTTTGATGAGGTTCAGTTGGATTTTTGAACATTTGAATGAAATCAAATAATGTATAATTATTATTATTATTATTAAAAAATAATGAGTTTTTGCAACATAAATACATCATTTCTAAATCATATCCATGAATTATAATATTACGACATAATCGATTTATCATAATTAACCATTTATGTTGAATTTCTTGTTTAATTTGTAAAATATATTTATTTATATGAGAATCAGGTAAATTTTGATTATTAATCAATTTAATAATTGCGTCATCAAATAAAATATAAAAATCTTCAAATCGTTTATACCATTGATGAAAATTATCATGAAAATGATTAATATATTGAATATCATCTAAATTTGATGATTTTTTATAATGTTTCATTCGTTTTAATAAAAAATTACGTATAAATATAAATTTCTTAATTTGATGATCATTCAAATTTAAATCTTTGATATGATTACTATTTAATGCTTTAATATGATTATATGCTTTGATAAATACTTTTGCACAATTTGTATTATTATTGGGTAATAAATATTTGTTATAATTATTATCGAAAAATATACTTGTACGAATATTTGGATTATTAATCGAATTTGATTGTTCGGAAATATCTTTATTATCATCTGAATTGTCAGAAATTGATGAAGAATTAATATCTTTTTGTGGTGTTGTTGGAAATAAATTTAAATTTGGAAATGTTTGTGCAATATTTGCATTAAATTGTTGTAAATTATTGACATTTCTTTGTGTATCGAATATTTTAAATGAATTTGATTGCGTCCATCCGCTATTCCAATTATTAATATTATCAGTTTCATTTGTATTTTCTTCAGTAATAATATCATGTTCATCAGAGATTTGTGGATATGTGAAATTTGGGAAATTTTCCCATTTAAAATCTTTAAAAATTTTATTATATTTACCACTTTTATAAAAATTTGTATTACGAAATTTAATAATTCGTTGAATTTGTGTTGTAGTATTGGAAAAAAATAGAGCATATAATTTTTCATCATTTAATGATGGTATGGTGGAATCTGATGCTTGTAGGAATAAATTATATAATAAAGTTAATATTCTTTTTAATGTCCATGTTGGTGTAGGGATTAAATACGATAATGCGGAATTGGTAAAAAAATGAATTAAGCGATTCATATCACCTTTGGTTAATGCTTTATCTTTTGCAAAATTAGGGTTGGTGGCCCATTGTTTTCTGGTTGATAATACCAACATGTTTATGGATTCTTGATTTTGTGCGATTATATGCTGCGAGAATAGTTCGTCGGATACGTTCATCTTTGAATTGATGAATATAATTTAGAAAAAAATAAACAAATTAGAAAATAAATAATAAGCACTACTGATATGTGCTATGGTTCTCAATTAGTACAGAGGTAATTGAGAAGTAAAAGTGTGAACTGAAAAACTCCAAATAAAAAACTTCTGATAGATACAGAAACATTGGTATGAAGAACAATGATATATGATACATGGTAAATAATAATTTATGATAGATAACAATGATATATGCTACATGGTAAACAATAATATAAAAAACGTATTCCGTTTGTCAGCACTCGAAACCCTGTGTTGACTGATGCCATCCAACTCCGAATTTCAAGTGCTTATTCGAGAGTTAGGAATAATAATCAGAAGTATAATAAATTAATAATATTAAACAATAATAATAATAATACACATACACAATAAATTTTGTTTATCGGGGAAACAATAATTATATTTGTTTGAATATTCAAAAGAAACAAATAACTAATTATTGGTGATATAAAACAGACGGGAATCAATTTGATATATAAATATATATAATCAAATATGATAACCAGATGGAAGTAAGAATAA
>JAAENC010000477.1 GCA_024224815.1 Chloroflexota bacterium
AATAACTATGTCTAATAAACTAACAACTAAAAGGTTTGTAATCAGAAAGTCTCTGATAGGAACTAACTCAGTAATCACTTTCACTAATAAGAAAGATATCACTTACACTTATGATCATGATGAAATCTACTCAACATTCCAAGAAAAGTTTGAATCAATGAAGTGTTTCCAAGAATATAAGTCTTATACTAATTCTAACATTGTACCAAAATTCTGTAGAGAATTAAGTACTGTTAAGTAAGTAACATGTGACACTAGCCTGTTACTCTATATAACTAATAGGCTAATGTCATACTACACTTAAATAACTATTATTTAATATCTATGTAAGATATTGAGATATCAAGTGTAATACCTCTAAACTAATTTTAACTAATAAATAAATATACACCTTTATGATACTAATTATATCCACTCTAACACTAATCATTCCAACTATAATACTAGTTGATATTATTCACCAATTAATAACTAACCAATGAATCCAGAAAAAAGAAATATAGAAAAAGTATTTATAATACTAATAGTAATAGGAATACTA
>JAAENC010000478.1 GCA_024224815.1 Chloroflexota bacterium
AATTGATGGGACCTTTGGTATTGATGCCGTTTCATTTGAAGAAGCCAAAAACACTTTGCATATCGGCTATGACGCGACCCACTGCAATTTAGATGGCATTGAGACAATCATTCGTGCACACGGTGCAGACATTTCTGATGACTTTTGGACAAAGATGAAAGAAGGCTACTACCAATTCGTTGACGAAAACATTCGTGAAAATGCGAAACATAAACCCTGGAGCTGCCATCGTGTCCCACCCGGGCAAAGCAATAGACAGAAATAGTGTAGCGCGAATCGAGCAACTTTATGTTGGACTTCACCAATCAGCACTAATTAACCCGAGATCGGCTTAAGCAACGACCATTGAATTCCGCTCAACATCACTAATATTAAGGGATGGCTTGTTTTTCTTGAGGCAATAAGCGACCAAGCCTGCCATCAAGTTAAGCGTAAATCCATTCATGCTGCGGTGCCTTGAGTGCTCAATGAATGAAATATTCTTCAATTGGTCATTGATTGTCTCAATAATGAACCGCTTTGAGAGCATAGCTCGGTCCCATAAAGACATCGCTTTTGCTTTCATATTTTTGCGAACTGTAGTGATAAGCTCAACGCCCTTTTCAAATAAATTGGCTTCGAGTGCTTTGCTCAGATAGCCTTTGTCGCCGTACAATTTAGCCGGTAAATGTCGCGCTAATTCCTCGACGGGTTTTGTGTCGTGTACATTACCCGTCGTCACTTTTGCCGCCACAATTTCACCGAGATGATTCACTATCAAGTGTAACTTAAAGCCATAAAACCAGCCCATAGTGCCTTTTCCTCGTTGGGCAATACCATCGAAGGTTTTATGTCGGGGTATTCGAATATTATGGCACACCTTAAGACTTGTAGAGTCAATGAATTCAATACCTGTAGGCTTTCCCTTAAGTGAACTAAAGTATGCGCACATGGGTACAATGGTACGAGGCATTACTTCTAAAAAGCGCGTATAGCTGAGCAGTTCAGGAAAGTCTTTTCGATAGAAGGCCTTCACATATCCCAAATAGTAATTCTTAAAATCGCGATGATGTGACATATGGAAACCGATAATAATGGTCATCATTTCACTCATTGACATACGGCACTCCCGCCTTCTTACTCGAGTACCATCTTCAAGCAATTGCTTTTGCCATTGAGGGATAAAGACTTTGCAAAAATCATCGACATCACAAAATAATTCAACTAGCTTC
>JAAENC010000479.1 GCA_024224815.1 Chloroflexota bacterium
CGGGGAAATATCGATCTCAGCGCCATCCAAAAACACATTCTTCTCAGAAGATGGATTATCAAAATTCTCAGCACATTTCGGGTCAGGCGTGGTGCGCTCTTCCGCGGTCAGGACAACGTCATTGCCATCGCCGCCCATATAACTGATACGCAACTGCACATCACAAAAACCGTCAATAATGCTGCCTTCGGGGGCATTTACAAACTCACCTTTGAGCGAGTTACCCACCGAGATGATCTCAAACTGCTGGCCGGGCTCAGGGTGAAAACCATAAATGCTGAAAAGTTCAAGTTCTCCATTCAAACGAACCCGATCAGCTTGAATATGAGCAAAATGACCTAAGCCACGGTTTTCTGGTATTGCAGGCTCAGTACCGCCAAGCTCCAGTACCAAAGAACTTTGAGAATCTCTTTGTGTAAAAACTTCTGCACTAATACAGGAGGGATTAAGTTTGATTGTCCCTTTGCCGAAACCCCAGCCATACAGGACAAAGCAACCGTTGCTCAGAAATAGATCTGCATTCTCGGCATTTACGCTTTGGGCTGAAATAATACCATCATGCAAATTCCACTCAGCACCCTTCACCAAGGTGATGTCTTGCACTTCAAGTGGCTCTTCCGGGGAAATATCGATCTCAGCGCCATCCAAAAACACATTCTTCTCAGAAGATGGATTATCAAAATTCTCAGCACATTTCGGGTCAGGCGTGGTGCGCTCTTCCGCGGTCAGGACAACGTCA
>JAAENC010000480.1 GCA_024224815.1 Chloroflexota bacterium
AACATTCCGACGTTCACATAACTAGAAAGGAGCAATGAAGCCATGCTTACATAACAGTGGACCAAACAATACCTTGTAATTGCTTTTTTACGTGCCATAGTCGCATACATATATTCGTTCCTAATTATTGTCTGGGTGGCGTCTAGCAAGCAGTCAACACGTGCTGACACCTGGGGGGACGCCGATGAAGCTCTCTGATGCGCGGTAAAGAAATTTCCTTGCAGCATTCCGAAGATTTACATAACTAGACGGAATAATTAAACTATTCTTACACAAAAAGGGACCAAACAATGCCTTGTAATTGTTTTTTTATGTGCCATAGACGCATATATGTCTCCGTTTAGAAATTTTGTATTAGTGGTATCTGGTAAGAATATTGTTGTCATCTGTCATATACTGACGGGAACCCGGACCTTGCCCCAAGATTCCGGTGAATCACGTAAAAGTTGGGGGCTGGGCCCCTTATAATTCTTTACTTCGGGTCATAAAAACTCAATTTGATCCCTAACAGCATACTATATCGTGATATTTCGCCCGCTTCTGTTTTTATTCCCATAAAATATATATTGGTAGGTGGCATCTGCCGTATCAGACTGTGTTATCAAATTAATCAGATATACAGTGCTATCATCAATGATGCCATTTTTATGGTAGTAATTTATTATATAAGACCAAATATAGTAAACTTTTACCATCAGCGACTATCTACAGCAAACTGATGGCTCCTTGGAGAGATACAACCAGCTGCAACTCCTATCTCACGGAAATAATTTTTAAAGGCCTTTTTGAAGGCTTTTATAAAATCCACAATAGGCGATTTTCGTCGCAACATTCCCCAGACTAGAATCACCTCACTTGCTAAAACACGGATATTGATGCTCGAGAGGTACTGGAATCACCTAATCAATGGCCTAACTTTCCTTATGGTGACCATTTGCGGACCACGTGGTCTAAAATCTCCGAAAATAGCGTATTTACGTGATTTTAGGCTAAAATTCGTCTTTTTTGG
>JAAENC010000481.1 GCA_024224815.1 Chloroflexota bacterium
CCTATTACGCAACGCTTTTGGGCTTGACACGTAATCGGTTTGGGCTGGTCCCCGTTCGCTCGCCGCTACTGGGGGAATCGTTTTTACTTTCTTTTCCTGGAGGTACTAAGATGTTTCAGTTCTCTCCGTTGGCCTCCTAACACTATGTATTCATGTTAGGATGATGCAGTATTAACCGCACCGGGTTGCCCCATTCAGAAATCCCCGGATCAAAGGGTGTTTAGCCCCTCCCCGAAGCTTATCGCAGCTTTCCACGTCTTTCTTCTTCACTTGACACCAAGGCATCCACCGTTTGCTCTTAGTAGCTTAGCCACTATATTACCACAAATAAGTTTAAACGCTTTGATGCGAACATATTAACTGCGCATATTTTGAAAAATTCCACGCCACTTGTCCTTGCCAGATCTCGACAACCAAAAGGTTGCCTTCGCCCTGTCAAGACCTTCGTGCCTTGAATTTTCCCAAAATCTGCTTGTTAATACTTTGGCAAGATCTTGATTCAACAATCAAGTTTGCCATGTATTTTATCAGCTATATTTTACTATAGCTGCGCTTTAGATATTTACTACAACAAATTTTCAAAGAACAACCGCGCTACTTGTACGCCTTACCGCGCTACTTGTGCGCGGAGCGTGTTACTTGCACACGCAATTGAGAACATCTTTGCACACCAATACCACTTATCTTATTAGGGATAACTGGTATTTGACAGCTTTTGGCGTGTCATTTGGGTGTGGTGGAGAATAGCGGGATCGAACCGCTGACCTCCTGCGTGCAAGGCAGGCGCTCTCCCAGCTGAGCTAATTCCCCACATGGTGGGCCTGGGTGGATTTGAACCACCGACCTCACGCTTATCAGGCGTGCGCTCTAACCAACTGAGCTACAGGCCCAAACTTTTTAGGGTGCTTTGATCTCTCAAAGTTGGTCAGTGAGGTCGCTAAGAGCGTATTCGGGTGTACAAAACACCCTATATCTTTCCTTTGAAAGGAGGTGATCCAGCCGCTGATTCCTCAACGGCTACCTTGTTACGACTTCACCCCAGTTATCGACCATACCTTAGGCACCTGCCTCTATAAATAGTTAGCCCAATGACGTCGGGTATAATCAACTTCCATGGTGTGACGGGCGGTGTGTACAAGGCCCGGGAACATATTCACCGCGGCATGCTGATCCGCGATTACTAGCG
>JAAENC010000482.1 GCA_024224815.1 Chloroflexota bacterium
GGATGTGACTTGAACTACAGAAATAATAAGCCAAGTCATTTTGACGAGAACTATGAGCATGGAATGGAACAGGATGCATACTACGCAAACAAGAATAATTTATGGGCGCATATGTGCGGAATAAACTACTATGCTCGAAGAAACTTACCTTATAAAGTAATCAATGCGACGGTTGGCGGTGATTTGCACCTCTACGAAAGGAAAAGGCTTGAAGATGTCGTCTAGGATTTGGCTTATAGGCTCTGGCCCAAGTTTGGCAAAGCAAGACTTAAATCTTTTGAAAGACGAAGATGTAATGGTAATGAATAAGTATGGTCGCATGGCTGAATACCATAACTGGAAAATAAGGCCTAAATATTACTATAAGACAGATCACAACACCGTTGATATGTCCCACAAGGAAGAAATAGAGTGGGGCTACAGAAACTGCGAACACCTTTACTTATGGGAAATGTTCAGATATGGCTACCCTGATGGACACCCCAATAAAGAAACCTTACCAGATGGTGTTGGAAACTTGCCTAATACGACGTGGATAAAAAAGTGCGACCACTCTATTTACCAAGCAGGAAATTCCAAAGCCCCTACTGAATGGCACGAAGGGTTTTGCACATCGTTTACTGGAATGTCAACGATGATACAGATAGCGAATGCTTTAGGATACGCTGAAATTATATTGCTTGGTTGTGACTTGGGATATACAGATGATGTAAATAAAAATCA
>JAAENC010000483.1 GCA_024224815.1 Chloroflexota bacterium
CCCTTACTGTACCTAGCGCCTGGACTTTTCGGACTTATGCATTTCAGGCGAAATGGCCCAAAAAGGGCAAAAAGTGGGCAAAAATGGCCAAAATTCGCAAAAAAAATCGCGACAATTCGCCCCATAACTGTGCCAAATCGGCTCCAAACCGGCCCAAACCGACTCCACTCGACATTAAACACATTGTTGGTCCATTTCTGCGTCATCCGGACACCAAACCGGACCTACTACACTGAAAATTGGGGTCTTCCAGCCTCCCACATGTATCTGAACCACAGCGCACTGGAGTTCTGCATTTATGCATAACTCCAGTGCGCTGTGCTTAATAACCCCATTAATGTAATGCCTTCTATAACGCCTTCTATAATGCCTTCTATAATGCCTTCTGTAACGTCTAATTCCTTTACATTCCTTTAATACGACTACGAAATCGAAGACCTACGTGCGTTATATAGGTGTTTTCTGAGGCAGTATCAAAGCTGAGTGTAATACACAACAATAGCAGGTCAGTTCGAACACAAATGGACGGATAACAAGTGGGGTACAATTGTGAAACGATAACACCGGGAGAATGGACAGGACTACACTGTCACTATCACCGGAATATGACCTCTCGCGGTCATAGGTGATTTTTTGGCCCGGCGCTTCAAATATGGGGTCCCACGTGGGAACTTGATGCAAACACACCTCACACAAAGCCTGCCCCCAACCCGTGTGTTTGTACAGTATGGAGGTACAGCATGTATGCATTAATAGTCTGGGACCAGCTGGCTAACTCGAGTTTCAAACCCATATTTCCCACTTTTCCACTGCATGTGTCAAAATTGCCAAAACATGGGGTACCCCATTTTTTTGGAGATTTTTTCAAACTTTTTATAGCCAGCTGCTTTTGAG
>JAAENC010000484.1 GCA_024224815.1 Chloroflexota bacterium
GGCGCCGGGTCGTCGTCGTCGTCGGGTCACGTTGTGGTGTCGTCGTCTGACGCTTCGTCTGCGGGCGTGAGCGGGTGGCTGACGCTGTCGACGGGCACGACGCAGTCGGGTGCGTCGGGTGCGGTGTCGGTGCTGAGCGGCGCGTCCACGGCGGGCACGGCCGGGAGCGTGGTTGTGTCGACTGGTGCGGCGAGCAGCGGTGCTGCGGGGTCGGTGTCGGTGGGCGTGGGGTCGACGGACAGCGGGCCGGGCGGGTCGGTGTCCGTGAGCTCCGGGTCATCAACGTTTGCTGGGTCAGTCGGCGGCACTCTGCTGATGCAGGCCGGGTCTGGAGTTTCGACGGGCGGTCTTGTGAGCATTTCCGGCGGGTCGACCGCATCTGGACTGGGCGGCTTTGTGAGCATTGCTGGTGGCTCATCCGGCGCTGGGACCGGCGGGAGCGTTGTGATCGAGGGCGGAGCATCGACGTCAGGTGAGCCTGGCCAGGTGAGCATCGGGGCTGGTGACAGTGGCACAGGCTTCGATGGTGGCGACCTGATCCTGGAGGCGGGTTCCACGACTGACACTCGGTACGAGGGCGGGCA
>JAAENC010000485.1 GCA_024224815.1 Chloroflexota bacterium
ATACGTACAAACAGTCAAAATGGATGGTGTAGTCTTGCAGAGGAGATAAAAATATTCAATTTCAATCGATGTAAAAGCATTTTGTTTTTTGTGGATGGTTTGAATGTTTTCTCTAGAAGTTAGGTTTTGATTTGGATAGCTACTTTTCAAGATTTATACACAGCAGAAAATATGACCATAATATCCACTAATTATCATATCACATAGAATATACGTACAAACAGTCAAAATGGATGGTGTAGTCTTGTAGAGGAGATGTTGTTTCAGTCAAATCAATGTCCATGTATGTGCTGTCCCGCGCGGCCGGACTTTTTCTCGAGAAATCGGTAGAGGACATTTGCAACAAACTGGACATTTGAAATGATGAGATCAACAAATCTGAACATTTTACAAGCTTCCTTTTTAGTTTCACCTAAAAAATAATTTTTATTTTCCAGAAATTTCTTGTCATTCATCAAATGTTGAAATTCTATTCCACGTTTTGTTTTGCTAACCACGTCAGTCTGTCTACAAATTTCATCACCAACCATTGTTTAAATCTTTTATTTGTTTTATAATATAATCATCTCAAAAAATGTTACACATATAATTTCAATATTTATTTGCAAAATAAAAATGCTGTTTCTGCAGTTGGTAATTCTACAATGA